>CAVIJA010000057.1:0-2126 GCA_963643135.1 Alloprevotella sp. | reverse complement strand
TGCTATGGATGGCCTGACAATCATATCTTCTGATGTTGTCAGACAGCCTTACGATCCCATTGCAAATATACGAAATAAATTCTGATTTACAATGTTTTACATACCACAATACAAAGCATTACTTTAGATATTGCGGATAGAATTGTGGTGGAATGTCAGCAGATACGCCTACTTCACAAGAAAGTCGTAGAAAGGGGTATAGAGGTAGTTGTTGGGCTGAAGATAGATTGTCTGTCCGGCAAAGTCGATGACCATATTGAAGCGCTTGAGGAAGTTGTTGCCAAGCGTGCCGTCGATGTCGCTCTTGCTCTGCATTCCTTCGGTCAATGTCGAGAATGCTCCCGCTACTTTAGGCAGGACATACTGTCCAATCCTGACCTCGTCAAAAAAGACATTCTTGAGTTCTCCGGAGCCGCCGTCGGAAGATGCGATGCGGGAGATGGCAAACGGCTTCTGGGTATCAAGCAGATTATGGACGTTCACAAAAGGAGTGTTCAGGTCAATGACCCTGTCGGAACCGGTATCCACCTCGAGAAGCAGGTCGTAGACGCTGCCGTTTATTTTGGCCGGCACCGTAATGAACGGGACATCGTAGCTGTATTCAAAGGGGAAGGCGATGAGAGACTCCGCTACATCTATCGGCTCATCCTTGGAATAGCAGTATATCTTGAAGTCATCGTAATTAATCTCCACGTTGAAGGCTCCGAGAGCATTGAGGCCAACCACACCGTCCCAATAATCGGCAGGATAAGGGATATGTGCGCATCCGGCCTGTTCGTATTTGATTGATCCGACAGTCACGATGTTGTCGTTGCTGTATTCAACGGAATTCACCCCGGACGCTCCCAGATTCTCCGCCTTGCCGCCGTTATGAATATGCCCTTGCAGTTTCGGGGAATTGGTGTTCAGCACAAGCGAAGACGCTCCAGTGTCCACCAGGAAGTTCAGCGTGTCGGAACCGTTCACTGTAGCGGAGACATAGATTCTGCTGTCTCCCGCAAGTCTGAAAGGGATTTCTCCGGCTGCCGGTCTGTCTATTATTTTGGCGTCGAGGCCTGCATAGGTAATGAGCATTGCCGCCACCGGGCAAAGTATATTTTTGATATTCATCCTCGTCGGTATGTGAAAACTGCCGCAACGCAACAAATATAATGCCCGTACGTGTCCGAGAGGGCATTCCAGGCATTCTTTTAAATTTCCACAGCAAACTTTCCCCCGATGCTGTCGCCACGGTAGCCGGTTACAGTGTCAATGAGGGTAAAGCGGCAGTGCATCGTGTAGGAAGTCAGATCAAGTCCCCAGACGGCCTTGTAGTCCGGCACTCTGACAACGGCGATTCTCTCGTTGCCGCCGCAGTTCTCATCTGCGATGAACACTCTCATATACCCTGGGCGTTTCCCCGCACCCGGTGCGGTCAGCTGTATCTTCGTGTGGTGCCGGAATCGGGTTGGCTCGGACTCCTGCGGCATACTCACCTTGAAACGGATGACCAGCACTCCCTCGACGGCCTCGCACCCCGCCAACTCCACCGAGAACGGCGGAAACGACCTCCACGGCATCGGTTCCGGTATATGCTCGTCCCCTACCTGAGCGAAGCCGTGGTAAGCCGACACGAACAGATTGTGCCCCGTTATGTGCGCCGAGCCGTCGAACGGCGGCCGGTGCGGACGCACCGACAAAGCGATTGCGTTCCATTGGAGCTGAACTTCGTGGCTCAGTCCCTTCCAGGCAGCGAGCGCTCTCTTATGAACATTCCCTGCGGTAATTTGCCCGGCGGAGCCGCCATAGGCGCAGACTGCCCTCTTCCTGAAATAGCACACCCCGTCCCTGTGGTAGAACGTCACGTCCCCCACGGAGGACCAGCAGTCTGAAAACCTTGTGTTCGGCAGAAATCTCGGCATACTACATTGTTTGCAAAAAACTCTCTCTCGACAGCCGGAACATAGCGGCTGGCGATGCAGGATTGGAGGACTGCGCCCGGAAGCGGCGAGGGGTCTTGAAGTCTTCCCCACATAGGTAACTCAGAGGGACTTCAGAAGTGCCTTGCCAGTACAAATTTACTGACAAAATTCGGTATAACCACAAGGTCGGGAGCGCAGTCCCTGCGCGACCTGTTTTTCCATTTG
>CAVIJA010000056.1:0-2460 GCA_963643135.1 Alloprevotella sp. | reverse complement strand
GTGAATCTCAATTATTCGTGTCGGGAGGCGTCGGCGCACGGTTTGGAATTACTCCCAAGACAGGAGTTTCCGTACAGTTCATCACACAAAAGGTTGATGATTGCCCTGTTTTAGGCGCTCGCGTAGGGTTTGACTTTTAGTCTGGTCGATGCCTGTGTACATTTATCGATCCTTCTGAGCGCCAGTGAGAGGAGTGGTGAACTTGGCCTTGCCGTTGTGCCGTTCCCGGTCAGCCTGTTTCACCTGGCACGGTTGCCTCGCACGCACTCCACCCGTGCGGCGATTTCCTTTTCTATCGTCTTTATCCATTCTTCGCCGACACCGGCCTCCCGACCGTACTCCGAGTAACGCGAAACGATGCTTATGGCCTTTTCTATGAACGGCTCCGCAGTCTTTATATCGTACCGGCGGGCTACTTCCAGCAGATCCGCTGCAGTAATGCCCTCCGTCTTGTTGTTGACCGTCATGCTGTGGCGGTTGACGTAGTACGGCGCGTCCGGATCGACCGAGAACGTGTAGTCGTAGGCCGGAGCAACGTGCCAACGCCCGTCATTGCCCATTAGGAAGCTGAAATTCTTGTTATGGTCATCGACGTTCCCTCCCAGAACGTTCAGCACCATCGAGCGGAACAGTTGCCGGAGTTCCCCCGGCGGCACGCCGATGCGGAAGGCCGTATCGAACAAAGTTTCGTAAGAATCCGCCGAGGGGTTCATGGCCGCCAACGTCTGGATATGCACCTTTTTGCCGTTCCGGCGGTCGAAACGTTCGGTCAGGAAATGCGCTGTCTGCTCGCCTTCCTGCAGGCGGCTCGGCATCATCTGAAGCCCAGCGTCCACGGCCATCAGGTAATAGCTGTATTCTATCCGTGTCGTCGGCATCTTCTGGTGTTCGTCGAACTTGACGATCATCGGCGTGTAGCCCGGATAAGGGGTCGCCACCTGGCCGGAGTAACATTGGCCCTCCTCGAAATTGACGTTGACCACAGCTTTTGGCCGCCGTCCTCCCGCAGACGTTCCCACCTTGAACAGGCTCTCGACCATCAGGTCGCCCGACACCGGGACATTGAAACGTCCGGCTTCCTCGAAAGCCTGCCGGGCCAGTTGGTAGAGGTCGGCGATCTCCACCTTGAACGGTGTCTCCAACTCTTCGGCAGTGGGCGGGATGAACTCCAATGCCCCCATACCGCGCCGCCCGATATAGGCGAGACGGTCGAGAGCGGACAAGTCCCTCATACGGATATGATGTACTTTGGCCCATTCGTTGAACACGGTGTTTCCCCAATGGTCGGGCAGTGAATCGGCGATGAACGACGGCAGCCCGCCGAAGATCCGCTCTTCATCGGGATAGACCGGCAGTCCGCGCTGCGCGACAACCCCTTTTACCGGCGCACGAAGCGGGGCTATGTCATAGCCGTCGCGGACATAATCGCTGTCGAAATAGAAACAGGCTTTGCTGCGGTGTCCCTCCCGGCTGGCAACAAGTGTACCGACCTTTTTATCCCACAGTATCACATCGAGACTTTCTATCATTTCTTGTTCCTCCTTACCCGTTTAGGTATCAGTTTTTCGATTTCCCGGAGTGCCATCGGCGGCATGGGCAGTTCCGGCAGGATCTCCGCGAGCCGATCTTCCTGACCGAGCGCACGCAGCAGGGAGATGAAATTGGCCAAGGTCAGGTTACGGCTCACGCCCTGTTCGAAGTGGCTGATCGTTGTCTGGCTCACGCCCGACTGTTCGGCCAGCTCCTTCTGGCTCATGCGGGCTGCCAGGCGGTACTCCTTTACCCGCAGTGCCAGAAGCGTCAATATATCGCTGTTTGTGGTATAGTTGTTCATTACCTCCATAATATCAATATATCGCTATTTATATGCAAAAATAGCAACAATTATCCATATATAGATACATAATACCTCTTTTTTAACTTCTGCCCGTCTTTTTCTGCCGCTTTCAGCCCGGTATTCTCTCCCGTCTGACTTTCCCGTCCGTCACCCCATAGGCTTTTATCGGTGCAAATATGGGCTATTGTACCGAAATGAACGGCGGAAAGGTTCAAAGGGACGCCGGCGAGGGGAAGTTTACGGCTGAATGCCGTTAATTGATGGCTGCATTTCTCAGTCACTCCAGAAAGCCATAAAGATTTTGGACTCACCGGATCCAAAATTTGAATCCTTGCCTGAATCAATTGTGTCCAAGCTCTCGTATTCCCACCTCAGAGTCTTGCTTCCGATAGAAGATTCCGGTTGTCCGCTATTTCTACGAGCAGCAGTGTATGCGCGAAACCTGGTCTGTCGTGAATTGCGTCGCCAGGTTGCAAGCAACCCACATATAAGAGTCGGGCTGTGCAGGAGCCCGGAAAAATGCCATGCTCTTGCGGACGGAGAGGATAACTCCGCACCACATATGGTCAGAGACCCATATGCGCTTGAGTTTCTCGGGCTCAGGGGTAAAGATGTGACTGAAA
>CAVIJA010000055.1:0-2663 GCA_963643135.1 Alloprevotella sp. | reverse complement strand
CCACTTCGCAGGCCCTTATGAGCTCCCCGGCGAAGGCGGAGCGGGGTTCCTGCGCCCCCCCCCGGAGGCGCGGGAACATCGTCCGGACCGGCCTTTGTCTGCGGTGACGGGGCGGAGCTGCCGGGCCCTACGCCATCTTCCAGCCGTCTATGGTGCGGGTCTGAGAGGAGAAGTTGATGCCGAGCTTTATGATCTGCTTGCCGGAAGCGAGGAACGGTTTGGCGTAGCCTTTCTCCTCTATCTGCGAGAGCGCGATTTCGGGAGACTGGTCCAGTTTGAGTTCGATGACATAGACGAACTTGTCGGTGTCGATGATTATGTCTATCCTGCCGTTTGACGTGCGGTACTCCGTCTTGACGTAGAGACCCATCATCCGGAACATCACCGACATCGTGTTCTGGAAGTAGAGTTCCATCTTGCCCTGGAGCTCGTAGCCGTTGCCCGAGAGGAAAGAGGTGAAGCGGTTCATGAAGCAGTCCACGTCGCCACGCTCAAGGTCCCGTACGAAATTGTACACTGAGAATTCGTTGTCAAGCAGGGCCGGAGCATAAAGCTGGCTGAGCGAGTTGAGGAATCCGCTCCTGACCTCCTCGTTGGGATAGTCGAGGGTGTAGGCCCGGAAACGCTCGTCGTAGCTCTTTATGGTGAGGTATCCGGTCTGATACATCAGGGTTATCGGATGGGGGTTCACATAGTTGGTCCCTGTCAATGTCTCGGCGGGGACCATATCTTTCGAGATGCTTTCGAGATTGTAGTTGCCTTTCTTGAGATAGCGCACCAGGAATGTCGGCGTACCCGTCTCGAACCAGTACATCCGGAAACGCTTTGATTTCAATGTATTAAGCAAGCTAAAAGGATTATACACTCCGGGAGCGTCTTCGCAAAAATGATAGCCGTCGTACATCGTCTTCAACTTGCCGTAGCACTCTTCCTTGCTCAGACCGCTTGCCGCTGCGAGTTCATCCACGCTGCCGTCGAAGACCGCCTTGAGCTCCGCCTCCGACACTCCGCAGATGTCAAATGATTGCGGATCCATCGAGATATCGTTCAGATTGTTCAGACCGCTGAAGATACTCATCTTGCCGAGTTTGGTCACTCCTGTAAGGAACGCGAAACGGATGCTCTCGTCCCGCCCCTTGATGACGCTGTAGAGGCCTTGCAGCTCGCGGCGGAAAACATCTGCGAGCTTTTCATTGTCGATGTTGTCTATGATGGGCTTCTCGTACTCGTCGATGAGGATGACGACCTTGTTGCCGGTCTTTCTGTGGGCTGCGTCTATCACGGCGGTGAAGCGGGCTTCCGAAGTCGTGTATTCGTCAGCCACTCCGAACATCGCCTCCCACTCCCGGAGATGCTGATTGATTTTCTCTCTCAGGTCTTCGATGCAGGAGTACTTGCTCCCCGTAAAGTCCAGATGCAGGACAGGATACTCCGTCCAGTCCTTTTCGAGACTTTCCATCGCCAATCCTTTGAAGAGGTCCTTCTTCCCTCTGAAATATGCCTCCATGGTGGAGACGAGCAGGCTCTTTCCGAAGCGGCGCGGACGGCTGAGGAAATAGTATTTCCCCGTCGAGGTCAGATTGTAAATCTGCCGGCTCTTGTCCACATAGACATATCCACCTTCGCGGATTTCTGAAAAACTCTGTATTCCAATCGGGTATAACATACGGCCGTTTTTTGACATTCCCTGCAAAAATAATAAAATTTAACAGACTTGTGCCTGCCGGCATCCGCTTCGCCGCAACGCTGCGGTTCGAGTGTTTCTCTCGGCACAAATTGCATTATAGCGGGCGAAACAGGGTGCGTTTTGCCTGCGTTTCGCCCGCTATAGTGTAATTCCCGGCAGTTTCGGGCGGTGACGCCGGGTGGCGCGGTGTCGTTATTTTGAGTATTTTTGCGGGCAGATTAATATTGTACGATGATTACAGAAGCACAGGCAAGGCAGGACATCCGCGAACTGCTCGAATACATAGGTGAGGATCCGGACCGCGTGGGTCTGCAGGATACTCCGGACAGGATGCTCCGGATGTTTTCGGAGATATTCCGGGGCTATGACCCGGACCGGGCTCCCGTCATCACCACCTTCCCCAACGGGCAGGACGGCATCATCTACGATGATATGGTCGTGGACAGCGGCACTTTCTATTCCGTCTGCGAGCACCACTGCCGCAGTTTTTTCGGCGAATACTGGTTCGCCTATCTGCCCAACCCCAAGGGGCGCATCCTCGGACTCTCGAAGATAGGCCGCGTGGTGGACTACTGCGCCTCCCGCCTGCAGGTGCAGGAGCGGTTGGTGCACGATGTGGTGGATATGCTGACGGCGGCGCTCGGAGAGGACAATCCTCCCCGGGGTATGGCGCTGATGATGCGCGGACGGCATCTCTGCAAGGAGGGCCGCGGCTCCCGCAAGTCCGGGGAGATGACCACCACCTGCCTCACCGGCGCTTTCCGCACCAGCTCCCGCGTCCGCAGCGAGTTCCTCTCCTACGTGCGCTGAAAACCTTTCCCGGAATTCGTACAAAAATTTTGCGGAAACAAAAAAACTTCATATATTTGCAGTCCCAAGCCGGAAACGGTGGCGGAAAGATTGCGGAAATAGCTCAGTTGGTAGAGCGCAACCTTGCCAAGGTTGAGGTCGCGGGTCCGAGTCCCGTTTGCCGCTC
>CAVIJA010000054.1:0-3135 GCA_963643135.1 Alloprevotella sp. | reverse complement strand
AATAAGCGAAGCTTGTGCGGGAGGAAAAGTTTTGCAAGTACCTGCACAATGCTTGTTTTTCAACAAACTTTATTACTTGCGAAACTTGAGTTGGTAATGATGAAAATAATGACTAAATTGGCATTATGAACACAATGACCGAAATCAAGGCGGCTCTTTCCATACTGGGAGCCGCGATGGTGGTGGCCTGCTCCTCCGGCGGGGCCTCCACGTCAAAGCAGGAGACCGGAGAACTCTCCTGGCCGGAAATCACCAGACAGACAAAGCCCTGGACCCGCTGGTGGTGGCCTGCAAGCGCGGTGGGGGAGGCCGACATCGATACTATGATGAGGCAGTATTCCCGTGCCGGGCTGGGCGGAATGGAAGTCACGACCATCTACGGGGCGAAGGGTTACGAAGACAGATACAGGGACTATCTCTCCAAGGACTGGATGGACCTGTTTGCCTATACGCTCCGCGCTGCCGAGGACATCGACCTCGGAATAGACCTCGCGAACGCCTCCGGCTGGCCTTTCGGCGGCCCGTGGGTGACTCCCGACTACGCCTGCCGTTACCTGGCCTCCAAGACCCTTGAGGTCAGGGGAGGCGAGAGACTTCAGGAGAAAGTCGAATATGTCGAGAAGCCTATGGTGAGAACCCTCGGGACCGGGATGGACATAAAGGATATGAAATATCCCGTTGTCGCCAACGACAGCCTCCAGCAGCACGCTTTCGAGCAGGTCCGCTATCCTCTCCCGCTTCCGCTGATCGCCGTGACTGCGAACTGTTCGGACGGCCGCTATGAGGATCTGACTTCCAAGGTGGCCGAAGACGGGACGCTCGACTGGATGGCTCCCGAGGGAGGCGACTGGACCGTCTGCGAACTCTTCCTCGGATGGCACGGCAAGATGGTTGAGAGGGCCGGCCCCGGAGGGGAGGGCGATGTGATAGACCATTTCTCCGCGGATGCCATCGACCGCTACCTCAAGAAGTTCGACGAAGCTTTCGAAGGCTATGACGTAAGCGGCATACGCTACTATTTCAACGACTCCTATGAGGTCGACGACGCCGTGGGCAATTCCGACTGGACGGAGAATTTCTTCGCCGAGTTCAAGTCCCGCCGGGGCTATGACCTCAAGGAACATATGCCTGAACTGCTCGGACTCAGCCCGGACAGGGACAGGAGCGACAGAGTGGTGTTCGACTATCGCGAGACCATCGGGGAGCTTCTCATCGAGACCTATTCTATGCGCTGGCAGCACTGGGCCGCGGCGCAGGGCAAAGGCATACGCAACCAGGCACACGGCTCTCCGGCCAACATCCTCGATGTCTATGCCGTGAGCGACGTCCCGGAGACCGAGGGGCGCAGCATCATCGGGATGAAAACGGCTTCTTCCGCCGCGCACGTCACGGACAAGCCTCTCACATCTTCGGAGTCCGCCACCTGGCTCAACGACCATTTCCGTTCTACGCTCGGGGACGTGAAGACCTCCGTCGACACATATCTGCTCTCCGGCGTGAACCATATATTCTATCACGGCACCTGTATGTCGCCGAACGACGCCCCGTGGCCGGGATGGATGTTTTATGCCGCAGTGCATTTCCAGCCGACCAACAGTTTCTGGGAGGATTTCGGGGCGTTCAACGCCTATGTGGCCCGCTGCCAGTCCTTCCTCCAGGCGGGACGGCCGGACAATGACATCCTGCTCTTCTTCGACGCCACCGACCTGCTGTCCGAACGCGGACGCGAGCCGCTGCTCTACCATATGAACCAGAACACTCCTGTCCAGAGCGCAATCGGCGCGTCCGCCACGGCTCTGTACGACAAGGGCTATACCTGGGACTATATCACCGACAGGATGCTTCTTGAGAACGTGAAGGTCGCGGGAGGCAGAATCCTCACAAATGAAGGGACCGCCTATCGGACCATAGTCATCCCGGAGTGCGGCAAGATGCAGCTCGAGACTTTCGAGAAGCTGATCGATATGGCCCGCAGGGGAGCCACCGTATTGGTCGAGAACGCCCTTCCTGCGGACGTGCCGGGACTCTATGACCTGGAGTCGCGCAGGGCAAGGCTCGCAAAGCTCAGCTCCTCCCTCAAGTTCGAGGGGGACGGCGCAGTCCGCGAGGCGAAATGCGGCAAGGGCCGTTTCCTGCTCTCCTCAGACCTCTCCGCTATGCTCGAACTCGCCGGAGTGAGCCGCGAGACTATGTATGACCTCGGACTGCAGTGCATCAGCAGGGTCAAGGACGACGGCGGCAAGTACTATTTCGTCAAGAACCCTACGCCTGAGACCGTCGAGGCCTGGGTGCCGCTGGATGCAGTGTGCGGCACGGTGGGCATCTACAATCCTATGACCGGGAAGTCCGGCTACGGAAGGTCGCGGGAGGCCGAAGGCGGCCGCAGGGAGGTTCTGATGAAGATTCTTCCTGACGAATCCTATATCCTCGAGACTTTCTCCGGGAAGTATTCCGGGCAGGAATACGAATTCTACGAGGCCGCCGCCGAGTCTGTCGCGGTCAAAGGCCCTTGGAAGCTGCATTTCACTATCGGAGGCCCGAAACTCCCTGCGGACAGGACCGTAAGTGCTCTCGGCTCCTGGACGAAGTACGGACACGACTACGAGATTTTCTCCGGAAGCGCCGAATATGTCGCGACTCTTCCGGCCTGCTCTCCGGACTTCCGGGCCTGGGCTCTCGACCTTGGCGACGTGAGGGAGAGCGCCGCCGTCTGGCTTGACGGAGAGTATCTCGGAACCGTATTCAAGAAGCCTTATAGCGTCATTCTGACCCCTGAGCAGGCCGCCGGAGGCGGCGAACTCCGCGTGAGGGTTTCCTCTTCGATGGAGAACCGCATCGCCGATATGGACCGCAGGGGCGAGGTGTGGAGAATCTTCTACAATGCCAATATCGCCGCACGTACCCGCGAGAGCAGGGGAGAAGACGGATTCTTCTCGGCGGCCGGATGGGGCGTGGAGGATTCCGGCCTGCTCGGGCCTGTCACCCTGACACCGCTGAAGGCAGTGGAGTAGTGATTCCGCTCTGAATCAGAGCAAACGCGAGAGGGGCTGGCTGGAAAGTTTTTCAGCCAGCCCCTCTCGCGTAATTCCTAAAAAATAACTTGGTACTTTTGCTGGTCTTTTTGTTCTAAATTCA
>CAVIJA010000053.1:0-3317 GCA_963643135.1 Alloprevotella sp. | reverse complement strand
ATTTGTTCATCAGTCACGTACCCCGGTACGCTCCTTCTTCACAAACAAATTTATGATTTTTCTCGCTACGCTCCTCGCAGGATGTGGAATAATTCATATATTTGCAAAGTTTATGACGGTAAACTTTACGGACATAAACTTTTTAATCACCTGAAAAGATGAAATACTACGACAGGACATATGAGCTGGGGCTGCTCAAGGACATCCAGACCCGATCTTTCGAGGAGTTCTCGAAGATGACCGTGCTCAAGGGGCGCAGACGAATCGGGAAAACGACTCTCGGAGGGCTCTCTATGGAGGGCACGGATTCGGTTTATCTGTTCGTCTCAAAAAAGGCGGAGGCCGATCTCTGCGCAGAGTACTCGGAGGCTGTACGAAAGTCTCTCGGGGAATTCGTTCCTCAGGGGATATACCACTTCAAGGACATATTCGCACTCCTGCTCAGCATCGGGAAGCACCGTCGGTTCAATCTCTTCATCGACGAGTTTCAGGATTTCCTCTATGTCAATCCTTCCATATATTCGGACATTCAGGATGTGTGGGACCGCGAGAGGCGACTCTCCAATGTAAATCTCGTGGTCAGCGGTTCGGTGTTCACATTGATGGAAAAGATATTCAAGGACGGGAAGCAGCCGCTGTTTGGGCGCGCTGACCTCAGCATCACGCTGGATCCGTTCCGCACGGATGTGATGAAGGAGATCCTCGCGGACTACAAGACAGATTACACCAATGACGACCTGCTCGCGCTCTACTGCTTCACCGGCGGAGTCCCGAAGTATGTCGAGCTTTTTCTTGACAACGGATGCACGGATATGGAGAGTATGGTGGATTATATGACCCGCCCGGACTCGCAGTTCTTCGAGGAGGGCAAGAATATGTTGATACAGGAGTTCGGAAAGAACTACGGAACCTATTTCTCGATCCTGGGGATCATAGCTTCGGGAGAGGTCTGCCTGCCGCAGATAGAGGGGATGCTCGGGGAGAAGAGTCTCGGCGGACAGATGAAGACTCTCGAGGAGGACTACGGACTCATCAGCAAGAAGAGGCCGATAAGGTCCTCGGAGACCTCGAAGGCCGTGCGCTACGAGATAAACGATGTGTTCCTGCGCTTCTGGTTCAGGTATTTTGACAGGTACCGCACGCTGATAGAGATAAAGAACTACTCTGCGCTCGCAGATATAATCAAAAACGACTACGCTGCATATTCCGGAAGGGTTCTGGAGAGATGGTTCCGCCAGAAGATGATGGAGTCACAGCAGTATCTTGAGATAGGGGGCTGGTGGCATTCCAGGCGGGGGAATGCCAATACCGCACAGGAGAATGAGATAGACATAGTCGCAGTCTCCCTTGACGGGAAGGTTCACGCCTACGAGGTCAAGAGGAACAGGAAGAAGTATTCTCCGGCGCTGATGGCTCAGAAGACGGAGGACCTGAGCGAAAGTGTCTTCGGCAGGCAGGAGATCATCTCCGGATGCCTTTCTCTGGAGGATATGTAATCACGCTCCTTGACGGCTGGGGAGACTCTCTATCCGCGGATATGATGCGGCATAGATTCAGGTGTGATGATGGATATTTCGCAAAGGCCGGCCACCTTGCCGTCCAGAGTCCAGGCACTCTGGAATATCAGCTTATGAACCCCCTCTTTCTCGATGGTGTAGCAGTTCGAACCTCCGGTCGCCAAGAGCTCCCGGATAATTTCCTGCGAGCGTTCGTTGTGGCAGTCGAACAGGTTGCGGCCTATCAGGTCGCCGCGCTTGCGGTATTGCTCCACCGCCCTGTCGTTCATATATATGATTACTCCGTTGCTGTCGCACACGGTAATGGAACAGTTGAGGCCTTTGGCCCAATCTGTCACGATATTGTTTCCCATTTCACAATCTGTTTTTCTGTCAGCTCTATGCGGGGGTCAAGTCAGAGCGCCTGGAGCCAGGCGATCATCTCGGCAAGGACTTCGGGAGAGAAGGTCTCCTCTATCTCCTTATACTCTGAGAGTTCGCCGGTGACGCAGTGCTGGAAAAGGTGGTTGAGGCCTTCCTCGGCGCGGATGACGTTCCTGCCATCGGAAGGGAGCCCCTCCCGGAGAGCAGCGAGGTTGCGCTTGCAGTCCACCTGGGTGTCCTTGCTGCCGTTCAGGGCCAGGACTGGGCAGGTGACTCCGGACAGACTCCGCGACACGTCCAGCCCCAGGAAGTATTCCATATATGGCGTGCGCAGCTGCTTCACTGCCAGATTGTAGTTCTGCTTCAGAGCCTCGGACAGACCATAGTCGTCCGCCGAAGGAAGCGGAGAGCGGGATGTTATGGCCTCGTAAGTGTCGGAGAGAAGGCGGGTGAATGATTCGGCTTCTGCCTCTCCCAGCCCGGCGCTCTGATAGGCACGCCTGTTCTGGTCGAGCAGAGTCTCGGCTCCGGAGACGACCATCCCCGCCAGACTTATGGCGAAATCCACCTGTCCCTCGGCCGCGAGCATAAGCGCGATGGTCCCTCCCTCGCTGTGCCCGATGATCCCGACATTGTCGAAACGGCTCCTAAGAAGTTGCACTCCGGCCAGGGCGTCGTTCTTGAGGTCCTCGGTCGTGCACAGGACGACATCTCCCGTCGATTCCCCAAATCCGCGGTCATCGTAGCGGAGCGTCGCTATCCCCGCCTTCGCGAAGGCGTCGGCGATGACAGCGAAGGGCTTGTGGCTGAATATCTCCTCGTCCCTGTTCTGGAGACCGCTGCCCGTAACCATAATCAGCACGGGAGTACTCCGCCCGCAGTGCTCGGGGAGCGTCAGCGTGCCTTTCAGTACAGCGTCGCCGTTGGCGAAGGCCACCTCCTCGGTGGTGTAGGGGAACGGTCCTACCGGAGTCTGCGGCCGCCTGATGAGGGGCGCACCCGGCAAGAGTGTCAGCGGCAGCGACATCCCCCGCTGGGTGAAAGTCCCTGCGATGACCTTCCCGGCCCACAATCCCCGGAACGAAGCGCCAATCGCCGGCACATTCAGCGTGATGCTTCCGGTCGCGTCTCTGGAGACCTCGACCGGGATCTCTCCCGCACCCATGTCCGGCACATCGAGCGTGGCGGACTCTTCCCCGATGTGGAAGACGAGCGCGAGCTCCACCCCCGACACCTTCAGCTTCCCCGTCCAGTCTCCGGTCTGCGCATTCGCCGTCAAGGCGGCCGCAACGGCCAATATCGCAGCAATACAAGCCTTCTTCATAACCAATAGCTCTTTGAATTCAATATATCCACTCAAGTTTCGCAAGTAAAAAATATTGCCTAAATTCCGCAGCCTAAGCTGCTAAAAAAGTTAAAAAGCCCTGATAAAGAAAC
>CAVIJA010000052.1:0-3538 GCA_963643135.1 Alloprevotella sp. | reverse complement strand
GAAGCAGGAGGTTGAGTGTCTGGCGGAGGAGTTCCCGGTTGCCCCGGTCAGCGAATACCGCCTTGAATCCGGCATCCGACCGGAGATCCACGTAGCGTGGCTGTTGCGAAGTTTTCATAATTCGATCATTGTTAGGTTTGACGATTGTTCAGGTCTCCGGCCCGTCCGGCGACCGTTCCGCAAACATAGCATCTTTTTCGTTAGCTCGCTATACGGAAACAGCAATTCTAATAAGAAACATAAAAACTTGAGATAAGAAACGTAAAAATTTTATCTTATGCTGTCGGCAGGGAGAAGATTGCCGGTCAAGCCGGCAATGACGGGGTTTGCGTCATGCCCGACCTGATCGGGCATCTAACGCTGTCGGCAGGAAAGAGATTGCCGAGCAGGTCGGCAATGACGGAAAGAGAGCCGGCAATGACGGAAAGTGTTGACGTCTTCCGGAATATTGGTTACATTTGCGTGTTCGGCTCCGGATTCGGGTTCGGCTCCGAACATATATAGTTGAAAGTGAACAAGCTCCACACTTTCTTTGTGCCAGACAATCTTCGGGGGGGGCAGAAGACAGAAAAAATTTATGATCAAAAAACTATTTCTGATGGCCTGCGTGCCATTGATGCTGCTGGGATGCAGCAAACTCAACGACCTGCAGACCAGGGTCGATGAAATCGATTCCCGCCTGAGCAAACTCGAGACCCTGTGCGCCCAGATGAACAAGGATATCTCCGCCCTGCAGACAGCAGTCAAAGCTCTGGAAGACAAAGACTACGTAAGTTCTGTGGAGACCATCATCGAAGAGGGCGAAGAGGTCGGCTACCGCATCAACTTCACAAAGAGCGGCAGCATCACCATCTACCACGGCAAGGACGGAGCGGACGGGCTGACTCCGATCATAAGCGTGTCCAAGGACACGGACGGGCTATACTACTGGACAATAGACGGAGAATGGCTCCTCGATGCGGGCGGGAACAAGGTCAAGGCCTCCGCCTCCGACGGGAAGGATGGCATCACCCCTCAGCTGAAGATAGAAGACAACTGGTGGTACATATCCTACGACGGCGGACAGACCTGGACGAAACTCAGCACTGCCAAAGGCGACAAGGGGGACTCGATGTTCAGCGCCGTCACCTACGACAGCCTCTACCTCTATCTCACGCTTGCCAACGGCACGAAGCTGACCATCCCGATGTCCTCCCCGATAAGCCTGGATTTTGACATCAAGGACAACGAGGCCGTCATCTCCGCCGGGGAGACGATAGTCATCGGATACACGGTCAACGGCTTCACGCAGACAAGCCGGGTCTCAGCCTCTTCCGACGGGAACTATGTGGTGAAGGTCAAGGGCAGTTCCGCCGACAAGGGTACGATAGAAGTCACCGCTCCGACTCCGTACACTGACGGGTATATCAATGTCTTAGCCGACAACGGCAACGGCTACACCCGCCTGTACGTCATCAACTTCAGCGAGCGCAAGATCAACTTCCCGTCCGGCCTTGAATACAGCATCGCCACCGAGGGCGGGACAGTGGAGATCCCGTTCACCGTCAACTTCGACTACACGGCCAAGGTCGCGACCTCTGATGCCGGATGGCTCAGCATTGCGCAGACCAAGGCCGAAGATCGGGCGGCGAGCCTCTCAGTAGTCGTGAGCAAGAACAACGGCGACGCCTCCCGCACGGGCAAGGTGTATATCTATCCGGTCAACGGCAACGGCGAAGCCTGCAAGGAAATCGTGATCAATCAGGCCTCGGCCTACTTCAGCATCAGCAAGACCCTCATCGTAGCCCCTGCCGAGGGCGGAGAGTTCACTGTGGATGTCAAATCATCGCGCGGACTCTCCCTCAACCAGGGCGATGCCGACTGGTTCAGTGCCACGGTGGAAGCCGACAGCAAGGAGACGGGCAAATACAGCCTTAAGATCAAAGTGAATGAGAACAACGGCACCGAGCGCCGCAGCGCTGCCGTGGAACTCTACTCCGAGGGCGCCCCAGTCGTGCGGCTCGGCAGCCTCGAAGTCCTGCAGTCCAGCAAGACGGCGGACGAACTCAAGGATATGGTCTTCGTCGGCAAGGCTTCCTTCGCCAATGACTTTACCATCTATCTGCCTCTCGCCGGAGAGATCGACTGCTATGTGGATTGGGGCGATGGGATGGTGGAGCATATCGAGAAGAATGTGAGTGTTGGGGGGTCTTACTATGAAAGCAAAACCACATCTCATAAATATAACGCTGACAAAGCTACAGAATATGAGATACGGGTTTCCGGTAAAGTAACGGCTCTTTGTTCAGGTAGTACTATGCCGGAAAGCTATCGCTCTACAATCTCCGCTGTAAAGCAATGGGGGAGCACCGGATTGAAAAATATGAATAACGCCTTTGAAAGATTCGGTGCACTAAAGAGCATTCCGGCTGATGAGACGGGGGCCTTTGCCGAAGTGACTTCGTTTGAATGGGCTTTCTACTCTTGTAAAGCCTTGGAGACTATCCCTGATGGACTATTCAAATATTGCGGGAATGTGACATCGTTCAGGCAGGCCTTCTATGAATGTTCGGCCTTGACTTCACTCCCGGAAGGTATGTTCTCGGCTTGCGAAAAGGCAACCGACTTCCATTCCTGCTTCAGGGGGTGTAGTTCATTGACTATTATCCCGGAGAATCTGTTCTCTGGATGCAAGGAGATGGAGTCTGCAGCCTGGTTGTTCGCTTATTGTACGAATCTTCAGGCCATACCAGAAAATTTGTTCGCAAACAATCCAAAGATAGATAATTTTTCGGCTACATTTTATGAATGCGACAGTTTAAGTAGCATTCCGGAGGGACTGTTCGACAATTGTCCTAATGTAAGTGGTTTCCATTCTACATTTTTGGATTGCGATAAACTTCAGACCGTACCGGTCTCCCTTTTTGACAACAATCGAAAGGTTACTAGTTTCGGATCTACTTTTGGCTGGTGTTCCAACCTCAGAGGTGAATCCCCATATACAATAATCAACGGGGTGAAGTATCATCTTTACGAAAGAGCGAATAATCCGGATTTGTTCGTCGACCCAGGTTCGTCCACTGGCTGCTTCTATTTGACAGCATTTTCAGACTCTGCGCAAATGCCTAGTTCTTGGAGAGAGCGACCGGTAAGATAACCTTTTGGTTAAAACACCTTAGTATTTGACTATTATACGCATAATCCCGGTGACCCTCAACGGCCACCGGGATTTTTACTGCCCATAAGGAAAGTCCTGCCCGACTCTGCGTCATGCCCGGCTCGATCGGGCATCTCACCTCTTTCCCGTCATGCCCGACGTGATCGGGCATCTAACGCTTACTGCAGGGAAGGGATTGCCGGTCGAGCCGGCAATGACGGGGGGGCGCGCGACTGTTGGAGGGCTTACGTGATGACGGAACAAGCAGGCGTCTCGCTCAACACAAAAGCATCGCGAGACTCCTTACCTCTGTTCTATCCGTGCTAATTTCGCCGCAGAGCCAGCAGCTCCTCCTCGGAGAGGCCGGTGCAGCTGGCTATCTGGGTGACCGACAGTCCTGCC
>CAVIJA010000051.1:0-4099 GCA_963643135.1 Alloprevotella sp. | reverse complement strand
CTTTTCATATTCAATTAATTTTATCGCAAAGATAAAGTCGCCATTTTTGTTTGCCGTAACCTGTATTCCGGCAAATAATACCGCTAATGTGGAATTTATGGTTTCTGTAGTGCAATACTACCGATATTTATACAGGTTCTTAATCTTTTTGGGTATATTTACCGGATATGAAAAGGATTTTTCTCATCTTGCCGTGCATTCTGCTTGCTTTCAGCCTGGATGCCGCGACGTTCGCCGGAGGGCGTCTTGAGGACAGGACTCTGCGTCTTGACTACATTTTCTCCGGCACCGACAAGACCTGTGACATCGCCCTCGCGCATCTGAAGAGCCTTGATGGCTGGGCGGGGCGCAGGGTCAATCTTGACTCTCTCCCGCTCCGGGGCAACGGCCAGATAACGATGACCGACAAGGCCAGCGGGGACACCCTGTACCGGACCTCGTTCTCCACTCTCTTCCAGGAGTGGCAGGCTACGGAAGAGGCTACGCGGGTGCGCCGGAGTTTCGAGAACGTCTTTCTTGTGCCGATGCCTGTCGGTCCGGTTGAGGTGTGCGTGCAACTGTTTGATTTTCACGATAACGTAGTCGCGTCTATGTCTCATTCCGTGGATCCACGGGACATATTGATAAAGCCTGCGGGAGGCTGGGTGTCCGGCAAGGGTGCCGCTGCCGGGGAGGATGGTGACGGATGGAGGGTCCTGCACCACGGCGGCTCTCCGGAGGAGAAGATAGACGTGGTGATTCTTGCCGAAGGGTATTCGTCCTCCGAGATGGAGCTTTTCTACAAGGATGCCAAGGCCGCTGTAGAGAGCCTTTTCGCCCACGAGCCTTTCGGGTCGATGCGTGACTGCTTCAATATCGTGGCTCTTGGTGTTCCGTCTATGGACAGCGGGGTGAGCGTGCCTCGCGAGGGGGTGTGGAAAAGCACGGTCGCGGGTTCGCATTTCGATACGTTCTATTCTGACCGCTACCTCACCACTCCCGAACTTTTCCGTATGCATGACATTCTTTCAGAAGTGCCGTACGAGCATATCATAATCCTGGCAAACACTGATACTTACGGTGGGGGAGGGATTTACAATTCCTATACTCTCACGACTGCCCATCACTCGGCTTTCGCCCCGGTGGTCGTGCACGAGTTCGGTCACAGTTTCGCCGGCTTGGCGGACGAATACGCCTACGACGATCAGTTCGTCGAGTATTATTATCCCGACACCGAGCCTTGGGAGCGGAACATCACCACCCGGGCGGATTTCGGCTCCAAGTGGGAGGATATGCTGGGAAAGGACGGGGTCGGACTCGTCGAGGGGGCCGGATACCAGAGCAAAGGTGTATGGAGGGCCTGTGAAGATTGCCGTATGCGCACCAACTCCGCTCCGGCGTTCTGCCCTGTCTGCCATCGCGCCATCGAGTCTCTGATTCGCTTCTACACGGGGGACTGAGAGCCTCGGGTAATCCTGTCCACAAGAACAACTCCTTTTTGCGGTTATAAACCGAACAGACCGCCACCGAATCGATGTTTTCAAATTCTTGTCAGATACTTGGCCCTTTCCCCGAAAATAACTACCTTTATCGAAGTTAGTCAGTATTATCTATGGAGACAAGAGAGAATTTTGGCGGCCGGGCAGCCGTCATTATGGCATTTGCCGGGTCGGCAATCGGACTAGGAAACATCTGGAGATTCCCTTATATGGCGGGCGAATATGGTGGCGCCGCATTCGTGCTGGTCTATATCCTATGCTCCTTCCTGCTGTCCCTGCCGATCTTCCTCGCCGAATCCGTGATTGGCCGCCGCAGCCACGCCAATGCCATCGGAGCAGTGAAAGCCCTTGCTCCCGGCACCGGCTGGAAAGTCCTCGGAATCATCTCCATACTCGCCCCGACCATAATAGTCTCCTACTACAGCGTGGTCGGCGGCTGGGCCTGCGAATACTTCGTAAAATCCTTCGGCCTCCACTTCGGAGAATTTGTTCCCTCCGGCTGGAAGGTCTTGATTTATAACACCGTCTTCCTCGGAATCTCCGCTGCCATCGTCGCTTTCGGCGTCAAGAGCGGTATCGAGAAATTCAGCAAATTCTCCATTCCGGCCCTTTTCGTGCTGATAGTATTGATAATGATCTATTCCCTGAATATGCCGGGATCCGAAAGGGGAGTGGATTACCTCCTCAGACCTGAATTCTCCAAGCTCACCCCGAAGACCTTCGCTTTCGCTCTTGGCCAAAGCTTCTACTCCCTCTCTCTTGGAATGGGCATCATCCTGACCTACTCCTCCTATGTGAAGCGAAGTGAAAACCTCCTCGCCACCGGTGCCGGTACGGCTGTCGCCGACCTGATGTTCGCCATACTCGCCGGCTTCGCCATAATGCCTGCCGTGTTCGCCTCCGGCGTCGAGCCGAGCTCAGGTCCGGGCCTTATCTTCCAGACCCTCCCTAACGTATTCATCAGTATGGGCGCGACATCCTCCACGCTGATAGGTTCCATAGTATCCGCAATCTTCTTCTTCGTGATGATCATCGCTGCGATGACCTCCACCGTATCCCTCATAGAGGTGCTGGTGGCCTATCTCATCGAGGAACGGCATATCGGCAGACGTTCCGCCTGCGCAGCCGCTTTCGTCATCATCTGGGTTCTGGGTCTTGTCAGCGTGTTCAGCATCAATGCTTTCGGTGCCATCGACGCCTTCTCCTCCAACATCCTTCTTACCGCAGGAGCCATTCTCGTGGTCCTCTTCGTAGGCTGGAAAATGAAGCGCGAGGATGTCCGCGACGAACTCACGAACGGCGGCATAGTAAATACACGCTGCTTCCCGGCCCTCTACTGCGCCATCCGTTACCTCGCTCCCGTGGCCATCCTCATCATCTTCCTCTCGAATTTCCTGAAGTGACCCTCCTGCCGCCTGTACTCACAGTTCCATAGCCCGGGCTGTCGCCTTGTGGCTACCATTGGTTGAAGGATTGCTTTTTGCTGACTTCCCGGAAAAACGTTATTTTTGCCCATCAACATAAAACAGCAGAATATGACACACGGACACGAGGTGCTTGAGATGATGCAGGGACTCATTGATTTCCTTAAAGAAAGGGGCAAGTTTATGCCCTTGGAAGACGGCTTCACGGTAGATAAGAGCAAAGTCTGCAATCACTGAGAGCAGCGGAAATGCTATGGACACGTCGGTCTTGATCACGCTGCTCATACCTTTTGCCGGTACGCTCATCGGCTCGGCATTCGTGTTTTTTCTGAAAAGGGAGATGCCGCCTCTTTTTCAGAAGGCGCTCCTGGGCTTCGCCTCCGGCGTGATGGTCGCCGCTGCCGTCTGGTCGCTGCTCATCCCCAGTATGGAGATGTCTTCGGGGGAGGGTGTGCGCAGCGTCATTCCGGCTGGCGTCGGCTTTATACTCGGAGTATGTTTTCTACTTGCGATAGATTTCTTTACTCCACACCTTCACATCGGAGATGACAAGCCCGAGGGATTGAAGACCCATATGTCCAGGACGGCGATGCTTGCCCTCGCGGTCACCATCCACAACATTCCTGAAGGTATGGCGGTGGGCGTTGTCATAGCAGGGACGTTAAGCGACGGAATAGGCATCGCTCCGGCTGCCGCTATGGCTACTGCGATAGGTATAGCCATCCAGAATATCCCTGAAGGGGCCATCATCTCGATGCCTATGCGCTCGGCCGGGAATTCCCGGCGCAAATCGTTTCTTATCGGAGCGTTGAGCGGCGTGGTCGAGCCGATAGGGGCGGTGACGGTACTGCTTCTCGCCTCTCTGCTGACTCCGATACTGCCGTATTTCCTCGCATTCGCCGCCGGGGCGATGATGTATGTCGTTGTTGAAGAACTCATCCCTGAGGCCTCGGAGGGTCAGCACTCCAATATCGGCACGGTCGGCTTCGCTGTAGGATTCGTGCTGATGATGGTGCTCGACGTAGTGCTCGGGTAAGAGCCGGACTCCCTGTTGCATTATTTATCTCTACTTCGTATATTTGTCTTGATTTCGTGTAAAAACACGATGTCTTACGACTTGATTCCGTGTTATTTTAGTTTGACGCAAAACTTGATTTCGTGATGAAAAGAAAATTATATGACCAGCTCGTCATCTGG
>CAVIJA010000050.1:0-4996 GCA_963643135.1 Alloprevotella sp. | reverse complement strand
AGGAGCGTACCGGGGTACGTGACTGATGAACAAATGAATTTAGAACAAAAAGACAAGCAAAAGTACCAAATTATTTTTTAGGAATTACTAAAACGGATAGCCTACGCCGAAGTGTACGGCAAGACCGTCGCCTGCAAACCATCCCGACGGGCCGAGCCATCGGCTGCCGGAGTCCAGCGCAGGGTCGTGAAGCCTGAATCCCATATCCACGCGCAGCAGTATGAAGTCCATATTGAGCCTCAGTCCCAATCCCCAGTCGGCCGCAATGCTGTCGAAACGGAACTCGTCCATATCGTCAAGCTGCCATACGTTGCCAGCCTCCGCGAAGAGCGCGCCTTCAAGTTTCCAGAACATCTTGTAGCGGTATTCGATATCCGCCTCCAGTTTGACGTCACCGGTCTGGCTCGGGATTATGAAGGAGGAATTCATCTTGCTGTATCCGGGTCCCAGAGTGCGCACCTGCCAGCCCCTCATGCTGCTCGCGCCGCCGCAGTAGAACTGCTTCTCGAACGGAAGCGCCAGGGAATTGCCGTAGGCCTTGCCTATCCCGGAGTCGAACCTCAGGGCGAGGGCCTTGTCGTCTCCGCTTCCGAAACGGAACGTCTTTCCGAGCGTAAGGGCGAACTTCACATACTGGTTGTACGGAAGGCCGAATATCTGTCTCTTGCCGGCACCGTCCGTCGGCAGGCTGTCGTTGAAGAGCGAGAGGACATTGCCCGCCACGTCCACCGCAATCCGCGCATAATGATAGGGGGTTTTCGGCACTATGGCCGCGTTGGTGGTATAGTAGAGGATTCCTCCCACTCCCGCATCTATCTGGTCTTCAAAGGAATCCCACAGGTATGGGTTGCCGGAGAGCGTATTCTGGAAGTCCTCGCTGATGTCGTAGAGCTTGACCAGATTGAGCTGCAGAGGATAGAGCTGATAGTAGAGTCTGCTCCCCTTCTGCCCGCTGTATCCGTAGGAGAATCCGGCTATGCTGCGGCGGTATTCCGGTCTGTTCTGATAGTTGTAGCTCGACTTCATCTCGGTCCGGGGTATCGTGCCTCCGAGCTTTATCCGCTCCGAGCTATATCCCGGAGCCTTCGGGAAACTGAGGGTGGCGGACACTCCGAACTCTGTCGAGCGCACGCTGGTGCCGGGCTTGAACTGCCAGTTGCCGGAGAAGTCCAGATTGAGCCTTTCCCCTCCGTGAAAGAGGTTCTTGTGGAAGAACGTCAGCTGCGGAGATATGCCCAGCAGTCCCGAGGAGTTGGACGAAGCTTCGAAGTTGGCCTTGAAACCGAGTACGCTCGAGCCGCTGAGGCGTATGTCACAGTCCACATATCCGCTGTCCGCAGGGTTCATCTCGACGTTGACGCTGTTGAACACGTTGAGCGCCGACAGACGGGAATAGGTCGTATTGACCAGATTCTCGCTATACCAGTCTCCCGGGCGTATCGTGTTGAAATTCTTCAGCATTGATTTCCGGAAACGGATATTGGAAGGGTAGCTGATCCTGACCTCCCCTATGCGGTATTTCTCTATCGGGGCCTCGCTGCGCGGGCTTTCGTTGCGCGTGTAACCCTTGATTCTGTAGTAGAGGACGTTCTTCCCTCCGAGAGTGTCGGCCTCGAAGAAGTAGTGGTTCTTGTTGAAACTGTAGTATCCCAGGTTTCTGAAATACGCCGCGCCTCTTACGGTCTCGGCCTCGAGGGCCTTCTCAGAGAGGAAATCCCCTTTGCGTATCGTGACGGAAGCGCTGTCCGCCCGGAACTCCTCGCCGAACTGTCCGCCCGGGACCTCGAAGACAAGGCTGTCTATCCTGTACCTGCTCCCCGGCTCCACGATGTAACGCACCGAGGCCTTGCGGCCCTTGTATGTCAGCTGCGGAGTCACTTTCGCGCCGTAATATCCGATGTACGACAGATGGGACTCTATGGCCTGGGCGGAGGATGTCATCTGCTCCCTGTCAAGCGTCACCGGCGCGGTCCCCATCTTCTGCCACAGGGCGTCGAGGCCCTTCCCGCTGCCGTCGGACCAGTTGTAGACGCTGATCAGCGGATTCCAGCCGAAAAGGCTCGCACTGGGCTGCTGGCGGATATATGGAGATATCTCGCTCATCCGGGGCCTGTCCTCCCCCCGCAGCTCCACCTTGCTCGACACGAGCATATATTCCCCTTCCGGGATGAGTTTCGTAGTGCTGCACGCGGCAATAATCAGCACAGACCCG
This sequence comes from Alloprevotella sp., assembly GCA_963643135.1. GTDB lineage: Bacteria > Bacteroidota > Bacteroidia > Bacteroidales > UBA932 > Cryptobacteroides. The sequence goes on along the minus strand of CAVIJA010000050.1, from coordinate 2,784 downwards.
ATGCCGGAAAGGGCCCTCTTCATAATGTTCATAGCGTTCTCCTCCTGAACTCCGACAAGGTGACGGCGGTGGCCACGGCCACGTTGAGCGACTCGGCGCCGCCATCCCCGAAAGGCGGGATGAGAAGCTTGCGGTCGAGTTCGGCCCTCACCGCCGCGCTTATCCCCACGGATTCATTGCCCATCACGACCAGTCCTTCAGCTCCGAGGTCTTCCTTATAGATATTCCGTCCGTCAAGCACCATCCCGCAGACGGGCATCCCGGCCTTCCGGAATCTCCGACAGACCAGAGCGATGTCGCTTTCGATGACGGAAACTCTGAATATCGATCCCATCGAGGCCTGAACCGCCTTCGGATTGTACTGCTCCACGCAATCGGGCGAGACGAACACCGTCCCGACCCCGAACCAGTCGGCTATGCGGATTATCGTGCCGAGATTGCCCGGGTCGCGCACCGAGTCAAGGGCCAGGTACAGCCCCTTCTCGGGCAGGTCCGGAATCTCCCGCCGCACTTCCGGCATAGCAAGCAGCGCAAGTACCGGCGAGGGAGTGGAGAACTGGCTGATTTTCGCCATAGCGCTCTCCCCTATCTCGGCGATACTCCATTGCCCGACAATCTTCATCCCGGAAGAGCGGGCCTCACGCACCATCTTCTCCCCTTCGACGACGAACTGCCTGTACTCGTCCCGGAACTTCTTCTCACGGAGCGAGCGGATGTGCTTTATCTCGGCGCTTGTGATCATCCGTGCGGAATCAGTCCACGAAGCGGATCTTGCCCAGATCGCGCGGCTTAGCATCCGGCGTTTCGTCAGGATAGCCCACACCTATCATATAGAGGAGGCTGTACCCGTCGCTGAAGCCGAGCTTTGAGAGGAACTCCCTGCCGTCGTCCGTATTCTTGAGGAAATTCACCGGTCCGCCGAGGCAAACCGTGCCGAGTCCGAGCGACTGGGCGGCAATTATCATATTCTCCCCCATCAGGCCGGCGTTTACTCCGTCATCTCCCTCAGGAACGGCGATGAAGATGACCGCCGGGGCGTTTCTGAACATATTCTTGAAGTTCGCATCACGGGATGCCATCTCCGGATTGGCCTTCTTGAACTTTTCGGTGACGGCGGCTATGCTTTCCGCGCTGTCCACGATTCTCACCTCCCAGCGCTGGGAGTTCATCCCGTTGGGAGCATTGACTCCGCACTCGGCGATGAGCTGAAGTTTCTCCCTTTCCACAGGGGCATCCTTATACTGGCGAATGGACCTGCGGGCCATAATGGCCTCTATCACAGGATTTTGCTCTGATGAAGACGCTGGCGCTTCACCGTTCTGCCCGCACGACGCGAGACAAAGGGCGGACAGGGCCGCCGCAGCGATTGACAAATACTTTCTCATAATAGCCGCCAAGTTACTAAAAATATTCTTTGCGGATTATTCCGGCACGCTCCTTTTTTCATTATTTTTTACGCTTGCCTGTTACAGGGGAAAAAGAAATTTTTATATCTTTGCGACGAAAATTTTTGAGTTGCTTATGAACATCAAATCCATAGGAGTCCTTACATCCGGCGGAGATGCTCCGGGGATGAACGCCTGCGTCAGGGCCGTCACACGTGCGGCCATATTCGAGGGCTGGAAGGTCTACGGCATATACCGCGGATGGGAAGGCCTGATAATGGGGAACATCAAGGAACTCACCACCGAGAGTGTCAGCAACACTATACAGCGCGGCGGGACCATACTCAAGACGGCGAGAAGCGAAGAATTCCGCACTCCTGAAGGACGCGAGAAGGCCTATCAGAACATAGTCAAGTTCGGCATCGACGCACTTGTGGTGATCGGAGGCAACGGTTCGCTTGCCGGAGCGCAGGTTCTTGCGGCCGAACACGACGTCACCGTCATCGGGCTTCCGGGCACCATAGACAACGACCTCTACGGTACGGATTCCACTATAGGATATGACACCGCCCTCAACACGATAATGGAGTGCGTGGACAAAATCCGCGACACCGCCACGAGCCACGACCGCATCTTCTTCGTGGAGGTGATGGGACGCGACGCCGGCTTCCTCACGCAGAACAGCGCAATCGCTTCCGGCGCCGAGGCCGCCATCATCCCTGAGGACAATACGGACATAGACCAGCTCGCCACCTTTATCGGAAGAGGCATCAGGAAGAGCAAGAACAGCAGCATCGTCCTCGTCTCCGAGAAGGACGGCGGCGCGATGCACTACGCCGAGCGCGTACGCAAGGAGTATCCGGAATACGACGTGAGGGTATCCATACTCGGACACCTGCAGCGCGGCGGCACTCCTACGGCCTATGACAGAATCCTCGCGAGCCGGCTCGGAGTGGCCTCCATCGAGGCCCTCAAGGAGGGACAGCGCAACGTGATGATCGGCATCAAGAACGACCAGATCGTCTATGTGCCTGTCTCCCGCGCCATCAAGATGGACAAACCTATCGACAAGGAACTCATCAACGTGCTGAGCATCCTGTCGATATGAGATATGACAAATAATTTTTGCGAAGGATTTTTGCAAAAATACCATAAAGACTCGGGCACTAGCCCGGAACCGGGGTATTAGCTCAGCTGGTAGAGCGTCAGGTTCGCAATCTGAAGGTCAGGGGTTCGAACCCCCTATGCTCCACAAATGGCAGCCAAAATTGGCTGCCATTTGTGGCCTATATCGGGGCTGCCGCCCCGAACCCCTGCGTCGCTCAAGTCGCTTTCCGACTTTGCTGGCGCAAAGTCCCGCGACCGCGCCGGCCTGCTGATGCAGGCTTCTAGGCAAACC
>CAVIJA010000049.1:0-5459 GCA_963643135.1 Alloprevotella sp. | reverse complement strand
CTCTTTGATTCGTTACCAACTTGGTAACGAATTGTATGCCTGACTTTCCCCGTCACGCCCGACTTTCCCCGTCATGCCCGACCCCGCCTCGTATGCCTGACTTTCCCCGTCATGCCCGACCTGATCGGGCATCTTATGCTGTCGGCAGGGAAGAGATTGCCGGTCAAGCCGGCAATGACGAGAGGTCTGAGCCGGCAATGACGGAGAAGGAGAGAGATTGCCGGTCAAGCCGCACGAAAGGGTTGACGGGGTCTGCCCCTTGCGGATTCCGGCTTATTTTCCGATATTTGAAGACATTTCAGACGCACACACTATGACCAAGAAAATCTTCCTCTTCACGGCACTGCTCGCCCTGGCCTGCCTGACGGTGCAGGCGCAGACCTCGTTCGGAGACGCCTCCAGGTTCAACGACGGGTGGCTCTTCAGCCTTTCCGACGACCCCGCGCAGAAAGACAACGCCTTCGATGACTTGAAATGGCGCAAACTCGACCTTCCGCACGACTGGTCGGTCGAGGGGCGGCTCTCCCCCACCCTTGCCAGCTGCACAGGGTATCTCCCCGGCGGAATTGCCTGGTATCGCAAGCACTTCACGCTGAGCGATGACGCCCCGAGGCACTACATCTACTTCGAAGGGGTTTACAACCGCAGCGAGGTCTATCTCAACGGGCAGCTTCTCGGCAAACGTCCCAACGGTTACGTTTCGTTCATGTACGACCTGACCCCGTACCTCAAAGACGGGGATAACGTGCTCTCCGTCAGGGTTGACCACAGCCGCTACGCCGACTCGCGCTGGTACACCGGCTCCGGCATCTACCGCGACGTCTGGCTCGTCTCGGCCCCGCAGACCCACTTCGCCCTTTGGGGCGTGGGCTGGCATGCCAGGTCCATCAGTGAGCGCCAGGCCGTCATCGCCGTTGACATGGAGGTACAGAAGCAGCTGCCTGTAGGTGCGAGACTTGAGGCCGTCGCCACGCTCTACGATGCCTCCGGAGCGCAGGTGGCGAGCCGCAAGGCGGCCATCAAGGACTTGGCTCCCGGAGAGAGCAAAGTTACAGTTGAGCTGAAAATCAAGGACCCGCAGCGCTGGAATCTTGACAGTCCGTATCTCTACACCCTCCGCACCGAGCTCCTTTCCGACGGGCGGAAAATCGACTCTGCCGAGACCAGGGTGGGACTGCGAACCCTCAAGTTCGACCCGGACAGGGGCTTCGCCCTCAATGGAGAGTGGATGAAAGTCAAGGGAGTCTGCCTGCACCACGATGCCGGAGTGCTCGGGGCGGCAGTGCCGCAGGAAGTATGGAGAAGACGGCTGGAGAACCTCAAGTCCATCGGGGTCAACGCCATCCGGATGAGCCACAACCCGCAGGCCCCTGTCCTCTATGACCTGTGCGACGAGATGGGGCTTCTGGTGATGGACGAGGCCTCGGACGAATGGGAGTTCCCGAAGCGCAAGTGGCTGGAGGGATGGAACGTGGGCACGCCGGGGTATGAGGGAAGTTTCGATTTCTTCGAAGAGTGGATAGAGCGCGACGTGACCGATATGGTGCGCCGCGACCGCAACCATCCGAGCATCTTCCTCTGGAGCATAGGCAACGAGGTGGACTACCCCAACGACCCTTATTCCCACCCTATCCTGAACGGCAGCAAGATCAACCAGCCTATGTTCGGAGGCTACAAGCCGGATGCGCCGGACGCCATGCGCATAGGCAAGATAGCAAAGAGGCTCGCCGCCTGCGTGCGTGCCGTGGACACTTCCCGGCCTGTGACCGGAGCGCTGGCCGGAGTGGTGATGTCCAACGAGACCGAGTACCCCGAGGCGGTGGACGTAGTGGGCTACAACTACACCGAAGACCGCTACGCCCTTGATCACGCCACCTACCCGGAGCGCGTCATCTACGGCAGCGAAAACGGCCTGAGCCGCGACGCCTGGCTCGCCGTGCGCGACAACGACTACATCTTCGGGCAGTTCGTATGGACAGGAACCGACTACCTCGGAGAATCACGCAGCTGGCCGTCGCGTGGCCTTGGGACGGGGCTTCTGGACTTCGCCAGCTTCCCGAAGCCTCGCGGCTACTTCCGCGCATCGATGTGGAGTACGGAGCCGGTGACCTACGTCGGGACGTACCCCGCGGGGAATGGGGACTATCTCTCCACCGACGCTCCGGACATCTGGAACTACGCCCTGGAGCAGAAAATCCGCGTCGTCTGCTACACCAACGCCCCGCAGGCACGTCTCCTTCTGGACGGCAGGCAGGTCGGGGAGATGAAGCCGTACGATGACAAGAGCGGCATCATATATTGGGACATTCCGTTCCGCCCGGGCACACTCAAGGCCGAAGGCTGTGACAAGGACGGCAAGGTGCTCTCCGAGTACTGCATCACCACCTCCGGACACCCGTATGCGCTGCGTGCTGAAGCCGACAGGACAGAATTGTCCCGTGACAAGGCCACCGTCCACATCACCGTGACCGTGCTCGATGAGAACGGAGTTATGGTCAAACTCGCCGACAGCAACGTCACCTGCACCGTGGAGGGCCCGGCATGCCTGCTCGGACTCGAAGGGGCGGACAACACCGACATGGGCGACTATCGCGACAACAAGCAGAGAGTCTATAACGGACTCCTGCTCGCCTACATCCAGACCACCGGCGAACCCGGCGAAATCTCCGTCAGCTTCACCTCGCCCCTGCTCGAAGGAGCGCAGGTCAAACTGACGGCGGAGTAAAATAAAACAGAAGATCACTTATTTAAGTTTCGTCGCCATCAGTTCGGCTGTCTTGATATCGGCCCCTCCAATTCGACACCAACTTGGTAACGAATTATATCTCTCTGACTATAAAAGATATACCAGAGTCCGTTCATCGAAACAGATCCTCCATTGTCAACTGACATTGGATGTCATCAGAGTATCCGCCCGGGGCCAGGCCGAAAGTCGTTATCATCGTCACGAGTACGGTCTTTTCGGTCCGGCTTTCTCTTATGAAAGTCTCTTTTCGGTGGCGTATTCTTAAATCCTCTTCTTCTGTGATGACGTATGGGGCATTTGTGTACTTCATTTCACAGAGATTGATGGTGTCATCATTCCTGTCAATCAACAAGTCTATCTGGGCTCCCTTTTGGATTGTCCTGCCGGTGAGGGGATCCTTGACGCCTTTCCAAATCCAGGAATGCGCGCTGCTTACAATGCCAGAGAACCCCAGTGCTTCTTTGATTTGCTTTATATGTTGCATACACACGCGTTCAAAAGCGCGTCCGGCCCATCCATAATGCAGGCTTGTGCTTGCGGAAGAAGTCCAGAAGTGCTCATCTCCGTTAGAGTTCTCGCAGATGAAGTCGAAATAGAAGATTGTATAATTGTCAATGAGCTGGTAGATAGATTCTTTGGTCTTCTTTCCGATAGATGAATATTTACGTATGAAACCACACTGCTCAAGTTCCTGCAGGGCCTTCGCAAAATCAGAATTGTCCTGAAGTTTCGATGATTTGAGAATCTCTTCCCTGAGCAGTCCGTGTTTTTTCTTGGCAAGAGCGGTGATTATTGCAATATGATGCCGGGGCTTTTTGAACAGTGATGCGTATAGGGCGTCAAATTCTCTGGTGAGTTCCCCACCACTCTGAAAGAACATCCTGTCAAAATTCTGCGCGACACTTTTGCCTTTCTTGAGAAAGCTCCAATAGTAAGGAATGCCGCCTATGGCCATATATGCCTCAAGAATCTGCCTGTCCTTGTAACCAAGATTCTTTGATTCACAGTACAGTTTACACTCTCTGAGCGAGAATGGCTGAAGAAGCAACTGTCCCGTCAGCCGGTTATGCAAACCTCCATAATTCATTATGACATTGTCTATAATCCAAGAGGTGGCACTTCCGCAAATCACAAGGATTATATCTTTCCTTGTTGTCGCCCAGGCATTCCAAAAATGGTCGAGAGAGCGGACAAAGTTGGATTTGGCTGTGTCCATCCACGGAAGTTCATCTATGAAGATGACCCTCTTTTCGTTATTCTCGGGGAAGGTGCTCAGAAAGTTCCACAGTAGCAGGAATGCATCGGACCATGTTTTGGGCATGGCGCATTTGCTCATGCCCGCATTGTAAAGAGACTCGCGGAAGTCGCTCAATTGTTGTTTGCGGGGCGCTCCGTATGTCCCAGTGTGCTGAAACACAAAGTTATAGTTGAAAGCCTCTCTGATAAGGAAAGTCTTCCCAACACGCCTTCTGCCGTATACTGCGATGAACTGGGATTCTTCCGCTTTCATCAAGTCTCTCAAGGTGTTTATCTCAGATTCTCTTCCTATGATCATAAACGTGTGATTTTACGGCTGCAATATACGAAAAATGTCTGATAACCCGTGGAAATGTATGAATTTTTGGTACATTTCCACGGGTTATCGATATGTTCAGTCGGCTTTCACCCAGGTCAGCCTCTCCCATATCCGGCGGGGTATCAGCCGCCAGGCGAACACCGTGAGGCGGTATTTCCAGTCGAAGGTGTGAATGCGCTTTTTGCGCCGGAGAGCCTTCATGATCTCGTCCACGGCCTTGTCCTTGCCCATCAGCATCGGGTATCTCTTGTTCGGATCGAGCAAGTCGGTGGCGATGAATCCCGGACGTATGTCCGTGAATCGGACCGGGATTTTTTCCATCCCGGCAAGTTGGCAGAGTGCTGAGATATAGGTCTGCCCCATCTTCTTGGTTGCGGAATATGCGGGGGCCGTACCCATCCCGGCAGTTCCCGCGACTGAAGTCACCACGGCGACGTGGGCCTTCTTTTTCTCCGAGTATGTCTCCGGATGTTTCCGTACATAATTCACGAAATGGTCCACCAGGCGCACCATGCCCTCGCAGTTGGTCCGCACGGTGCGGATTTCCTTTTCAATGTCGAGCTCACGGTTCTGATACCCGACTCCTGAGACGTAGAAGAAAAGATCCGGCGAGCCCATCTCCTCCAGCAAGGCATCCAGAGCGGCGGTGGCTTCCGGTCTCGTGACGTCCATCGCGGTGAAATGCACGGCCTGTCCGAATTCGGCTTCAAGCGCTTCCAGCGCCTCGATGCGCCTGCCGGCAACGCCTACTTCCCAGCCCTCGTTGATAAGACGAATCGCCGTCTCTCGGCCGATGCCGGATGTGGCACCAATGATAATCGCTTTGCTCATATGACACTCACGTTTTCAATCCTCAGCTGGAACGTCCCCGACGGGGCGTGGACGTCCACCACATCCCCGGCTCTACCTCCCATCAGTGCCGCGCCGATCGGGGATTTGAGAGAAATCTTCCCCTCCTGGAGGTTCATCTCGTGGGGGCTGACAACCGTATATGTCATCCGTGCGCCCGTCTTGAGATTGGTGAACTCCACGCGACTCAGCAGGTTGACCTCGCCCTGGGGCAGCTTGTCAGTATCGATGACCCGCGAGAACTGGAGGACCTTCTGCAGGAAGCGTATCCGGCTGATGGCCTTGGCC
>CAVIJA010000048.1:0-6066 GCA_963643135.1 Alloprevotella sp. | reverse complement strand
TAATCATCTCTCTGATGGGAGTCTTCGGACTGGTGATGTTCGAGACCGAGCACCGCCGCAAGGAGATCGGCGTAAGGCGGGTGAACGGTGCGACTGTGGGAGAGATCCTGAAGATGTTCAACCTCGAGTTCGCGAGGATCGTGCTGGCCTGCTTCGCTCTGGCCGTGCCGCTTAGCTGGTGGATTGTGGGCCGTTATCTGTCGGGATTCGCCTACAGGGTCCCGATTTATGTCTGGGTCTTCGCGCTGGCGCTGATTGTGGTGCTGCTCATAACCGCACTGGTCGTGACCGCACGCTGCTACCGCGCCGCCACCGAGAACCCGAGCATCACGCTGAAAAAGGAATAACCCCCTCCATTCCCGACAGCGATGACCCGCTGAGGCCGGACAAAGCCGCGAAAACCACGGAAGATTCGCGGCAGGACTTGGGAACTATTTTGTTATCCGCCAAAACAAAATAGTTTAACATATTGGCAAACTGCTACTTAACCCATTACGGCAGGCTCTTACCAGCCCTTGCGGATATTGTCGGCCACCATCGACACAAGCCTCGAGAGGGAGGTCGTGCTTGCCCAGGCGCTGTGCGGAGAGAAGCGGAAACGCTCCGGATGCTTCAGCCGCAGCAGAGGGCTGTCGGAAGGCAGCGGCTCCTCTTCGAATACGTCCAGCGCGGCCCCGGCGATGACCCCCTCGTCAACGGCTCTGGCGAGAGCCGCCTCGTCGACAATGCCGCCTCTCCCGAGATTGAGCAGGACCGCGCTCCTTTTCATCATCGAGAGTTCCGCAGCCCCTATCAGATTCCGCGTGCGGGCGTTGAGCGGCGCGTGTATGCTCACGACGTCCGCGACAGAGAGCAGTTCGCCCAGGCTCAGACTCGGATAGTCCTTATTGTGGGAGGTGCCGGACGTGGAGTAATACACCACCTTCATCCCGAAAGCGGAAGCGATGGAGGCGACCCTCGTCCCGATGGTCCCCAACCCGATGACGCCCATCGTCCTGCCGCAGAGTTCGACCGCAGGGTGGCTCACGTCGGTGAAGATGCCCCCGCGGGAATATTGCCCGCTCTTCACGCAGCCGTCAAGATACGGCGCATTGCCCAGCAGGGAGAGAAGATGCGTGAAAGCGGCCTGGGACACGGCTTCGGTGGAATATCCGGCCACGTTCCTCACTATTATCCCCCTCCGCTGCGCCGCTTCAAGGTCTATATTGTTCACGCCCGTGGCTGATTCGCAGACCAGACGGAGTTTCGGCGCCCGTGAGAGCAGTTCGTCATCCACCGTCACCTTGTTTACCATCAGCACCTCGCAGTCCCCGACACGCTCCAGGGATTCCTCCCTGCTGCTTGTGTGGTAGGTGACGAGTTCTCCCAGCTGCCTTATCTCATCGAGCGGGGTATCCCCCAGCGTCGAAGCGTCAAGATAGACTATCTTCATATCGTTTTAGAATATATGTCCTTGATTACCAGACCGGCGAGCGTCATCCCGAAGATGGCGGTGATATGCGCGGCGCTGCCGTTGATGACGGCCTTGCCGGATGCTGCGGCCTCCCCTGCCATCGCCCCGGCATCCGCCGATGCGAGGCCTCTGTTCTCCAGCACCTCGTCCCCGTAGACGCAGAGGAAGGAATGTTCCGCCACCCCGCCCTCGCGGCGCAGCTTCTTGCGCAGGGCGGCCCCCAGCGGACAGTCCCTTACTTTCCAGAAATTCCCGACCCTGATGCGTGTCGGGTCTATCTTCAGCGCCGCACCGAGTGAGGAGAAGAACACCCCACGTGCAGCCATACCCCGTCTTATCAGCTCCGCCTTGTCCTTGAGAGAATCGATCGCATCGATGACGTAGTCGTATTCATCCAGCTCGAATTCGCCGCAGGTCTGCGCACTGTAGCACTTGCAGAGGGCCGGAATCTGCGCATCGGGGCTGATGTCCAGCAGCCTCTCCCTCAGGACTTCCACCTTGAGCTTCCCCACCGTCCGCGATGTCGCCATCAGCTGACGGTTGACGTTGCTCGCGCTCACGCTGTCGAAATCCACTATCGTCAGCCTCTTCACGCCGGAACGCACCAGCGCCTCTGCGCACCAGCTCCCCACGCCACCTACTCCGAAAAGGATGACGCGGGAACGGCATATCGCCTCCTGCACATCCTCCCCCACAAGGAGCGTCGTCCTCTGGAGATAAGCATCCATCTATCTTTCTCCTCCCGGACTATCGTCCGGCTATGGCGTCGATTTCGACCCTGGCCCCCTTAGGCAGCGCGGCGACCTGATAGCAGACGCGGGCCGGCTTGTCACCCTTGAAATACTCGGCATAAACTGCGTTCATCGCCCCGAAATCGGCGATATCCTCCAGCAGGACCGTCGTCTTCACGACATCCCCGAATCCGAGTCCGGCCTCTTCAAGCACGTAGCCGAGATTGTCCAGGCTGCGGCGCGTCTGAGCCTCGATGCCCTCCGGCATCTCTCCCGTCAGAGGGTCGGTCGGGAGCTGTCCGGATACGAAGAGCGTCCCGTTGAGTTCCACCGCCTGAGAATACGGCCCGACAGCCGCCGGAGCCTTTGCTGATGCTATTGTCCTTTTCATATTCAGTAAATCTGTTTTTCGCTGCAAATGTAAGTAATTCCTAAAATTATTTTGGTATTACGGATAGTAAGACTTATCTTTATACCTGTTATGAAACCACATATTTACTCCATTTTGACCGTTATTTCGCTCCTGCTGCCGCTTTCCGGCTCGCAGGCACGCGAGGTCATAAGCCTCGGACGCGACTGGCAGTTCCGTTACGAGGCCTCCCAGCAATGGGAAAACGTCACTTTGCCTCACGATTTCCAGATTCACCAGCCTTGGGTCAAGCCGGAAGTCAGCGAATCCGCAGACCTCGACAATCCCGTAGCCAATATCAAGAGCCGCCTGAGCGGACGCGGCTTCAAGGAAATGGGCCGCGGATGGTACCGCAGGACGCTCCACGTCCCGGCCCAGTGGCAGGGACGCAGGATTCTGCTCGACTTCGAGGGCATACTCCTCAACGGGGACGTGTTCCTCAACGGTGTGCGCGTCGGCGGCACGGACTATGGCTACCTCGGATTCGAGATTGACGTCACGGACGCCCTCAAGTACGGTATGGACAATGAGATAACGGTGCTTGCCGACACCGGTAAGCCGGAGAACTCCCGCTGGTACACCGGCGGAGGACTCTACCGCGACGTACATCTCGTACTCACGGACCCGACCCTCTATTTCAACCGTCACCCGCTCAATATCACCACGATAGACAACAAGGCCGTACGTTTCGAGGCGAGCGTCACCAACAAGGGCGAGAGCGAGTTCACGGCCACCTACCGCATACTCGACCCGCAGGGCCGGACCGTAGCGGAGAAGGAAGTCAGACTGAATACACCCAAACGGCAGCAGGACAGGGAGTACCTGATCGACAGCATCGCGGTTGACTCCCCTATGCTCTGGGACTGCGAACACCCCAATCTCTACACACTCGAGCTCAGCCTGAGCAGCGGGGAGAAGGTCAGCTCCAGCTTCGGATTCAGGACAGTGGAATACACTCCGGAGCAGGGATTCCTTCTCAACGGCAAGAAAGTGCTGCTCAAGGGCCTGGCCAACCATCACGACCTCGGGGCACTCGGAGCCGCAGCCCATCCGAGGGCCATCGAGAGGCGCATAAAGATCCTCAAGGAATTCGGACTCAACCACGTCCGCAGCTCCCACAATCCTTATAGCGAGGAATTCCTCAACATCTGCGACCGCGAGGGCATACTCGTGGTGGATGAACTCTACGACAAATGGCTGACCCAATATGCCGGCGGACGCAAGGACTGGACAGAGCAGTGGGTACACGACGTGCCGGAATGGATGACGCGCGACCGCAACCATCCGTGCGTGATAATGTGGAGCTTCGGCAACGAACTCCAGACCCTCTATGAGATTCCGTTCCACGACTGGGGAGTGACCCCGTACCATATGCAGAAGGCTCTCGCGCTCCGCTTTGACTCCAGCCGCCCGTTCACGGTGGCGATGCACCCGAGAGGACGCAACCACAAGACCGACTCCCTCCCGGCTCCTCTCGCGCTGGAGACCGACATCGCCTCCTACAACTACCGCTATATGTATTTCCCGGGCGACGCCAGACGCTTCCCGTGGATGATGTTCTACCAGAGTGAAGCCAACATCAGCGGAATGGGGCCTAACTTCTTCGAGATGGACCGCGACAAGGTCATCGGTCTCGCCTATTGGGGAGCCATCGACTATCTCGGCGAGTCCCAGGGCTGGCCGGCGAAAGGCTGGGCGCAGGGCGTGTTCGACACGAGCATGCAGCCTAAGCCGAAGGCCTGGCTGCTGAAGAGCATGTTCGACCCGCAGACCCCTACGGTGCATATCGGAGTGGTCGAGAAGGAGGACAACAGCATCTGGAACGATGTCAAGGTGGGCAACGCCTCCCTGAGCGACAGCTGGAACTACCGCAAAGGCTCGAAACTCAAGCTCTACACCTTCACCAACTGCGACGAGGTGGAACTGCTGGTCAACGGACGCTCCGAGGGCCGCAAACGGAACGACATAGGCAATCCTAAAGTCCGCAACCAGATATCCTGGGAAGGCATCCCTTACCGCGCCGGGAGGATCGACGCCATCGGATACCGGGACGGCAAGGAAGTGTGCCGGCATACCGTAAGGACCGCCGGCAAGGCAGTCAGGCTCACGGCCGAGGCCGAAAATGCGCAGTGGCTGCGGGACGGCAACGATCTCCAGCACGTCCGCATCAGCGCGGTGGACAGGAAAGGAACGATCGACCCTGCGGCGGGGACTATGCTGAAATTCTCGGTCAGCGGCCCGGCTGAAATCGTCGCGGTCGACAACGGAAACATCAGAAGCGACGAGATGACAGTCGGAGACAGCCGCTCTCTCTATCGCGGACGCGCCATGGTAATCCTCCGTTCTCTCCCGGGCGAGGAGGGCGAAGTCACCCTCACCATCAGCGGAGAGGGATACAAGCCTCTGAGTATTAAGCTATAAGACAACTGATAACCGCCCCGAGCACGGTCCCCAGACCTGACGGGGCGGTTTCCCAAAAGTCAGCGTAGCTCACCGCATCCGCACAGAGCGGAGCGTCGCTTACCATCCTCACCGAAACGAACGGCACGCCGTAGCGCCTGCAGGTATGGGCTATGGAAGCACTCTCCATATCGACTCCGATGGCTTCGGGACAGGCCTCGGCTATACTGCGGGCTTTCTGCTCCGTATCCACGAACCAGTCGCCGGAAGCGATTCCGCCGAGTTTGACCCCGTGTCCATAGGCGGCGGCTATCCTCTCCCTCAGGGCTTCTCCGCCCACACACGGATAGTCCTGCGGCTCGCCCTGCACCTGCCCGGAGAGATTTTCCGGGCCGCACCATACGTCGTGGTAGCGCACCGATGACGCGCAGATGATATCCTTCTGGGCGATGCTGCCGTCGTCGCAGAGCGTACCGCAGACACCTGTGGAGACTATGGCCTCCACTCCGTAATGTTCTATCATCGAGGCGACGCAGAGCGCCGAATTCACCTTGCCTATGCCCGACTGGGCGATGACGATGCTATGGTCTTCATCGTACTTCCCGACGTGGAACACGAATCCACCGGGCTGCTTCTCCGGAGTCAGATGCAGACTCCCCTCCAGCATACGGAGCTCCCGCTCCATAGCCACCGACACTCCTATTCTCTTCATATTTTCCAAACTGAATTCCGGCCCCGGATCCGCAGAGCACTTCACTGCGCCAGGACCAGGGAGGCAAAAGTAATGAATTTGTACGGATAAACGGCAGTATTTTGCATTTACGGAGAAAAACCGTACCTTTGCTCCCCGGTTATGAAGACGGAATATCTCCACATACCCCTCTTGTCCGCCGATTTTGCGGATGTCCGAGTTCCGGAGGCGTAGAAACCTCCCACAATCCGGAAAATTCACATTATACTCACCCATAAGAATTTTCGCTCAGTAATGATGAAAAAATAAGTTGGTAAATTTTTGTACAGGATTTTTGTAGATAAATTTGTTTGTGAAGAAGGAGCGTACCGGGGTACGTGAC
>CAVIJA010000047.1:0-6105 GCA_963643135.1 Alloprevotella sp. | reverse complement strand
TAAGGGATCTTGACAAGCTCGCGGAGGACGCTTTCGCCAAACGGGTCGCCCGCGAGGAGGGACTCGCCGAAGGCGAGGCCAAAGGCAGAGCAGAAGGCAGGGCAGAAGGCGAGGCCAAAGGTAGAGCAGAGGGACAAATGGAGAAATCCAGGGAGATTGCCTCCAATCTGTTGGCGGCAGGTCTGCCTGTCAATCAGATAGCCAGTTGTACCGGTCTCTCCGAGGAGGAGGTGCTGGCTCTGCGGCGAAATTAGCGCTGACACATAGCGGACAGGGGATAGCCATCGCGATGCTTTTGTGTTGAGCGGGGCCATCCCCTGCCAGTTTTATCCGCCCGTAAGCGCCAGAAGTCTACGGCTTGCCAGGCAATCTCCCTCCTGCGGACAGCATGGGATGCCCGGTCGTTGCCGGGCATGACGAAAAGCGATGAGATGCCCGATCAGGTCGGGCATAACGGAGGACAGGGCGGGCATGACGAAAAGCGAATAAAGTGGCGGGAATTTCCGAGAAACGGACAAGATGTTGCAAGTTTCGGGTCTTTTCGGACTGACTGTTCGAGAGAATTGCGTATATTCACGCGTTCACAAATTGAGCGATATGAAGCTTTATCTTTTTCACTTCCTTGGTGTCGCAGCCTCGCTGATGCTCTGCGCCGCGTGCACCGAGAGCCTCGACCCGGGCGATAGTCTCTATGAGCCGCAACCACTCGTATTCTCCGCCGAGCATCTAGGGGGGGGTAACGGTCTGATTCCCGGCACCCGCGCCGCCGCAGACGGCGCATGGGATGGCGACGGCACAGAATATGTGGCCATCCAGGTGGGCTCAGAAGTGAAAAAGTACAAGGTGACATCCTCCTCCGGCACCCTGGAGCCCGTTGACAGCGACAACACCTTCTACCGCACGGACAAAAGCAACATCGCGATCACGGCGTGGTATCCTTACAGCGATTCGCAGCCTTCCGCTCCCGATATCCAGACAGACCAGAGCACCAAGGCGAAGCGTGAAGCCGGCAACCTTATGATCGCTTCCGCCACCGCAGAATTCGGCAAGACCACCACGCTCACGTTCTCCCATCAGACAGCCCTCATCAGGGTCAGCGTCACCGGAGAGGACGGCTCCCCCGTCACCAATGCCACGGTCTCGATCCTCGGGATAACGGCATACAACGAGGGCAGCGGGTATTATTCCGCTTTGGTCAAGCCACAGGCAATAACCACAAGCACCAGCCTGCTTCAAGTCACCACTTCCGTCGGCACCTACAAGGCCTCCGCCCCCGCCGCCATCACCCTCGAAAAAGGAAAAAGCTACGGGTACAATTTCAACCTCAAACGAAGTCTTGTCACAACGAACGGCATCGATGTGTCTCTGTCCGAGACCGAACTTGAGTACACGGGGAGTGTGCTGAAGCCTACGGTCACGGTCAAATACGGCAGCACCACCCTGACTCAAGACACTGACTATACGCTGTCCTGGAGCAACTCCGCCAGCACTGCTATCGCCTCATACACCGTCACCGTCACGGGCAAGGGGGCCTACACCGGCTCAGTTAAAAAAACCTACTCCATCGTCGCGGCTTCCCCGTACGTCACCTTCACGGCAAGTGGCGCCCAGACATTCACGATGACCCTGCCTACGAACGCGGAGGCAGCGGCGGCAATAGGGACGTTTGAATATTCCGTAGGAGGAGGGACGTGGACAGCGGTCACTTCGGGGAAGGACGTGTCTTTCGGCGGGGACAAGGGCAATCTGAGACTTCGCGGTACAGGGCTCAACTCCGCGGGCAGCGAAAGCCTTCTCGGCACAGCATATCACGGCGGATACTACAGCTCCATTAAATTCGGCACCACCGCCTCCGTAGAGGCTACGGGGGACATAAGGACCTTGATTTCCTACAAGAATTACTCTACAGTCTCGACAGAGAAAGCGAAATTCTGCTATCTGTTCAAGGACTGCACCGCCCTCACCTACGCCCCGAAGCTTCCTGCGACCGCACTCGCAGAGCAATGTTATCAAGGATTGTTCTCCGGCTGCAAAAACCTTAAGGAAACTCCGGCTCTTCCGGCGGAGACGCTCGCGGCTTACTGTTATCAGGATATCTTTTCCGGCTGCGAGACCATCGAGTATGCCTCGGAACTGAAAGCAAAAACGCTCGCGAAGTACTGCTGCTACAATATGTTCCAGGGCTGCACAAAGCTTGAGACAGCACCGACGCTTTCGGCGACAACTCTTGCCGAATACTGCTATCAAGATATGTTCAGCGGCTGCACAAAGCTTGAGACAGCACCGATGCTTTCGGCGACAACGCTTGCAGAGGGCTGTTATAGTGGTATGTTCACGGGCTGCACCAAACTGATCGATCCGGGTTCTCTTCCGGCAACAAAGCTTGAGGAGGCTTGCTACTACTCGATGTTCTACGGCTGCACAGCTCTCAAAAAAGCCCCGACCATTTCGGCAGAAAGCCTTGCATATCAATGCTGCCAGTATATGTTCTACGGCTGCACTGCCCTCACGGAAGCCCCGGCTCTTCCGGTGACAACGCTTGCCGAGAGCTGCTATCAGTGGATGTTTTCCGGCTGCACAGCTCTAAAGACAGCCCCGGCTCTCCCGGCGACAACTCTTGCAAAGCAATGCTATTACCTGATGTTCCAAGGCTGCACATCCCTTGAGACAGCCCCGGCTCTTCCTGCTACAAATCTTGCGAATTCCTGCTATTACGGGATGTTCTATGGCTGCGCGAATCTTACCACTGTCACTACTCTTCCGGCGACAACGCTTGCAAATAGCTGCTATAAAGATATGTTCAGGGAATGCACGTCGCTCACCAAAGCGCCGGCCATTCTGGCGACAACGCTTGCTTCCTACTGCTGTCAGGAAATGTTCTACGACTGCAAGAAGCTGAAATCCGTTACGATCAAAGCCACGCAATCGTCATATTCGACATCTTCTTCTGCCTTTGAAGATTGGCTTTACGGGGTCGCTTCTTCCGGAACCGTTTACAAGAACGCGGATCTTGCCTTGCCGACAAACTCCGCGGACGGCATCCCGACCGGATGGAACAGCGATAACGGCTGCTTCTACGTTGAAGCTGTCCAGGCCGGCTCAACGGTCAGTATGACGAGCACGAGCGGCCCCACCGTCAACCTTATTTATTCAACCGATGGAAGCACCTGGGCTACGTTCACCGTGGGCTCGACAACCGTTACACTCAATAATGCAGGCGACAAGGTCTATTTCAAGGCCGGCAAAATGACCGGCACGACAGTCAGCACGGCAAGCAATAACCGAATTAGTTCTTCTGAGCAAAAGTACAACACTTTCTCTTTCACCGGCAAGGTAAATGTGGGCGGGGACATCACTACTCTGCTCACTGCCGGTGGAGGCAAAAGTACGCTTTCCAGTTACAATACCTACGCGTTCTGTCGCCTATTCTACGGAAATACAAGCAGTTTGATAAGCGCAGAAAATCTTCTGTTGCCGAGCGTCTCACTCGCTGACTACTGTTATTATACGATGTTTGCCCAGTGCAAAGCTCTCACGGCAGCACCGGATCTTCCTGCTACAAAGCTTGCGGCGAGCTGTTATCGTGATATGTTCAACAACTGCTCCGTGCTTACGGATATTCCCGATGAACTCCCGGCGACAACCCTTGCAGAATCTTGCTACTACGAAATGTTCAATTACTGCAAATCTCTCACAAAAGCTCCGAAGCTCCCTGCGACCACTCTTGCGGCGAGCTGCTATGGCACTATGCTCCGAGCGTGCAATTTTACGACGGCACCGGAACTCCCTGCGACCACTCTTGCGGCGAGCTGCTACGAGCGAATGTTCGAAAGTTGCAAATCCCTCACGACAGCACCGGAACTCCCGGCCGAAACTCTTGCTTCTTCTTGTTATAAATATATGTTCCAATCCTGCACGAGCCTGAAATCCATTACAATCAAGGCCCAAACATACTTAAGCGGGGCTTTGGATTATTGGCTTAATCTGGCCTATTCGAAGGGAACGATCTATTATACCAGTGACACATTCTATGATGGTGTGACTAAAAACAGCACCAACGGCATCCCGTCACGCTGGACTGCCACGAAAATAACCGACTGAAAATTATTTTCCGTGTCTACTTTCTGCGTCCGGTACATGCTGCTCTCGCGCCAAATCACCGAAAGAATCTGCGCCAAATTACCGAATTTATAGAAAAACCAGTATCTTTGCACCGATAATCAATGTGTTATGAAAGGATACAGGAAGAGGATAATGGATGACTTGCTGAGTCGGAAATTAAAGGCGAAGGGGGCTGTTCTCATTGAAGGGCCCAAATGGTGCGGAAAGACAACCACGGCCGAAGAAATCGCAGCGAGCAAGGTGCTGTTGGCCAAGACAGACACAAAGGACAGTTTTAAAAGTCTTTTGGAAATCGACACTGACGCGGCTCTGGCCGGAGAGGCCCCGATGCTTATCGACGAATGGCAGACTGTGCCGAAACTATGGGATGCTGTCCGTTATACTGTGGATCATCGACACGGAATGGGCCAGTTTATCCTTACCGGTTCAGCCGTCCCGGACAAGAAAGCGGAGGAGAATCGTGAGCATACCGGCACCGGGCGTTTCGGATGGCTCACGATGAGACCTATGACACTTTTTGAATCCGGAGAATCAAACGGCTCCGTCAGGCTGTCAGATCTGTTTGACAATTCTCGGGAGAGAATTCTCGAAAGGAACGATTTGCAGTTGCAGGACATCGCATTCCTTATCTGTCGCGGAGGCTGGCCGATGGCTGTCGGACTTCCTGAAGAAGCTGCCCTGGAACAGGCATTTGACTACTATGAGGCTGTCACGAAGGAGGACATAGTGAGAGTGGACGGCGTAAAGAGGACTTCAGAGAGGGCGCAGAGGCTGATGAGGGCATACGCTCGTCACCAGGGGACGCAGGCCTCCAATGCTACCTTGTGTGAAGACCTGAGGAACAACGATTCAGCCTCACTCGATGAGGATACAATCAGTTCTTATCTCGGTGCGCTGAGGAAGATTTTCGTGGTGGAAGATATGCCTGCCTGGAATCCGAATCTACGCTCAAAGACCCCCATACGTACTGCTGACACAAGATATTTCGTCGATCCGTCAATTGCCGTTGCCGCTTTGGGACTCGGCCCGCACGACCTCATCAAAGATCTCAATACGATGGGCTTCTTCTTTGAGGCGATGTGCATAAGGGACTTGCGGGTGTTCGCGGAGGCTTTGAACGGCAAGGTCTATCATTACAGGGATAAGACCGGCCTGGAATGCGATGCTGTCGTGCACCTGCGGAACGGAAGGTATGGCCTGATAGAGATCAAACTCGGGGGCGAATCGCTGATTGGCGCGGGAGCCGTTACGCTGAACTCCCTTGAATCGCGGATAGACACGGCTAAAATGAACCCGCCGTCTTTCAAGATGGTTTTGACCGCTACGGGCACATACGCCTATCTAAGGCCGGAGGACAACGTATATGTCGTGCCTGTCGGCTGCCTGAAGCCATAATGCCCTGCCCGGGCGCAATCTTCAGGAAACCCTGCCTGTCTATGGGCGGAGGCATCCGGCTCTTTCCGTCATTGCCGGCTCCGACCGGCAATCTCCTTCGTCCGCTGCGCAAGATGCCCGATCTCGTCGGGCATGACGAGAACCGTCATTGCCGACCTGCTCGGCAATCCGTAAGCCCTCTCCGTCATACCCGACCTGCTCGGGTATCTCTAAGAGGGACTTCTGGCGCTTACGGGCGGATAAAACAGGCAGAGGATGGCCCCCGCTCAACACAAAAGCATCGCGATGGCTATCCCCTGTCTTACACTATACTGTCCTACAAGGACACTGTGCTATGCTGTGTTGTACTGTTCTGTCGGCGCTAATTTCGCCGCAGAGCCAGCACCTCCTCCTCGCTGAGGCCGGTGCAGCTGGCTATCTGGGTGACAGGCAGCCCCGCCGCCAGCAGATTGAAGGCAATCTCCCTGGATTTCTTGGCTTCTCCCTCGGCGAGCGCCTCCTTCCGGGCGAGCCTGTCCTGCGCTATACGGTCACGTTCTGTAATCATATCCTGTTCGTACTTTAGTTTCTTCTCCCTGCCGAAGCCGG
>CAVIJA010000046.1:0-6471 GCA_963643135.1 Alloprevotella sp. | reverse complement strand
AAAGGCCAAGGCGGTCAAGCTGGAGGGTTAATTATACAAAACGGCGTTAAACTCATGAGATAGAGAAAGACTATGTCATTTCCTGGATACTGCTCGGCATACCCCTCAAATATTCGTCAAATGCAGTCCCTTCCGCACCGCTCAAGAGGATGATCCAGAAGGGTCATCCTCTTTTTGTCGTATGTAGCGTGGCAGCGGCCTAGTTCACGGTCCTTGTGATATCCTTAGGCTGGGCGATGACCTCCTTGTCCTGCAGATAGGAAGGGCTGTATTTTCCGCGGGGGATATCGCTGAAAATAAAATAATTGGCTTTCCTGGCGGCGACAATGTGGTCAGTCGTGGCGGTGTTGATCGCCGACACGGCAAGGTCGATCAAAGTGGCCAGGAGCGAATTGCTCCCGGAGTCCTGACTCAAATCCAGATACAGGTCGCAACTCCTGTCAAATATTACTTCATTGGAAGAGGTCGACTTGATGATATACCTGATTTTCGTTTCAATGCCGAATCCGCTCTTGGCCCAGGTGTCGATTTGAGAAAAGACGACAGCGTCGGCGCCGAAATAGTTTCTGAACGTCGTCAAAGGCTTGTCGATGAACAGTTCGGCATCGTAAGCGCTCTCCGCCTTGAGGATGTCCATCGCGAGGAGCGGGGAAATCACGTAATACCCCGCCTCGGCAAGAGGGCGGCTTATGGACGTGTAAAGCAGATCTTTCGCCTCCACGTTGGCGGTGTTGTTTATAGGAGGCATCACCAGTATCGTGACAGGCATATTCTCATACATCGCCGCATATTGGGATTCCCGCGTTATCTGGTTTACGGTTCCACAGGAGCAGAGCAGCGCCGCCACAAGAATCAAAGGGATAAGCTTCTTTGTCATCTCGCAAGCTTTTTGATCAAAGGTTCAATGAATTGAGCGGATTCCGGATAGTACTCGATTTCTTTCTCAAGCATTTCCTTCCCTTTCTCCGGAAACAGGACACCATAATCATCCGTCTTGAAGAGCCTCTTCTGGGAAGGGCTGGCATTTTCCAGGAAAGTGCTTGCGGTCTCCGGCTGAAGAAGGAGGTAACCGTACTCGGCACAGATTCCCGGAGGCGGGACTCTACGTATCCCTCCAGGATTCGACACCATACGCTCATACACGGCCACAAGGTTGCAGATGCTTGCCGGGGTCTGCTTGTCGTATGACTGGTAGGCAAGATTCTCATATGCCGTGGTGCCGTTCTGGGTGCCGCCCCAGTAATACAGGGTTGACGCCGTCCCGCACGAAGTCAGGCACGTCGCCGCCACAATCCCCACGATTGCGATGCATCCGACTCTCATAATTCCACAACTCTGTGTTCCTGAGCGGAGATGAACAGTTTCTTATGATAAACCTCGTCGCCTTCAATCGACACCACCACCTCGTGCTGACCCGGAGTCAGATAAATCGTGTTTTGAGCGGTTCTCCTGATGTCCCTGTCCTTGCGCCAGGCTTTCGCCTTGATCGTACTGATATTGAAACAGTTGCCATCCACGTTTACCGTGACGGCCATCTTGGATGCGCTGACAAAGGACAGCATCCCCTCATCGGCCTTGCCGGAAGAGACGGAATAGGAACCGACGCCGCACGAACACAGCAGAAGGCTGCATAAAGCCGCCAAAAGTATCTTTTTCATATTCTATGATGATGAAAGAATAAATTACTTGTCTGAGATATAATAGTTTAAGAGATTCTCCGCGTCAAGGGCCTCCCCCTCGTAAGTGCAAAATGATATTTCTGTCTCAGGGGTGTCCCCATAGGAAGAAGCAACGGACACCGCCCCTATCTTCTGACCCGGAAGTTCAATGTCCAATCCGGTCTGGGGATTCCGTACGACTTTACCTTTCCTATATACGTTGAAAACGTCCCCTGCCGCGAGACCCTGCGATGCTCCGCCGGAAATGATATAGGTTCCGTCCTCGACTGAGAGGATATAGGAGCGCCAAGGCTTGTCCATACATTTGTTGATGATGTTCTCGACAAGCTGGCTCAAGGCGGCGGAGATGGCCTTGTCGCTGAGCGTCGCATCAAATCCGGCCGTACCTCCGAGTCCAAGAGTCTGCTTGGAGGTCGTTTCGGCGAAGCCCTTCGCCTCGTCCGAATAGATGATAAGCCCTGTGGCGGCTTCCACGAGCCTGATGCTCACTCCCGCCTCCACGGTCTGGGTTTTTGTCGAAGAGAAGACCTTCTGCTGGCCTTCGGCCTTTCTTCCATATTCAGTTATGGATCCGAGAATGATGTAGTCTGCACCTATCTTGTTCATCCCCTCCCCGGCTTCCGCCACCAGGACGTCGAGGTCGTCCCTTTCAAGAAGGATGAACTTTCCGCTAGACGCAAGCTTGGAGGACAGAATGTCGAGAGCCTGCTTCCGCATAGGGTCGTTCTCCTTGTCATAGAACAGGCCCTTCGCATACTGAGTCTCATTGGAAAAGCGTCCGATGGCGACCTTCCGCTTGATTGTCTTGTCCTGCGCCGACATTGATACTGCCCCGATGACGAGGAGCATGGCGGCAAGGACGATTGTGCGTTTTACAAAAGTTTTCATATACAATTACCTAGTAATGATTTAAAAATAAGTTGGTAAAGTTTTGCGAAGGATTTTTGTAGATTTTCCGGACTCACTCCCCGTCGGGGTCGATGGCGGCGAAATCCACGTCCCCGAACCACTCGCGCAGCTTGGTCTGCGCCTGACGCTTCACATCCTCCGAAAGACGGCTCTTCACATAGGAGTAGGCGGCGGCGAGGGCGGCGAGGTCGTCGACATATCCGGCCATAGGCACGAAGTCCGGCAGCAGGTCCACCGGAAGGATGAAGTAGCCCAGAGCGCCGAGAATCACGGCCTTCTCCTTGGTCCCGACGGAAGGGTCTTTAAGTTCGTAGTACAGGATAAGCGCGACGTAGACCACGTTGGCTCCGGCCTTCTTCGCCACTTTCTTAAGTTTGGCCCAGAACTCGCTCTCCGAGTATTCGTTCTGATATTTCTCTATGTCTTCCGTTTTCATAATCGGCTATCAATTAGTTGGAAATCAAATTATTCCTACGGACGCCCCTCCTGCGCGGACTCCTGCGGCGCTTCTATGGAAGGGACCTCGTCGACGTCGAGCAGAGACTTGACCGGATGCTTCTCACTGTTGCGGGCGCCGAGCTTGAGGAGCTTGCCCGAAGTATTGATGATGCTCTGTCCCTGAGGGGAGAGCTTGCGCATTCCGGCCTCATATTCGATCCTGGCCTTGTCCAGGGCCTTGCCGACCGACTCGTAGCGTTCCATAAACTGCCCGACACGGTCAATCATCTCATTGGCGAGTTCATAGACCTTCTCGTGGTCTCTGGCCTGCGCGAGCTGTGTCCAGGTCATATCCACTATCTTCAGAGCCCCGTAGAGACTCTGTTCGTCGGCGATATATACGTTCATATCCGCGGCCTTCCGCCACAGGTCCGGCTTGGCGTCGAGGGCGGTCCAGAGCGCGCCGACGTTAGGGACAAACATTATCACATAGCCAACAGACACCTTGGGCGGCTGCACGTAAGAGGAATAATCCTTGGCCGACAGTTCCTTGACGTGCTTCCAGAGGCTGTCCAGATGCGCCTTGAGGTACGCCTCCCTCGAAGCTTCGTCCTCCGCATTGACATAGTCCACATACGCCGTCAGGGACACCTTGGAGTCGATGATGACTTCGCGCCTCCCGTCGAGGTGCAGTATCACGTCCGGGCGCAGGATTCCGCCGCCCTCGGCGTGTACGGGCTTCCCGTCACGGTCACATATCACGGCCTGGGTATCGTAATGCACCCCCTTGGTCAGTCCCTGCGAACTCAGGAGTTCCTCCAATATGGTCTCGCCCCAGTCGCCCTGCACCTTGCTGCCGTGCTTGAATGCCGCGGCCAGCTCGTCGGCGCTCCTGCGCGCCGCTTCGCTATGTTCCATCAGGCTTCTGATGCGCTCGCGCATCTCCCCGTTGCGGTCGGCCTGCTCCTTGTTGCTCTCTTCCATAGCCTTGCGGAGAGAGGCTATATTCTCCTTCAGAGGATTGACTATCTGCCCGAGGCTCAGCCCGCTCGACTCCGAGAACTCCTTCTGCCGCGCCTTCAGCATCTCTCCCGTATCCGAACGCAGCTGCGCGCTCACCTTCGCCACCGTCTCGTCGAAACGCTTCTGCAGCGCATCCATCGCCTCCCTGTGCATCGCATCGCGGGCCTCGATATCCTTCGCGGCACGGTTTTCCTGTTCGCGAAGCCTCTCTTCGGCGTGGGAAAGCTCGGTTTCCAGCTTGGCCTTCTCCGCTCCGAAAAGGGCTTCGGCCTCCAGCCTGGCGCTGCGGCCGGAACGCTCCCCCTCAGCACGGACAGCCCTGCGGGCCACGAAAAAGGCTGTCAGAGCGGCGAGGGCAAGTCCCCCTATGAAAGCAAGCAGAATCTCCATAACGTCAACTCTAGACTCTCTTCCCGCCTATCTCTATGATGCAGTCGGCCGGGGCCTTGATATTGCCGTCGATTATGAGTTCTCCGCAGGAATCGACCTTGATGCTGCCGCTGCGCGGGTTCTTGATTGACGGCACGTATCCCTTTACCG
This sequence comes from Alloprevotella sp., assembly GCA_963643135.1. Lineage (GTDB taxonomy): Bacteria > Bacteroidota > Bacteroidia > Bacteroidales > UBA932 > Cryptobacteroides. The sequence continues at coordinate 1,882 of CAVIJA010000046.1, read as the reverse complement.
TGGCCTTCACGTCGGAGTACTCGAACGCGAGGTCGGCATCCGGCTCGAAAGTGCAGTCCTCGAGCACAAGGCCGTCGGCATAGCAGAGCGGCTGCGTGCCTCCGATGCGGCAGCGCACCAGACGCAGGTTCTTGGAGTGCCAGCCGAGGTATTCTCCGTTGATGAACGAATCATATACGGTGACATTCTCGGTCTCCCAGAGGGAATCCTTGCTCTGGAGGTCGCTGTCGCGGATTTCGACGTTGCGCGTGTGCTGGAAGGCGTAGTTGCCCTCGAGACGGAAGTTGCGCACCTTGATGTCGGAGCAGTGCATAAATATATAGTCCCCCTTCTGCGCTTCAAGTCCGTCGATGTCGATGCCGCTGCACGACCACAGCGTCTCCTGGGCGAGAGGCATCCTGACGTTGCGGAGCTTTATCCCCTCCATCTCCCGGAACATCTTCGGAGCCTCCACAAGGCAATCGGTCATCTCCACGTCATGGCTGTGCCAGAGAGAGGACCGGGCGCTCTCCGCGAAGACGCAGTCCCGAACCTTGAACCGGTCGCAGCACCAGAACACGTATTTGCCCTCAAAACGGCATTTATAGGCCTCGATGTCAGAGGTTTCCTTAAGGGAGGACTCCCCAAGGTGAATGGTTACGTTCTCCAGCTGGAGATTGTGCCGGCAATACAGAGGACGCTCGCCTCCGAATTCCTGATTGATTATCTTTTCCATATTCGGGTCTAGATTAGCGATTCGGGCAAAGTTAGCAATTCCTTGCAAGTTTCCACATCCCCGCAACAACTTTTATCGCCCGGCGGGCGTTGAACCTCCCCTGCCGTCTTGCCGGGCAGATTGGGATCGGCGAGACGGCACAGATGCCAGGACCGGTCGGCTATGACGGCCACCGCTGCGCAACCATTCGTCCTGTCAATCGGGCTTTTTTGTAAAGCCCCTTTACATCCGGTGTCAATGTTCTTTACACTTTACGAGTGCCAAGAAAAGCATAAGCTCCGTGCAATCAATCACTTGAACATTTTGGCACACCTAATGCTTGTCCTTTCCGCAGAAAAGACAAGAGGATATGAACAGTTTTATCAATTTCTTGAAGCGCAATAAGCTCTATAGCGTGGTCAACCTCCTGGGACTGGGTCTCTCGATGGCTTTTGTCCTGCTTCTTGCCGTGTATGTCAGCAGTCAGATCGGCATAGACTCGTTCCACAAGAACGCTGACAGAATCTATCTGGTCGCCCAGAAGGAGACCGTCTCGACCGCCTACTGGATGTCCCGGCATCTGAAGGCGAACTTTCCGGAAATAGAGATGTCCGCGTCATATTCCACCAACGGACTTCAGGAGTACAAGATAGACGGCAACATAGTAAACGCCAACACCGCCTACGCCGACTCGTCGTTCTTCGATATGTTCAGCTTCCCTCTTGTGGAGGGTGACTTCAGGGAATGGAAGGCCTCGTTGAGCGGAGTGTTGGTCAGCGAATCCTTCGCCAAGGCGCAGTTTGCGGACAAGGACCCCGTCGGACGCGAAATCCGCTATGAGGGCGCCGACTCCACGGTAAGCGTCCTTACCGTCTCCGGAGTTCTCAAGGACATCGAAAACTCAATCATCAGGCCGTGCGACATATTCCTGCGCGGCGAGATCTTGACGATGACGAACCTGGCCAACGACGCGAGAATGTCCAACGCCGGAGCGTCCAACTGCTTTGTGATGGCCTGGCCGTACGCTGACTTTCCGGCCAGGAGGAGCGATGTCCTCAAATGGTGCCGGGAGAATTTCTGGACATATTCATCAGACTATGGCGGAGAGGACAATGACTTGAGAATCATTCCTTTGCGGGATGTCTATTTCCTGTCGGACGGCAATGAGGACTACAACGAAAGCCTGGT
>CAVIJA010000045.1:0-7039 GCA_963643135.1 Alloprevotella sp. | reverse complement strand
CCTGCGCATCAACACCACCGCCCAGACTTCGCAGCCCTCTCCGCGGCCGACAAAGCCGAGCCGTTCGGCAGTAGTGGCCTTTATGCTTACAGCGGCGGAGTCCACACCCATTATCCCGGCGAGTTCGGACCGCATTTTCGGGATATACTGTGAGAGTTTCGGAGCCTGCAGAGCTATGGTGATGTCGGCATTGCCCACTTCCCAGGAGTCCTTGCGGGCGAGTTCCATCACCCTTGCGAGCAATATCCGGCTGTCGATACCGGCGAACTCCGCGGACGAGTCGGGGAAATGTTTGCCGATGTCTCCGAGCGCAAGCGCACCCAGGATGGCGTCGCAGAGAGCGTGAATGGCCACATCCCCGTCGGAATGAGCCACAAAGCCCGCGTCGGAGGCGATATCCACGCCGCCCAGTCTCATAGGCAGCCCTTTTGCGAGCGCGTGCACGTCGTACCCCTGTCCTATTCTGATGTCCATAGCGAAGCAAAATTACGGAATTTATATTACTTTTGCAGCCTATGGGATTATTTAATTTTTTCGGTGACAATGAGCACCGGGTCTTCAACTACCGGCCTGTATATTACAATCAGGAGGAGGATGAACGCCGGCGCAAGTTCGGCGCCGTGGACGGGACTCTCGGCAAGGAGAAGGAGGAGGGGACCTATGTTCCGGGCTCATATATCAAGGGTTCGTTGCGCGACGGACACTACCAGCGCACCCGCTCTCATATGAAGAGGACGCAGACCATCATCGGCATCATCACGATGCTGCTGATATGCGCCGTGCTCTACTTCATCGCCAAGTTCTATTCGCTGCTCTAGGGATGGGTTCGCTCAAGGTACTTCCGGTACAGATTGCCAATATGATAGCGGCGGGGGAGGTGGTTCAGCGTCCCGCGTCCGTCGTGAAGGAACTGATGGAGAACGCGGTGGATGCCGGAGCGGACCAGCTTGACGTCATAGTCACCGATGCCGGACGCACACTGATACAGGTCATCGACAACGGTTGCGGGATGAGTCCCGCCGATGCGGTGCTGTGCTTCGAGCGTCACGCCACGTCCAAGATAGCCTCCGCCGAAGACCTTGAAGGCATATCGACTTACGGTTTCCGGGGAGAAGCCCTCGCAAGTATAGCCGCTGTGGCCGAAGTCTGCCTTAAGACGCGGCGCGAAGGGGATGAAACCGCCACGGAAGTCCGGATTTCCGGCAACGGTGAGGCCCGCGCGTCCTCGGTTTCGGCCCCGGTCGGTTCCAACTTCGCGGTACGCAACCTCTTCTACAACACCCCGGCCCGGCGCAAATTCCTGAAGTCCGACAATGTCGAGCTGAAACATATCATCGAAGAATTCACCAGAGTCGCCATCACCCGGCCGCAGACGGGATTCACGCTGTCTTCAAACGGGCGCGACATCTTCGTGCTGAAAAAGGCCAAGTCCCTCAAATTCAGGATACTCGATCTACTCGGAGGCAATGTCACCGGAGAAATGGTGGATATCAGCGCCGACACCTCCGTGGTCAGAATCAGCGGATTCGTCGGACGGCCGGACAGTGCCAGGAAGACCCTCGGCAACCAGTTCTTCTTCGTCAACGGGCGCTTCTTCCGCAGCGCATATCTCCACAAGGCCGTGATGAAGGCATATGAGGAGATGATTCCGGACGGGGTCACGCCTTCGTATTTCATCTTTCTCGAAACGGATCCGCACAGCATCGACGTCAACATCCACCCGACCAAGACGGAAATCAAGTTCGAGGACGACTCGGTGATATTCCAGATAGTCTATGCCTGTGTGAGGGAGACGCTGGGAAGGCACAGTTTCGGGGCGGACATCGACTTCGATACGGAAGGTGCGGTGGAACTCCCGCAGCTGGGCGGAAGTTTCGCCCAATACAGGGAGGTGAGTGCGCCTCAGATTCAGGTCAATCCCGATTTCGACCCCTTCCGCCCCCTGACGGACAGCAGTTTTGAAGACGGGAAGGAGGGAGGCTTCGACGGCGAGGGCGGCGGCGGATACAGTTCGTACGTGAGCCGGCGCGACGACTACGGCACTCTCTTCGAGGACAGGGAGGCGGCCTCGTCGCGGGTGATGATCCTGCACGGAAAATATATTCTCACCCCGGTATCTTCCGGCATTATGGTCGTGAACGTCTGCCGGGCGCGGGAGAGAATACTTTACGACAGGACCCTGAAGGCTCTCTGCGGCAGCGGGGAACATATGACGCAGACGGCGCTTTTCCCGGTGGAGGTGCAGGTCGGGGCGGAGAATCTGCCTCTCTTCGAGGAACATTCCGCGATGCTCTCCGAACTCGGATTCGACATCACCCCGTTCGGCAGCGACAGCGTGGTGGTGAACGGAGTGCCGGACGGATATAGCTGCGAAAGCGGAAAGGTGCAGCAGACCGTCGGCGAACTGGTATGTATCCTTTCGGAGGGCGGAGATGCTCTTCCGGAGCTTACCAGACAGCGGACAGCCGAGAGATTCGCCCGTCTGGGCGCTTCCAACGCCACTCCTCTGACCTCGCCGCTGGAGGCCAGGGGGCTTATTGACACGCTTTTTGCAAGCGACAACGCGGAATTGACCTCGAACGGACGCCGAATAGTGAATATCGTCAAGATCGGGGACATCGACAAAATGTTTTAAAAGATGCCTTATTATTACTACGGAAACGACGGCGGCAACCGGGGCTTTATGTCCAATGTGCCGAAAGTCACAAAGAACCTTATAATCATCAACTGCATCGTCTTCCTCGCCTGTCTTGTCAACAGGGAGTATATGACGGAGAACTTCGCCCTGTTCTACCCCACCTCGCGATATTTCCACTGGTGGCAGGTGATCACGCATATGTTTATGCACGGAGGATTCTGGCACATATTCTTCAATATGTATACGCTCCTGATTTTCGGCAGCGTCGTGGAGAGAATCATCGGGGAGAAAAAGTTCCTCTTCTTCTACTTCGTCTGCGGCCTGGGAGCCGTTGCGATGCACCTGGGGGTGGAGTACTTGCAGATGCAGTCATTCGTACAGGGGGCGGCCCTGGGCAATCCGGCGGCCCTGCAGAATATGGCCATCATCAAGCTTACTCCGACGGTGGGAGCCTCGGGGGCCATATACGGCGTGCTGATAGGCTATGCGATGCTCTTCCCGGATGCGAAGATGACTCTGCTCTTCCCTCCGGTGACGCTCAGCGCCAAGTGGATGGTGGTGATGTTTGCGGTGATCGAACTCTTCACGGGAGTCACCGGCACGCTTAGCGGCGTGGCCCATTTCGCGCATCTTGGCGGTATGCTCCTCGGGTATCTGCTGATACGGGGCTGGAGGAGACGCGGGGTGCTCTTTGACAAGGACATAATCTGAGAAGCCATATGGATACCAGGAATGTGATAAACGAGGCCGTGGAGACTCTCCGCGCAGGCGGGGTGATACTCTACCCGACGGATACGATATGGGGTATAGGCTGTGACGCCTGCAATATGGAGGCGGTGGAGAAGGTGTTCCGCATCAAGCGGAGATCCGGAGCCAAGTCGCTCGTGCTGCTCGCTTCCGACCTGGATATGGTGGCCAAGTATGTCAAGGAGATTCCCTCCATCGCCATCGATCTCGTGGAAGTGAACGATGCGCCGATGACCATCATTTACCCGCAGGGACAGTACCTCGCGCCGAACGTGCTGGCGGAGGACGGGAGCGTGGGCATACGCATCCCCTTCGTGGAGGAGGGACAGACTCCCGAGACGAGCGGAGCGTCCTTCTGCCGCGAACTTGTACGTCGGCTGCGCAGGCCGCTTGTCAGCACCTCGGCCAACGTCTCCGGCGAGCCTTCTCCGTCATCTTTTGCCGAGATTTCGGAGGAAATACGCTCGAAGGTGGACTACACCGTCCCGAAATGCTTCGATCGGGATTCCGCGGGACGCGCTTCGCAGATCATCAAGCTGGGATTGCGCGGGGAAGTCGAGATAATCAGGGCCTAATCCTGCAGTCCGGCGCGGAAGGCGTCCGGAAAGCCCGGGAAGGATTTCTCCACACAGGCTTCATCGTCGATGACGATAGGGGACGATGAGGCGACGGAGGCGACCTTGAGGGCCATCACCATACGGTGGTCGTGGCGCGAGCTGTAGTCTCCGCCCCGGAGCAGCCTGCCGTTGAGCAGGCGTGAGGAGAGGGATTCTCCGCAGATGAACATATCGTCCCCTTCTATGCGGGCCTCCACTCCCATCTTGTCCAGCATCGTCATTATTGCCTCCGCCCTGTCAGTCTCCTTGGCGCTGAGCCGGTTCACTCCCGAAATGCGGCTTTCTCCGGCGCAGAAGGATGCTAATACCGCCGTGATGGGGAAGAGGTCCGGGGCATTGTTGAGGTCGCGCTCGAATGCTTCCAGCGGGGCTTTGCGCACGCAGATGCTGTCGTCTTCAAGCTGGGAGACCACCGCGCCAGCTTCTACCAGAATATCTATTATGGCGAGATCGGCCTGCAGGGACTTGGTGTCCAGCCCGATGATGGCAGCGGAGCCGTATAGCGCTCCGGCCACGAGGAAGTTGGCCGCCGCGCTCCAGTCGCTTTCTATGGCGAAGTCCGCCGCCCTGTATCTCTGGCCTCCGCGTATGCGGAAACTGATGCCGGAGCAGGATGACCAGTCTTCGGCTTCGAGCATCTCCGCATCGCCTTCCATCTCGCTGCGGGTACGGATGCCGAAGTGCCTCAGTACGTCGAGGGTGACATACATATACGGTATGCTCTTGGGCTCGCTGACGTGCAGGGAGGAGTCTTCCGCACATAGCGGCAGGGCCATCAGCAGGCCGGATATCAGCTGTGAGCCTCCGCTTCCCGGGACTTCCGCCGTCCCCGGAATCAGCCGTCCCCTGACTTGCAGCGGCACACGGAGTTCGCGTCCCGGCTGCGTCCCGGCGTTGGAGAGCAGCACGCCGTATGCCGCCATTATCTCGGACGCTCTGTCGAGAGGCCTGTCCGGCAGAGTTCCCCTGCCTTTTACGATAAAATCCCCTTGCCCCGTTGCGGCGAGAGTCGGGATGAGCAGCCGTGTCAGCAGGCCCGATTCTCCGCAGTCGATTTCGCTCACCCCAAGGCTTCCCGGACCTGCTCCGGTGCCGCTGACGGTGAGTGTGCCGTCTTTCTCCTCGACCTTCGCCCCCATCTGGCGCGCCGCTTCAATTGCCGCCTGCGAATCTCCGCAGGGGCTGTATCCGCTCAGCGTGGAGCATCCGTCCGCGAGGGCTGCGGCGATGATCGCTCTCTGGGCGAAGCTTTTGGATGAGGGCATCCTTATGCCTTCGGCGTGATATCCCCTGAAGTCACCATAGACGGCGCGGCGCATATCCTCCGCAGTCCATTGCCCCGGGGCCGAAAGCTCCTCTCCGCTGAGAGCGGCATAACTGAACGGCGCTCCCCGGCGCAGACATTCTATGCGGGTGTCGCGTCCCTCCTCTCCCATACCGATGGCTATCAGCCTGCCTTCCAGGGATGGAACGTCTTCGAGGACAATGGAGTAGAGGGCTTCAATCCGCGCTGCGTCCTGCGCGCTGTTGCAGCGGACGGCAATCTTCGCGATATCCGCCCCGTAGCGGAAGCAGCGGGCGAGCGCCATCTGGAGCAGCTCGTCGTCGGGGGTCTCGGTGAAATTGTGATACGAGCGTATGATTTCGGTGCCGTGCTTCCGGCAGAGCGCGCGGAAAGTCTTGCTCATCGCGGACGGGGCTTCGATTTCGAGGTCGGCGAAGCGCGCTCCGGCTTCTATGGCCGTGCGGAGCAGTCTTTCGGCGGTCTCTTCCCCCACTTCATCTATCCTGCAGGTGGCTACGAGGGGCGTGTCGGAATTGCCGAACAGGTCTTCGGTCTCTTCCGGGGTCAGAGGACAGCGGTCGAGTCGTATCTCCGCCATTTCGGTCAGCGGGGACGCGAGGATGTCGAGGATCTCCGCGTAGGTCTTGTTCTGTATGCTAATGCAGATCATTCAGGTCTTTGATTATCACGTTGCCTATTTTCTTTATCAGGACGAAGTGTATGATGCCCCTCTCGGCCTTCTTGTCCTTGCGTATGGCCTCCTCCAGAGCCTCTTCGGGGCAGGGAAGCTCGACTGGAAGAGCGCAGGCTGCAAAGTCCTTCCTCAGGCCTTCGGTCAGACCCGCGGAAGCGAGGCCGAGTCTCTCGGAGAGCTGTGCCGCACGGATTATGCCTGCGGCGACAGCCTCCCCGTGCGTCATCGGGTCAGGGGTCGGGTGCGTGTGCTGATACCATTCTATCGCGTGGGCGTAGGTGTGGCCGAGATTGAGCTTGCGCCTGAGTCCTTCTTCGAACGGGTCTTTCTCCACTATTCTGCGCTTGATGTCGGCGGCCGCCTGCACGAGCGGGGCGAGGGACTTGAAATCCACCTTTCCGGAGAGAGCTTCCACGGCCCGGCGGTAATTGCCCTTATCCTCGATGATGAAGGTCTTGAGCAGTTCGGCGGCTCCGGAACGCAGTTCCCGTTCCGGCAGGGTTTTGAGGGTTTCGGGATATATCCTCGTGTCGGACGGGAAGCGAACGAGTCCGAGCATATTCTTGTAGGAGTCAAGATTCACTCCGGTCTTGCCGCCGATGCCGGCATCCACCTGGCCGAGCAGGGTCGTCGGATAGTTGACATATCTCACTCCGCGCTTGTAGATGCTTGCGGAGAGGCCGACCATATCCGTGGTCACGCCCCCTCCGACGGCATATATTATCGCGTCGCGGTCAGCCCCGGCGGAGAGCAGCCAACGGCAGATGTCGAGGACGCTCTCCATCGTCTTGTGCTCCTCGTCCGCGGTGATGGCAAGTGCGGGCCGGCCTTCGGCGATGCCGAGGGCGAACTCCTCCACGTTGCGGTCGTATATCACGAAAACGTTGTCCATCTGTATGAGCGTATGGGAGAACGAAGATAGTTCAAATATTTGATAAATCGCGTTTTTTGGATACCTTTGCACTCTCTTTGCCCGAGTGGCGGAATTGGTAGACGCGATGGACTCAAAATCCATTATCCTTTAAAGATGTGCCGGTTCGAGTCCGGCCCCGGGCACT
>CAVIJA010000044.1:0-7321 GCA_963643135.1 Alloprevotella sp. | reverse complement strand
TTTAAGTGATAAAACTCCGGAGGAGGCCGGGGACTCGAACCCCTGGGGTGCGGGCATCCCTCACCCGCCCTGACATCTCATCCCTGACGGAGGCGGGAGCCCCGCAGGATATCAGTCTCCCGGTGGCGCGTCCGGGGCAATTTGCATTATCGGTTTCATTATTTGTAGCATTTCCAGTTTTCAACAGTGTCCGGGATTTTCTCTATCTGATATCGGCTCGTAGGGAGGAGCGGAGTCGTGTAATTTTCTGCAGGGAACCTTTCGAATAGCCACATTCCTGCAACGCTCCTCAGTTCCCAGCGGTACTTGCCGTTCCTCTTGATATACCACCTTTCGCCCTCCATCCGGGGCTCCACGGCATAGCCGTCTTTAATTGAAGGATCCTGTATTTCATCAGTTCGGCAGTTGATTGGGGTTGTAGAAAAGGTACAAAGGAATTGAGATCACGCGTGTCGGCGTGGCCGTCCGCTGCGGTCTCGGCTTACGGAGCATGGATTCCAGCTTCGGGACGAGAGCCTCCAGCTCCTCCACGGAGAGCATCCCGAAGGGCTTGCCGGCAATCCTCCTGTTCTGGCAGAAGTCGTTCACTTTGGAAAAGTCCGTCGTGTCCACGCCGAGCCGCTGGATTCTGTTCAGTACCGCCGAACGTGACTTGCGCCGCCGAGCAAGGTAGGCTTCGCTGCTCTCATCTCTTGACCGGTCGTTCTGGAGACAGTCGCACATCTCATCATACTCCGCGTCCGTCATCTCCTTTAGGGATGCCGTGCGACCGTGGGTGAACTCCGTGATAAGGTCATCCTTGTATAGCTCAAGATCTATCCCCTTCGCCTTGCAAATGGCGTAGAACCGTGAATAATTGCGTTTTTTCGTAGCACCCATACGTCTGTCTTTTATTTGATTGGTTCTGACCAGTATTTCCTGGATCCCTCCTCCCAGATGGTAATGTTCCCGGCGGCTCCGATGAAGCGTCCCTTGCTGAAAGCCTTGTATCCCTCCACCCAGATCTTGCAATCGGCATCGTACATAGCGCTGCACGCCGCCTTCCCGTCCGGCTGCCGTCCATGGGCGCGGCTCACGAACACCAGCAGCTTGTTTTTGTGTTTGTCGCAGAAGGCCCGGAAATCCCGATAATTGAGCCCCATGAACTGGAAGGAGTCGAGGATTACGAACCTCGGCGAGCGCGGCTGCGATATCTTTGCGTCCAACTCCTGGAGCGACATGTTCGCCAGCTGGAACTTCGCTCCCAGCTCTCCCATGCCGTACCGGCGCAGGGTGTTCTGCATGGTCAGGCCGTAGCCCTCCTCCCGGGAATTGTAAAGCACCTTCCCATAAGCGGCCAGCTCCTTGCAAAGTGACACCACGGCGGAGGTCTTTCCGTTGCCGGAGTTTCCCCAGATGAGCCACACGCCAGTCGCTTCAACCTCGCCGACGCACCCGTCCCAGCCGCCGCCGAGACGGATCGTGTCGAACTTCATCGAAAGTACCTGCCGTGCCGATATTGTCTTTGCCATTTGAAAGCCGTTTGAGAGGTTTTTGAACAGGGTTTAGAGCCTTGTTTGGGCTGCGATGCGGAGCTGCTTGTGAACGGATTTCTTGACCCTCCGCAGGTCGTATTCGGCGGCGCTGTTGCGCAGCTCCGCCGACTCCTTCAGGACTGCCTTGATGGCCTTTTCATCCTGTAGGCCGTTACACCGGCAGATGGCGTTGATCTCGAAGTCCGTGATGCTGGAGAGCGGCACGAACTTGCGCCCTATCCTGGAATACAGCTCCTCGTAGCCCTTCCGGTCTAGCTTAAGTCCCCGGTTGATCCGCTTGCAGATGTGCGAGGTGGAGAGGAACACCATGCCGCATTTGTCCTCCAGGGCGTTGTACAGGCTGATGAAGTAGTACATCACCGAGTCGGCCAGTTTGTCCCCCTCATCGAACACCAGCAGCGGATGGTTCATCTTCACCACCTCATCCACGATGCGGCCCAGGGTGGCCCTCACCGTGAGGCCCTCGCTCCGGATGCCGATCTTCCGGGCAAGCTCCTCGACGAAATCCGCCTTGTGCATGTCGGAGGAACACAGGAGCACGAACACGTTCCGGTGGCTCTTGGCGTACTGCGCCGCTGCGGTGGTCTTGCCGATGCCGGCAGGGGCCACGACCCACGACACGTTATGGTAGTGCTGGGCATCTGACAGGAAGATGTCCATGTCCTTGTATGCCGCCGTCTCGCAGATCTTCCAGCCGTCCGTGTGGCCGCCGGTCACGGCTGCCCGCACGCGCAGGAACATCTCGTCGCTGATCTTCTCGAATTTGCCGTTCACGATGGAGTTGAACGTGCCGGGGCTCAATACGCCCTGGAGGGAGTTGGCCGCCTTCGCCTGGCTGGCGTAGCCGCCCGCATAGTCCACCAGCAGCTGCCGGATCGCTTGCTTTTCTTCGTTTGATAGACTCTGTGCCATGATATTTTGGATTTGCTATAGTCTGTTGTATGCATCGATGGGATTGTAGTCCATGTTGCTCACCGCCTTGTTGAAGGGGCCGATGTCCGTGAGGTCCGGGGCTTCCGCCTGGGAGGCGATGATGATTGCGTCGGCGAAGGTCTCGAACTCGCTCTCCGTGATTCCCTTCAAGGTCGGGGTCTTCAGTCCGTGCTGCTCCGGAGCGACACAGTGCTCCAGCTCCAGCGCGTGGCTGTCGATGCGCCGCTGCACCCTCATCCGCTTGTTTTCCGCGTCGTTGTAGCGGATGAGCCTCATGTCGCCTTCCTGCTGCTCCTGGATGTTGCGGTGGACCGTCAGGTAAGGGTATGCGGTGGCCGCGTAGCGGATTCCGGTGGCGGTCTGCTCGAAGAGTAGCGCCGTGTCCATCTTCATCGGGTCGAACTTCACGATGAACTCCCGTCCGGTGTTCCGGCTGCGCCACTCGAAGTCCGGCATGCCGTCCTCGGTCAAGACCTCGAAGGTGTATTTGCGTTTCTGGTACTGGATGGTGATGCCGTCCGCCGTGAACCGGGAAGGGCGGTCGGTCCGGATCCAGAAGAGGTTGATCATGTCTATGTCGGAGACCGCCTCGGACTCCTGGTTCACGCTTGCCTGGTAGGCCGCCAGCCGGTCGCCCATGGCATTCCACTCCCGTCGTGCTGTGGCGTAGGCCGCCTGCAGCTCCTCGTAGGTGTAGATGGACTCTTTGTTTGTTTCCACGAAATCGCGGTCAATCATCCAGCCGCCCTTGGAGGAGATGTTCGCGCCGGTGAAGCGCCAGTCCTTGCGCAACACCTGTTCCTGGAATTGTCCGAACAGGCGCTCAATGGTCTTGGACTGCGGATTGTGCGGTGCGGTCGTGCGTGTGATGTGGCAGATGGAGGCGAAGAATGCCTGCGCCAGCTTGGAGGTCTGGGAGCCCTGGTTGTCGGTCACGATCTCGTAGGGCTTGTGTCCGGAGGTCTCGATCGCCATGCGGAACGCCCGGTACTGGAGGTCGAAGTTCTCGCTCTTGCCGATGGCGTAGCCCAGCAGGGTGTCGTTCATCGCATCGGCGACCTCGTACACGAATGCCGTCTTCACAACTAGCTTCCCGCCTTCATAGTCCTTGTAGAAGAGGTTCAACTTGGTACCGTCACCATACCACAGGCTGTCGCGCATGGTCGGCATCAGGGTCTTGTTATGGCGCGAGAACAGCTGCTTGGCTGCAAGCTCGCCATAGACGGCATCGTACCACTGCGGCTTTATCTCCGGCCTCTCCAGGAACTGCCGCAGGGTGTTCTCGCTTCGCAGGGGCTTCCACCCTTTCTGTATGCAGATCTGGTTGTACTCCACGAATATCTGCGAGAGGGTGTACACCGGAACTTTGCTGCGCCTGAGGGCGATGATGGCACGCTCGCCCTCCTTCGTAATCTTGAGGGTGTTGTTGTTGCCGAACTTGCCCGAAATCAGGCAGGGGTAACCCTCCTTGGCGTATTCACGGAGCTTCGCCCTCAATCGTGCCTCATTCTTCGGCAGGGTGTGTCCGTAGATCTCGCGCAGGGACTCCGCCGCTGCGAGGATGTTGCTCCAGATGACCGGGGTTTTGTTGTTGCAAGCTCTGCGCATGGCCTTCTGGGTGTTCAGCATCTCCTGCAGGGCGTTGAGCACCCTCGCGTTGATGAGGTATTCCTCCTGCTTGCTCTCCGGCAGGTGCCCCCCTCCGGGGAGGGTATAATCGTCGAAGAATCGCTGCGCCGCAAGATCCTGCGCCAGCGTAGTCTGTTCCTTTCTTATGATGGATTCCGGGTTGCCGTACTTCGCCTCGAAGCGCTCTTTGAACCTCTCCGGCAGCGAGGCGTACTCGATCAGGGCGCAAATACCAAGACCTCCGCCGCGACGGAGGATATTGAGGCGACCTCTCTTCTGTAGGGTACTATAATTGCCGGGGCTGATGACCGGGCTTTCGCCCCCGGTCAACTCATCCACTGTCACGGCTATTATGTTACCAAAGTATTCCATTTGTACTGGTCTGGCGGGGAAGGGAGGACTCGAACCTCCGACCATACGCTTCAGCTGTTAGCGTTTTCTTCCAGCAAGCTCTACCACTGAGCTACTTCCCCGTAACCGGGGCGCTGAGGGGCCGCCCCATGATATTATCCACATTGTTTAACCCTGCGAACTCCCCCAGTGGGCGGCAGCCTCCCGGCTGTCTGAATCCTCACAGTCTCTTGAATTCCTTCATTATGCCCAATGCCCCGGCGTATGCTATCGGGAACCCGATGCACCAGACCAGAGGCCAAGGCTTGATCACCGCCGTAATGGCGAGTCCCGCTAGAACGAGCAAGGAGCAGCCGTAAATCTTCAGCGCCCGCTTCATGACTGGGCGATGCTGCTTGCCGCCTGCTCCTGCGAGAGCTCCTGGGCGTGATACAATAGGTTCCCCCATGCCTTGAGCGTCAGTTCCTCGTAGCGCTCCACCTCCTGTCCGTTCCAGAGGATGACGGCTCCGCTGTTCACCTTGCTGACGCGCACCTGGATGCCGCCGGCGAAAGTCTGAATCATCTCCTCCTGCGTGTGCTCCGTCCGGCAGTTCGGCATGAAGTCCTCCTGCACGATGGCGCCGCCGTGTGTGAGGGCATAACGACGGATCGCCGGGCCGTTGCCACCTCTGGTGATGTAGTTCAAGGCGGCCCATACAGTCGGCTTGCTCACCTTGAATTTGTTGACGAGATCCCTGCGAAGAGGGTCAGATACTTTGATGAATGTCCGCATATCGATAGATTTAATTATTTCCGTTAGCGCTCCTGGATCTCGAAGCCAAGGCTGTTGTCGCTCCAGCTTTCTTTGTCAAGCACGACCATGTGGGCGACGTCCTGGCAAAATTCCTTGATGAAGTCATCCCAGGGGGTGTTGCTGTAGAGAAACTCCCCGGTGTAGTTGAATGAGAACGAGTGCTCAATCAGGCGAGAAACGATGGTCTTCACCGTCTCTTCGTCACAGTATAGCGTGTAAACCTTGACCATAAGTCCAAATTGTTTATTTCCTTATTATTCGTACCTTTGTAAGCGGCTTAATCGCATTAAGTTTCTGCAAAGAAAAGAGAATTTTTCTTAATACAAGCAGAAATTGAGAAATTTTCTATTAATCCAAAATATTTTATGGATTCGACGGTCAAAGAGAGGCTTATGCACTTTATAGAGTATAAAGGACTAAGCAAAAATAAATTTGAAGAAATTTGCGGACTTTCAAAGAGGTACGTCAGCAATATCAGCGTATCTATTCAACCCGACAAGGTTAAGAAGATTTCTCTTAAATTTCCAGAACTTAATATGGGGTGGGTTCTATCGGGAGAGGGTAATATGATTAATTATGTACCCACAAAGAAGATAATTCCTCTATATGACGCTTCAACCATTGGCGGTCACAATGATATGGTCGCCAATACGGAAGGACCCGCCGGGCACGTGGCGGAATGGATCGATGCCGGCGACTGGTTCCCCGAGGCCACGGCGGCAATGCGCCACTATGGGGACTCAATGATAGAATATCCTAGCGGCACCATCCTCGCGCTCAAGAGGGTGGAGAATACCGCCTTGCTCATCAATGGGCGGAACTATGTTATAGAGACTTCTGAATTCCGGATCACCAAGCAGCTCCAGGATGACGGCGACTATATCATGGCCTACTCTTCCAACCGGGAGACATACCCGGACGGTCGGCAGATCCACGCCCCCATACGCATTCCCAAGTCCGCGATCCGACACATCGACCTCGTTCTTGGCTGCGTCCTCAAGGAATACTCCAACGGCCCCGTCCCCATCATTCGCAAGTAGCACTGTATGGATAAGAAACCCTTGCCCGCGACCGCATCGCTCGCCGCACCCTCGAAGATGAACGGCGGGCCCGCCCTGTAATCACCCTTTCAAATACAGAAAGAAAGGTGCTTAAACAAGTGTCATCGGGGATTTACGAAAGCACGGATGGCGTGGAACAGAATAGCATAGAAGCAGCTGCGCTTTATACTTTGGAAGCGCTGGGATTGGTATCACTCAGAGCCACGAAAGCCAGGATTGGAGGACGAATAACCGAAAAAGGAAGGCGGCTCCTGCTCCACGAAAACCCTAAACTGAAATTTCCAATATCTGAAAACACGAGGTGGATTATTACCACTATAATCTCGGTGGTGGCTCTTTTGACCGCTATTATCTCGCTCGCAGTAAAATAACTATGGGCACTGCTATTAAGAGCGCACATCCAATATCCCCCCAAGATGAGTTCTACCTAGAACAGAAGGCGAATTATACCTTCCTCATTATCATCGAACTAATCCAGCCATTTCATAAGCACCAGTTTTCCGCAAAATTAGCCGTAACTCCCGATTTTGCGCACTTTTCTTAACGCTTTTTAGTGTTTCATCCCTCACTAATAGCCATTTACCTGTCAAAAAAGCCGAAAATCTATGTCATTAAGGGGGTGCTTAACCCCCGTTTTTCTGCAAAATACGGTGTTTTTATGTCATTATCCCTATCGTTATAGGGGGGGCTAATGTCGCAAAAGTGACCATCCAAACGACCATGCAATAAAAACATTTCGTTTTTTACAAGGCGGACAGGATGACCATCCAAGTGACCTCCCAAGTGGCCACCCACTCTTTTTCAGAAGCCTCACTCTGGGAGTTATTATTTTTGCTAGAAAAAAGCGTTTGAAAGGCCATTGAAAGGTCTTGCCACCCTGCATTGTCCATCTGTTGGCGATGGTTGCCTTATGAGCCCCAGTAACGGCCACTGGCGGCTTTTCTCCATTGAAATAGACCTGCTACAGATTTCGGAGCATGTCCACCCAAGATTTCAATAGCAAATCCAGCCTCCATT
>CAVIJA010000043.1:0-7717 GCA_963643135.1 Alloprevotella sp. | reverse complement strand
AAACAATGGCAAAAATATGAAAAATCAGCGACAAAGCCGAGAAGATTTGCAATTCTCCGAAAAAGAGTAGGGCTCCCGTCATTGCCGGCTCCGACCGGCAATCCCTTCCTGCGGCGAGGCAGATGCCCGATCACGTCGGGCATGACGGAAAATGCCTGATTTTCCAAGCCGGCACGATTCTTTTTACATTTTTTGTAATTACATTTTTTGTAACTACTTTTGCATTTGAACAAAATGCAAGTTTATGGAAGCACCTTTCATATTTGGAAGAATCGCAGTCGATGAGAACTTTACTGACAGAGAAAAGGAAACCGAACATCTTACAAATAACTTCAAGTCCCTCATCAACACGGTCATCATCTCCCCAAGACGTTGGGGGAAAAGTTCGCTTGTCCACAGGGCCGCAAATATCGCGACACAGTCAGACAAGGACATAAAAGTCTGCACAATTGACCTTTTCAACGTCAAGACGGAGGAGCAGTTCTATACATCTCTGGCCGGCAATCTCATCCGTGCAACGGCGACCCGATGGGAGGAGGCCGTCGAGGATGCCAAAAGGTTCTTTTCGCGTCTTGTCCCGAAAATTTCCGTCGGGACCGGCCCGGGGAACGAGATCTCCTTCGATTTCGATTGGGAGGAGATGAAGAGCAATCCCGATGAGATTCTAGACCTGCCGGAGCGCATCGCCCAATCGAAGGGTTTGAAAATAGTTGTCTGCATTGATGAATTTCAGAATATTGCGGAGTTTGAGGATCCTTTGTTCTTTCAGAGAAGACTTCGCGCCCATTGGCAACGGCACGAGAAGGTAAGTTATTGCCTTTATGGAAGCAAGCGCCATATGATGATGGATGTCTTTACAAATTCATCTATGCCTTTCTACAAATTCGGGGACATCTTTTTCCTCAACAAGATAGACACGGAACATTACGTTCCGTTCATATGCGGACGATTTTCCGACACAGGGAAAAGCATCACAGAGGATGCCTGCAGAAAAATAGTCTCCCTTGCCGACAATCACCCATTCTATGTGCAGCAGCTTTCCCAACTTTCGTGGCTCCGCACTTCGGAACAATGCGATACCGAGACCGTCATCAAGGCGCATCTCTCTCTTGTGGAGCAGCTCAGCCTGCTGTTTTCCAATCTTATGGAGACACTTACGTTCCAGCAGACCTGCTATCTTCACGCTCTGATTGCAGGAGAGAAATCCATAACCGCAGCAGAGACAATGCACAAGTACCACATCAGCAGCGCCACGGCGGCTTCCCGATCGTTAAAGACACTGATCAACAAGGACATCCTCGACAGCAGTGCCGGAAAGATATCCTTCCAGGATCCCATCTTCGAATACTGGCTTCGCCACTACTACTACCAGGAGTAAGTTAGACATCTTTTTTAAAGAATTACCTATCTTTGCGTCCGGATTGCGGTGAGGGGCGGGAGCCTCTCTCAAAAGGGAATCCGGTCAGAGGCCGGAACTGTGCCCGCAGCTGTAGATTCCGCAGCAGGACGAACTTTGGACAATTAGGCGCCCTGCGAGATGACGGCCACGGAATATGCCATTGCCGGAGAGGAGTTTGAAGCTCCTCAAGGTGAGAAGGCCCGGGGTCTGGAATGAGTCAGAAGACCTGCCGCAGTCAAGTCACACACGGAGGCTCGGGGGCAAGTTTCCAGCAAAAGGCGCAAAACAAATGTTATTTTCAACAGCTTTGATTGCGGCGGCACTGTCGATGACAGCGGCGCCGGACACCCTTGAGGCCGTCACGGTAGTGGCCGACAGGGGCATGGTGGTGTCTATGACCGACACCCTGACTATAGGAAACGCGGAAACGGTATCCGACGTCATCCTTCGCATCCCGGGACTCTCGCTCAGCGACTATGGTGGAGAGGCCGGACTCAAGAGCATCAGCCTCAGAGGCCTCGGAGCCGCACACACGGCCGTCTATGTGGACGGGGTGCGTGTCGGCAACGTGCAGAGCGGCCAGGCGGATCTCGGATTCCTGGATATGGGCGTCTTCGGCGCGGCAGTGGTAGACTACGCCCAGAATAGCGTGAATTTCAAGACATCCAGGCCCGAATTCGGCAACAGCCCGCTCAGCGGCGCGGCCAACTTCAGGGGCGGATCGTTCGGCACTTATCAGTCCGGTGTTAAGCTCTACTATAAGCTCAGCGAGCGACTTGTCATCGGAGGCAATCTCTCAGCACTCACCAGCGACGGCGATTTCCCATACGGGGACGGACTGCGCCGCAGCAACAACGACATAGACAGGCTGCGCGGAGGAATCGACCTGATCGGAAGCCTGAGCGGCGGCGAGTGGAAGGCGAAAGCCTATCTCAACGGTTCCAAGAGGGGCACCCCCGGATCCACGTCTTGGCTCTCGGAAGACCGTCAGAACGATCGAAACGCCTTCGTCCAGGGGACTATGCACAAGGCTTTCTCCCCTCTCTACACCCTGGATCTCAGCACGAAAGCCGCCTACGACCGGATAGACTACAAGAGCAGCTGGGGCGACAGCGACTACCGCCAGAGAGAGTTTCAGCTCAACACCGTCCACAGTTTCCGCCTCGCTCCGTGGTGGGCGGTCACCGCTTCTGCGGGAGTACAGTACGACAGGCTGGAGTCAAATCTCTATGATGCCGAAAGGACGGGAGTCAGCTCTTCTGCCGCCACGGCCATCCGTCTCGGCCGATTCAAGGCCGACCTCGCCCTCCAGTATGACGGCCGCTTCGACCGGGACGGACTCTCCCGCAATGTCCTCTCCCCTTCCGCAAGCCTTAGGCTGACAGCCCTGGATGGATTGGACGTAGTGGCCTTCGGACGCAGGGCATACCGCGAGCCTTATTTCAACGAACTCTATTACCCGGGCTACGGCAATCCCAACCTCAAGGCCGAGGATGCATATCTGAGCGACTTGGGACTGGAGTGGAACGGAACTTTCGCGCAGGCGTGGAAGGCGAAGCTCAAGGCGGACGGATTCTACAACATCCTCAAGGACAAAATCATCTCCGCCCCGAGCGCTGACGACCCATCCCTGTGGTTGCCATATAATGTGGGCAGAGTCGAGGCCGGAGGAGTGGATCTCGCAGCCGACCTCCGTTTCCTGCGTGACGCCCTTGATGCCGGATTCTCCGCCCGCTATTCTTTCCAGGAAGCTCTGGACAAGACTCCTGACAGCGACAGCTACGGGGAGCAGATTCCCTACGTGGCCCGCCACAGCGTCACTCTCGGCGCGGACGCTTCATATAGGGGCTGGGCTCTGCGACTCAACTGGACGGGACGCAGCGGAAGAAGGGACGCAAGCGGAAAACTCCCCGCCTGGAACACGCTCGACCTCACGGTGCAGAAATCCATCAGCATCAGAGGCTTTGGCGAATTGGGGCTGAGCCTCGCCGCGAAAAATCTGACGGACTTCAGATATGAAGCCGTCCGCGGCTACCCTATGCCGGGACGCTCCATCGTCGCAGGTATGGAATTCAAGTTCTAGGAGCGCGATGCTGAGTCTTCTATACGTACTGCTGTCCGGAATCGCCCTTCCCGTGGGCGGTATCCAGATGCAATATCTGTGGCGCAACCAGCTCGGGGACGTCTATTCCCTGGGCTTGGGTTCCGCCGCCTGTCTCGGCGCGGCCGCGGCCACGATGTCCGGCTGGTGTTCGCTCACCGTCGGCTCATTCGTCTGCACGCTGATATGCACGCTGATATGCTTCCTCGTTACGCTCAGGGTCTCCACGCAGAACCTCATCACCTTCGGAATCATCTTCGGCACCTTCATCGGTTCACTCGGCACCATAGTGGTGACCAACGCGCCCAACGGCGACCTGCTCAAGCAATATTATCTCTGGGGAGCCGCCAATTTCCGGCTGGAAGGCGTCACCGGAGGGGATATAATCTTCTCTCTGGTACTCTTCGCGATAGGACTCGCCGCAGCACTGTGGACGCAGCGCGACCTCACTAGGCATTTTCTCGGAGAGATTGAACTCTCCAACACGCGCAAGGCGGTGAGTCTTCTTATGATAATGTTCCTGGTGACATCGGCAGTGAGCATCTGCGGCCCCATCGGCTTCATATCCCTCGGAGTTCCGAACCTGAGCCGCATCATCTGCCGCAGCAGCGACATCCGCAGGCATTATCTCCTCTCGTCGGTGATGGGGACGGGGCTTCTGCTTGCAACCTATCTCGTGGTGAAGTACGTCAATTTCGGCATCTACCTGCCGATAAGCGCAACTATGGCGATAATCGCCCTGCCGCTGATGGCATTTCTCTTCGTAAAGGGGAAATAGCCTTTATTGTCAGAGTAGCAGTTCCCGGAGTCCGGCGGCAGAAGAAGCCACATAGTCGGCTCCTGCGGCGGCCTCCTGCGGGCGGAAACCCCAGGTGACGGCGATGCTGCGTATGTCTCCGTTGGCAGCCGTGGTGGTGTCGACGGCCGAGTCCCCCACCATCACGGCCTCGTCGGCACTCACACCCGCCGCCCGGATGATTTCGGCGACCACCCTGGGATCGGGTTTCAGAGGCACTCCCTCCCTGCCGCCCAATACGGACACGAATTCGATGCCCGGGAAACAGCTGCCGACCAGGGCCCGTGTGCCGTCGATGAACTTGTTTGAGGCCACGGCCATCTTGACGCCTGCCTCCTGCAGTTCGAGCAGCAGTTCGGGGAGACCCTCGTAAGGGACGGAATGTACCGTTATGTGAGCCTGGTAATATTTCATAAAATCGGCAAGCACCGCCTCCGTCAGTTTCGCGTCATCCTTGGATTCCGCCGGCATAGCCCTCCAGACCAGATTGCGTACTCCGTTGCCTACCATATTCTTATACTCTTCCATACCGTGTACCGGCAGAGAATGCAGGGCGAGGGCGTGATTGACCGCCGTACCAAGGTCGTCTATCGTATCGACCAGAGTGCCGTCCAGGTCGAATATCACAAGTTTCCATTTCATAGCGCGAAGATACGGCAATTTCATTTGCGGAGGAAAAAATTTTTACTATCTTTGCACCCGCAAACGGGGTATTAGCTCAGTTGGTAGAGCGTTTGAATGGCATTCAAAAGGTCAGGAGTTCGATTCTCCTATGCTCCACGAAGTCGGCCTTCTACATATGTAGGAGGCCGATTGCTTTTTAGCCGGCGCTACGGCCTGGGGATTGCCGGTCGGGGCCGGCAATGACATTCCCCTTCGTCATGCCCGACCCGATCGGGCATCTCTCCTCCATTCCGTCATGCCCGACCCGATCGGGCATCTCACCGCAAATCTTACCGTCAATTTTTGCGGAAATATTCCGCATATTCCTCGCGCCAGTGTGCTTTCAGCCATGCGCACTGCCAGGCTATCCAGGTATAGCACAGGGCATGGCTTTTATTAAACGCATACATACCTTCCGTTTCCATCTCCGCCCATATCCGTTCAAGGTCTTCCCGGCGATATCCCAGCTCTGAACCTCTCGATTCAAACTCTACATGCATGAAGTCCAGAACTTCACGCTTGAGCTTGCCGAACGCCTTCCTCGTCCTGTCTGCCTCACCGGGGGCAAAGCCGCCAAAACGCTTGCAAATCTCCATTATCTGCTCCTGATAGACTATCATCCCGTGTGTTTCTCTGAGTAGATCTTCCATTTCCGGAAGAATATACACGACCGGTTCCAGACCATTTTTACGGGCGATGAAAGAGGGTATTTTGTCCGATAGTCCAGGCCGATACAACGTATTCATCGCAACCAAATCAGAGAACCTGTCCGGCTTGAGCTCCCTGAGAATTTTTCTCATTCCTTCAGAACGGAACTGGAATATGTCATCAGTGTAGCCACCAGCAAAGAGTGCCATCGTCGGGACATCGTCAATCGGAATACGATCAATGTCAATCTTCACACCATGCTTTTCGTTGACCATCCGGACGGTATCCCGGATAACGTTCAAGTCCTTGAGGCCAAGAATATCGAGCCTGAGTACTCCACATTCTTCCGCATCATCGGCGCGATACTGCGAAGTCAATATTTCAGCCCCTGATATTTCCCTGTCCTCCTCCTTGGTCATAGGGATATGATCAGAAAGTGGCCCGACACCGACCATGATGGCGCTGGCATGGGTATCTGTTCCCATTCGTATTCCTTCAAGGATTTCCGCGGCTTTGTATGCAGCCCCGAATTTTTCGTTTTCGGCACATTTCTGAGCAACAAACGGTTGAGCCTTATGGAAACGCCTCAATGAGAGTCTCCAATAAAAACGCTGTTCTTTTACGAATAGATCAAGAACCTTCTTAACCGTCCTCCAATTGGCACCGTACACTGCTGCACACGACATGAGGGATTCCTGGGCTTTGAAGCCTTCTGGCATTTCGGCATAAGACACGGCATCCCACCCGAAATTATCTGCAAGGTGTTCCACTATCCTCTTTTGCGAACCCCTCTCGAAGTCAACAGCAATGTCCGGCAGCAGACCCTTGTCCGGATTAAGGAACCTCTCGAACAACAGGCCGTGCTTGAGAGGGTCTATTCCTGTAATTCCGAGGCAGTAGTTCACTATGCTGCCGGGAGCCGAACCCCGTCCCGGACCTACCACGATTCCTTCCGAACGCGCCCAATCCACGACCTCCTTCCAGAGCAGGAAATAATTCTCCAAGTCGTTCTTTCCGATAACCGAGAGTTCGAACTCTATCCGCTCCAGCACCGTCGAATCAAGTTCGCCATACCTGTTTGCAGCTCCGGCGAAAACCTTTCTGCGGAGCTCTTCTTTCGGATTCGCCGATACGGCAGGAATCATCGGTCCTTCGGCTATTGAATACCTTCCCACCTTGTCGAGTATCTCCTGCGTATTGTCTATCACTTCCGGATGCGAACTGAACACACGGCGCATCTCCGCCTCACTTCTCAGGAACTCCATGTGGGAGTACCTCACCCTGTCCGCCTTTCCGACCTTGACCGCATTGGAAATGCACAGCAGAGCGTCATGAGCCACAGCATCAGCGCGAAGCACAAAGTGCACATCATTGGTGGCGATAACCTTGATTCCAAGCTCCTTTCCGAGCTCGTAGATACCCTTGACGACTTTCCTCTGTTGCGAGACCCGCTCCTTGTTGACAGCTCGAAATGCCTCCATATTGTCAAAGGAGGAGACAACCACTTTTGAGTCTGCACGATGGTTCCATACTTCAAGATAAAAGTCCTCGCCGAAGACACGCTTATACCATAGGGCAGCCTCTCGTGCCGCATCCATTTCTCCCTTCAATATCCTCTGTGGAATC
Source organism: Alloprevotella sp. (assembly GCA_963643135.1). GTDB lineage: Bacteria > Bacteroidota > Bacteroidia > Bacteroidales > UBA932 > Cryptobacteroides. The sequence goes on along the minus strand of CAVIJA010000043.1, from coordinate 484 downwards.
ACACCGGCCAAGCAGGCCGATGTGCAGATAAGTCCCTCGTGATACTCCTCAAGAAGCCGGTGACTGATTCGTGGCTTGCCGCAGTACATGCCTTCCGTCCTGGCTATCGAACAGAGTTTTACGAGATTGTGATACCCGGTCAGGTTCTTTGCCAGAAGTATGATATGGAACCAGCCCCCGCGCGTCTCGGTATGCACGATGTGGTCGGTGATATAGCACTCGCAGCCCACTATCGGCTTGATGGCGGGGTATTTCCCGGCCTCGTTCAAGAATTCCGGCACCCCCGCCATGGTCCCGTAGTCAGTGATGGCAAGGCCGCTCATATGAAGCTGGTCCGCCCTATGGAACAAGTCCTTGATTTTCGCTATGCCGTCTGATATCGAATAGTCCGTATGTACGTGCAGATGTGTGTATGCCATATTCTTTATCCTTAATGTCTCCTGTTGCAAACATAGCAACCCGAACTGCCAAACCACGGCAGTTT
>CAVIJA010000042.1:0-10057 GCA_963643135.1 Alloprevotella sp. | reverse complement strand
TCTAAAAGAAATCAACGCTCTCGATTCTATTGTTTCTCGGTACTTGCTTGTACTTTCCAATCAGTCTTTTCAATGAACTTTCAAATTTGGCGCTAAAAAAACCAGCCTTCCGGCTGATGGCCAACCCCTCGCTTTCGTTTGGGATTGCAAAGGTAGTCACTTTTTCTTAATCCGCAAATTTTTTTGCAAAAATTTTAAGATTTTTATTTCGAAAGAACTTTGCTCTCCCGTTCCGTTTCCGAAAGGGGATGCAAAGGTAGTTACTTTTTCTTAATCCGCAAATTTTTTTGCAAAAAAAATGATAAAAAACGGCCCCGGACACCGCCAATACCATATCTATGGTACTTCAGCGCCCGGGGCCGCATATCTAAGTTGCAGTCTATTACATCATTCCGCCTGCAGGCATCGCAGGAGCGGCAGCAGCCGGCTCAGGGATGTCCACGATGCCGCACTCGGTGGTCAGGAACATACCGGCTACGGAAGCCGCGTTCTCAAGAGCCACACGGGCCACCTTGGTAGGGTCAATCACCCCGGCCTCGTACATATTTACATACTCGCCGGTGCGGGCATTGTAGCCGAAATCGCCCTTGCCTTCCTTGATCTTCTGGATGATGACCGCTCCGTCCACGCCTGCATTGGATGCAATCTGACGGAGAGGCTCCTCGATGGCCTTGGCCACGATATGGATACCCGTAGTCTCGTCTTCGTTCTCGCCCTTGAGCCCTAACAGAGCCTCGGCTGCGCGGATATAGGATACTCCGCCTCCAGGAAGATATCCTTCCTCTACGGCTGCGCGGGTGGCGTTGAGCGCATCCTCCACGCGATCCTTCTTCTCCTTCATCTCGACTTCGGTCGTTGCGCCCACATAGAGCACCGCGACTCCGCCGGAGAGCTTGCCGAGACGCTCCTTGAGCTTCTCCTTGTCGTACTCTGAAGTGCTTGTCTCAATCTGCTTGCGGATGGAATCCACGCGCTCGTTGATGGCCTCCTTGGATCCGGCACCGCCCACGATGGTGGTGTTCTCCTTGGTGATGGTCACCTTCTCGGCCTTGCCGAGCATATCCGGAGTGGTGTTCTCAAGGGTGAAGCCCCTCTCCTCGGACACTACCGTCGCACCGGTGAGGGTGGCTATGTCCTGCAGCATCTCCTTGCGGCGGTCACCGAAGCCCGGAGCCTTGACTGCGGCAATCTTGAGCGTGCCGCGAAGCCTGTTGACCACGAGAGTGGTGAGAGCCTCTCCGTCGACATCCTCGGCGATAATGAGCAGTTCCTTTCCCTCGCGGGCAATCGGCTCAAGTATAGGAAGGAGATCCTTCATCGAAGAGATCTTCTTGTCGCAGATGAGGATTGCAGGATTGCTCAGGTCGGCCTCCATCTTGTCGGAGTTGGTCATAAAATAAGGTGAGATATAACCGCGGTCGAACTGCATGCCTTCGACGACCTTGACTTCGGTCTCGGTGCCCTTGGCCTCCTCCACGGTGATCACGCCGTCCTTGCCGACCTTTGACATCGCGTCAGCGATAAGCTTGCCGATGTGGTTGTCGTTGTTGGCGGATACCGTGCCGACCTGCTCGATCTTGGAGTAGTCGGAACCCACCTTCTGGCTCTGCTTCTTGAGATTGTCCACGACGGTGGATACAGCCTTGTCGATACCGCGCTTGAGATCCATAGGATTAGCACCTGCGGTAACGTTCTTGATACCTACATTTATAATGGCCTGCGCGAGGACGGTGGCGGTAGTCGTGCCGTCGCCGGCCTGCTCGTTGGTCTTGGAAGCGACTTCCTTGACCATCTGCGCGCCCATATTCTCGAAGCGGTCCTCAAGCTCCACCTCCTTGGCCACGGTAACACCGTCCTTGGTAATCTGAGGAGCACCGAATTTCTTGTCAATCACCACGTTGCGTCCCTTTGGACCAAGTGTGACCTTAACTGCGTTCGCAAGAGAGTCCGCACCGACCTTCATCTTTGAGCGGACATCAACGTCAAATTTTATTTCCTTTGCCATAATAATTCGTTTTTATGAGATTACAGAACAGCGAGTATGTCGGACTGCTTGACTATGAGGTATTTTTTCTCCTCGAAAGTGACTTCCGTGCCGGCATATTTGCCGTATATTACCTGATCTCCGGCCTTGACTTCCATCGGTTCGTCCTTTTTTCCGGGACCTGCCGCGATTACCGTACCCTGCTGTGGTTTCTCCTTCGCGGTATCCGGAATGTAGATACCGGCCGCTGTCTTTGTCTCGGCCTCCTTAGGCTCGATCAGGACTCTGTCTGCTAATGGTTTGATCATAATCGTTATTGTTTTAATCCTTTTTCGTTCGTACCCGGACATCCGGGCAATGCTCCTTTCACACAATGTCCGTGCCACTGACAAATTGTCGCAACTGCCATAACACGATTCCTACCGACACCGATACGTTGAGCGAATGTTTGGAGCCGAACTGCGGGATTACCAGCGCCAAATCCGAAGCGTCGACGACATCCTGACGCACACCGTCGACCTCGTTGCCGAAGACCAGCGCGAAGCGTCCTCCCCGGCCGGGGCGGAAGTCCTGCAGGGGAACGGCCCGCTCCGTCTGCTCGACGCTTATGACGGTGTAGCCCTCCTCCCTGAGAGAACGCAGCGCGTCCATCGTGTCGTCGAAATGCTGCCAGGGGAGGCTGTTCTCCGCGCCGAGGGCGGATTTGTGGATTTCAGCGGAGGGCGGACAGGCGCAGATGCCGCAGAGACAGATACGGTCCGCCTTGAACGCGTCGGCACTGCGGAAAGCGCTGCCGACATTGTGCGCACTGCGGACATTGTCAAGCACGACAACCAGTCCGGAGGGCGGCAGAAGGCGATATTCATCCGGCCTGACGCGGCCCAGTTCGATATTTCTGAGTTTCCTGTCCGTCACGGCGCAAATGTACATAAAAAATCACTACCTTTGCCTTCTCTGAAACACCAATTATGAAGCAGGATATCCAAATAATCGACCTTATCAAAAAGGAGAAGGAGCGGCAGGAGTCCGGTCTGGAACTCATCGCCTCCGAAAACTATGTCACGGATGAGGTTCTGAAAGCTATGGGGTCCATCTGCACCAACAAATATGCGGAAGGATACCCGGGCAAGCGCTACTATGGAGGATGCGAGGTCGTCGACCAGATCGAACAGCTGGCGATCGACAGGCTGAAAGCCCTCTACAACGCCGAGTGGGCGAACGTGCAGCCGCACTCCGGGGCGCAGGCCAATATGGCCGTGACGATGGCGATTCTCCATCCGGGAGACACCTTCATGGGGCTCGACCTCAGCCAGGGAGGGCATCTGACCCACGGTTCCCCGGTCAACGCTTCCGGCATCCTCTATCACGCCGTGCCTTACGGCCTCGACCCGGAGACAGGTATGGTTGACTACGACAAGATGGAGAGCATAGCCCTCGAATGCAGGCCGAAGCTCATCATCGGCGGCGCGTCGGCATATTCCAGGGAATGGGACTACGAGAGGATGAGAAAGATTGCGGACAAGGTCGGGGCGATACTTTGGATAGATATGGCGCATACCGCCGGACTGATTGCGGCGGGGCTGCTGAAAAACCCGGTGAAATACGCACACATCGTCACCTCCACCACCCACAAGACGCTGCGCGGCCCGCGCGGAGGTGTCATACTTATAGGTAAGGACTTCGACGACCCGCAGGGCAGGACGACTCCGAAGGGCGTGGTGAAGAAGATGAGCCAGATTCTCGACTCTTCCGTCTTCCCGGGAGTGCAGGGCGGTCCGCTGGAGCACGTCATCGCGGCCAAGGCCGTGGCGTTCTTCGAGGCGAGCCAGCCCGAGTTCAAGGAATACCAGCAGCAGGTCATCGCCAACGCCAAGGCTATGTGCGACGAGTTCCTGCGCCGCGGCTACAAGGTCGTCAGCGGCGGCACGGACAATCACCTGATGCTCGTGGACCTCAGGGGCAAGTTTGAGGAAGTCAGCGGACGCGTGGCCGAGACTCAGCTCGAGCGGGCGGCCATCACGGTCAACAAGAATATGGTGCCGTTCGACAGCCGCACCCCGTTCCAGACCTCCGGCATCCGCATCGGCACTCCGGCCATCACCTCCAGGGGCTTCATGGAGCGGGATATGGTGGAGATTGTCTCCCTCATCGACGAAGTGCTGACATCCTGCGCGAAACATATCGCTGCGCTCACCCTCAAGAAGACCGACACCCCTTCGCCGAAGCAGCTCGCGGAGCTGGACGAACACGCCAAGTGTCTGGACGGCATCAAGAAGAGAGTCTACCAGATGACGGCGGGAGTGCCTCTCAACAGATATTAGAGCCCCCGGAGGGCAGAGGCGCAAGCCGGCAGATTCATCGGCGGATTTCCCCTTTTGCGGCGAATCCGCCGATTTTTGATAAAATTCTTAGTAATGATGAAAAAATAAGTTGGTAAAGTTTTGTACAGGATTTTTGTAGATAAATTTGTTTGTGAAGAAGGAGCGTACCGGGGGGGGGGTACGCCCGACCCTCCTTCCGTCACGCCCGACCTGATCGGGCGTCTTTTGCTGCCGGCAGGGCAGATTGCCGGTCAAGCCGGCAATGACGGGAAAGGCAAACCAGCAAAAGTACCAAGTTATTTTTTAGGAATTACTTAACATTTCCCGACGGTCTGCGTCTATTATGTGACGCGTCGATAAAAAGACAATAGAAATGAAAAGGAAATTAATAATAGTATTGATGCTGGCGCTCGCTTCGCTATCAGTGTGCAGCGCCGCCACCGAGGGCAAGAAAGTGCCGCGCTCGGAAATCAAATCCATCGTCGATGACTTCAAGCGATACGACGAGTTCGAGGGACTGAGTATCGGGAAATTCTGGCTAAACCTCTTCAAGGGCATCGCCAAAGTCTCGGCGGACGACGAGGAGGACAAGGAGGAAGTGCAGGCTTTGCTCAAGACGATGAAGTCCGTCGACAGACTGATCGTGGCCGACTACGAGGACTGCAGCGCCGAGGTCAAGGCCAAGTTCAACGCAAGGATGAGCAAAGCCCTTGACGGAGTGGAGCTTCTGATGGAAGCGAAAGACGATGGAGAGCTGGTCCGCATCTACGGCTATGTAGACAAGGACGGGACGGAAATCAAGGACCTTGTGATATTCTCTCCCGAGGAAGGCGAATTAGTATGCATGTTCGGCACTCTCAGGATGGAACAGCTTGAAGGGATGGTCAATTCGTCCAAATGACACGCCGGGACTTCACCTCAGCCTATCTCCCCCTGCGGGAGGACCTCTACCGGGTGGCCTACTACATCCTTGAGTCGCAGCAAGATGCCGAAGACGCAGTACAGGACCTCTACCTCAGACTCTACAGCAGCCCGGAAGCGCTCGACAGCGTGAGGAATCCGAGAGCATACTGCCTCACCCTCATCCGCAACATCTGCATCGACCGCATACGCAAGGCGCGAAGCGGCAGGTATGACGGGAGCGTCGAACCCGCCTCGGATGAGACCCCGCAGGACGAAAGGCTGAGCCAGAGACAGCAGCTCGAACAGGTCCTCAAGCGGATGTCCCGTCTCTCGCCAAGGGAGCAGGAAGTATTGAGGATGAAGGTGTTGGACGAACTGAGCTACGGGGAGATCAAGGCCCGCACCGGCCTCTCCCAACTCAACCTGAGGGTCACCCTGAGCAACGCAAGAAGAAAAATGAGACTGATATGAAACGGATAGAAGAAATAGAAAGACTCGGGGCGGAAGAACTCGGAAGAATCGCCTCCGACGCCAGCGTGAAAGTCCCGGACGGACTGGAAGGGAAAATCCTCAACGCCCTCACGGCCTCCGAACTGGAGCATGGCAGACAGAAGAGGAAAGTCGGCAGATTCGTCCTCGTGCCGGCAAGCCTCGCACTGGCAGCGGCCCTGACGGTCGGTATCAACTATCACCCTCTCAATGCAGTGCCGACCGATACGTTCAACAGCCCGGAGGAGGCGTACGCCCAGCTGGAAGAGACTCTCAGCTATATCTCCGGCAAGATTTCAAAGGGAGCGGAGCTCGCGGATGCGGCTCTCCCCCACCTCAACCAAGCATCCGAAACATTGGATAAATTTCACAAAAACCGCTAAAAATGAAAAAGACAAGTATACTGGCAGTGCTTCTGCTCGCGCTCTGCGCATCGGCTTTCGCCCAGGACGGCAAACGCATCTATAACAAATATTCAGACAACAAGGGCGTCAGCGCCGTCTATATCTCACCGGCTATGTTCAAGCTTATGGGCAAGCTTCCGGAAATCGACGTGGCCGAAGGCGATATCGACCTGACCCCGGTCATCAGGGAGATGGAAGGGATGTACCTTATTTCCATCGAAGACAGCAAGGCCGGAAAAGAACTCAAGCTCGACGCCGAGAAGATGGTCAAAAACGGCAGATACGAGCTTCTGATGGAGGCCAAGGAGGAGGGGGAGGCCGTCAAAATCTATGTCATCAGCGATGACGGATATGTCACGAGCCTGGTGCTTATCGCCAGCGAAAGCGATGAGACCACCTTCATCGCCCTGGACGGCAAAATCAAGCAGGAAGACCTCGAGATACTCATACAGGCCGCAGCGCGGGACGACGACTGACGCGGGGTGGTCCCGCCGTCTTGCCTGTTCGCCGATTTTTTGTATCTTTACTCCGCAAACGCAGGCAGACAGACATTATGGCAGACAACAGGAAGGAAGTGGAGCGCGCAGAACTCCACCGTACCATCTGGGCGATAGCGGACGAGATGAGAGGTTCCGTGGATGGCTGGGATTTCAAGTCCTACATCCTCGGAATGCTCTTTTACAGGTATATCAGCGAAAACATCACCGCCTACATCAATTCCAGCGAAAGGGAGGTCGGGATGGAAGACTTCGACTATGCGAAGATGGCGGATGCCGAAGCGGAAGCGGCGCGGGAGGATCTCGTGAAGGTGAAGGGCTTCTTCATCCTCCCGTCCCAGCTTTTCGAGAATGTGTGCCGCACCTGTGACACCGACCCGAACCTCAACATGACTCTGGAGGGCATCTTCGCCGCCATCGAGAACTCGGCCAAGGGGACGGTAAGCGAGGATGACTTCAAAGGCCTTTTCGCGGACATCGACGTCAATTCCAACAAGTTGGGGGCCACCGTCGTCAAGAGGAACGAGAAACTCGTGAAGCTCCTCCGCGGGGTTCAGTCCATGAAGCTCGGAGATTACCGGAGCAACACCATCGACGCCTTCGGCGACGCATACGAATACCTGATGGGAATGTATGCCTCCAATGCCGGCAAGAGCGGCGGGGAATTTTTCACCCCGCAGGAAGTCAGCGAGCTGCTGACCAGACTCGCCACCGTCGGCAAGACGGAGGTCAACAAGGTCTATGACCCCGCCTGCGGCTCCGGTTCGCTGCTCCTGAAAGCCGCGAAGATCCTCGGCAAGGACAATGTCCGTCAGGGTTTCTTCGGGCAGGAGATCAATCTCACCACCTACAACCTGTGCAGAATCAATATGTTCCTGCACGACATCGACTATGACAAGTTCGACATAGCCTGTGAGGACACCCTTCTTTCTCCGCAGCACTGGGACGACGAGCCTTTCGAGGTGATAGTCTCGAATCCGCCCTACTCCACCAAGTGGAAGGGGGATGATGACATCACCCTCATCAATGACCCCCGCTTCGCCCCAGCCGGAGTCCTCGCACCGAAGTCCAAGGCCGATCTCGCCTTCATCATGCACTCCCTGAGCTGGCTTGCCACCAACGGGACAGCCGCCATAGTCTGCTTCCCGGGAGTGATGTACAGGGGCGGCGCGGAAAAGAAAATCAGACAGTATCTTGTCGACAACAACTTCATAGACTGCATCATCCAGCTCCCGGACAACCTTTTCTTCGGCACGAGCATAGCCACCTGCATCATGGTCCTGAAGAAGGCGAAGAGGGACAACGGCACGCTGTTCATCGACGCGACAAAGGAGTGTGTCAAGGTGACCAACAGCAACAAGCTCACGGAAGAGAACATACAGCACATCCTGAAAGTATTCGTCGAGAGGAAGGACGTGCAGTATGTCTGCCGCCTCGTGGCCAATGACGACATAGCAAAGGCAGACTACAATCTCTCCGTCTCCACCTATGTGGAGCAGGAGGACACCCGGGAGAAGGTGGACATCGTGAAGCTCAACGCGGAACTTGCCGGGATAGTGGCGAGGGAGAACGTGCTGAGGGCCGAGATTGACAGGATTATAAAAGAGATAGAGATATAATGTCTTTGTGCCGTTTCAGAATGAACGAATGTGACGGAGCCGCCCGTGTGATGAGCGGCTCCGATACAGACGGGTATGCAGACAGGACCTCGGGGCTACCGCTTGCGGTAGTGGGCCTTCACGTAAACCTTTCTGCCTTCAGCCATTCTGAAATGGCCTCTGACAAAGACAGGTTTCCGAGCTGCTCGGCACTCTGTGCAGGAGCGCTCGTCAAACTTGATGATAATGGATATTTTCATCTTTATGTCGATGATGGAAAGAGTTTGAGAGCTGAGAGCGGTCCGTTGAGAGTACATCCGTTCTGTATTCCTCAAAACAAAAAGGCATCTGCCCGAAAGCAAATGCCTTTAAAATTAAGCTTGACGAGCGCCTCAATCATCGAACGATAAAAATATCCGATACAAAGGTAAAGAATTATTTTGAATCAGCAATATTGCGGGAAAATATTTCGGCGGGATTATGAGCAAGTTGGAAGAACTGATACGGCAATACTGCCCTGACGGGGTGGAGTATGTACGGCTTGGGGATGTTGCACAGGTATGTAGAGGGACGCGGGTTGTAAAAAGTCAGCTAACAGAGGTTGGGTATCCCGTTTACCAAAACTGTCTGACTCCTATGGGCTGTTTTGAACACACAAACTGCCCCAAGGGAACCACATTTGTCATATGTGGCGGTGCCGCAGGTAATGTTGGCTACACAGATGTAGATTGTTGGGCTGCTGATGACTGTGAGTATATTGAATGTGGCCATACTATTTCAAACAGGTATGTTTACTATTGTCTGATGTCCAGACAGCATTACCTGTTGTCAAAAGTCAGGAAAGCAAGTATCCCGAGGTTGAATCCGAGTGTAATAAAGGATATCGAAATCCCCGTGCCGCCGCTTCCGGTGCAGGAAGAGATTGTGAGGATACTGGATACTTTTACGGAACTGCAAGCGGAACTGCAAGCGGAACTGCAAGCGGAACTGCAAAAAAGGAAGCTACAATACAATTGGTATCTTGATAACTTGCTGAATTTCAACTATATGGGGGGGGCGAGAGCAGAAGTAAGGTGGATGAAAATGAGTGAGGTGTTTGAAATAAGAAACGGCTATACCCCGTCAAAAGCAAACAAGGAGTTTTGGGAAGGAGGAACAATACCTTGGTATAGGATGGAGGATATTCGGCAGAATGGTCGGCTACTCTCCGATTCAATACTTCACATCACGCCAAAAGCCATAAAAGGCAAGGGCTTGTTCGAGGCCAATTCATTCATTATTGCCACGACGGCGACGATTGGCGAACACGCTCTTCTAATTGCTGATTCGCTTGCGAATCAGCGATTTACGAATTTGAAAATTCGTAAATCGCTTGAAAATGAGTTATCTGTAAAGTTTTTTTACTACTACCTGTTTGTCATTGACGAATGGTGTAAGGCAAATACGAATATATCAAGTTTCGCTTCCGTTGATATGTCGAAGTTCAATAACCTTCTCATCCCCATACCCCCAATGGTAGACCAAGAAAAGATAGTCTCCATCCTCGACCGCTTCGACAGCCTGACAGGTGACCTCTCTTCCGGCCTGCCCGCCGAGATGGAAAAAAGACGCCTGCAGTACGAATATTACCGCGATAAACTCTTGACCTTCAAAAGAATCTCGGATTAGTAATTCCTAAAAATAACGTCATCACCCCGTCCAACTGGACGGAATGGCTGCTATGAAATCAAGTTTTGCATCAAGCTAAAACTTTTGCAAAACTTTGGTTTGCATTTCATAAAAATTCGTAATTTTGCAAACCAGAAGATTATTCCATATCATGGACTCTAAAGATATATTTAAATTAAGGTTAAAGAGCGCC
>CAVIJA010000041.1:0-12063 GCA_963643135.1 Alloprevotella sp. | reverse complement strand
GGCAGGACTGTCGGTCACCCAGATAGCCAGCTGCACCGGCCTCTCCGAGGAGGAGGTGCTGGCTCTGCGGCGAAATTAGCACGGAAAGGACAGGCAAGGGTCTCGCGATGCTTTTGTGTTGAGCGGGACGCCTGCTTGTTCCGTCATCACGTAGGCCCTCCAAGAGTCGCGCCCCCGTCATTGCCGGCCTGCCTTCCTCGTCATTGCCGGCTCGACCGGCAATCTTCTCCTTGCAGTAAGCGTTAGATGCCCGATCAAGTCGGGCATGACGCAAGCTGTCCAGGCATGACGCAGAGTCGGGCAGGACGAAACCGTCTTTGCTGACTCGGCATATTGCTTTTGCTGCCTGGTTTGCCTAGAAGTGCTCATCAGAGCACCGGCGCGGTCGCGGGACTTTGCGTCAGCAAAGTCGGGAAGCGATTGGAAAGCCGCTTCAGCGGCGCGGTGGAGCGTCAGCGAGATGCTTTAAGCATCGAAGCAGCGGAGCCGCCCGACGTAGTCGGCATGCCCCTGAAAGGGGCTGTCAGCGACAGCTGACTGGGGTTGAAACTTTGCGGAAGGCTCTGTGAGCCTTCCGCAGGGGTTCGGGGTGGAACCCCGTTAGAATAACTGCACTGCTGCCTGGTTTGCCTAAAAGCCTGCATCAGCAGGCCGGCGCGGTCGCGGGACTTTGCGTCAGCAAAGTCGGAAAGCGACTTAAGCGCCGCAAGGGTTTGGGACGGCAGTCCCAATAAAAAAAGGGTGACCCTGCGGCCACCCTCTCTCAAATTGTCGCCCGAAGGCGGAAATTACTTCGCGATGACCTTGGCCATCTCGAGAACCTTGTTGGAGTAGCCCCACTCGTTGTCGTACCAAGCGCAGACCTTCACGAAAGTAGGGTCAAGCTGGATACCTGCCTTCACATCGAAGATGGAAGTGTGCGGGTCGTTGCGGAAGTCGGTGGAAACGACGGCCTCGTCGGTGTATCCGAGGATACCCTTGAGTTCGCCCTCGGAAGCCTTCTTCATAGCTGCGCAGATCTCCTCGTAGGTGCAAGGCTTCTCAAGCTCTGCGGTGAGGTCAACGAAGCTGACGTCGGAAGTAGGCACGCGGAGTGACATACCGGTAAGCTTGCCGTTGAGGACAGGAAGAACCTTGCCTACAGCCTTGGCAGCGCCGGTAGATGAAGGGATGATGTTCTCAAGGATGCCGCGACCGCCTCTCCAGTCCTTCTTGGAAGGACCGTCAACGGTCTTCTGGGTAGCGGTGGCAGCGTGAACGGTGGTCATAAGACCCCTCTTGATTCCGAAGGTGTCGTTGAGAACCTTGGAGATAGGAGCGAGACAGTTGGTGGTGCAGGAAGCATTGGAGATGATGTCCTGGCCGGCGTAGGTCTTGTGGTTCACACCATAGACGAACATCGGGGTGGCATCCTTTGAAGGAGCTGACATAATCACCTTCTTCGCACCGGCGGTGATGTGCTTGCGGGCGGTCTCGTCGGTAAGGAAGAAACCGGTGGACTCAACGACCACCTCTGCGCCGACCTCGTTCCACTTGAGGTTTGCAGGATCCATCTCAGCCGTGATGCGGATCTTCTTTCCGTTTACGACAAGAGCGCCGCCATCAACTGAAACTTCACCCTTGAACTGTCCGTGAACTGAGTCATACTTAAGCATATAAGCGAGATACTCAGGGTCAAGGAGGTCATTGATTCCTACGACCTCGATGTCATTGGAGAAGTTCTCGACAGCTGCACGGAACACCATACGTCCGATACGGCCGAATCCGTTAATACCAAGTTTTACCATTTGTTGTGTAATTATAAGTTGTTATAAATCATTATACGAAACTTCCTAACCGTAATTCGCGGTGCAAATTTATCAAAAATTCTATTGAAAATCAATTATCTTTGCAATAAAAATATACGATGCGAATCATAATCACCAACGATGACGGCTTCGAGGCCGCCGGTCTGCGCGCACTGGTGCGGACAATGCGAAAATACGGAGAACTCACCATAGTCGCCCCGAAAAGGCCGCAGAGCGGAATGTCGATGGCCGTGACGATGGGCTACAAGCCGATAGCGGTGAAGCAGCTCTCCGACACCACGGCCGAGAGCTGGTGGTATCTCGACGGCACGCCGGCAAGCTGCGTCAAGTTCGCGATAGACAATATACTCTGGCCTCTGAAGGCCGACCTTGTGATCAGCGGTGTCAACCACGGCAGCAACGCGGCCACGGCTGCCGTCTATTCCGGGACCATCGGAGCGGCGATGGAGGGGGCCGTCAATTCGATTCCGTCCATAGGGGTCAGTCTCGACAGCTTCGACCCGGATGCGGACTTCTCCGCCGTAGAAACCCTTCTGCCCGGCATATTGGACAGGATACTGGCGAATCCGGCCGGACGTTACGGACTCTTCTACAACATCAACTTCCCCGCCCTTCCGACAGAAGAGACAAAGGGTGTCAGATACTGCCATATGGGGCAGGCGCACTGGGAGCGGGAATACAAGCCCTATGCGGAATTCATCGCCGAAAGGGGCAAAGCCCCCGACAGCGAGGCTCAGCGCTACCTGGACAGTCTCCAGGAAGGAGAAAAGGTATATGTAATGGCGGGAGACTTCACCGACAATGGCGGCAACGTCTACCCGGCGGACCACCTGCTGCTGGAGGAAGGCTACATCACGGTGACTCCGCACAACATAGACAACACCGACAGGCTCGAACTCAAGAGACTCTGTGATTCCTAAAGACATTACTATGCGATACTATCTGATAGCGGGGGAAGCCTCCGGCGACCTGCACGGGAGCAATCTCATACGCGGTCTCAAGGCGGAGGACGACAGGGCTGAATTCAGATTCTGGGGCGGAGACCTGATGAAGGCCGCAGCGCAGGAAGAGCCGCACTCCGCCGCCGCCCTGGTCCGTGACTACCGCGACGGGGCCGTGATGGGCCTCACCGAAGTCCTCTCCAAGGGCCTGAAACTGCTCCGCAACCTCAGTTTCTGCAAGAAGGACATACTCGCGTGGAAACCGGACGTGGTGATTCTCATAGACTACCCGGGCTTCAATATGAAAGTCGCGAAGTTCTGCCACTCCCGACATATCAAGGTATTCTACTACATAGCCCCCAAGACCTGGGCCTCCCGGGAAGGCCGCAACAGGCAGCTTCGCGAATGGGTGGACAGGCTCTTTGTCGTCTTCCCCTTCGAAGTTCCGTATTTCTCTTCACGCGGAGTGCCTTTCGCCTACGAGGGCAACCCTCTCGTGGACGCGGTGGACTCCCACAGTTTCTCCAGACCGGAAGAGGGCCGCTACGTCGCCCTGCTCGCCGGCTCCAGGAAGGCCGAGATTTCCAAGATGATGCCGATTCTGATGCAGGTGGCGGACAGGTTCTCCGCCCTTGAGGAGTACCGCGGACTGAAGTTCATCATCGCGGGAGCCCCGTCCCGGAGCGAAGACGATTACCTCCCTTTCATCGGCGGAAGGGAGAACGTCAGTGTCATATTCGGCAGGACCTACGACATTCTGAAATATGCCGACGCGGCCGTGATCAATTCCGGAACGGCCTCCCTCGAAGCAGCCCTGATCGGAGTGCCGCAGCTCGTGTGCTGGAGCACCTCCCCTCTCACATGGTTCGCCGCGAAGCATATCCTGCAAGTGCAGAAGCACGTCAAATACGTTTCCCTGGGCAACCTCTGCCTGGACAGGGAGGTCTTCAGGGAATACCTCCAGCACGATTTCAATCCGGACAATGTCGAAGCGGAGCTGAGAAAACTTATGGAAGACGCGGCATACCGCGGGAAAATGCTGCAAGGCTATGCGCAGATTAGGGAATCTCTCGGAGGAGAGGGAGCCTCACGCAGAGTAGCCGCAGCAATGATCGGGAACCTCAAATCCCAGCCGACAGTCGAATTATAATTCCGCAGCAGCAATCCGAAACCTCAACCCGAATTACCAAGACTGCAAGCCGGGGATTATCCATAAGGGAGGCTTTTCCCGTCTCCCGTTGGATAATTCCCGGCTGCAAGCAGCCTCAATACTGTCTTTCGCCGAAGATGGCGGTGCCGATGCGCACCATAGTCGCACCGTACTCCAGGGCGATGCGCCAGTCCTCCGACATCCCGATGGAGAGTTCGCGGAAAGCGGAGAGTTCCGGAAAGAGATCCCGGAGATAATCGAAAAACGAACTTATGCGCCCGAAATCGGAGCGGATATCCCGTTCGTCATCGGTATGCGTCGCCATCCCCATAAGTCCGCAGAAACGGACGTTGCCATAGGAAGCGGAGCGGAACAGAATATCGAGAATCTCCTCCTCCACGAAACCCTGCTTGGTCTGCTCGGCGGCCACATGCAGCTCCAGCAGGACATTGACAATCTTACCGTTGTCCCTCCCCCAGAGATTTATCGCATCCAGCAGATGCATACTGTCGACAGACTGGACCATATCGGCGCAGGGCAGCACCAGCTTCAGCTTATTGGTCTGGAGATGTCCTATGAAATGCCATTCCACCTCTCCTCGGGGCACCCCGGCCTGCTCCATCTGCTCCACCTTGCGGGCGAACTCCTGCGGCCTGTTCTCCCCGAAGCGGCGCTGTCCGGCGCGATATGCCTCCATTATCGCTTCAAGGGGATGGAATTTGGAAACTGCCACCAGTTTGACCTCCGGCGGCAGTTCACTCAAAATCATTTCAAGATTATCCTTTATCATCGACTGGCAATGATGAAAAAAATAAGTCGATAAAGTTCTGTGAAGGATTTTTTAACGACGCCTCTGCTGCTGGCGCATCTGCTGCTCCTGCATCTTCTGCGCTTCCTCCAGTTTCTGCTGCCACTTGCTCTTCGGAAGCGGCTTCCCCTCGGAGGCGCGGACCTTCTCAAGTATCGCATCCTTGTCGATGGACTTGCGTATCAGCCAGGTCTGGACGATGGAAATCAGCTGTGAAAGCAGATAATAGTAGCTGAGGGCTGCGGAGAGGCTGTTGCAGATGAAGAACATCATTATAGGCATCATCCACAGCGTCATAAAGCGCATTGAAGCCGCATTCGGGTCGTTCGCACCCGGCTGGGAGGACATCGTGAGCTTGGAATACACCCACATCGTCACCGCCATCAGCAGCGCGAAGAGGGAGAGGTGGTCTCCCAAAATCGGAATCCGCGTGCCGTAGTCGAGGATGGAATCGTAGGCCGACAGATCGTGACACCAGAGGAACGACTGCTGACGCAGTTCTATGGACGCAGGGAAGAAGCGGAACATAGCCCAGAGTATAGGGAAGGTCAGCAGCATCGGCAGACATCCGCCCATCGGGCTGACCCCGGCCCGCTTATAGAGGGCCATCGTCGCCTGCTGCTTCTTGAGCAGCTCCTGCTGGTTGTCGCTGTGCGGATATTTCGCGTTGAGCTTGTCCAGCTCCGGCTTGAGCGCGCTCATCTTGGCCGAAGATGCGTAGGACTTGTAGGTCAGAGGGAAGACCACAATCTTGATGACGAGGGTCATCAGCAGGATAATCAGGCCGAAGTTGCTGATGAAGCGGCTGAAGAAGTTGAACATCGGGATGATGGCGTACTTCGTGAACCAGCCCACGAGCGAACCTCCCAGAGGGATGATTTTCTCGTACTTCTGCCCGTAGCTCTTGAGCGTCTGGAAATGGTTGGGGCCGAAATAGAATTCCAGCGGCATCACCGTGTCACCGCGTCCCAACTCGGAGCGCATCTTCGCGGAGCAGGCCATAAGATTGCGCTCAGGATCGTCCTGAGGGAAGAAACTTATGCCGAGTTCACCGGAAGAAAACTGCTGCGGAGCGCGGACGATGGCGGAAAAGAACTGCTGCTGGAACGCAAACCAGCTCAGCTTCGACTCCACCCTCCTTGTAGCGCTGCGACCGCGGCCTATCTCGACAGGCTTCTTGTCCCCGTCGAAATAATAGTCAAGCTTGGAATACTGTGTCTCGCTCTTGTAGCCCTTCTCCATTCGAGGCATCGTGACGTCGATATCGATGTCGAAGGAGCTGACGTTGCGCGGTATCACCCCCTGCATCCCGACAAAGGAAAGCTGATTGTCAACCCGGTAACTGTCAGCGATAAGAGTATATTTCTGTTCGATATACCCTCCGCCCGCAAAAGGCAGTCTCATCACGACGGAACTGTCGGTGAGCTGCGCGACTTCGAAGTTGAAATCCTTCGTCCGTATATACTCGCCGGCATAGACGCTTATGGAATATTCGGCGGCGCCCGGACGGAATACATAGAGGTCGGTACTGTCGTAGTTGCGGTAATTCTTGAGCCTGACGGAGTAGGGTTGCGCCCCACGGGTGGAGAACTTCATTTCCAGTACGTCGTTCTCAAGGGTCACGACGCTGCCCTCGGCCCTGGAAGCGGCTTCGAGGAGCGAATCCTTGTATACGGACTGCTCCTGAGACTGCTCCACAATTCCTGCGGACTGATGCGCTCCGATGGAATCCACAGCCTCCGCGATGCGCTGCGGCATCTGCGCGAGGGCTATCGAATCCATCTGGGCCTGAAGCTCGGCCTGCTTGCGCGCACGGTCTGACTGGTATGCCGTGAAGCCTATGAATATCAGAGCTATGAGAACAAATCCGATAATCGAATTCTTATCCATTATTTATCTTCCTCCTCCGCTTTACGAATCTTTGCCTCAAGCTCTCGGAGTTCTTCCTTCGCCTGCTCTATCTTCTCCTGCATCTGCCTTATGAGCGGTTCGCTGTTCTTCGAAGCGGAGAAGAATCCGATATTGTTCTCGTAGGTGGTGATGTTCTGCTGCAGGGTGCGGTACTTGCCTACCAGGGAGTCCTTGAGGCTCACAGGAGCGGAGGTCCTGCCCGGAGCGGAGCTTCTGCGCATCGTGGAGAAGAGCGGGAACTTCTTCTGCATAGCCTCCCTGAAGCCGGCTCCGAGAGCGTCCTTCTCCTTGAACGGGACGTGTCCTATGGACTGCCAGCGTTCGTTGAATCCGCGCATCATCTCAGCGTTCGCGGTCTCGTCGTCCCCCGGCTCGAAGGCGAGTATCTCCTCGATGAGTTTCTTCTTGGCCTTGAGATTGGCGTAGAAGTCGTTGTCCGGAGAGGCGTTCGCGTCCCGCTTGGCGAAGAACTCGTCGCAGGCGGCGCGGAATCTCTTCCAGAGCTGGTCGGACTTCTTGCGCGGCACTGCGCCTATCTCCTTCCACTGCTTCTGGAGAGCGATATACTGGTCGGTCGTCTTCTTCCATTCGGTGCTGTCCTTGAGGGCCTCCGCCTGCTCGATGAGAGCCTGCTTCTTCTCAAGGTTGGCGCTCATATTGTCCTTGACGGCGGAATAGTACTCCCGCTTTCTGCCGAAAAACGCATCGCACGCGGCACGGAAGCGGTCGTATATCTTCTGGTTCTCCTTCTTGGTGGCGAAACCTATCTTGCGCCACTGCGCCTGCAGCTCCTCTATCTCCTTGGAGAGAGCGTTCCACTCGGCGGAGGATTTCACATCCGTGGCGGCGATCTCCTCAAGCCTCTCGCAGAGGGCCTTCTTCTTCTCCAGGTTCTCCTCCTGCTGCCCCTTCAGCCCCTCGAAATGAGCCTGATACTTCTTGTTTATCACCGCCGTGGCGGCCTTGAAACGGTTCCATATGTCCTCCCTCATCTCCTTGGCCACCGGACCGTACTCCTTCCACTGCTCGTGCAGCTTCTGGAGTTCGTGGAACGCACTCACCACGTTGTCGTTCTCGGCAAGCTTCTCCGCCGCCTCGCAGAACGCCTCCTTGGCCTCAAGGTTCTTGCGGAAATCCAGATCGCGCAGGTCGCGGTTGATCTTGACCATATCGTAGAACTTCTCCACATAGAACTGATAGGTGTCGTTGATATCCCTGTATGACCTCACCGGCACCGGTCCTGCCTCCCTCCAGCGGGTCTGGAGTTCGCGGAACAGAGGGAAACGGGCGCTGACATCCTCCTGACCTTCGACAAGAGCCTTGAGCTCGTCGATGACGGCCTGCTTCTTGAGAAGATTGGCCTCCCGCTGCTCGTCCTGCTGCCTGTTGAATTCTGCGCGTTCCTTTCTGTAGTCGGCATACATCGCCTTGAAGTTCTGCTCGACGGCCTCGAAAGGATTGTCGATGCTGCTTCCGGACTCGGCTCCGCCCTCCCCCTTCAGCTTGGAAAGGAGCTTATAGAAAGCCGACTTGATGGATTCGGCCTCCTTGGACCTGGCCATACTGTCCGAATCGGACTTCAATTTCACGAAGAGGTCAGAAAGCTCGGCAAGCGTCTTGTCGGACAAATCCTCGACCTTGCCGGAGAGATCCTCCGTCTTGTCGGCAAGTTTATCCGAAAGTTCCTCAGCCTTGTCGGAAAGCTCTTCGGCCTTATCGCTAAGCTTGTCTGAAAGCTCCTCCACCTTGTCGGAGAGTTCTTCCGTCTTGTCGGCAAGCTTTTCGGCTACTTCTGAAACGACCTCCCGGATCTTTTCAGGAACGTTGTTTTCGCTCATAATGTCAGAGTTGTTGGTTTACTTATAATCTACAAATATACTAATTTTGATTGGAAAAAAGCCGAAACGATTACTACCTTTGCGGAAATACCGAAAAATATGAGAATAGACATACTGACAGTGGTGCCGGAACTTCTGGACAGCCCCCTGTCCCATTCCATCGTCGGACGGGCCATCAAGAAAGGACTCGTCGAGATAGAGGTGCACGACCTGCGCAAATACGGACTCGGTCCGAGAAAAAACGTGGACGACTACAGCTACGGAGGGGATGCGGGGATGGTGATGACAGTCGAACCCGTGTACAGGATGATGGAGGAACTGAAGGGCCTGCGCAGCTACGACGAGATAATATATATGTCTCCGGACGGGGAGCGACTGACGCAGGACATCTCCAACTCTCTCTCGCTGAAAGAAAACATAATGATACTCTGCGGCCACTACAAGGGCATAGACCACAGGATACGCGAACACCTCATAACGAGGGAGATTTCCGTCGGGGACTACGTGGTGAGCGGAGGAGAGATTCCCGCGGCCCTGCTCGCGGACTCGATAGTCCGTCTGATTCCGGGGGCCCTCAGCGACGGGACGTCCGCCCTCTCGGACAGTTTCCAGGACAGCCTTCTCTCCCCTCCCGTATATACGAGACCTGCTGAATTCAACGGCTGGAAAGTCCCCGAGGTGCTGCTCAGCGGCAATCCGAAACTCATCCGCGCCTGGCAGGACGAGCAGGCGCTGGAGCGCACCCGACTGCTCCGTCCCGAATTGCTCAAAAACGCGGAAAAGCAGGCCTGACAAGCACTTACAGGCAGCATCAGGGATTTAGTTATTAAATAATTTTAATAATTGGGTAAAATTCTTTGAAAAAATTTTGAAAAAGTATTGCATATCCAAAAAATGTGCGTACCTTTGCTTTCGGAAATGAAACAACTCTAATCCGGACAACACCGGATCTTCTAACCAACTATAATTAACCTTCTATAAGGTAATACACTACTAACTAACCGTAAACCCCCGCTGCGAAGCGGGGGTTTGTCGTTGTAGCCGGTTCAGTACAGTGCCTGTCGGAATCGGCTATTCTTTCGTCACCAAGCTCACCTCGTAGAGGCGCGGCCAGTTCTTGCCGGTAAGGTAGATTCTGCCGCTCACGGGATCATGGGCGATGCCGTTGAGAACGTCGGTATCGGGGGTGCGCAGCCGCTGAGGGAGCAGCCCGCTGCAGTCCACAGTAGCCTCCACCCTGCCGTCGGAAGGGTTGATGATGACCAGCATATCCGTCATGTAGACGTTGGCCCAGATTTTCCCGTCTATCCACTCGAGCTCGTTGAGATACCTCACCGGCCTGCCGTCCAGTTTGACGTCCAGAGTCTTGAGAAGCTTGAACTCGCCCGAAAGGAAATAAATCCGGGACGAACCGTCGGAGGAGATCAGCGACTTCCCGTCGGTCGTGAGTCCCCAGCCCTCGCGCGGGTAGGAATATGCCTTCTCGTAGGCGAGAGTGGCCGCATCATATACAAAGGCGACCCTGTTGGTCCAGGTGAGGACATATATTTTACCGTCCAGCACCGCGGAGCCCTCTCCGAAATATTTCTTCGCGAAATCGAGTTTGCGGAGCACCTTGCCGCTCTTGAAATCCACGATGCGCAGCGATGACTGCCCGAACTGCCCCGTACTCTCGTACATCTGCCCGCCGTAGAAGAAGAGTCCCTGAGTATACGCCGCCGTGTCGTGCGGGTATTCCCTGACTGTCTTGACCTTATACCGGGTCACTCCGGCACGGCAGCTCCCGCATACCCCGCAAAGCAGCGTTAAAAGCATAAAATATGACAATATCGTGGATTTCATGGCCGCGAATTTACAAACTTATTCGTATCTTTGTATCCCGTTATGGATACTAAGTATATTTTCGTCACGGGCGGAGTGGCATCGTCACTCGGTAAAGGCATCATCGCCGCATCACTTGCAAAACTCCTTCAGGCCAGAGGCCTCAAAGTCACAATCCAGAAATTCGACCCCTACATCAATATAGATCCGGGGACGCTTAATCCATACGAACACGGAGAGTGCTATGTCACGGAGGACGGAGCGGAGACGGACCTTGACCTCGGCCATTACGAGCGTTTCCTGGGAGTGCACACTTCCAAGGCCAACAACGTCACCACGGGCAAGATATACCACACGGTGATTTCAAAGGAGAGGGAGGGGGCGTATCTGGGCAAGACCGTACAGATCATCCCTCATATCACGGATGAAATCAAGCGCCGTATGCTTCTGCTCGGCAACACGGGAAAATACGACATCATCATAACGGAAATCGGAGGCACGGTCGGAGATATGGAATCCCAGCCGTTCGTGGAGGCCGTCCGCCAGCTCCAGTGGGAGCTTCCGGAGGAGGACTGCATGTCCATCCACCTCACCCTCGTGCCGTATCTGAGCGCCGCCAAGGAACTCAAGACCAAGCCTACGCAACATTCCGTGCAGATGCTCCAGCAGTCCGGAGTCCAGCCGGATGTGATAGTCTGCCGCACGGAACACCCGCTCACCCCGGAACTGCGCAAGAAAGTCGCACAGTTCTGCAACGTCAAGCCGGGACACGTCATACAGTCCATCGATGCGTGGAGCATCTATCAGGTGCCTATGAATATGCACGAGGAGCACCTCGACGAACTCGTGGTGCGCCACCTCCAGGTGGAGAACTTCTCCCAGCCGGACATGTCGGCCTGGAACGCTTTCCTCTCCCGTCTGAAGCATCCGAAATCGGACGTGGACATCGCCCTCGTGGGCAAATACGTGGAACTTCAGGACGCATATAAGTCCATACTCGAGTCATTTGTGCACGCAGGCGCGGCCAACGAGTGCAAGGTCAAGGTGCATACCGTACACAGCGAACACCTGGACGAGGCCAACGCCGGGGAGGTTCTCGGGAAGATGGACGGCATACTCGTCGCTCCGGGTTTCGGAGAGAGGGGTCTTGAAGGCAAGATAACGGCGGCGAAATATGCCCGCGAGCACAACGTGCCGTTCTTCGGCATCTGCCTCGGAATGCAGATGTGCGTAGTGGAATTCGCACGCAACGTGCTGGGTTTCAAGGATGCCGCCTCGGCGGAGGTCAATCCCAAATCTACGCACCCGGTAATCGATCTGATGGAGGACCAGAAATCCACGACCATCAAGGGCGGCACGATGAGGCTCGGGGCCTACGACTGCCAGCTCAAGAAGGGTTCCCTGGCAGCCAGGATATACGGCTGCGAACTCATCTCCGAAAGACACCGCCACCGCTACGAGTTCAACTCCGAATTCCTCGAAGCATTCGAGAATGCCGGTCTCTCCGCCACCGGACGCAACCCGCAGACAGGACTTGTGGAAGTGGTGGAGATACCGAAGCATCCTTTCTTCATCGGAGTGCAGTTCCATCCGGAATACAAAAGCACGCCGGAACACCCGCAACCGATATTCACCGCTTTCGTCAAGGCGGCGATGGACTTCAAAGCCAAGAGGGGCGAATAATCTCCGCACATAGTAATGATGAAAAAATAAGTTGGTAAAGTTTTGTAAAGGATTTTTGTAGATAAATTTGTTTGTGAAGAAGGAGCGTACCGGGGTACGTGAC
>CAVIJA010000040.1:0-12201 GCA_963643135.1 Alloprevotella sp. | reverse complement strand
TGAACAGACTTGCCGAGTCATATCGGCGCTATCAGACGAGCGGCGGTATGCCTGCGGCAGCGGTGGCGATGCTGGACAGGCGCAGCGTGAAGGAGATTGAAGACATCCAGACATCCATATTGACCGCCTATGTCCTTGACTTTGCGAAACATGCCCCCGGGAAGGATATTCCACGCATTTCCGCCATCTGGAATTCCATCCCGTCCCAGCTTGCCAGGGAAAACCGGAAATTCGTCTATAAACTCGTAAAAGCCGGAGCCCGCGGGCGTGAGTATGAGGACGCCCTTCTATGGCTGGAACACGCAGGAATGATCTACAGGGTGTTCTGCTCGTCAAAGCCGGGCCTGCCGTTGAGCACCTATGATGACCTGTCTGCTTTCAAGGTGTATATTTGCGACTGTGGCCTTTTGAGAAGGATGGCGCAGCTTCCGTCGGAGGTCCTCTGGACAGAAAACCCGCTTTATGCAGAATTCAAGGGGGCAATGGCTGAAACTATGGTATTGCAGTCATTGGCCACGCAATTTGAGGTGATGCCGAGGTATTGGACATCGGAAGCGACAGCAGAGGTGGACTTTCTGGTGCAGGATGAGGCTGCGATCATTCCCGTGGAGGTGAAGTCGGGCACACGGCTCGGCGGCAAGAGCCTCGGTCTCTACATCAATCGTTTCGGCGTGACGACAGCATTGAGGTTCTCAATGAACAACCTGAAACGTGATGGAGTTGTCCTGAATATTCCGATACCGCTCGTTGACTGGACGGCAAAACTGATGAAAATGTAGGGAGGGTGTATGTTGTCTCCGTTCAGCTTTTGGTGGCAATTACGTAATTCCTAAAAAAATAACTTGGTACTTTTGTTGGTCTTTTTGTTCTAAATTCATTTGTTCATCAGTCACGTACGCCCGGTACGCTCCTTCTTCACAAACAAATTTATCTCCAAAAATCGGCACATCTGCAAAGTTCCGTGTCATTGCCGGCTTATTCTCCCCGTCATTGCCGGCTTGCCTTTTTCGTCATTGCCGGCTTCGACCGGCAATCTCTCTTCCCTGCGGCAGCAAAAGATGCCCGATCAGGTCGGGCATGACGCAGTATGGGATGCCCGATCAGGTCGGGCATGACGAGGAGGGGTCGGGCATGACGAGGAGGGGTCGGGCAGTTTCATAAATTCTTTACAAAACTTTACCCGCTTATTTTTACCGAAAAACCGGAGTTGGAAGCTGTCCGGTCATTCCCCGCATTTGAAGAAAGCTTCGGAATACTTCACAAAC
This sequence comes from Alloprevotella sp., assembly GCA_963643135.1. GTDB lineage: Bacteria > Bacteroidota > Bacteroidia > Bacteroidales > UBA932 > Cryptobacteroides. Next base: position 10,936 of record CAVIJA010000040.1, on the reverse strand, counting down.
AGCTCCTTAGGGCTGCGGCGGGTGAAGATGCTGCGGGTGATGTTGCGGAAGGTCAGCAGGCGGGTCCTGTTGTCGGCGGCAGGATGCAGAAGGCAGCGGAGAGCTGCCTTGAGGCGCTTTGCGCTCTCGGCGGTCCAGACGGCAAGGGCAAGCAGGAAGTAACGCGGAGCTGAGCCGCCACTGAAAAAGATCAGGGAGCCGCGGACGGCCGCAGGCCGTACGGCAGGCGAAAGCCTGCCGGCGGTGGTGCGCCACTTGTGCACCACCGCCACCGCGGCGTCCACATAGACGCCATACCCCCTGCGGCGGGCAAGCGCGGAGAGGGCGATATCCTCCGGCGTGAAGAAATACCGCTCGTCAAACCAGCCCAGCTCGCGGAAAATCTCCGTCCTTATCAGAAACGCCGCCCCGGAGACGTTGGAAGTCCGGTACAGCTCCCCGAAAAGCGGAGTCTTCCCCACGGTGTCGTCTATGGGTTCCTTATGCAGATGCCACTGCTGGAGCGCGTAATCTATTGCGGGATAAGGCGGACGGCCGCAGAGCTGCAGGGAGCCGTCGGCATTGACAAGACGCGGGGCGAGTATCGCCGCGCTCGCAGGCAGAGAGCCGAAGTCCTCCACAAGAGCGCCTATCACGTCCTCGCGGAGTTCGGTGTCGTCGTTCAGTATGAAGCAGTAGCGCCCCCGGGCCTGCCGGAGAGCGAGATTGTTGTTCTCGGAGAAGCCCCGCACCTCCCGGCTCTCGATAAAGCGCACCCAGGGGAAGTCGGCCCTGGCCCGCAGGAGGTTCTCCTCAGAGAACATATAGGCTACGACAAGCGTCTCGAAAGAGAGGGAAGTGTGCTCGCGCAGGCTCTCCAGGCAAGGGTAAAGATTGTCCGGCCTGTTCATGCAGACTATCACGACGCTGACCTCGGGATTGGCGACTGCGGCAGTGCACCCGGAAGCAAATCCGGAGGCAAATCGGGGAGCACACCCTACAGCAAGCCCATCCGCCCTCATATCAGCCCCTCCGGAAGGTCAAGATCGATAGTCCGCGTCTGCGGGTCGCAGGAGATGATGAAATCCTCGTGCAGAGGCAGGAGGGCGTCACCCACATAGATGCACAGATTGCCCGGGATAGGCTCGATGCCGCTCACCTCGCCCACTTTCCGTCCCTTGTCCAGCACCGTCCATCCCAGAAGGTCCTCTTCGTCCTGCTCCTCGTCCTGTCCCTCGACGAAAATATCCCTCCCGACCAGCTCCTCCGCATCTTCGAGGGAAGTCACATCGCACAGATGCACCACGGCCCGCGAAGTCCCCTTCGCCCGGATGTCAGAAATAAAGAAAGGAACCGGAAGTTCATCGAAAACGATGAACACCGGTTCCTTGAGGTCAATCCCCTCAGCTTCGATGTCGAAAAGTCCTATGAGCAGGCCGCCATCGATGCCGTTGGATTTGAGAATCTTCGCGATGCGGAGCATTATGCCTCTGCCGGAGCCTCGGCTTCAGCGGCGGCAGCCTCCTCTACGGGAGCCTCCGTCTCGGCGGCAGCCTCAGCAGCTTCGGCGGTCTGCTTCGCGGCGAGTTCCTCGGCCTTCTTGCGGAGAGCCTCGGCACGGGCCTCGTTCACCTTGACCTCCTCGGCCTTGGCAGCCTTGCGGGCTTCGATGTCGCTGTTCTTGACAGCAGACTTCTTGGCCTCGATCTTGGCGTCGCGCTGAGCCTTCCAGTCGTTCCACTTCTTGTCGGCCTCGGCCTCGGTGAGAGCGCCCTTGGCTACGCCTCCATCGAGATGATGACGGAGAAGAACTCCCTCATAAGAGAGGATGCGGCGGGCGGTGAGAGTCGGCTCTGCACCCACCTTGAGCCAGGCAAGGGCGCGTTCTGAGTTCAGAACGATGGTTGCCGGGTTGGTGTTGGGATTGTAGGAACCGATCTGCTCGATGAAGCGACCGTCACGAGGTGAACGTGAATCCGCCACTACAATGTGGAAGAATGCGAAATTCTTCTTTCCGTGGCGCTGTAAGCGAATTTTAACAGCCATTGTGAATCTGTTTTAAAGTTTAACCAATATTCGCTCCTACCCGAGGAGCGGACGACAAAGGTAAGAAAAATTTCGGAAGTCGAAGTGTATTAATCACTTTTTGTGCCGCGAATATTTGAGTCCAGGGTGATTGCGGCTGTTCAGGCCCTGCTCAAGCAGATAGTCCGCCGGGATTCCGCACTCCTTCAGACAGGGCATCAGGGACAGCTGGTCGCGGCGCGAAAGATGCAGCACCCGCTCCCACCACATAGTGTCCAGGGCGATGACGGCGGGGTCGTTGTGGCGGCGGAAGATGATATTGTTCTCCATCAGACCGGACCCCCTGCGCATCCCCCGGGCAAAAGCCCACAGCCACACGCGCAGAAGCCTCGGCGCGGAGATATACCCCATATTGAAGCACATACGCGCCTCGCTGAAGACGTCGTTGCGGCTCGGATGCGCCACCCCGCTGTATTTCACGCCTTCGGCACTCTTGGCCCGGACGGCCTTGTAGAGGGAGTCGTCCAGGAGTTCTATATTGCCGTCCACCCAGAGGGAGACGTCGTAGCCCGGCAGCAGCTCGTGCGGATGCATCTTGGGATAGCGCGACAGCAGTCCAGGGTCTTTGATACCGCATTCCAGCTCGCGTATCATCCACACGCCGTCCCTCTCCACCGTCTTCTCACCCTTCCCGACAAAGCAGACGAAATCGAAGTCCGCAGGAGTCTCCGCGGGCTGCAAAAGATTATCGTAAGAGTTTATGATACAAGTATATATGACCGCTTTCATCGTGTAGGCAACTTAAAAAATCCTCCCATCCATTCATCCGCACTATCCGGCTCGAAAGGCTCCAGCCCGCCCCCGTGGTAGAATGTGTATTCCCCGAAAAGCACCCTGCCCTCCACTTCATAGAAATCCACCCTCACCTGAGGGATGCCCTGCGAGAGCTTCGCCGCGAGGGACTTCATCTCCCCGAAGCTCTGCGGCCGCTCCGGAGGAACGGCAGAGTTGGGGTGTACGTTGCGTATGTCCAGACGGCGGTACTCCATATCGAAGAAGTCGTACTTGGTCTCTTCGCTCGCGCTCGACCTGTCGGAAGCCACATACATCACCTCCGGTCTGCCGCCGAAGCAGAAGAACTTGTAGTCCCTGATGTCATCCCCGATATATGTCTCGGCTATGATTCGCGGCCTGACTCCCTTGTAGACCCATTCCCTGTCGCAAATCCAGAAGTTGCGGCGCAGGCACGCGGAGAGCCCGGCCATGGCCGCTCCGCGATCAAAAGCGGCCTTGTCGGTGCAGACGATGGAGCTCCCGCTGTCGTGCGTGCATTTCAGCACGAACTTCTCCGGCAGGGCGTCCCAGTCGATATCCTCCGCCCTCTCCCATACGCCAAGTGTCGGTATTATATGCTCCCCGCCTATCAGAGCCGCGACATAGGGTTTAACCTCCGCCTTGTCCGCAAGCGTGTGATACAGAGGATTGCGGTCATAGAGTTTCTGCCATTGCAGCTTCTCGTTGTAGCGCCGAGGAGCTTTCAGGTCCGGTCGCCTTCCCATCACTTCGAAGTATCTGTCCTCCACCGCAATCCTGTCCGGAAACCATCTGCGCCCCAGCTTCCGCGTGACGAAGGCCCTCTCCCCCGGCGTGAGGGCGAACAAAAACACCGTGACCACCATAGAACCCCAGGCCGAAAGGCATACCGCCAGGACTCTCCAGACCCCGGAAGGCAGGAGGGAGTGCAGCAGGTATGGGATCACCAGCGAAAGCGCGCTCACCCACAAGAGAGGGAGCCCCACCGCCCGGAAGAACTTCCCGAGCGGGAATCCGGTTTGGGAGCGGACAAAAAGGAGCCTCAGCACCAGGACTATCGCATATATGAATATGAACACCGCATAGGCCCAGATGGCCGGTGCTCCAGTCTTGAAAGAAATCCACACCAGAGGCAGGCAGAGATATGAGACCAGTCCGGTCACAAGGTAATATCCCTTCACCTTCCCGGCGGCAAGAACCAGAGTCAGCAGCGAGTTGCCGCTCAAGTCCACAAGCAAGCCGGCGAGCGCGAGCTTGACGAACGAGGAGGCCATGGGCGGCACTTCCACCAGCCACAGCCCGAGGACTGCCTCCGCCTCAAAAAGCAGGGGTATGAAAAAAGCCAATATCCCCAGGAACGAGTACTTCGCCCCCTTGCGCACGAGTTCGTAGCAGTACTCCCTGTCTCCGGATGCCCAGGACTTGGTGATTTGCGGATTGATGGCGGTGAGAAAATTGGAGACGAACTGCCTTGCGATACCCTCCACTTGGGATGCCACTCCCCTGGCGGCATTAAGCGCCACCCCGAAAAAGAGGTTCACCACCAGATTGACTCCCTGAGTATTGAAAACGTAGGCGCTCGTCCCGAAAAAGCTCCACCCTGCGAAGCCGGACATCTCCCTGGCGAGCGGCCAGTCCACCGTGAACCTACCCCGGGTCTCGGCGAAATGCCTCCGGCAATATAACGAATATGCGGAGCGTATGACGACGGCTATCAGGAGCATCAGGACAGCGTAAGTCTCAAGTTTGTCAAACACCGACACGTACAGCAGCAGCGCCATCAGGAGTTTGAGTCCCGCCTCGGCAAGGCTCACCAGCGCGAATGCGGACATCTTCTCGTGAGCGATGATCGTGGCATTGTACGGCACGCTTATCAGATTGAACACCAATGCTCCAAGTGAGCAGTGCAGCACCACCTGTGCCGCCTGTTCCCTGCCGGGGGGAATGACCATTTTTTCGTGCAGGAACCACATCCCCAGAGTTTCGGCCAGCAGGACCACCAGCGCCGAGAGAATCAGCTGAATCAAGACCCCCGCACAGAAAACCCTGCGGAGTCTGTCCTCGTCTCCCCGGCCTATTTCAACGGCGATGAAACGGCTGATGGCCGAGGAGATGGACGTCGTGACGAAAGTGAATATCGCGACCGCCCCTCCGACGGCATTATATACGCCATAGTCCTCAACGCCCAGCGCATCCAGCACTACACGCGAGGTGAAGAGGCCGATGAAGGCCAGCAGCAGCATACGGAAGTACAGCAGGAGAGTGTTCTTGGCAATTCTCCTGCTGCCCTCCGACAATCCCGCCGCTTTAGTGGACATTGTCATTCGGCTGCAGTGCCGTGATTGTCGTCGGCGTTCTTGTAATACTGATTGACCTGCATAGAATGACGTTTATATATCGCGAAGATAATTATTATTTCCTGAAAATGCCGAACACCGCCGAGCCGGAGCCGGACATCGAGGCATAGACGGCCCCGCGGTCGTAAAATTCCCGCTTGAGAGCCGCGACTTCCGGATGGGAGGCGAAGACGGAGGCTTCGAAGTCATTGTGCAGCACATCCTTCCATTCTTCCATCGGACGGGAGAGAGCCTCACGGAGCGGCAGTCTCTCCGAAGATGGGCGCAGCACAAGTCCGGAATACGCCTCGCGGGTGCTGATATGCACCCCGGCAGGGATGGAGACTTCGATATTGCAGTCTTCAAGACAGACAGTGTACGGGCTGAGCTTCTCCCCGCGCCCCTCCCCTATCATCGGGACGTTGTAGACGAAAAACGGGCAGTCAGAACCCAGCTTTGCGGCATACTGCGCGAGCTGGTCCGCGGAGAGTCCGAGCCTGAACATATCGTTGAGCGCGCACAGCACGAAGGCTGCATCGGCCGAACCGCTTCCCAGCCCGGCGCCTACGGGCGCTGTCTTGTGGAGAACCAGCCTGAGCGGAGGCAGGCCGTAGACTTCCGAAAGCAGAGCGCAGGCGCGCAGCGAAAGGTCGGTCTCTGGAGCCCAGTCCCCTCCGATGATTTCGACGCTGCTCGTCTGCCCTTCGCCGGGCAGGATGTCGATACGGTCACGGATGCCGGGATACGGGACGAAAAGCGTCTCGATGTCGTGGTAGCCGTCCGGCCGGCGGCGCAGGACATTCAGTCCGAGATTGAGCTTGACGTTAGGATATATTGTCATACACTTCCTCCGCGAGGTCTTCAGGCAGCCGCGACGTTATGGGAGCGAGGAAGGCTATCTTCTGCAGGTGCTTCGCCTCATCCTCCGGTATGCCGCGCGAACGCATATAGAACTGCTCCCCGGCATTGAGGAATCCCGAAGTGCAGCCGTGGGAACACTCCACGTCGTCGGCATAGATTTCGAGCTGCGGACTGGATTCCACCCTTGAGGCAGAGTCGAGAAGTATGGTATGGTTCTCCTGATAGGCCTTGGTCTTCTGTGCGCCGGGGGCCACGTATACCAGTCCGTCGAAGCCGGCCCGCGCCGAGCCGCCGACTATCCCCTTGAAGCACTGGCGTGACGTGCTTCCGCCGGAATTGTGCTTCACCGTCACGTTGATGCCCACCTTCTCGTCGGAGCGGCACAGATACAGCCCCGCGATATCCGCCTCGCAGCCCTCTCCGTCGATATCCACTTCCATTGAAACCTGCGCGGAAGTCCCCGGGAGCAGCACCAGGGTCATCCTCAGCGACTCGCCGGAGGAGAGTCTGAGAAGCTGCGGCAGCTCGTCGCGGCCTATAACGTAAACTCTATCCATCTATACTTTCAAAGCCTTCGTTCTCAATCTGTTCCACCAGCTCGCGTCCCGCCGTCCGGACAATACGCCCGTCCTTCAGCACGTGCACCACGTCCGGCACTATGTACTCCAGCAGACGCTGATAGTGGGTGATGACTATATAGGACGTCTCCTCCGTGCGCAGGGCGTTGACCCCCTCCGCAACGATGCGCAGCGCATCCACGTCGAGTCCGGAATCGGTCTCGTCCAGGATGCTCAGCAGCGGGGAGAGCATAGCCATCTGGAATATCTCGTTGCGCTTCTTCTCTCCTCCGGAGAAGCCCACGTTGACCTCGCGGCGGGCGAACTCGCCCTTCATCTTCACGAAATCCATCTTCTCCCTGAGGAGTTTAAGGTATTCGGCCGGCTTGAGTTCCGGCAGACCCTCCGCCTTGCGGCGGGCGTTTACCGCGGCTTTCATAAAGTTGGTGATGCTCACCCCCGGAATCTCCACCGGATATTGGAAACTCAGGAAAATCCCGGCCCAGGAGCGCTCCTCCGGCGTGAGCGAGAGAAGGTCGCGGCCCTTGAAGAGTATGCTCCCCTGTGTCACCTTGTAGTCCGGACGACCGGCCAGCACTGCGCCGAGCGTACTCTTTCCCGCACCGTTGGGACCCATCACGGCGTGAACCTCTCCGCTGCGGACGGTGAGATTGACCCCTTTAAGGATTTCTTTCCCCTCCACTCCGGCGTGCAGGTCACGTATTTCTAGAAGTATGTCGTTGTTATTCATTTTTATTGTAAAGTTTATGCCAGGAGACGAGGGACCAGATGCCGTTGCCGAGATAGAGCAGGCTCACTATCGGCATCAGGTAGAGGCCCGAACTCAGGTAGAGGGCGAGGTTGCCGGCATTGACGATCAGCCAGACGATCCAGCACTGCCAGCATTTCTGCGCGCTCAGATACTGGGCGAAGAGGGTGAGCATCAGCAGATAGGAGTCGAGCCAGGGCGAAGGATCGGGAGCGAAGATGTCGGGCCACTTCTCCGGAAGTGAATCCAGCAGCATCGCCCAGCAGGCCCCGAACACGCAGATGAAGAGCACGAATCCGGGCCACTGCGCCTTGGTGACAGCTCCGACCTTGAGCCGCGCGGAGTCCGCCGAACTCCGCTCATTCTCCCCCGGATGCGTCCAGCGATAGTGTCCGAAAGCGTTGATGGCAAACGAGACGGGCTGGAGTATCATCGCCGAGTAGAGGTGCTGTCGCCAGAACAGGGCAAAGAGGAATATGTTGTAGGCATAGCCGACGTAGAAATTGTATTTCGAATTGCGTCCCGCGAGAAATACGCAGGAGAGTCCGAGCAGTGCCGAGGTTATTTCAATCCAAGTCATTATCCTACAGAACCTTCAAGTGAGACGGAAAGGAGTTTCTGAGCCTCCACCGCAAACTCCATCGGCAGGCGGGAGAGGACTTCGCGGGCGTAGCCGCCCACTATCAGACCGACCGCGTCCTCCGGGTTGATGCCCCGCTGGTTGCAGTAGAACAGCTGGTCCTCGCTTATCTTGGAGGTAGTGGCCTCGTGTTCCACGGTGGAGTCGGGATTCTGGTTGCGTATCACCGGGAAGGTGTGCGCTCCGCAGGAACTTCCTATGAGCAGGGAGTCGCACTGCGAGAAATTTCGGGCCCCGGAAGCCCCCGGAGCTATGTGCACGAGTCCACGGTAGCTGTTCTGGCTGTTGCCTGCGGATATGCCCTTGGAGACGATGCGGCTGCGGGTGTTGCGTCCCAGATGTATCATCTTCGTGCCGGTGTCGGCCTGCTGGAAGTGGTTGGTCATCGCGACGCTGTAGAACTCCGAAGAGGAGTTGTCGCCCTTGAGTATGGTGCTCGGATATTTCCAGGTCACCGCGGAACCAGTCTCCACCTGGGTCCAGCTCAGATGTGAGCCGCTTCCCCGGCAGATGCCCCGCTTGGTGACGAGATTGAGTATTCCCCCCTTCCCTTCGGCGTCGCCCGGATACCAGTTCTGCACCGTGCTGTACTTCACGTCCGCGTCCTTCTCCACGATTATCTCGACCACGGCGGCGTGCAGCTGATGCTCGTCGCGCATCGGGGCGGTGCAGCCCTCCATATAGCTCAGCTGCGACCCCTCGTCGGCGATGATGAGAGTCCGCTCGAACTGTCCTGTGCCGAGGGCGTTGATGCGGAAGTAGCTGGAGAGTTCCATCGGGCATTTGACCCCTTTCGGGACATAGCAGAAGGAACCGTCGGAGAATACTGCGGAGTTGAGCGCGGCGTAGAAATTGTCTCCCGGCGGCACGACGCTCGCAAGGTATTTGCGCACGAGCTCGGGATACTCCCTCACCGCCTCGGAGAAGGAGCAGAAGATGACCCCCTTCTCGGCGAGGGTCTTGCGGAAAGTGGTCGTGACGCTCACGGAGTCGAACACGGCATCCACCGCCACCTCGCTGCGGGGCTTGACTCCGGCTAGAGCCTCCCTCTCGTGGAGGGGGATTCCCAGCTTGTCGAAAGTCTCCATAAGGGCAGGGTCTATCTCGTCCGGACGGTCTTCGTCCCGCTTCGGCGCGGCCCAGTATATTATGTCCTGAAAATCTATCTCCGGCAACTTCAGATGTCCCCACTGCGGCGGGGTCATCGAGAGCCATCTGCGGTAGGCGTCCAGACGGAAGTCCAGCAGCCACTGCGGCTCTCCCTTGCGCTCCGAGATGAGGCGGATGACCTCCTCGCTGAGGCCCTTCGGGACATATTCCTGCTCGACCTCGGTCACGAAGCCGCCCTCATATTCCCGCCGGGTAAAATCTTTTAGAATATCATCCATAATTCGGGCAAAGATAGTCTCTTATTTTCTATCAGCCTATAAAGATACGAAGATTTGACTTATTTTTGCGGCCTTATGACAGCTGTAATCGGATTGGTGATCATCGCGGCGTATTTTCTGCTGCTGATCGGGGTGAGTCTTGTAAGTTCTCGCGGGGGAAGCGGCAACGCGGATTTCTTCCGCGGCGGCGGGCGTTCGCCCTGGCCCGTGGTGGCGGTGGCTATGATAGGGACTTCGATCTCCGGTGTCACGTTCATCTCCGTGCCGGGGATGGTGGCGGCGTCGGAGTTCTCCTATATGCAGATGGTGCTGGGATTCACCGCAGGGTACGTGGTCATCGCCTACGTGCTGCTGCCGCTCTACTACCGGATAAATATGAACAGCCTCTACGCCTACCTCGAAGGGCGTTTCGGGCCGCACAGCTACCGCACCGGGGCGGCATTCTTCCTCCTTTCCAAGGTGCTGGGCTGCGGCGTGAGGATGTATCTGACCGCCATAGTGCTGCAGCTGATCGTCTTCGACCCGCTCGGAGTGCCGTTCGGACTCAACGTCCTCGTGACTATGCTCATCGTCTATCTCTACACTTTCCGCGGCGGAGTGCGCTCGCTCGTGTGGACGGATATGCTCCAGACGCTCTGTCTGATTGCCGCCGTGGTGCTGTGCATATATTATGTGGGGAAGCAGATGGGGCTGGATTTCAGGGGATTATGTGCGGCTGTCGGGGACAGCGGGATGAGCAGGGTGTGGTTTTTCGATGACTTCAAGGACACCCGATATTTCTGGAAACAGTTCCTCGCCGGCATGTTCACCACCATCGCGATGACGGGACTCGACCAGGATATGATGCAGAAGAACCTCTCCTGCCGCAATCTGCGGGAAAGCCGCCGCAATGTGCTCTCCTACGGGGCCGCGTTCATCCCGGTGAACCTGCTCTTCCTGAGTCTCGGAGTGCTGCTGTACCGCTTCGCCGCAAGCCGCGGAATCGGCATCGCCAAGCCTGATGACCTCTTCCCTACGATAGCCTGCGGCACAGACCCCCTGAGCGGAGCGGCCTATATGCCCCCGGAGGTCAGCCTGCTATTCATCCTGGGTCTGGTCGCTGCGGCGTTCAGCAGCGCCGGATCCGCGCTCACGGCCCTGACGACTTCGTTTACCGTGGACATTCTCCGCGCCGACAGAAAATACGACGAACTCCGGCTGAAACGCATCCGTTCCGCCGTACACGTCTGCAATGCCGTGATTCTCGGGCTGGTCATAATAGGATTCCGCTCGATAGGCAACGGGAGCGTAATCAACGCCGTATATACCGTGGCAAGCTATACCTACGGTCCGCTGCTCGGGCTTTTCTTCTTCGGGATACTCTGCCGCCGCCGGCCGAACGACCGTCTGGTGCCGCTGATTTGCGTGCTTTCGCCGCTGCTCTGCCTGATTCTCTCGACGCACAGCGAATCCTGGTTCGGAGGCTACCGCATCGGCTTCGAACTCCTGCTCATCAACGCCCTCTTCACCGCCGCCGGCCTCTTTCTCGCCTCAGTCAAACGCCACCCCGCCGCCTGACTTGCCCGGAA
>CAVIJA010000039.1:0-12335 GCA_963643135.1 Alloprevotella sp. | reverse complement strand
CGCCGAAAAGCTCCTTCTTCCCGCTGAAATACGCCTCCATCGTGGACACGAGAAGGCTCTTTCCGAACCTGCGCGGCCGGCTCAGAAAATAATATTTCCCCGTGCTGGCAAGCCTGTAAAGCTGCGCAGTCTTGTCCACGTAGACATATCCGTTTCTGCGGATTTCCGAAAAAGTCTGAATTCCAATCGGGTACAACATAATAACTCCTTTTTGTCCTATCCCCGCAAAATTAAGAAAATTGTCCGGAATATGGAAGATGCCCGATCGAGTCGGGCATGACGGGTGAAGGGAAGATGCCCGATCGGGTCGGGCATGACGAAGAAGCGTCATTGCCGGCTCCGACCGGCAATCCCCCCGGCTTCGGGCAGTTTTTGACAAGAATTTGTACTTTTTGACTATTTTGTTCAAAATTTAAAAAAATTGTCGTATATTTGCGGCGTGGGAAGGTGCCTTGCGTCCAAGGGATTGCCGGTCGGGGCCGAGAGATTGCCGGTCAAGCCGGCAATGACGGGAAGAGCTCGTCATGCCTGAATCATTTTCGTCATGCCCGACGGGATCGGGCATCTGACGCTTACGGCAAGGAGGAGATTGCCGGTCGGGGCCGGCAATGACGAAGAAAGCAAGCAGGCGGATTGCCGGTCGGGGCCGGCAATGACGAAGAAGGCCGGCAATGACGAATGTAGAACGGCAGCGCCGGGGCAGCTTCCGAAATATGTGACAATATGAGTACGATAAAGAAATGCGCCGCAAAAGAGAAGATTCTGGAAGCGGCAAGAGAATTGTTCGGGAAGTTCGGCTACGAGAGGACGACGCTCGAGGGCATCTGCCACAAGACGGGCAAGGCCAAGACTTCCATCTATTATTACTACGACGGCAAGCAGGCCCTGCTGAAGGACATCGTGGAGCGGGAGTTCGCACAGATGAAGGAAAGCCTCGAAAAGGTGCTGACCATCGACGGGAACCTGACCGCCGCGCAGATCCGCTCCTATCTGAAGGAAAGGATAAATCAGATGCTCTCTATGCGGGTCTATCCGCAATTCATCGTGAACCAGTATTCCGGAACCGATGACGAAGCCAACTCGGTAATCCGCGGGATAAGGGAGGACTTCGACAGATGGGAAAGGCAGAAGTTCTATGATATCTGCCGTATGGGCAAACAGAACCACATCCTTGCCGACGCCGTGCAGCCCGACGCCTTCGCCGATATGATACTGATGCTGCTCAAGGGCATAGAAAGCCAGCTTGTGATAAGCAAGGAAACTGAGAGCTGCGTCGAAACCTTCGACGCAATGGTGGATTTTCTCATAAGGGACAAATAAAAAGAGGAGAAATGAAAGACAGACATTCCGCAGCACTGCTGCTGATGGCGGTCACGGTGGCCGTGGCCGCATCCTGCCAGAATCCCGCAAAGCGGGGAGGCTATGTCAAGTCCGTCGTAAAGGTCAGGACACAGACCGTACAGAGGGACAGCTGCTTCTCAGGCAAGACCTATGTCGCCAGGGTGGACGCGGCGAAATCCGCAGTGATTACCAGCCCGCTTCCGGCTACTCTCGAGAGCATCGTCGTACGACAGGGAGATGAGGTCAGCCAAGGCCAGGTGGTGGCGAGAGTAAAAGCCGAGAGCGCCGAAAACGCATTGGATGCCGCAGCCGCCACGCTCAGGCAGGCCCGCGACGCCTCTGACCGCCTGGAGTCGGTCAAGGGCAACGGCAGCGTGAGCGAAGTGAAACTCATCGAGGCGCAGACGCGGCTCGCCCAGGCCCGGGCCGCTTACAATCAGGCCCTCAAGGCCGTCGAGGACTGCTCGATCAAGGCCCCGTACGCGGGGACGGTAAGCGAAGTCTACCTTGCCGAGGGCGAAAGAGTCGTACTTGAGAAGCCGATACTGAAGATAGTGGACGCAAGCTCTCTCGAACTTGCGATTGCGGTGCCGGAAGGAGAGATGACAGAGATGACAGTCGGACGCAAGGCCGTCCTGACGGTGCCTGCGCTCGGAAACGCCGTCACAGGGGCACGAATCGTACGCAAGGGCGTCGATGCATCGCCGCTCTCGCACACCTACGACTGCGTGTTGCTCCCGGACGGGAAAATCGAAGGTCTGCTGCCGGGGATGGTCGGGAAGATATCCTTTGAGGGCTCCGGCGACCCGCAGATAGTGATTCCCGCTTCGGCAATACGCACAGGCGCGGACGGTCGCTATGTCTGGACACTCGACGGGGACGGATGCGTACATAAGACCATGGTCTCAACGGGCGGATTCTCCGGCAAGGGAGTAATCGTCTCCGAAGGTCTGTCCGAAGGGGACCGCCTCGTGGTCGAAGGAATGTCGAAGATATCCTCCGGAATGAAAGTGGAAGCGTTATGAATGCGAAAGACAGGAAAGGCGCGATCTCTTCCGTGGTGAGCGGGGCTATCCGCTACAAGAGCATCGTATATATGATTCTCGGGATGATCATCGTGCTGGGAATCTACGGGCTGTCCGATATGGACAAGGACGAATTCCCCACTTTCGAACTGAAGCAGGGCCTCGTGGCGGCGGTATATCCCGGAGCGGACGTGCACCAGGTCGAGGAAGAGGTAGGGAAGCCTCTGGAGAGCCTGCTGTTTACTTTCTCGGAGGTCAGCCGCAAGGACACCAGGGTGGTCTCGAAAGACGGGATATGCTATATCTATGTGGATTTCACGGACAACGGCAACAAGGACGAGGTCTGGTCGAAGATAAAGCTGAAGATAAACGCCTTCAAGCAGACCCTGCCTCCGGGAGTGCTGGCGGTGGTCGTGATGGACGATTTCAGCGCGGTGAGCACGCTGCTGATAGCGCTGGAGTCCGAAGACAAGGGATGGAGCGAGATGAAGGACTATGCCGACGCCCTCGCTGACAGACTCCGTCTCCTGCCCAAGCTCGCCAGCGCCAAGGTGCTGGGGACGCAGAGCGAGGAGATTGCCGTGACTCTGGACGCTGACCGACTGTCCTCCTACGGGCTTTCGCCGGGAAGTCTCGCACTGGATTATCAGACTTCCACCCTGCAGGTGTCAGGAGGCTCGTTCTCGACCTCCCGGGCCGTCACGCCGGTGCATATCCCGAAAGTGGTTTCCGACGAGCGGGAGATAGCCGACAGGATAGTGATGCACACCCCGGACGACAGAACTCTGAGACTCGCCGACATAGCCTCGGTGGAAAGGCGCTACAAGGATCCGGAATCATTCATATCATATAACGGCCACACTGCGGTGATACTTTCCGTAGAAATGCGCCCCGACAACAATATCGTGGAGTTCGGAAGGGATGTGGACAGAGTCCTCGAAGAATTCACGGCCGGAGCGCCGGACAGCATCAGCATCTCGCGCATAACCGACCAGCCGAAGGTCGTGGGCACTTCCGTGTGGTCATTCCTGAGAGATCTGGTGATTTCGATGCTCGTGGTGATCGCCGTGATGCTGTTGCTCTTCCCTATGCGCTCCGCTCTCATCGCCGGCTCGGGCGTACCGGTCTGTACGGCCATCGCCCTGGCCCTGATGTATGCCTTCGGAATCTGCCTCAACACCGTCTCCCTGGCGGCGCTCATCGTGGTGCTGGGGATGATAGTCGACGACTCGGTCATCACCATGGACGGATATATGGACAAGCTCGGCAGAGGGATGCCCCGGCTTGAGGCCGCCGCCGCAAGCGCACAGGAACTCTTTATGCCGATGTTTATGGCCACGCTCGCCATCTCGCTGATGTTCTTCCCTATACGTAACATCATTTCCGGCTATCTGGGAGACTTCGTGGACACCTTCCCCTTCGTCATCGCCTTCTCGCTGATGACCTCGCTGGCCTACGCCATCCTGGTGGTCCCGTCTTTCGAGGTGAAGTTCATCGGCAGCGCGCGTTCCACGGGCAAGGGTTTCCTCACGAGAATGCAGAACAGGATGTTCTCCGGGATGCAGGACGGCTATGAATGGCTGCAGGACAAGTGCTTCCGCCATCCTCTGATTACCGTTATCGGTGGCTTCTGCGCCATAGGCCTGGGACTTCTGATGTTCACGCGGATAAATGTGCAGCTGATGCCTATGGCCTCGCGTCCGCAGTTCGTGGTGGAGGTCTATCTTGACCCTTCTGCCGATCTGGAACAGACGCAGGCCGTGTCGGATTCGCTCTCGAGGATGCTGAGGCGCGATGGGCGCATAGTTTCCGTAACCGAATTCATCGGCACAGGGACTCCGCGCTTCCACGCCACCTACGCCCCGATTCTCCCGGGCAGGAACATAGCCCAGCTCATCGTGAACACTTCTTCCGACAAGGCCACCGAGTCCTTTCTCGCCGAATACGAGGACTATTACGAATTCTATTTCCCTGAGGCTCAGATACATTTCAAGCAGATGGCCTACCAGGTCTCCTCCTCTCCGGTGGAGATCCTGGTCAGCGGGGACGACTATGAAGCCCTCAGACCTGTGGCGGAAGAGATAAAGAGTTTTATGGAGACCGTCCCGAGCCTCAAGTGGGTGCACTCCGACGCGGACTGGGACCTGCCCGCCATCTCACTCGACCTGAAGGAAGAGGAGGCATCCCGTATGGGTGTGAACCGTTCGCTGATGAACCTCTCCCTGACGGGGACTCTGGAGGGGATTCCGATATCTTCCATACGCGAGGGGGACGAGGAGATACCGGTGAAGCTCTACGCTTCCGCCCTGACGGAGGACAGCCCCTACGAGGCTCTCGCGAACACTCTCGTGCCGTCTATGCTGCCCGGGCTCTCCGTCCCGGTGCGTCAGGTGGCCGATATGACCCCGCAGTGGGAGCCGGAAAGGCTCTGCCGCGTGGACGGCAGGACCTGCATCGCGGTAGGGGCCGACCTCAAGTACGGCCAGAGCCAGCCTGTCCCGATGCGCGACATCCGCCGCTTCCTCAAGACCCTGGACATTCCTGAGGGCATGGAGATTTCGCCAGGCGGACTGGACAGCATAAACGCCCAGGTGGGGCCGGAGATTGCCCTGTCGTTTCTCGCCGCGGTGATGATACTCTTCTTCTTTCTGGTCTTCCATTTCAGGAAGGTCTCCCTCGCCGTCCTTACCATCATCATCTCGTCCATCTGCCTTTTCGGCGCGTTCTTCGGACTCTGGCTTTTCGGTCTGGACTTCTCGCTGACCGCCGTCCTGGGACTCATCAGCCTGGTGGGCATCATCATCAGGAACGGCATCATAATGTTCGAATATGCCGAGGAGCTGCGCTTCGAACACGGCATCCCGGTGAAGGAAGCCGCGGAGGAGGCAGGCAAACGCCGTATGAGGCCTATCTTCCTGACTTCCTGCACGACCGCTCTCGGTGTGCTGCCTATGGTCATCAGTGCAGACCAGCTGTGGATGCCTATGGGAGTGGTGATATGTTTCGGCACCCTGTTCTCGATGATACTTATAACTCTCATAATGCCGGTGTCTTACTGGCTCATATTCAGATGATTACAAGAACATATATCGTCGCGCTGCTCTCGCTCTGCACTTTCGCGGCAGCGGCGCAGCAGACCCCGGACCTCTCCCTGCCGTCCGGCGCCGGAGTCCCGGAAAGTGCAGTCGCCGACTCGCCGGAGACAGTCCTCACTCTCGAAGAATGCCGCACCCGCGCCCTGTCGGACAATACCTATATGCGCAATGCCCGTCTGGACCTCAGGGCCGCCACCCTTCAGGAGCGCGAGGCCCTCTGGGAGTATTTCCCGAGAATCTCCGCGATTGCGGCGGGATACAAGTCCGACAAGCCCCTCGTGGAAGTGTCCGCCGAGGACATCCTGGGCGAGAACTCAAAAGTACTGGTGGAGTCCATGGCCTCGATGTACGGCATCAACACCTCATTCTCCGGCTTCAATGACGGATATATGACTGCCGTCCGGGCTGTACAGCCGGTATTCGCCGGAGCCCGCATCGTAAACGGGAACCGTCTCGCCACACTCGGACTTCAGGCGGCCCGGCTCAGGCTCGACATTCAGGACCGCAAGACCGCAAGCGAGGTGGAGGACCTCTGGTGGCGGGTCTTCTCGCTGGAAGAGAAGCTGCACACGCTCGACTTCCAGCAGTCCGTGCTGGACACTCTCTGCGCCAACCTCTCCTCCGCCGTGGAAGCGGGCCTCGCGGAGGAGACCGCCACGCTGCAGCTTGAGCTGAAGAAAAACGAATTGGCCGCAGGCCGCAGACAAGTCGAAAGTTCCGCCAGACTCGTGAAGATGAACCTGCTGAACTCCATAGGGATGGACTACAGCGTGACAAGGGCCGGCGCCTCCGACGGATGTCCGTATCTGGACGATATCCGACTTGATGCCGACTCCCCTCTCCCCGAATCTCCGGAAAGCTATTGGCGGGATCCGGAGGCCGTACTTATGCAGATGGACGAGATTCAGCTGCTTGCCCTGAACGTCAAGGCGAAGCGACTGGAGAAGAAGATGGCCATAGGAGAAGCCCTGCCTCAGGTCGCACTGGGGATCACGGCAGGCTATTTCGACCTTAACGATAGCGGGAAGTCAAACGCACTCGCCTTCGCGACGGTGCAGATTCCGCTGTCGGACTGGGGCAAGACGGCCAGCAAGGCGCAAAGACTTGAAATACAGGTACAGAAAGCTGAGAACGAGAGGACTTACCTCCAGCGTCAGCTGCGCCTGCAGCTGGACAGGCTCTGGGTCGATCTCACTTCGGCCTACGACCGCTGGCAGCTGTCCGAGCAGGCCCTGCTGACTTCGCGCCGGCTCTATGACGCGGCTCTGTCGAATTATGCTGCGGGTCTCGTCCCGCTCCAGGAGCTGCTCGAAGCGGAGAGCACCCTGCGCACGGACTCTTCGGACCGCTGCGACAGACTCATCGAGTACCGGACGGCCGTCAGGGAATATCTCGCGCTGTAGCCGACACTCTTGCCGTGCAAGGTCACGGCCTGGAGGCAAGGACGCACTGCGGGAAGAAAGTGGCGCACGGCGGGAAGGCAAGGACGCACGGCGGGGAGGCGAAGACGCAAATTCAAAAATTTTTTCAAATAAAAATTAGCGATTTTTGCTTACGAATCGAAAGAAAAGCAATAATTAAAATATCAAATCGAAAGCAAGGAGTGTGGTTGGTTTTTGAATTTATTTAAAATCGCCCGACTACACGCTGAATCTCAGCGTATTAAAATTATTTAAAATCCTTGCATTTATCAAATCGATTACATATTTTTGTTCCCGCACACCCTGAGTATGTGCGGGTTACGCCCGTTGTGCGCTTCGTGTACATATAGTAGTTTGCGTTTTGTAAGCCGTAGAGCTTACAAGAAGAACAGGCAAATGTGTATTACCTACATATAAAAGTCAATCTATTCAAATTTATGACTTATGAGTAAAAAATTATTTTCTCTCTGGCTGTGCCTCTGTATCAGTATCGGCACGGCGTTCGCGCAGAACATCACCGTCAAAGGTACGGTCACGTCTGCGGAAGACGGACTCCCGGTGGTCGGAGCATCCGTATTCGTACAAGGTACCGTCAACGGTGCCGTGACCGACATCGACGGTCATTACCAGCTTAAGGACGTCCCGGCGGGGAGCACCCTGGTATTCTCCTGCATCGGGATGATCGATGTCACCAAGCCCGCCGCAAAAGAGGTCAACGCAATTCTGGCCATTGACAATGAGCAGCTTGAAGAAGTCGTAGTCACTGCTCAGGGCCTCACAAGGAAGCAGAAGGCCATCGGCTATTCCGCACAGACGATGAGCGCCGACGAACTCAGCACGACACACAGTGCGGACCTGGGAAACTCGCTGGCCGGCAAGATTGCGGGCGCACAGTTCTGGGGGGGGGGCAGGTTCAACCTTCGATGAAGGCAAGATTATCCTGCGAGGAACCACTTCCTACAGCAACGCCCAGGGTAGCGAACCTATCTATGTAGTCGACGGGGCCATCGTTGCGAGAAATTCCGTCAACATGGAGGACGTAGAGAGCCTCAACGTCCTCAAGGGTCCTTCCGCCACGGCACTTTACGGCTCCCGCGGAGCCAACGGAGCGGTAGTCATCACGACCAAGAAAGCCGCAGAGGGGAAGAGCTCCATCGAATTCTCCACCACGACCTCGGTCGAGACCTATTACAACCATTTCGATGTGAACGACCTCTATGGCGGAGGTTCGACGGCCGCATATATCTCATATTACGCCGCACAGGCCGAGGATCCGTATGCGACAGACTGGACCTCCGCTACGCACCTGCTCGAGGACCTCGGAGACGGCACCTATGCAATGGACTACTACAGCGACGAGAACTGGGGTCCGCGTTATGACGGCAAGACTCTCGTACGCTCAGCCCTTTCCTGGGACCCGACATCAAGCAAATACGGCCAGGCCGACACCTGGGAGGCCAGGATGAATCTCAGAGACCTCACCCGCACCGCCTGGACCAACAACACCAACGTCGCCTTCTCCAAGTCCGGCAACGGTTTCCGCACCAGAGTATCATTCAACAACGTCGAGCGTCAGGGCATACTGTACAACTCCAACGCCACACGCCGTTCGTTCAGCATCACGTCATCGTTCCAGCCTGCGAAGTGGCTCAATGCCGACGTCAGCTACCGCTACCGCTACCGCATGAACAAGAATGCCGCATCCGAAGGATACGCTGCGAACGGAAACATAGTGTACGACTTCACCCAGTGGGGACAGACCAACGTGAACATCGCGGACTACAAGGATTGGCAGACGCCGGACGGCAGCTGGAGGACGTGGAACATCATGAGCACAGACGACCTCAGCGCAAACTTCCACGACGGCCCGTTCGCCTCAATGTATAACTACAACACCTGGTCATACAACAACTACCATCTCGTCACGGCCGACATCTACGCGCAGCTGCCCGAGAACGTGCGTGTCGGTGTACGTGTCAACAACAACATCAACGCCAGCCGCTATGAAGCGAAATACGGCAAGGGATCCATCAACTTCGATCCGTATTTCCGCACATATCACTCCCAGAGCAATGACTTCACGGCGCAGGCCTACGCCACCTGGAGCGGCCACTATGCGGATGACAGGCTTGACATAGAGACCGCCGCATTCGCCGAAAGCCGTAAATACGACTATTTCTACCTCAACGGCTACACGAGCGGAGGCCTTTCAGTCCCGGGTTTCTACAACCTGGCGGCATCGGCCAACACCTACGGCACAAACAATTCCGAGACACATTACAAGACCCGTTCAGCCTTCGGAACAGCCACCATCGGATGGGATGACCTCATCTATCTCGACGGTTCCATCCGTTATGACATCGACTCCCGCCTCTCCGACGCGGAAAATTCCTACCTCTACGGCGGCGGTTCCGTCTCCTTCATGGCCAGCAAGCTCATCAACGCTCCTTGGCTCAACTTCTGGAAGATCAGAGCTTCCATGGCCCAGGTGGGATCCACTCTCAGCGCCTACAACATCTACCCTACATACACCGTAGGGACCAAGGCCCACGGCAATCCTACCATGTATGAGCCTTACACCCAGGTCAATTCTTCCATCAAGCCTACGATCTCCACTTCCTACGAAGTCGGCACGGAGTTCAAGATGTTCGGCAACAGACTCTTCGGCGACATCAACGTCTACCGCAAGGACACCAAGAACGACATCATCTCCGCAAACGTCCTGCCACAGTCAGGCTATGCATACCGCAGAATCAATGCCGGCATGGTACGCAACCAGGGTATGGAAGTCGTCCTGGGAGGGACTCCGGTCCGCACCCGCGACTTCGAATGGACACTCAGCGGCAACGTAGCCAAGAACTCCAACAAGCTCGTCAGCCTTGCTCCGGACCAGTCGGAATATACAATCTACGGCAATAAGTTCTACTATTACTGGTACCTGAAGGCTATCGAAGGTCAGCCGATCGGCGTGATCACGACGCAGGCCCGCTGGGCGAGAAACGAAGACGGTCAGTATATCCTTCGGAGCGGAAACGCCCAGTGGGGAGACGTACGGCCGGTCTATGACCTCGGCACAGAGAAAGAGGTCGGTAACGTACAGCCGGACTTCACCGGCGGATTCTCCACCTCCCTCAGATACAAGCGCCTCACTTTGGACGCATCTCTCGACTTCTCCGTCGGAGGCCAGATTGTCTCATGGACGAACATGTGGGGAACCGGTTCGGGTGTTCTCGCATCCACGGCCAAGATCAACAACCGCGGCGTGAACGAGCGTGAGCCTGTAGCCACCGGAGGAGGCGTCTATCTGGAAGGCGTCGACGCTGAAGGCAATCCTATGTCAGGCTATGTGGACGCATACAGCTACTACCACTATCAGGCATACTACGACAATGACAACTGGGTCTATGACAAGACCTACGTCAAGCTTCGCGAAGTGTCCGTCAAGTATGACATCCCTAAGAGCATCCTCGACAGGGCCGGCATCGGTCTGAGCAATGCAAGCATAGCTCTCGTCGCCACAAATCCTTGGCTCATCTACTCCGCCTGCCCGAACATGGACCCGTCCGAAATCGCAGGATCCAGCTACAATTTCATCGAGGGCGGTCAGGCCCTGTCCACCAGATCCTTCGGATTTTCAGTCAATCTTACTTTCTAATGCATAGGAGATGAATATTATGAAAAACATAAAGAACTTAGTATTAACGGCTGCGGCAGTAGCAGTCACCCTGTCCTCCTGCGATAAAATCACAGACTTCGGCGACATCAACAAGAGTCCGAACAGCCCTTCCACGGCATATACGGACTATCTGTTCAGCTATGCCTGCCAGTATGTCCCGCACTTTGTCCTCGGAACGAGCACAAACGGTTTCGACCCTTGGCAGCAGGAGTGGTGCGGTTATCTCTCAGAGTCAAAGAACAACCAGTACGGCCCTCTTACAAATACGGTACAGTATGCAGTAAGCTCCATGTACCTCTATCCTCTAAAGAACCTTAACATGATTATCGAGATGAACGAGGATGAGGGGCAGAAGAATCTCTCCAACGTGCAGGCTTTCGGCTCAAACGCCAACCAGATTGCCGCCGCCAAGACGCTTTCCGCCTACTACTATATGACTCTGACCGACATCCTTGGCCCGATTGTGCTTTCCGAAGCATTCAAGGGGGCGTCAGATGACAACTGGAAGCCTGTCTATGACTCTCAGGAGTCCGTATATACCCAGCTGGACGAGTCCCTCGTCGAGGCCTACAATCTGTTTGACGAGAGCAGCTCGCTGAGTTCCGCGGACATCCTCTACGGCGGAGACATCGCCAAGTGGAAGAAGTTCAATGCTTCGCTCCGTATGATGATGGCCATCAAGCTCTGCGACGTGGCCCCGAGCGTGGGCAAGACCCGTTTCGCCGCCGCCTACAGTGACGGCGCTATGGAAAGCGTGGACGACGGATTCTTCTACAGCTACGACGACCTCACCTGGAACCGCCTGTACTACTGGTGTTCTCCGGATTATTCGGGAGCTCAATTCATTCATGTTCCGAATATGTTCATCGTGGAGCAGATGAAGGAACTGAAGGACAACAGGATGTTCGAGTATTTCGACATCGAGGGGTACAAGGGGACAAGGTCCGAGGAGACCTTCCCGAGAGACCAGTACAGTTCTTTCTACGGAATTCCGTTCGGACTTACGGACAACAATGCGGTGAACTCTTTCACCAGCAGCTGTTGCAGCGTAAGCAGCAAGATGCTGGCCGCCGACGCCACGTTCCCTGTGATTACGACCGCCCGCGTACTGCTCACCGAGGCTGAAGCAGCATACAGAGGCTGGATTTCAGCCGATGCGAAGAGCCTCTACGAAGCGGGCATCAAGGCTTCGTTCGAGCAGTGGGGAGCCAGCGGAGCGGACGAATACGTGGCTTCCGAGGCCGTAGCCTACAATGAGTCGAACGGACTCGAGCAGATTGCGATTCAGAGATGGATTGCGGGTTATCTCGCCGACGGCGTGGAGGCGTGGTCAGACTGGAGGAGGCTTGACATCCCTTATATGCCGGTAGGTCCCGGCGCGGTGGCAGCCGGCAATTCCCACTACCCATACCGTCTCGCCTACTACACCGGCACCGATGTCGCCTACAACTATGACAACTACGTAGAGGCCGTCAAGCAGCTCTCCAACGGCGAGGACAACACCTCCAGCCGCGTATGGTGGGATGTCGCCGACAACCGCACCGGCGTCCTCACAGATGAGCAGTGCACTCCTCCTCAGATCCAGTAGTCATCAACTGACATACCCTGAAGCCGAAGAGGGTGACCGGAAACGGTCATCCTCTTCCTTATTGGGGCTGCCGCCCCAAACCCCTGCGGAAGGCTCACAGAGCCTTCCGCAAAGCTTCAACCCCAGTCAGCTGACGCTGACAGCCCCTTTCAGGGGCATGCCGACTACGTCGGGCGGCTCCGCTGCTTC
>CAVIJA010000038.1:0-13269 GCA_963643135.1 Alloprevotella sp. | reverse complement strand
GCTACCCTTTAGGGGTCATCGGAGTGATTCTGTGCGTGGCCCTGCTCAAGAGATTGTTCCGCAGCGCTGACACTTCCGTGGAAAGCCACGACAAACCGGCATTCGTGACGGAGTTCCGCGTCAGCAACCCCGCCTTGTTCGGGAAATCCCTCCGGGAGATAATGAAGGGGTCCCGCGTCCATCTGGTGGTGTCCCGCGTATGGAAATACGGCGAAGGGGACAACGGACACGGCCGGGTCATCATCCCCGACGGGGATACCGTCCTCGAAGAGGGGGAGCATGTGCTTGTCCTGACGCGTGAGACGGAAGCCGGAGCGGCGGAGCAGCTTTTCGGCGAGAAGGTGGTGAAGGACTGGAACCGGTCGGACATAGACTGGAACCACCTCGACGGGATGCTGATCTCCCGGCACGTCTTCGTCACCAGGTCCGAAATCAACGGCGCAAAGCTCGGCGACCTGCACCTGCGCAATGTCTACAGAATCAACATCACCCGCGTCAACCGCGCCGGCATCGACATCCTGCCCTCACGCGACCTGCGCCTCCAGATCGGAGACAAGCTTACCATAGTCGGAGAAGAGAAGGCCATAGAGAGGGTGGCGGAGGTGCTGGGCAATCAGGAGAAGGAGCTGCGCAATCCCAATCTGCTCTTCATCTTCATCGGACTGATGCTCGGACTGATACTCGGCAGCCTGCCCGTATCGATCCCCGGAATGAGCGTTCCCATCAGGCTCGGCATCGCCGGAGGCCCCATAGTCATAGGAATACTGATGGGAGCCTTCGGATCGAGAATTCACCTGACCACCTACACGACCCACAGCGCCAATCTGATGCTGCGGCAGCTGGGCATCACGGTCTATCTTGCGGGCCTCGGGCTCAGCGCCGGACCGGGATTCTTCGCTACCGTGCTGAGACCGGAAGGTCTGGTGTGGATTGCCGTCAGCATCGCCCTCGCCGTCATCCCCGTGCTGCTGACGGGATTTGTCGCGTCAAAGTTCTGCCGCACGGGCTATGCCGAGAACGTAGGGATGCTCTGCGGTGCGATGGCCAACCCGATTGCCCTGAACTACGCGCTCAGCACCGTAGATGACGACTCCCCGTCCGTAGCCTACGCCACGGTCTATCCGGTGGAGATGTTTCTCCGCGTCATCTCAGGTCAGCTGCTGATGCTGCTTTGAGAGTTAGGAATCACTTAGGTCCTGCCTAATATCTTTCTGTAGAGTTCTATATATTGGGATGTGTATACCTTGTAGTCGAACTTCTTCGTGTAGGCTATTTCCCGTTCTTTTCTGCCCGGTTCCTTGAATGCCTCCAGACCTTTCTTCACGACGTCGGCCATATGCTGCGGCTCGAAATTATCCCAGTAGAAGGCCTCGTCGCCCC
Organism: Alloprevotella sp.; assembly: GCA_963643135.1. Lineage (GTDB taxonomy): Bacteria > Bacteroidota > Bacteroidia > Bacteroidales > UBA932 > Cryptobacteroides. The sequence continues at coordinate 11,889 of CAVIJA010000038.1, read as the reverse complement.
CTATCTCGGGAAGCGAGGTCAGCTTCGAGCAGAAAACAGCTTTCCCGAAACGCATCGCCTCGATGACCGGCAGGCCGAAGCCTTCCAGCCTGCTCGGCATCAGAAGGGCCTCGCAGTGGGCGTATAGCCAATTCTTCTCGGCCTCGCTCACGGCCCCGGCCAATATGATTCTGTCTTTCAAACCGGAAGATTCTATTTCAGCTCTCAATCTGCTCACGTAGCGTCTGTTTCTGAGGTCTCCGCAGATGATCAGCCTGTGACCGGGGAAGTGTTTCATCATTCCCGGCAGGAAACCGTAGTTCTTGCGTTTCACCACCTGTCCTACCGCCAGGAAGAATTCAGCGCCTTCCTCCACGAATGAAGGCTTTACGCGCGGACCGTTCTCCACGTCACGCACTCCGTTGTAGATCACGCTTATCGGCTTCCTGCCGAGCAGGTGGCAGTGACGCCTGACTTCGTCCGCCACGAATTTGGAAATCACAGTGATGTAGTCGCTGCGCATCAGCCGCAGTTCCCCTCTGATTATGTGCTTGACCCGGTGTATCCCGTGTTTCTCCCAGAGATAGTTCAAATCGTGTATGGTCATCAGACGCTTGGCATGGGGGATGTGCTTGCGGAATTTGAACAGCTGCTGGGTGGAGTGCCAGAGCTCTATATTGTAGCCGAGTTTCTTGAGGTCGCGCTTAGGGTGTTCGCAGGATACGTAACTTACCTTGTCGCCGAAGTGTCCGAAGAAGCGCTCGGGAACGAGATAGGTGAAATGCATATCCGGTACATCGGCATCTGCGAGCGTCTGTCCGAAATTCTCGCTTATCTCCGAGAAACCGCAGAAACGCCCCAGGGTGGAGTGGTCAATCAATACTTGTCGCATTCTCTTATAAAATATTGCAGCGATTAAACAAAGTTAGCAATATAATTCATCAAGCGCAAAAACCTTGCATCGGAGGGCCGGCTTTTGAGATCACCAGTTGGTTAGGGGAATAGAGAGATACCAGGCCGTGCAGAAGTTGACGTGCGATCTCTCCCAGAAGTCCCACGTGACGGTAACCTTGTCTCCGAATGCGTTTTTGACGGCTTCCGTATTGGCGCAAGGCACGATTTCGTCGCTCTTTGTGCCCCAAAGCTTGATCTGATGCTTCGGCGTCCACCCTACGGTCAGGTTGTTCTTCTCCAGACACTCGAAGAATGCCTTGCACAGCGCCGACTCCCTGTTGAGAGCATCGGCGCTGAAAATATCCTCAAGTTTGGGATCCTGCGTCTCGAGAAGCTCTTTCATCTTGTGGTTGAGATCGGTAGTGTTGGTCTTCTTCTGCTCGAGTATGGCATCGACCTGGCTCTTGATCTTAAGGTATTTTTCGCAGTAGAAGTCTTCCTCCTTGAAGCCGGAAAGTATGTCCGGGTAGCTCACGAGCATAGACTTGATGGTCATCGGGATCGCTCCTATATATGCTGTCTTGCCCCATTTGTAATAGGTGTCCATAGTGAGGGCCGGGTCATATGCGCCGCAGCAGGAGTAGGAGTAGGCGAATCTCCATTCTTTCGCAAGCTCTTCGTGGGTGTCAAGGTATTTGTGCACTGCAAGAGCGTTGCCCGCACCCTGGGACGAGCCCAGGACATAGAGCTTCCAGTCATCTTCCATAGTGCCGGAGCCTCTCTCCTGCCATACCTTGTAACCGGCTTTCAGTGCGTCGACGGAATTGATGGCAGTGATTTCGTGGTTGAGATAAGGATGCACCATATGTTTGGTGGAGCCGTAGCCTATGTAGTCCGGCATTATGAGCAGGTTGTCTCCCGTGGCGAGGAAACATTCAGTAGAGCCGCTCTCGGAAGGACATTCGTCATTCGAGGTGATGGTATAGTGCTCGAAAAGGTAGATGTTGTCGGGATCCAGATTGTGATGGCCGAAGAGCCAGTATCCACCCCAGGCGACACGGCCGGAAAGGGGGATTGAACCGCCGTCCACATCTTGGCTGTAGTATTTGAAACGGCAGGAGATATACTCGAGCGCCAATCCGTTGGCGCCTAATTCCTCCTGAAGTTCGGCTTCCTTTTCCCTGGTGAGCGCGAGGAACTGTTCGCGTGCCTGAACCATCGTTTCGTCGGCGTTGGAGCCTTCAGGGCCGAACACCTCGTCCGCCACCTGTTCAGGAGTAAAGTACTCCATATCTTCTATTTCGACTACGATGTCATCATCGCCCTCAGGTACGTCGGGGCTGTTTTTCGAGCAGGAGGCGAAGAAAGCCATTCCTGCCGCTGCGAGAACAGTTAAAAGCAGTTGGTTGAACTTTTTCATTTATTTATGGATTGAAACAAAAATTCATAAGGACCCGTCTTGCAGAGATTTCCGAACATATATGAATTCTCCACGTGGACGTGCGAACCGAGAGTATGGGTGTAAAGGTATTCGTAGAGTTCCCTGTAGGTCTGGTCCGGTTTTTCGGAGAGCGTGCCGACGAGGTTGTTGGAGAAGCGGTCGCTCATCCATATGTTGAGTTCGCTGGAGTGGAAGTCGGCGAATGAGGATTCTCCTGCTCCCGCACTTGCGATGCTGAGTATTCCGGGGATGCCGGTGGCCTGCAGAGCCATATTCCGCGAGTAGCACGGTTCGAGCAGCAGGAGCATCTTGCGGTAGCGCCCATCGGATGACAGCTGCTCGAGAGTACGGCGGAAGTCGCTGTCCGAGAATATTCCCTCATCATCGCGCCATATGAAGCCGTCCGACTTTTTGCTTTTGGCAAGACATCCGTGTCCGCTCCAGAAGAGCAGCACGTTGGTCTTATCCGAAGAGTCCAGCACGGTCGGGAGGTGCGGGCTGCTTCTGCCAAGCAGAATGTCGGATATGTCACTGACATTCAGCGTGTCGGTGCTGTAGTCGATGACTGCACCCCGGTAGAGGTCATCTCCATAGGTGGAGCAGCGGACCTCGCCGGGGAAGGTGTTCTGCGGGTTGTCCGCAAGCTCGTCGGAGACAATGAGAATGATGTGGTCGTCATCCCAGCCGTTGCGCTTGAGCATACGGTAGACATTGAGTACATCGGCCTGATGCCGGTAGTTGGCCCAGCCGCTCGAACCCTGCACGAGAATCGCCCGGCAGTCTTCAAGCTCCCCGTAGCCGACGGGGCTGTCCTTGTCCTCGATGTCATCCGTCACCCGGACTTTCCAGTTCCAGGAGGCAAGTGTGGAGGCGATGCGGTTGCTGCCGTCGCTGCTCATATAGTCGAGGGTGATCAGTTTGCCGTCATACACCATCCAATGCACATAGGTGCTCTGCAGGAGGCTTGTGCAGGCTTCGCTGTCGAAGCGCAGAACCCCGCTTGCTCCGACCAGCTTGACATAGTTGTCGCCGCTTGAGAGCAGGGCCAGCAGAGAGCGCATACCCAGCTCGCTCCATATCGGGTAAGGTTCTGTCCCGAGGGACGTTATCTGTCGGATAATATCGTTGGTGTCGGTCTCCTCCGCAAGGTGGTTCTTGACGAATGCCGTGATGCCGGCCAGCAGCAGGGCATCGTAGACCTGGGCCTCGGCTCCGGCGGGGGAGTAGCCGTATTTCTCTTCGTAGGCTATCTGGAAGCCGGTGGTGGGGTCGGCATACTGGGCAATGCCCTCCGCACCCTCAGCCAGGTCGCCGAGTTGAAGCAGATAGGCGGAGAGTGCACCGTTGGAGAAGAGGATTCGCGGAGTCTTGTCTCTGAGATTCTTCCGCTCCTCGAGTACGGTCTGCGCTTCCTTCGCCGAGTTGACGGCACATATAAGGCAGTCAACCCCGGACTGCAGCGCTTTTGCGGCATTGTCCGCAAGATCGTCGGAATATCGGTATATGTTGTCCGCAGTCAGTTCCAGTCCCAATTCGGTGGCGAGGAACGGAATCCATTCGTAGAAAGTCTGCCCGTAGTCATCGTCCGGCGTGAGCAGGGCGACGCTCTTTGCTCCAGATTCCCAGGCTTTTGCAAGCAGGACTTCGCTCTGGCTGACATCGGTCTCGCAGAGCGACCAGAGGAAGGGCTTCTCGGCCTTGTCGCCCGATTTGGTGACGGCATAGCGGCGGATGATATTCTCGCTGCTTGCCACAGGCACGATCATAGGCTTGCGGGCCGGTTTGCAGGCGCGGGCCATCACGTCCACATTGTGGTTGCGCAGGGGCCCGACGACAAGCAGCAGGTCCTCGCGTGAGGCAAGCGCGGAGGAGAGGGAGTCAAGATCCACGCTGTCCTCATCGTACCACTCGATATTGAGGTCCACTCCGAGACTGTCCCCTGCGTCGCACAGAGTTCTCTGCGCCTTGCGCATATTGTCGAGGGCGCTGCCGGCGATATTCTCCAGACGGGCCACATATTCCCCGCTCTCATACATGGGCAGCACCACCGCGATGTTGTACGGGGTCGTCTTGTACTTGGAGACGTATTCTATCCTGTCATCCTCCCTGATGCAGGCGGCGAGCAGGCACACTGCAAGAATGCCCAATGCCGGAAGAATTCTAACGGCCCTCATACCTCTGCTCCTCCGCCAGCGCCTTGTCATAATATTTCCCGGCTATGCCGTCCAGAGTATCCTTGAAGGAGTCCGAGACCACCAGCTCCGGATAGCCGGAGGACAGGCCGAGCACCTTGCGGGAGGGTATTTCCTCTCCTCTGCTCCAGCTGCCTATCCAGTCCTGCATCGCATTGCCGATATGCTTTACGATGGAGAACGGCACCCGCGGGGAGTACAGCTGCATATCGCAGTCGATGCCTAGGGTGTAGAAACTCCCGGGGTTCTCCCTGTTGTAGCGGAAAAACCCCTGAGCGGTGCCTCCGCAGAGGGGAATCACCAGATTGAACGACCCGTCCAGAGAATAGGACATCCTGTAGGCGGTCGCAGCGTCATCGTAGCCGCCCGTGGTCCGGGAGAAACTGATGTGGGTAAGTTCGGTGTCCGAGCCGCTGTCCGCGATTGCGTCAGAGAACCCCCTAATCATGCCGTCCAGTCCGGGGATATTCGGATTTGCGCTGGTTATCAGTACTTTGTCCGCGTCGTCAAGACCATCGGCAACGAGCCTTCCGGCCTGATAATAAATTCCGTATTGGAGAATCTTCAGAGTATATGCCGGCAGGGTCGCATCGTCCGACTCGGCGAGCAGGAAGTCCACGTTGGATGCCCGTGTGAGCAGGGACTCGTAGCGGTGGAGGAGCGGCTCCAGACTGTCGTTTGCGAGGATTATCAGCGCCCTGCGGTCGGGTCGTTCATTCTCCATATAGTCAAGCATATACTCGATAGTCGAAACAGCTTTCAGAGTGTCTGACGGGAGTTCCACGAGCGAGAGCAGAAGGCCGTAGTCCTGCGCTCCTCTCACCACGCCGCGGTACATGTCATCCATATATCCGACATCTCCCAAAGCCCCCTTGCGCGTGACGAAATAGACCAGGTCGTGGACTTCGTCGTCAGGGTCGATATCGATGTAGATGACATTCCCCTCTTTCGTGCAGGAAAGGAGGGAAGACAGGAACAGCAAGACTGCGACAACTCTTTCGAGGCATTTCATACCTGCAATGATAAATCTCGCAAAGATATGAATCGTCGGCGAAAATCCCAAGAAATGCCCTACGTGTCGTGCTCACGATATTTTTCTTGCCAGAGCCAGTCGTCAGTCACCCTGTCCGAGTCGGAGCCGTGGTGCTTGCCTATGTGGTGACCAAGCAAACCCGCGCCAAGGATGAGGCCGGCCGCCTTGGCCGCTTCGTCGGAGTCGCCGCTGTCTCCGGTGGCAGGGAATATCGGCTGTTCGGTCGGGTCATATGGCTTGAAAAACTCTATTATGCCGTGGATTGTCATCCAGATGTAAGCGATGATGAGTATGATGATGCTAAGCAGGAGAAACCACCACTTCGTGATCAGGTACAATACGGTGAAAACAGCCAAAGTCGGGAGTAGCATGATAGCCACGTAGAATATCATATACAATACCGCAAAAAAGTCAAACAGGCGTCTTTTGAAAGACTTGGGATTGTCGGGCTTTTGTGGATTGGCAATTTCGGACATAGGCGGAAGATGTTGGTGAACTTGTTTCGTATATTTTTTCAAAGTTACGAAATATCCTCGACAAGTACAAAATGTGTTCAGATTGGATTCCTTGTCGAAGACAAGCTTGCGGAGCTTATCATTCCTGATGTTGACGCGGTTGCAGTTCTTTCCTACCGCAAGCGCGGCTAACCGCACTGAAAAACTCAGAGTTCTCGTCATGCCCGACGTGATCGGGCATCCGTCCCTCTTTGTCATGCCCGACGTGATCGGGCATCTTGAGCTGGTGGCAGGGCGAGATTGCCGGTCGGGGCCGGCAATGACGAGGAAGGAAGAGGATTGCCGGTCGGGGCCGGCAATGACGAGGATTAATCCCGGGGGCTTTCGGAGGGGTCTATGGATTTGCGGCGGTAAGATAGCGGGGTCATCCCCGTGTGCTGTCTGAAATACCGGGTGAAGAACGAGGCGTCGCTGAAATTGTAGTCCCAGGCCAACTGCTTGATGGGACAGGCGTTGCGGCTCAGGTCTATTTTCAATTTGAGGATGACGTAGTGGTCGATTACGGTCTTGGCTGTCCTGCCGGCAATCTGTCTTGAGACCACATTGAGATATTTGGACGTGATGTGAAGCGCCTCCGCATAGTAGCTCACGTCGCGGCATTTATGATAATCCCTTTCGAGTATCTGCATGAAGTCATTGAAGAGGGAGCGCTTCCTTTTGGAGCCTTTGAGCGCGGGCGCAAGTTCCGGAAAACGGAGCAGATAATCGTGGAATCCCACGAAAAACGCCTTCAATTGCAGGATTACCAACTGATTGAGACATCCGCACTCGGGCTGTTTGAAATAAGTGTTCAGCAGGCCGAACATTCTGCTGACAATTTCGGAGACGACTTTTGAGTCGCCTCTGCATCTGTCCTGTCTGAGAGCATCATAGACGGTGTGTTCGAGATCCAGACTCGCTTCTCTGAGAATTGCCGGGCTATATGTCAATATGTCGGCGGAGAAGTCGGACGTCTTATTGCCTATTGAAATGACATCTCCGGGAAAAAGGGTCATGACCGCCCCTTGAGGCAGGGCCCATATTTTATAATTGACACTGACAGACGCCTTCCCCGTGCGGGAGAGTATTATCGCGCCGTTCTCCATTATCCCATCATCGCTGATGCGGAAAGTCGAGACTGATTCGTATAGTCTCGAGCTTGTCCGGCAGCTGAGTTCTTTGTCCATAAGATATTCCCTTTTGTGCTGCAAATATCGTCAAAAATGTGTCATAACTCCAAGGCCGTTCCCGAATATCCCATTTTTGGTTATATCTGTACAAGCACTTTTCGCGCTCGGCGCAATACCTTTGCAGTCGAAAATTCAAAGTAGTGTATGTTGTTGTATAATTATCTATCTTTCATCATCGTCCCGCTGATGGCGGCGGTCGGAGGCCAAAATCCCGCTCCTGATTCCTTGTCGCTGAGCCTTGGGGAGATGTTCAGCCGCATCGAGTCGGACAACCGGACGATGAAGGTGCTTCGCTCCGCGCAGCAGGCGGCCCAGGAAGGAGTCAAGGCGGCAAGGAGTGCCAGGTATCCGGAAATCAGCGCTGAAGTCAACGTCAGCTATATCGGAGACGCCTTCCTGACGGACAGGGATTTCTCAAACTTCACATCAGCCCGGACTCCGCATTTCGGCAACGGTTTCACGCTTGACGTGCAGCAAGTCCTCTATTCCGGCGGAGCGGTCAATGCCGGTATCGGCTTGGCACAGAAGCAGTCATCGCTGGCAGTGGCCCAAACGGACAAGAGCCGTCAGGGGTTGAGACTCCTGGCCGCAGGGCAATACCTTGACCTGTACAAGATTGCAAACAGCATCAAGGTCTATGAGGAAAACATTTCGCTTACCCTCAAGCTTATTGATGACATCAGGCTCAAGCGCGAGCAGGGCCTGGCCCTTGCCAATGACGTGACGCGTTATGAACTGCGGCTTGAAACGCTCCGGCTGGAACTTGTCAAGCTGCGCAGCACGGAAAAGATATTGAATTACCGGCTGTGCAATACTCTTTGTCTGCCGGGATCAACTATCATAAAGCCTGTCCTGGAGGATGTTGAGGATATGCGCCCGGTCAGCTCCGATTCCTGGCAGGAGCTTGCAGCCCGGGCTTCTGCCGAACTGAAGATTGCTGACTTGAATGCGGAAATTGCATCCGACCAGCATACTATTGTCAAAAGTGAGCTGCTTCCCAAAATCGCTCTCGTCGCCCACGAAAACTTCAACGGTCCGATTACGATTGAAGTGCCGCCGATAGACAAGAATCTGAATATCTGGTACGTAGGGTTCGGAATCAAGTACAACCTGAGCGCATTGTACAAATCATCAAGCAAGGTCAGACAGTCCGAGCTTCTGCTGCGGCAGGCCCGCGAGGCAAGAAGCGTAACTGAAGAAAATCTGCAAAATGACATCTACCAGGCCTATATGGATTATGCTCAGGCTTATGTCGAACTCGACAACAAGGAGAAGAGCCTTCAGCTTGCTAATGAAAATTACGACCGCGTTTATGACAGGTATGTCGAGCAGCTTGCGCTGATAACCGATATGTTGGATGCTTTCAATATGAAATTGGATGCAGGGCTCGGCGTGGCTGACGCAAAGGCCGAGATTCTTTATCGTCAATGTAAACTTAAATATACGGCGGGAGTGCTGTAGTAAAAATTACTCGAAAATGAAAAGTAAAAAAATAATCAAGAGAATCTATAACGTAGTGATTGTCGCACTGTTGCTGTGCGGAATCGGGTATGTGTGCTCAAGGTTCGTTCACTTGGGGAACGTGGAATATACGAACGATGCCAGGGTGGGGCGCCATATCGCCCCTGTCAACAACAGAGTGCAGGGATTCATAAGCGAAATCCGCTTTGAAGAATACCAGCACGTGAATAGGGGAGACACCCTCGTGGTCCTGGACAATTCAGAATATCTTTACCGTCTCTGGCAGGCGCAGGCTGATTTGGAGGGGGCTCTGTCCGGCAAATCAGCCGATGCCGCAAGCATCAGAACGACGGAGAGCAACGTCACAGTCGCCGATGCGGGCATAGAAGAGGCGAGGGTCAATCTCCAGAATGCGGAATCGGATTACGGAAGGTACAAGGCCCTGCTTGAGAAAGATGCTGTCACCAGACAGCAATTTGACGAAGTCGAAACCCGATACAAGGCCGCCAAAGCGCGCTATGACCAGGTTCGCAGGCAGAGGAAATCGACTGAACTTATCGGAAATGAACTTGCGGGCCGGCTCGGACAGAGCAAAGCCGGAGTAAGCCTTGCCGAGGCGGCTGTGGAGCTTGCAAAACTTGATCTCTCATACACGGTTGTCGTGGCCCCTTGCAGCGGAAGAGTAGGGCGTAAGGATATCCACCCGGGGCAGCTGGTGCAGCCGGGGCAATTGCTTGCCCAGGTCGTGGATGATTCAGAGGCATGGATTATTGCAGACTACCGGGAGACTCAGCTCAAGCATATCCGCGTGGGTTCAGAGGTGAAAATCAAGGCCGACGCCCTCCCGGGCGTAGAATACAGGGGCCGGGTGCAGGCCATCTCCTCTGCCACGGGTTCGGCCTGGTCGGGGGCTCCGATCAACAATGCCACAGGAAATTTCGTAAAGGTCGAGCAGCGCGTTCCTGTCCGCATCGCCATAGAGGGCGGAGACAATCTCTCTGAACTTAAAGCGGGCCTCAACGTGGAAACCGAAGTCCTGTATTGATATGACGAAGATGCCATCCCCGGAGTTCTCGATGCCTATGTATCGGGACTTCGTCCCCAGTGCACTTCGCCCATGGATTTATGTGCTCTTCGCCATCGTTTTCCAGTTGAGCGGCGGAATCTACCTGGGGACGCTGAGCAACATAATGGGTACGACCTCTTTTATGAGGGAGGACGTGCTTATGATAGGACTATGTGCGGTCGTCGGGGTCTGTATGCCTTTCCCTTTTCTGTTCAGATTCAAGTTCCGCTTCACCAACCGGCAGCTTCTCATCAACGCCGCTCTGATGATAGCCCTGTGCAATTTTCTGTGCATGAAGACGGAAAGCATCCCGCTGCTTTGCGCATTGTCATTTACGGCAGGCTTTTTCAAGCTTTGCGGCACCTTCGAATGTATGTCGAACATCCAGCTTTGGCTGGCCCCGGGGCGGGATTTTACGCGATTTTTTCCGCTTCTGTATATCATTGTCATAGGCTGTGTGAACATGTCGCCCTGGGTGGCGAACCAGCTTGCCTACCATCTGGGAAGCTGGCATATGATGCACTGGTTTATGATCGGGCTGCTGCTGATGGTCGCGCTTGCGGTTTTTGTGTTGACAAGAAATGTGAGGATTATGCCCAAGCTGCCGCTTATAAGCGTGGACTGGCTCGGCTGTGTGCTGTGGGCCTCGGTTCTGCTGGAAGGGATATGGATATTCACCTACGGAGAGTATTACAACTGGTTTGACAGCAAGGTTTTCCGTACGGTCTGCTGCGCTTTGCCCGTGACGCTGTATTTCTGCATTGCCAGAATGCTTCATATCCGTCACGCGTTCATTGACGCGAGGGCGTTCACTTACAGGCGGCTCGTACCGGTGCTGGGGCTGTTTCTGATTCTGGAATTCATGTGCTCGACTCCGAAGGCGCTTCAGAACGTATTCACATCGGCCGTTTTGGGCTACGGGGCCATGACAACTGCCCGGTTTTCGCTCCTGGAATTTGCCGGCACGCTTGCCGGATGTCTTTTTACGATGTGGTGGATACGCTGCCTGCGTCAGAAATACACCCGGCTGTTCTCCATCGGGTTCCTGGCGATACTTTGCTATCAGCTGGCCATGTATTTCTGCCTGACTCCATATATGAACATCGGGATTTTTTACCTGCCGACGATGCTCAGGACGTTCGGATATGCGATATTTTTCTGTGCTTTGACAATCTATCTTGAGGAAGTGATGCCTTTTCAGCATTTCTTTATGGGCTTGACTATCTGCGGCTTCATAAGGAACGGGCTTGCCGACAGCATGGCCTGCGCCGGATATGCGCACTCTTTGCGAAGGTATGTCGCCGAGTATGCGACCCACTCCGCCGCCTGTACGGATGCGCTTGCCCCGATGATGTCGGGAATCAAGACACTTTTCGGCTGGACCTGTTTGACGGGCTGCGCTTTCCTGCTGGTTTTCCTGCTTTATGACGTCGAGCCGGTGCGCCGGACTTTGAAGAAGATTCCTTCCTGGCGCTCCGTCGGAATCAGATTGAAGGAATCTCTCCGCGAAAGGTGATTGGCCGGGTGCGAATTCGGACTCTGCGGACTTGCCGGAGCCATGGCCGCCAGCGGCATCGGGAAATTCATTCCGCGCTTCGGGATAGAGCGTTTCTGAACGGATGCAAGGCTTGCATCATGTGCGGGGAAGATTGCCGGTCGGGGCCGAGATTGCCGGTCGGAGCCGGCAATGACGGTTTTGTCATGCCCGACGTGATCGGGCATCCCTCCCTCTTCGTCATGCCCGACGTGATCGGGCATCTTATGCTGCCGGCAGGGGCAATCTGGTGATTGTCAGCTACAATCCGGCCGCTATATCGGAGAGGAGCAGCTCGTCCGCGGGAAGCCATCGGACGGAGCGCAGGGACTCTCTGCTTAGCCAGCGGGCGGCTTCGTGCTCGTTGAGATGAAGGGCTTGAGATGTGAGCTCACACCAGAAGCAGTGCATCGTCAGGTGAAATTGCGGATAGTCCCATTCGACGGTCTGTATAAGCTTCCCTACGGAGATTTCGGCGTCAAGCTCTTCCTTGATTTCGCGAACGAGGCTCTGCTGAGGCGTTTCCCCCGGCTCCATTTTCCCGCCGGGAAATTCCCACCAGTCCTTGAATTCTCCGTATCCGCGTTGGGTGGCGAACACTTCAT
>CAVIJA010000037.1:0-13275 GCA_963643135.1 Alloprevotella sp. | reverse complement strand
TACAGCAGTGTCATTCGGAGGCGCCTATGGAAATTTGAGGCTGCGCGGAAAGAGTCTCGTCGGCACAGCGACGAATGCGAACAATTACAGCAATATCAGCTTCACTGAAACAGAAGTGGAGGTGCAATGCTCCGGAGACATCAGGACTCTGATTGATTGGGAGAGTTACGCAAGCGCCAGCACTGAGAAAGCGAGATTCGCAGGCCTGTTCCAATACTGCACAGCCCTCACCTCCGCTCCGGAGCTGCCGGCCACGACACTTGCAGACAATTGCTATTATTGGATGTTTGCCGTCTGCCCCTCGCTTAAAACCGCACCGACGCTGCCCGCAGAGAGACTTGCAGATAGTTGCTACGAAGGTATGTTCTTTGACTGCTCAGCACTCACCTCCGCTCCGGAGCTGCCGGCCAAGACACTCGCAGACAAATGCTATTCTACCATGTTCTTAAAATGCACCAAGCTTGAAACCGCTCCGGCGCTGTCGGCCACAAAGCTCGAAAAAGGCTGCTATAATGCCATGTTCTCCGGCTGTACCGAGCTTAATAGCGAGATTGAGCTGCCCGCAGAGACACTCGTAGAAAGCTGCTATGAGCAGATGTTCTCCAGCTGCACCAAGCTCACAAGCATAACCATCAAGGCCACTTCAACAGCCTCTTCAACGACACAATCAAAGGCGTTGCTCAAATGGCTTTACAAAACAGTTCCGTCTGCGGGCGATGGCAAGACCCGCACCATCCATAAAAGGGAAAGTTTCGAATTAAGCACCGATTCCTACTCCGGCATCCCAACAGGATGGGTAGCCGTAAACGATGTCACCGACTGACAGTTGCTGACACACGCAGGAAGCCGCTGAATTTCAGCGGCTTCCTTGTTTTTGTCATGCCCGACTTGATCGGGCATCGTATGCTGGAGATTGCCGGTCAGGCCGGCAATGACGAGGAAGGGTCAGCTGCGACGGATAGGGAAGGTGCGGCCGTAGGTGAGCATACGCCAAAGCCATTCGAGAGGGCCGAAGTTGAAATACCTGAGCCACAGCCCGCTGAACAGGGCCTGAAACAGATAGACCCCGAAGGCGACCAGAGCCACATAACACAGCCCCACCCCGGCTCCGAAGCCGAGACCTATGCCGTAGAAAATAATCACGCCGGACACCGACTGCCCGATATAGTTGCTCAGAGCCATCCTTCCCGGAGCGGAAAGCAGCCTGAAACTCTTCAACTCCGGACGGCGCAGATACAGAAGGCAGATAAGGGCCACATACGCGAAGCCCAGCGGATAGACGCCCGCAAGATACGTCAGCGAATGAAGCCCGAGGCCGAAAGGATGCGAATTGAGACTCCCCCAGGTATAGAAAGCCGAACAGGGCAGCCCGACGGTCAGGCCTATGAGCGCAATTCGCCTGAGCTGCGGCCGATAGGCGGCAAGGTCCGCATAGAGCCTGCGGCGGCCTATGCAGAAGCCTGTCAGAAACAGTCCGAGAACCTTGAAATAGCGGTTGCCCTCTATGAACTCCTGCATCCGGACGAAAGCCCCCTGGACGAGAAACTCGAACACCTCCCGATAAGAGCCGGCGTCGCGCAGCCAATAGGCGAAATTCTCATCGGTGATGCCGTATCTGGCACAATACTCCTGCTGCACGCCCACGACCGGAGCGGAAAGCGACAAACCGGCGGCCTGCGTCACGCTGTCCACCAGCACCGGCAGGGCAAGCAGAGCGGCGGCGCAGCCCAGCAGTTTCCTGTCGGAGACATTGCGGAAAAGCGGCAGAAGCATACCCATAAGGGCATAAAGCATCAGAATATCTCCGCTCCAGATGAACATCAGATGCAGAAACCCTATCAGCAGCAGGATGAGCATACGCCGGTAGAAGATACGGATGCCGTCCGCCCCGCGCTTCTGCGCATTGGAGAGAATTATGGAGAATCCGACACCGAAAAGCAGGGAGAAGATGGTGTAGAACTTCCCGTCGACGAATATCCCCTGCAACCAGCGGACTATCCTGTCGGCACCGGCCGTAGGCATCGCCGCAGCGGCATCCGCGTGCAGAAAGGTATAGAGCGAGAACTCAGGGAAATTGGCAAGCGCTATGCCCAGAAGTGCGAAACCGCGTAGCACGTCGAGGACGGCGTAGCGCTCGGAAGCTCTGACGGGCATCGACTTCGTCATATCCTGTAGATGTCGTCGCGTTCGCGCAGATCGCGGATACGCAGCTGGATGGAAGAATTGCCGCGGTAATAGTTCTCCACTATCGCATAGCACACGTCGAAAGGATTGCCCTCCCGGATATAGTCGAAAAAGTCGGCCATATTGAACGCGATGGACGGTATCTGATGGTAAGGCTGCGACTCCTGTATCAGGTCAAGCTTCATATGCACCCCTCCGGCTCCCACCTTGCGGCCCGTGCCGGCGTCATAGACGTTTTCCGTCACGAAGATTGGGTTCTGGTTGCCGGGGCCGAAAGGCTGGAACAGTTTGAGGATCCTGAAGAATTTAGGCGTAATCTGCGCGAAGTCGAGCTTCGAATCCACCGCCACCACGGGGGTGAGCATTTCTCCGGTTATATGTGCCGCGACGAACGAATCCATCCTCTCGGCGAACTCCTTGAGATTCTCCTCCTTCAGGGTGAGGCCGGCCGCATACATATGCCCGCCGAAGTTCTCCAGCAGGTCGGCGCAGCTGTCTATGGCCTCATAGAGATCGAATCCGGCTATGCTGCGGGCAGACCCCGTGACCAGCCCGTTGGACTTGGTCAGCACGACCGTCGGCCTGTAATATGCCTCTACGAGCCGCGAAGCGACGATCCCGACCACTCCCTTGTTCCATTTGGGGTTATATACTATGGTCGCGTTGGAATTGCACAGGCAGGTGCCGGACTGCACCATCTCCAGTGCCTCCTGGGTAATCTCGCGGTCTATGTTCTTGCGTTCGTTGTTGTTTTCGTTGATTATCTTCCCTTTCGCCATCGCGGCGGAATAGTCCGTCGCGGTAAGCAGTTCCACGGCAAGCCTCCCGGACTCCATACGCCCGGCGGCGTTGATGCGCGGCCCTATCTTGAAGACTATGTCGTCGACGGTGACGTGTCCCGGCTCCAGATTGGAGAGGGAAATCATCGCCAGAAGCCCCTGGCACGGGTTTTCATTGAGCTGCTTGAGACCGAAATGCGCGAGTATGCGGTTCTCCCCCACTATCGTCACGAGATCCGAAGCGATGCTCACCACGAGCAGGTCCAGCAGCGGAACAAGGCTTTCGAAAGGGACTCCGTAGCGCTGGGAATAGGCCTGCACCAGCTTGAATCCGACTCCGCAGCCGGAAAGGTCGTCGAAAGGATAATGGCAGTCCTCGCGCTTCGGGTCCAGCACCGCCACGGCCTTCGGCAGTACGTCCTCCGGCAGGTGGTGGTCGCAGACGATCACGTCCACGCCCTTGGTCGCGGCGTAGTCCACCTTGTCCGTGGCCTTGATGCCGCAGTCAAGCGTGATGAGAAGGGTGAAACCGTTGTCCGAGGCCCAGTCAATCCCCTTGAACGACACCCCGTAACCCTCGTCGTAGCGGTCCGGGATATAGAAATCGACATCGGAAGTGAAGCGGCGGATGAAAGAATAGACAAGCGCCACCGCGGTGGTGCCGTCCACGTCGTAGTCTCCATAGACCAGTATCTTCTCTCCGGAGGCTATGGCACGATGCAGCCGATCCACCGCCACGTCCATATCCTTCATCAGGAAGGGGTCGTGGAGATTGTCCAGACTCGGTCTGAAGAAGAGTCTCGCCTCCTCGAACGTCCGGACTCCACGCTGCACCAGCAGCCCCGCGAGAACCTTGTCAATCCCCACTTCGGCGGCGAGTCTCTCGACCTCCGCTTCCGGAGCAGGCTCTCTAATGATCCACTTGCAGTCCTTTGCCATATCTCAACAAAGATAAGGTTTATTTCGGAATTTTTATCGTATTTTTGCGCTATGGAATATAGCGAACAGGAACTTTTACGCAGAGAGTCTCTCTCGAAGCTCAGGGAATTGGGCATAGAGCCTTATCCGGCAGCAGAATACCCCGTCAATGCCACCGCCGCGGAGATTGCCGCGGAATATGATGCCGACAAGGGCAACTTCCAGGAAGTGTGCATAGCGGGCAGGCTTATGAGCCGCCGGATAATGGGCGCAGCCTCCTTCGGGGAGCTGCAGGACAGCACCGGCAGGATACAGATATACGTTAAGCGCGACGAAATCTGCCCCCTCGAGGACAAGACGATGTACAACACCGTCTGGAAGAAGCTCCTCGACATCGGGGACATCGTGGGGATCAAGGGCTTCGCCTTCATCACCCAGACAGGCCAGCTCAGCGTGCACGCCAAGGAGCTCACCCTGCTGAGCAAATCGCTGAAAGTGCTTCCGATAGTGAAGGAGATGGACGGTCAGGTGTTCGATGCGGTCACCGACCCGGAACTCCGCTATCGCCAGAGATACGTGGACCTCATCATCAATCCCCAGGTCAGAGAGGTATTCGTCAAGAGGGCGAAAATCATCGCCACGATGAGACGGTACTTCGACGAGGCCGGCTGCCTCGAAGTGGAGACCCCGATCCTGCAGAGCATACCGGGAGGCGCGACCGCCCGTCCGTTCATCACCCACCACAACGCGCTGGACATCCCTCTCTATCTGAGAATCGCCAACGAACTCTACCTCAAGAGGCTGATCGTGGGAGGATACAACGGAGTATATGAATTCGCCAAGGACTTCCGCAACGAGGGGATGGACAAGACGCACAATCCGGAGTTCACCTGTATGGAGATATACGTGGCCTACAAGGACTACAACTGGATGATGAAGTTCGTCGAGAAGATGCTTGCGCAGGTATCCGGAGCCGTCAACGGGACCACCAGAGTCAAGATAGGCGAAAACGAAGTGGACTTCGGCGGGACTTACCGCCGCCTGCCTATACTCGAAGCCATACGCGAATATGCCGGAGTGGACGTGAGCGGGATGGACGAGGAGCAGCTCCGCAGGACCTGCGGCGAGCTGAACGTCAAGATTGAGCCTTCTATGGGCAAGGGCAAGCTGATAGACGCCATCTTCGGCGAATACTGCGAAGACAAGCTCATCCAGCCGACCTTCGTCACTGACTACCCTGTGGAGATGTCCCCTCTGACCAAGCGCCACCGCGACAATCCGCAGCTGACGGAGCGCTTCGAACTCTTCGTCTGCGGCAAGGAACTGGCCAACGCCTATTCCGAGCTCAACGACCCTGTCGACCAGCTCCAGAGGTTCGAGGAGCAGGCCGCGCTCAAGAGCAAGGGTGACGACGAGGCTATGTATATCGATATGGACTTCGTGCGCGCGCTCGAATATGGCATGCCTCCGACCTCCGGTCTCGGTATGGGAATAGACCGCCTCACCATGTTCATGACCGGCCAGACCACCATCCAGGATGTGCTCTTCTTCCCTCAGATGAAGCCGGAGAAGGCTCTCAAGAAAGAGGACAGGCAGCAGTGACGGAGGAGCTGCTCACATCCGCCTCCAACCCGAAGATAAAGAGGCTTCTCGCCCTGCGGCAGAAAGCCTCCGAAAGGCGCGGGAGCGCCCTCTTCACGGTCGAAGGGCGGCGGGAGCTGGAGCATTGTCTGGAAGCCGGATACGAGCCGGACACCATATTCATCTGCCCGGAGATGACGGGCGGCATCAGTCTCCCCCACGGCTGCCGCATCTGCCGTGTCAGCAGGGAACTGTACGCCAAAATCGCCTGTCGGGAAGGCACGGAAGGCATAATCGCCGAAGTCAAGGCGCGGGAACACCGATTGGAGGGCCTCAGGCTCGGGGAGAATCCGCTGATAGCCGTGCTGGAGAGCGTGGAGAAGCCCGGCAATATCGGAGCTGTGCTGCGGACCTGCGATGCCGCAGGAGTCGACGCGCTGATAATCTGCGACCCCAGGGCCGACATCTACAACCCCAATCTGATAAGGGCCTCCCTCGGTGCCGTGTTCACGGTACAGACGGCCGTATGCAGCAGCCCGGAGGCGATTTCGTACCTCAAAGGACACGGAATCCGGATCCTCACGGCACAGCTTCAGGACTCTTCCCCGTACTACGCCTGCGATATGAAGAAGGCCACGGCCATCGTGATGGGGACGGAAGCCACAGGCCTCACCGGCATCTGGCGCGAGGCCGCGGACGCACATATAATGATACCTATGCGCGGACGGCTCGACTCGCTCAACGTATCGGTCTCCGCGGCGATATTGCTCTACGAATCAATAAGACAGCGCAGCAATGGATAAATTCGGACTTATCGGCTGTCCCATAGCGCACTCGCTGAGTCCAAAGCTCTTCCGAGCGGCCTACAATGGCAAATATTGCTACGAGCTCATCGAAACGTCCGATTTCGACCTGGCCTGGGAGCGTTTTCTCAAAGAATACAGGGCCATCAACGTGACCGCCCCGTTCAAGGGGGAGGCCTTCCTGCGAGCCGACTGGAAGAGTCCCGAGTGCGAGAGGGTCGGAGCGACCAACCTCTGCCTCAACACCCCGGAAGGAGTGAGGGCCTGGAATTCGGACTATATGGGGGTACGCGCCCTGCTGGAACCCCTTGAGCGGGGCAGCGCCGCCGTCATCGGCTTCGGCGGAGCGGGCAAGGCCGCACTCGCGGCCGCGGAAGATCTCGGATTCAACACCGTCCTCTACCGCCACGACGGCATCTCCGGCGGGGTGAAGGCCGATGTCATAATCTACACTCTCCCTTCGGCAGTGGACGGCATCGACTCTCTCGACTGCGCCACCCTGATCGAGGCGAACTACAAGGACCCCTGCCTCACAGGGCATCCGGGATATGTCCCCGGCACTGCCTGGCATCTGCAGCAGGCCGTATTGGGATACGGACTGATGAGCGGAGAAGCCCCGGACGTCGAGGCTATGCGAAAAATATATCTTTAATCACCCCCGCCACCTCCTCCACGGAGAGTCTGTCCGTGTCCACGGTGACGGAAGCCGCCGCATAGGTGGCCGCACGCTCCGCGAACAGCCTTTCGGCATCCTTGAAAAGGGGTCTGGAGAGGTCTTCATCGCCAAGCCGCTCCCTGATGACGGGCAGCGACGTGCGCAGATGCACGCTCTCGGTCCTGGAGAACACCTCCCTGCGGGCCTGTTCTCCGCACAATGTCCCCCCACCCAGCGCAAGCACCGAATCCCCTTCCGAGGCCTCCGCAGCATCGAGAAGTTCAAGCAGCGCACTCAGTTCGGCCCGGCGGAAAGCTTCTTCGCCGTCGAGAAAAATCTCCGGAATCGGACGGCCTTCGCGTCCGGCCACGACGGTGTCGAGGTCAGCGAAATGCGCACCCGTCAGAGCCGCCAGAGCCGCCCCGACACTGCTCTTGCCGCTTCCCATAAAGCCCGTAAGGGAGACTATCCTCTTCTTCATCTCTTCATCCCTGTCCAATCTGCGGAAACTTGTTTTACCCGCCTGCTGTGTAATTCCTAATTAACTTTCATCATTACTGAAAACAACCTGCCAGGAAGGCAAATAAAATAATTTTTCGACAATTTCAGAAACTTTTGTGGCAATATTGTTTTTCGCACCCCGCTATGTTTCGCAAAAAATTTCTATCTTGCAGTTTGGATAAAATTTGTAATTATGTCACTTAACAAAGTAATGCTCATCGGTAACGTAGGCAAGGATCCTGAAGTCCGTTACCTGGATGGCAACGCCCCGGGAGGGCAGGGAAGAAAGGTCGCCAGCTTCACCCTGGCGACGACAGAGAGATTCAAGGACCGCAGCGGGGAATCCAGAGAGAACACCGAATGGCACAACATAGTGGCCTGGGGACAGCCCGCGGATGTCGTGGAGCGCTTCGTCAAGAAAGGCACGCAGCTCTATATCGAGGGCCGTCTGAGGACGAGATCCTGGACCGACCAGAGCGGGGCCAAGAGATACACCACCGAAATCAACGTGGACAATCTGCAGCTTCTCGGCCGCAGAGACGGTGCTTCACAGGACGGCGGATATCCGCAGCAGGGGTCGCAGCCAGCATATCAGCAGTCAGCATATCAGCAGCCGACATATCAGAGACCTGCTCCGGTGACGGCCCCGCAGGCGGCTCCATCCGAGCCGGTCGTGACAGCGGATGACGCTCCGGCCGACGACCTTCCGTTCTAAGCAATTCCCGGAAAATGGCCTGGTGCTTTTGCCGGTCTTCCTGCTCTTCTGCAGAAATCCTTCGCGAAAGCTTACCGGGCTGCTTTTAATCATTACTACAACCAGACCTTATGGCAGAAAAAGCAAGAAAGCTGCTCAACGACTATCCGGCAGCAAGATGGGGCGTGCTGATACTCATCGCCCTGATGATGTTCTTCGCATATATGTTCGTGGACGTGATGTCCCCGCTCAAGTCTCTCGTAGAGAGCAATCTGGGATGGGACAGCGGAGTCTTCGGCAAATATGCGGCATCTGAATATATTCTCAACGTCTGCGGCTTCCTCATCATCGCGGGCGTAATCCTCGACAAGCTCGGAGTGCGATTCTCCGGTGTGCTGGCGGCGGGACTTATGGTCGTCGGCGCGGCCATCAAGTTCGTCGGCATCAGCGACTGGTTCCAGACCACCGCATTCGCGCAGTGGCTCGGCAGCTGGTGGGTCGAGATGCCGGCAAGCGCCAAGATGGCTTCCCTCGGATTCATGATTTTCGGCTGCGGCTGCGAGATGGAGGGCACCAATGTTTCCAAGATTATCGCCAAGTGGTTCAAGGGCAAGGAAATGGCCCTCGCCATGGGACTTGAGATGGCCATCGCCCGACTCGGCGTGTTCGGGGTGATGTGGATCGCTCCGCTCATCTCCGCGAAGTTCGGGGGGTCCGTCCTCGCGCCGCTCGGATTCTGCGGTGCGCTGCTGGTCATCGGCCTGATCAACTTCATCATTTTCGGAGTGATTGACCGCAAGTTCGACAGCCAACTCGTGGAGGAGGGACTCGCGACGGAGGAGAAATCTCCGGAGGACGAGTTCCACGTCAGCGATCTCGGCGCGATCTTCAAGAGCAAGATGTTCTGGATCGTGGCCCTGCTCTGCGTGCTTTACTACAGCGCGATTTTCCCGTTCCAGAGATACGCGACCAATTTCCTGGAGGAGACGCTCCACACCGATGCGGCTTCCGCCGCACAGCTGTTCAGCTGCTTCCCTGTCCTTGCGATGATTCTCACCCCGTTCCTCGGCATATTCCTCGACCGGCTCGGCAAGGGGGCCTCGATGCTTATGGCCGGTTCCCTGATAATGGTAGCCTGCCACCTCTGCTTCGCGTTCCTTCTCCCGGCCTTCCCGAGCAAGGCGTTCGCACTGGTGCTGATTGTGGTGCTGGGCGTCAGCTTCTCGCTCGTGCCTGCGGCCCTCTGGCCGTCAGTGCCGAAGATTATCGACGATAAGATTCTGGGCAGCGCATACTGCCTCATCTTCTGGGTGCAGAACATAGGCCTCTGCCTCGTGCCTATGCTCATCGGCTCGCTCCGCCAGTCGACCGGCGGCTATACCGTGCCGATGATCGTATTCGCAAGCTTCGGAGTACTCGCATTCATCCTCAGCATCTATCTCAAGGCCGAGGACAGGCGCAAGGGCTACGGGCTGGAGCTTCCAAATATCAAGAAATAATCCGTCCGGGAAGGTTTCCCGGCCATTACTTGCCCGAATGTCAATGACTCACGGAAAAAGTGGCGGCAGCGCCGCCTGGATTGCGCTCATCTGTCTGATGGTGCCGATGTTCGCGTCGTATTTCTTCGACGACATGTTCTCGACGCTCTCTCAGATATTCCAGCATCCCGAATGTCTCGAACTCGGCTGGGACAGCGCCGACTACGGCTTCTATGCCGGCGGATACAGTTTCCTCTGCGTTTGCGGGGGACTGATTGTCTGCGGGGTGCTGCTGGACGTGTTCGGAGTCCGCACTGTGGGATCCGTATTCGTCGCACTGATGGCTCTCGGGGCCGCCACCGTATTCTTCGCCCTCCGTTCGGGACTTCCGGCCAGGACTTCCCTTGCCGTGGCATACGGCGGATGCATGATATTCGGTCTGGGCAGCGAGATTGCCGGCGTCGCCGTGACCCGCTCCATCGCCAAATGGTTCAAGGGACGCAACGTGGCGTTTGCGATGGGGGCGCAGGTGGCCGTGGCAAGGCTCGGTACGGCGGCCGCATTCATCATCTCCCCGATACTTGTCGCGCAGAAGGCCCCCGGCGAGATCTACACGCTCGCGGAGACCTCCCGTCCCGCCACACTGGGACTCGCGCTGATATTGCTCGGGGTGCTGCTGTGGGGCGTATTCGTCGCGATGGACGCGCGTTTCGACAGGGAGAGGGGAATCAGCAGCGGCAGAGGCAGCGTGAAGGACGAGGACAAGTTCAAGTTCTCCGATATCCTGAAACTGCTCTCCAACCCGCGTTTCATAATGATTTCCCTGCTCTGCGTATTTTTCTACTGCTGCATCATCTCGTTCAAGAAGTTCGGCACCTCGATAGTGATTCCGCGCTTCGGGATGGACATTGACAACGCGAAGTGGGTGATTTCGATGATACCATTCTTCACGGTGGTGTTCACTCCCCTCTTCGGAGCGCTGGTGGACAGGCTCGGCAAGGCCACGCTGTGGATGCTCATAGGCTCCGCGATGGTGCTCTCCGCCCACCTGCTGCTGCGTTTCGCACCGCAGGGTGTGCCGTTCTGGGGCTATTTCTCGATAGCCGTACTGGGAGTAGGATATTCCCTCGTGCCGTCCGCGATGTGGCCGTCGGTGCCTAAGATAGTGCCGGAGCGCAACCTCGGCACGGCCTACTCCATGATATATTGGGTCCAGAATATGGGAATGCTGCTCGTGCCTATATTCGTGGGCCGCATATTCCGCAGTTTCGAAGGGGTGGAGGCCGCCGCCAGAGCCGAATATATCTTCATAGGACTCGGAGCGCTGGCCTGCTACGTGTCAGCGGTACTCTCGCGTTCGTCCCGCATCCATCCGGAACTCGCCCTTGACAAGCCAAGCGGGAAGCGGTGATGTACGAGCTTCTGGACAGCATAAACTCCCCTTCCGACATCCGCGGGTTCAGCATGGAGCAGCTCAGGCGGCTCTGCGCAGAGATAAGGGACTGCATTGTCAAGACCTGCGCCGAGAGACCGGGGCATCTCGCATCGAGCCTCGGGGCGGTGGAGCTGATAGTCGGCGTACACTATGTGTTCGACACCCCCGGGGACAAGCTCGTTTTCGACGTGGGGCATCAGGCTTACGCGCACAAACTGCTCACCGGGCGCAGGGACAGATTCGGCTCTCTCCGCACGGAAGGAGGCTTGAGCGGCTTCCCGAAACGCAGCGAAAGCTCCTTTGACTGCTTCGGGGCGGGACACTCCTCCACTTCCATCTCCGCCGCGCTCGGATTTGCGCAGGCCGCTCGGATGCAGGGACTCGCACGCAAGGCGATAGCAATCATCGGTGACGGGGCGATGACGGGAGGCCTCGCCTATGAGGGACTCAACAACGCCGGGGCTAGCGGGGCCGATCTGCTGGTGCTGCTCAATGACAACAACCAGTCCATCGACGACAACACCGGCGCGATGCACGAGTATCTGCTCAAGATCTCCACAAGCTCGTCCTACAACCGCCTGAAGACCAGGGTGTGGAACGCGCTCGGGGACGGGAAGCTGCGGAGCGCAATCCAGATATGGGTGAAAAGCCTCAAGTCCTGGGTGGTCAAGAAGACAGGAGGAGACCTCTTCGAATCGCTAGGATTCAGATACTTCGGGCCTATCGACGGCAATGACATAGAGGATGTAGTCAGGACTCTCTCCAAGCTGAAGGCCATCGGAGGACCCAAAATCCTGCACTGCCTCACCGTCAAGGGCAAGGGCTACAGCTACGCCGAACAGGACCCCGCCACCTGGCACGCTCCGGGGCGTTTCATCCCGGAGACAGGCGAAAGGATCTCCTCACCGCACCTGCGCGACCGGTATCAGGATGTCTTCGGAGAGACTCTTCTGGAACTTGCCAAGGCTGACCCGAGGGTCGTCGGAATCACTCCGGCGATGGCCAGGGGCTGCGGGATGAACCTTCTCGCCGCAGAGAGGCCGGAGCAGTTCTTCGACGTGGGCATCGAGGAGGAACACGCGGTCACTTTCGCCGCCGGGCTTGCCGCAGGAGGAATGAAGCCGTTCTGCAACATCTATTCTTCGTTCTCGCAGCGGGCCTACGACCAGATAATACACGATGTCGCGCTCCAGAGGCTGCCGGTGGTGCTGTGCTTCGACAGGGCGGGACTCGTCGGCGAAGACGGCGCGACCCACCACGGAGTGCTGGACATCGCCGCATACCGCTGCGTGCCGGACACCGTCGTCTCCTCCCCGCGCAACGAAGAGGAACTGAAGATGCTGATGTACACCGCCTGGACCCGGGACAGCGGTCCCTTTATAATAAGGTATCCGAGAGGTATGGGAGAGGGCGTCGCCTGGAGGGACGTCCCGTTCAGGACTCTGGACGTCGGGAAGGCCGAGACTCTCGCGGAAGGCGACGAAGTGGCTCTCGTCTGCACCGGTCCGGTGACGGGCAGGGCGCTGGAGGCCGCCTCAGCCTATCCGGGACGGGTCGGCGTCTATAACTTCCGCTTCATCAAGCCGCTCGACGAGGAGACGCTCGCCGGGATAGCCGGCAGATACCGCCACATAATCACCGTGGAGGACGCATCCCTCAAGGGAGGGTTGTACGGGGCGGTATGCGAGTTTCTGATGTCGGGAGGCTTCACCATCCGGGCCGAGGGCATAGGAGTGCCGGACAGATTCATCCGGCAGGGCGCGCAGAGCGGGCAATACGCCGAATGCGGTCTGGGCAGAGAAGGAATTGAAAAAAGATTGAAAAAAGTTTTTGGAGATAAGAAATAATTCCTATCTTTGCAGTCCCCTATTGCGAGGGAACTTTGAAATAGGCATTGCCGATGTAGCTCAGGTGGCCAGAGCACGTGATTTGTAATCTCGGGGTCGTGGGTTCGACTCCCTCCATCGGCTCATCAGCAAAATAAGGGCAAGTACCAGAGTGGCCAAATGGGGCAGACTGTAAATCTGCTGGTTTTACCTTCGGTGGTTCGAATCCATCCTTGCCCACCACTCACGGAAGAGGAGAACGCTTCCATAAGCGGGGTTCGTATAATGGCTATTATGCCAGCCTTCCAAGCTGGAAATGGGAGTTCGATTCTCCTACCCCGCTCCAACGCCGATGTAGCTCAGGGGTAGAGCGCATCCTTGGTAAGGATGAGGTCATGAGTTCAATTCCCATCATCGGCTC
>CAVIJA010000036.1:0-13325 GCA_963643135.1 Alloprevotella sp. | reverse complement strand
TTTAAGTGATAAAACTCCGGAGGAGGCCGGGGACTCGAACCCCTGGGGTGCGGGCGTGCTTGCAACCATTTGATTGTCACATATTCCTGTATGATTCCGACCGCCTCCTCATAGCTGCGGGCATCCCTCACCCGCCCTGACATCTCATCCCTGACGGAGGCGGGAGCCCCGCAGGATATCAGTCTCCCGGTGGCGAGTCCCCAGATGTAGAAGATGTTCCCCTGCGGCCCGTCCGGGTCAATCGTCATAATCGGTCTCATCAGTTCGGCAGCCGGTTCGTTTTGCCGCAGACTATCACCGGGACGGACATCGCATGCGTCCCCGCCTGCGGCCTCGGCTTCCGCAGCATCGCCTCCAGCTTCGGGACGAGAGCCTCCAGCTCCTCCGGGGTCAGCATCCCGAACGGCTTCCCGGCAATCCTTGGATTCCCGCAGAAGGCGTTCACCCTGTCGAAGTCCGTGGTGTCCACCCCAAGCCGCTGGATTCTGTTCAGCACGGCGGAACGCATCCTCCTGCGCCGCTCGATGTAGTCCTCCCTCGACTCCGTCCGCCGCCTTCCGCTCTGGAGGCAGTCGCACATCTCCTCATACTCGGAGTCCTTCATCTCCCTCAGGGACACCGTCCTCCCGTCCGTGAACTGGGAGACCAGATCCTCCTTGAACTGTCCGAGGTCAACGCCCGCCGACTTGCACAGGGCGTAGAACCGTGAATAATTGCGTTTCTTCTTCATAATGCCGTAATGTTTTTCTTATCTGTGTCTGTCAGGGTCTGACCAGTACTTGGCCGCGCCCTCCTCCCATAGCGTCACCTCGCCCTTCTCCCCGATGAAGCGCCCCTTGCTGAACGCCTTGTACCCCTCGACCCATATCTTGCAGGAAGCGTCGTACATCGCGCTCGCCGCGGCCCTGCCCTCAGGCTGGCGGCCCCTCGCCCTGCTGACGAATATCAGCAGCTTGCTGCTGTGCCTCTCGCAGAACGCCCTGAACTCCCGGTACGACAGCCCCATGAACTGGAACGAGTCGATGACCACGAACCTCGGCGACCTCCGCTGCGAGAGCCGCTCGTCCAGCTCCCCGAGCGTCATGTCCGCGAGCTGGAACCTGCTCCCCAGCTCGCCCATACCGTAGCGGCGCAGGGTGTTCTGCATCGTCAGGCTCACGCCCTCCTCCCTGGAGTCGTAGAGCACCTTCCCGTAGACCGACAGCTCCCTGCACAGCGACACCACCGCCGAGGTCTTGCCGTTCCCCGAGTTGCCCCAGATGAACCAGATCCCGGAGGTTTCTATCTCCCCGACGCAGGAGTCCCATCCGCCCCCGAGGCGGACCGTGTCGAACCTTATGGTGAGTACCTGTCTTGCGGATAGCGTGCGTGCCATATATGAGTGCCGTTTGAAAGGGTTTCGAATGACATTAGAGCCTTGCCGCAGCAGCGAGGCGCAGCTGCTTGTGGATGGACTTCTTGACGCGGCGCAGGTCGAACTCCGTCTGCCCGTTCCGGATCTCCCCGGACTCCCTGACCACCGACGCGATGGCCTTCCCGTCCGTCAGGCCGTTGCTCCTGCAGATGGCGTTCACCTCGTACTCCGTCACCGCCGAGAGCGGGACGAACTTCCTGCCGATGCGCGAGTACAGCTCCTCGTACCCCTTCCTGTCCAGCTTCAGGCCGTTGGCCACCCTCTTGCGGATGTAGGGCGTGGAGAGGAACACGATGCCGCATTTGTCCTCCAGAGCGTTGTACAGGCTGATGAAATAGTACATCACCGAGTCCGTCAGCTTGTCGCCCTCGTCGAACACCAGCAGCGGACGGTTCATCTTCACCAGATCGTCCACGATCCTGTTCAGCGTGGCGCGGACGGTCAGGCCCTCGTTCCGGATGCCTATCCGCTTCGCCAGCTCCTCGATGAAGTCGGCCTTGTGCATATCCTCCGAGCAGCCGAGGACGAACACGTTCCTGTGCTCCCTCGCGTAGCGCAGCGCCGCCGTGGTCTTGCCGATGCCCGCCGGGGCCGTTATCCACGAGACGTTGCGGTACTGCTGCGCGTCCGCAAGGAGCGTCTCCACGTCCTTGTACGCCGAGGTCTGGCAGATCTGCCACCCCTCCGTCCTCCCGCCGCCCACGGCGGCGCGGATGCGCAGGAACATCTCGTCGCTTATCCTGTCGAACTTGCCGTTGATGACGGCGTTGAATGTCCCGGGGCTCGCCACCCCCTGCAGGGAGTTCGCCGCCTTCGCCTGGCTGGCGTACCCGGCCGCATAGTCGGCCAGAATCCGCCGGATGTCCTGCTTTTCTTCTGATGTAAGTTTCTGTGCCATATTATTGAATGATTTGCTATGTTCTGCTTATCGCGTCGAGAGGATTGTAATCCATATTGCTCAGCTCCTTGTTGAACGGCCCGATCTCCGTGAGGTCCGGGGCTTCCGGATACGCCACGACGGCCACCGCGTCCGCGAGCGTCTCGAACTCTCCCTCGCTGATTCCTTTCAGCGCCGGCGTCGTCAGCCCGTTCTGCTCCGGGGCCACGCCGTGCTCCATCTCCAGCGCGTGGTTCTCGATCCGGCGCTGGACCCTCATCCTCTTGTTCTCGGAATCGTTCCGCCTTATCAGGGCCATATCCCCGTCCTTCTGCTCCTGTATGTTCCTGTGGACCGTCAGGTATGGATAGGCGGTGGCGACGTACCGCAGCCCGGTCGCCGTCCGCTCGAACAGCATCGCCATATCCATCTTCATCGGGTCGAACTTCACGATGAACTCCCTTCCGGTGTTCACCTTCCTCCACTCATAGTCCGGCCTGCCGTCGGCGGTCAGGACCTCGTAGGTGTATCTGCGTTTCCGGTACTGGATGGAGATGCCGTCGGCTGTGAACTTCGACGGGCGGTCGGTCCGGATCCAGAACAGGTTCACCATATCAATCCGGGACACCGCCTCCGTCTCCGGGTTCACGCTCGCCTGATATGCCGCCATCCTGCCGTTGACCGCGTTCCATTTCCTCCTGGCCTCCGCATAGGCGGCGAGCAGCTCCTCGTAGGTGTAGAGGGATTCCTTGTTCGCCTCGACGAACTCCCTGTTTATCTTCCATGCGTCCTTCGCCGAGATGTTGCCCCCGGTGAATCTCCAGTCCTGACCCAGGATGCTGCGCTGGAACTCGCCGAAGAGGCGCTCAATCGTCTTCGACTGCGGATTGTACGGCGACGTGGTCCGGGACACGCGCGAGGTTATGCTCGCGAAGAAGGCCTGGGCGATCTTCGAGGTCTGGCTGCCCTGGTTGTCGGTGACGATCTCATACGGCTTATGGCCGGATGTCTCAACCGCCATACGGAAGGCCCTGTACTGTAGGTCGAAATTCTCCGTCTTCCCGATGGCATAGCCCAGAAGCGTGTCATTGAAGGCGTCCGCCACCTCATACACGAAGGCGGTCCTGACGACCTGCTTCCCGCCCTCGTAATCCTTGTAGAACAGGTTCAGCTTCGTGCCGTCCCCGTACCAGAGGGAGTCGCGCATCGTAGGCATAAGGGTCTTGTTGCGGCGGGAGAAGAGCTGCTTCGACGCCAGCTCGCCGTACACCGCGTCGTACCAGCGAGGCTTGATCTCCGGCCTCTCCAGGAACTGCCGCAGGGAGTTCTCGCTGCGCAGTGGCTTCCACCCCTTCGTCTCGCAGACGCCGTTGTACTTCTCGAGTATCTGGGGGAGGGTGTACACCGGGACCCTGCTGCGCCTGAGCGCGATGAGAAGTCTCAATAAAGTGGGTTATGACAGGCGAGGGCGATATGCTCAATTCCGCCACGCCTGTCGCGGTGGATCAGCGGTTCAGCCTCAAGACCGACCGCAACCTCACGTCCCAGGACATCCCCCTCTACGATTTTGACGCCTCCGCCGGACTGGTCGCCATCTTCAACAACCACAACATCCAGCCCGAAGACTTCCTCAGGATTCCCAACCTTCCGCCGGTGGACGGGGCTATTTACGTGAGAGGGGAGTCGATGTCCCCGCTACTGAAGTCAGGGGACATAGTTATGTATAAAAAGAAGGAGCTGTCCATTGACAGCATCCTCTGGGGAGAAATCTATCTCCTGTCTTTCGATTACGACGGCGACAGCTACACCGCCGTCAAATACATCCGCAAAGCGGACGAACCGGGCAAGATCCGCCTCGCCAGCTTCAACCCGTCTTTCGCCCCCAAGGACATCCCCCTCTCCTCAGTCACCGCCCTCGCCCTCGTCAAGGCTTCCCTCACCTTCCACACGATGGAATGACACCCACGCAATAACTCCCCGAGCGTCAGTCTTGCGATAGCCGGTAAACTCTTGCGCGCACACTTTTCTTAACACGATTCAACCCTTACCCCGTATCTATCACCCACTTATCCCCTGATATTGCCGCCGAATTCGTGCCATAAGGGGGTACTTAACCGCCATTTCAGTGCCATTTTCGCCCCTCTCCGTGTCATTAACCCCCTCCGTAGAGGGGTGCTGATGTCGCAAAAGTGAATACCTAAACGAATACCTAACACGCACATTTCGTTTTTTACAATCTCAAAAAATGAATACCTAAACGAATACCTAAACGAATACCTTATCCCTTTTTGAGCCGATATCCCGAGATGACTTTAGAACCCTCCTGACCGCCCGTTTGAAAGGCTTACCCGTCCCATTTGAAAGCCCTCCGCCACCGCCATTGAACCCGGCTGCCGCAGACGCACGGAAAAAGCCGGCAAAAGCCCCAGAACAAGCCTCTGCCAGCCTCCGTCACCGACAAGCACCCATCACCCACTTAACGAAAAAGCCCTCGGAACAGGCCGCTTTTGATCCCTTTCCGAAGGCAATGTAACATTTCAACTTGAACGCCCCCTTTCAACCGCCACCAAATGTATCACAAAAGTAAAACAAAAGTAACATTTCGTTTTTCACTCCCCTCACCCCTTCAACACACCTAACTCCCTCACACACATAACACTTACACTCAACCACTCCCCTACCCTCTTATACACATTTCGTTTTTACCCCCATATTTCATCGCAAGATTTGTCGGAGTCACAAAAAAGATCTATCTTTGCAAAAGAATAAGCTCATCAACCATGTAGTTGAAGGAGTTACGGAGGCGGCCGTAAAAGGTTAGCCTCTTGCTTTTTTTATGGCCCCCTGTATCAGTGCAATCAATTCATCGGGAGTACCTATACTGCCACCCTCCCCTTGTTTCCACTCCTCAAACTCTTTAAGTTTTTTCAATGATTGATGGCGGTATTCCGACAAGAATGCCGTCCAAAGCAGTACGTATGTTTCCCTTACTTCCAATATTACGAAATAGGTTTCATCTTCTGTTTCAAGCGCGATACATACCCGGTTGTTTGACCGCTGCCGGGCCTGTCTCCAGAATTTCAAGTCCCACTTGCCGGTATTCTCGATGGTAGGACGTGCCCACGGCATACATTCACAACGGCGTAAATCAGGCTCACGCTCGGATTCAATCTCACCCTTGTGGGTCATGTGATAGAATGTATAAGCCCTTTCCTGAAAGGCCGGATGATATTTCATCGCCAGTTTGTGTGACCCAAAAGTTGCTTTATGCCTGATGAAATCCCGCTCGAACACTTCATAGACAGCATCGATGTAAGCCTTGTAGTTGCCACCGTAATCTTCAAGGCAAATTTTCTCCGGTAATAAATCCTTGTCTATCATTACACCTGATGCCAAACAAAAAGATTAAACTTGTTTTCCCGGTAAAGGGTGCTACGCATGAGCTGGTATCCGGAACGCCGGCGTATTCTTTCTATCACTTCCATTTTGGCTTTACTGTCATGCAAACCTCTATGGACATACGACAATGCACCAATGAACAAGTCTGCCAAAGCGACAAGTTCAAGTTCATGTGAACGGACTTGTTGAACTCGCCGTATCATCTTGCGGTCAAAATCATAATGGCTATTGCAAAGATATTCATGAAGTTTATGTACTTTGGAGTCTCCTTGGGTATCTTTTATGTCAAGATAAATATTATACGAATTTCCGGGTTCAAGCAGTGTCTTCAATAGACGGAAATAGCATTTGTAATAGAACTCATCGTGTGTCTGACAGAATGCCTCGTGATGCAGTTCACTTTTGTCCGGTATGATGAATGCTCTGAAATGCAAATCAGGATTATCGAAAAAGAAATCCACCAGTGCAAGATAAAAATCGGTACGCGAGGGGGAAACCTTATTCCACTTCACCTCAAATTTGGGGCTTAACCGGTATTTTATTTTCAAAGCCCTGAGCTGTCGGGCAATTTTTTTTCTGTTGTCGTAGGGACACCAAATTCCTCCCAACACCATCGCTTTTTGACGATCATGTTCAAGGTGACAACTTTCATCGCAATATATATTGTAAGTCCTATCCATATCAGTTACAAAGGTACTGATTTTTATTTGAAATGTAGATAAGTTACGTATTCTATTTATAATAGGTATATTATACAAAAGCTCTTATTCCATATTCCTCCATGAAAATCCATCATAAGCACGCTTCGCTTGACAAGTCCCTTCAAGAAGATAACCCGGAGGACGATACCTTCCACGTTCGGGCCTCCGGTTTTCGGGCAAAAAATTCCCTGCGGTAATTTTTCACCCGAAAAAACGTTCCGGTATCGCCGTCCGAGTTGTGGAGACGGCCGGGACTTAGCAAGCGAAGCGACCTACGACGCATAGGACAAAACCAAAAAACAGCAGACGGCGGTATTTTGCCGATACTTGATATACCAATGGATTACGCCGTCAACACATCTCCCATACAAAATCTTCTTCCTGTCCTATAGAGCGGCACAAGGAAGCGGGGACTAAAGACAGCTCGCTCGCAACTCTGCATAATACGGTTTTCTCCTTGTCGGTTTCGTGGCGTTCCTGCCGTTTTTCTTGCCCCGGGGCTTGCCATTCGTGTGTGCCCGCCCTTTTCCGCCTTTTTAATCCGGTGCTTTTCCCTGCTTTTTCCTCTGACTTTCCCGTTTTTCCGCCTCCCGCTTTTCCTCCCGCGGTGAAACAGGATGACAAACGATGAAACATATAGTACAACGTATTGTAAATCAATTATATATCAAAAATCATCCTATATATTTGCACTGACAATCATAGTTATCAACCCTAAAAAAACAAAGTTATGGCAAAGAAAAATGGAAGGGACGATCCCCCCAAACCGCAAGTCGCCGAGAACGAACAGATGAGCGACATCATCCTTATCCTCGACAAGATGGAACTGATCTTACAGGCAGTGTCCCAAATTGACAAGGACGGCAGGTACAGGACGGTTCCGGCAGACAAGGAGCACAAAAACTCCTTTCTGAAAATCGACCGCTACGCCAGCATGTTCGAGAATTTCCTGAAGAACTTCTGGAGCCAGCTCAAGGACCCGACACGCTTCGGTATCCTTACCATCAAGGAAGACACGCTGGACAACCCGGAAGTGAGGCAGGCAGTCGAAGACATCGCGGCAGGAAAGCAGACCAAGGCAGTGGAGGAATTTCTCAGGAAATACGAGATTGTCCCCCGCGACAAGGAAAACCAAAGTATCAACCCCAAAAATCAAGAAGAAATGGCAAAGGAAAATGAAACACAGCGGCAGGCCGCCCAAGACGGAGGCACGCAGCAACAGCCCCAGTACCGCTACAACGAGTCCATGATCAACTGGGAACAGCTGAAGAACTTCGGGCTCTCCCGTGAGGAACTCCATGAACGGGGGCTGCTCGACCAGATGCTCAGGGGCTACAAGACCAACCAGGTCGTGCCCATCAGCATGAACTTCGGCTCCGCCGTACTACGCACCGACGCGAGGCTCTCGTTCCAGCAGTCCCGCTCCGGGGACATCGTGCTGGGCATCCACGGTATCCGGCAGAAACCCGACCTCGACCGTCCCTACTTCGGGCACATCTTCTCGGACGAGGACAAGAAGAACCTGCTTGAGACGGGCAACATGGGACGCGTCGTGGAACTGAAGAACCGCAACGGCGAGTATGTCCCCTCTTTCGTCAGCATCGACAAGCTGACCAACGAGGTGGTGGCGATGAAAGCCGAGAATGTCTTCATACCTC
This sequence comes from Alloprevotella sp., assembly GCA_963643135.1. Classification (GTDB taxonomy): domain Bacteria; phylum Bacteroidota; class Bacteroidia; order Bacteroidales; family UBA932; genus Cryptobacteroides. Next base: position 5,276 of record CAVIJA010000036.1, on the reverse strand, counting down.
GTGAAATCAGCGGGGTGAAACTGACCGAGCAGGAACTGAACGACCTGCGTGAAGGAAAGAAGATATTCATAGAAGGAATGACGGCCAGATCGGGCAACCCGTTCGACGCCCACATCCAGGTCAATGCCGAGCGCAGGGGCGTGGAGTTCATCTTCGAGAACGACAAGCTCTTCAACCGGCAGTACCTGGGAGGCGTGGAACTGACCAAGAAGCAGGTGGAAGACCTCAATGCGGGCAAGGCCATCTTCGTGGAGGGCATGAAGCGCAAGGACGGGGAACTGTTCTCCTCCTACGTGAAGCTCGACGAGGCGACGGGTCGCCCGTCCTACACCCGCTACAACCCCGACTCCCCTGAAGGCGCGCGGGAAATCTACATCCCGAACGAGATAGGTGGCGTGAAAGTCACTCCCGAGGAGCAGAAAGAGCTGCGCGAAGGGCGGCCCATCTTCCTCAACGGCATGGTGAACCGCAGGGGCGAGGAATTCTCCTCGTTCATCAAGGCGGACCTGGAAACCGGACGGCTCAGCTATTCACGCACCCCGGACGGCTTCGACCAGCGCGAGGAGTTCAAGATACCGGCCAAGGTATGGGACGTGGAGCTTACCCGCAAGCAGCGTGCCGACCTCCAGAGCGGCAAGACGGTACTGGTCGAGGGCATCAAGGGGTATGACGGCAAGACCATCTCGCAGTATGTCAAGGCGAACTTCAACCAGGGACGGCTGGACTTCTACAACGAGAATCCCGACCGCAGACGCGACGCCTCGCAGCGCAACGTGGTGTCCGCCGCGCAAAGGCAGGGAGAGGAAAACCGCCAATCCAGGGGCGCGGGCATAGCCTGACGGTCAAAGTAAAACGAATGTGAAATCCTAAAGAATCAGAACATGGAAATGAACAAGGAAAACAACACGCCTTTCAAGGCGGAGGACGTGAACTGGGACGAGCTGGCAGGCATCGGCATATTGAAGGACGAGCTGGAAATGTCGGGAGAACTTGACACGCTGCTCAGGGGAGAGAAAACAAAAGTGATGCCGCTCAGCCTCGTGCTCCTCGGCGTGGACGTGGTGATGGACGCCACCCTGCAACTGGTGCGCAAGGACGGAGAACCGCTGCTCGAAATCCTCGGCATCAAGCCCGTTGGAGAGTAACTCCACCTTCATAATATGTAAACCGAATGTATAACCGCCGTTTCCTGTTTTCCGGTTCCGGTCACGGGAAACGGCTTAAATTTTATCCGAACATGAAAGCAATCATAGCAGAAAAACAGAGTGTGGGCATGGACATAGCCCGCGTGGTCGGGGCTACCGATAAGAAAGACGGCTACTGTACAGGCAACGGCTACATGGTCACATGGGCATCGGGACACCTCGTGTCGCTGGCACTGCCCGACACATACGGCTACACGAGGACTGCTGCCGAAGACCTCCCGATGATGCCCGACCCGTTCCGCCTGGTTTCCAGGCAGGTCAGGACGGACAGGGGGATAGTGCCGGACATGGCCGCCTCCCGGCAGTTGAAAGTCATCGACGGGGTGTTCTCCCAATGTGACAGCATCATCGTGGCGACCGACTGCGCCCGTGAAGGGGAACTTATCTTCCGGTGGATTTATTCTTATCTGGGTTATGCCAAGCCGTTCCAACGCCTGTGGATTTCCTCGCTGACCGACGAAGCCATCCGCGAGGGTATGGCAAACCTCAGGGACGGCGGCGATTACGACAGCCTCCATGCCGCCGCCGACTGCCGGGCAAAAGCCGACTGGTTGGTGGGCCTGAATGCCAGCCGTGCCTTGGCGATAGCCACAGGCTCTCCCAACAACTCCATAGGTCGTGTACAGACCCCGACACTTGCCATGATATGCGCACGCTTCAAGGAGAACCGTAACTTCGTTTCCACTCCCTATTGGCAGCTGCATATCACCCTGAAACGGGGAGAGGTGCACCGGCAGTTCATCCACCCGGAAGAGTTCAAGGACAAGGGAACTGCGGAGGCGGCATACAGGAAAATCACCTCCGGATCCGTCGCGACAATAACCAAGGCGGAACGTAAAAGGGCATTTCAGCAACCCCCGCTTCTCTACGACCTGACCGCCTTGCAAAAGGACTGCAACATCCATTACGACCTGACCGCGGACAAGACCCTGTCCGTCGCCCAGTCGTTGTACGAGAAGAAACTGGTTTCTTATCCGAGAACCGGAAGCCGCCATATCCCGAAGGATGTCATGAAACTCATTCCTGACCTGCTGGAGAAAGTCGTGGCCATGCCTGATTTCAAGGAATACGGCAGTACATTTGACTTTTCCAATCCGAACACCCGGAGCGTGGACGACGCGAAAGTGACCGACCACCACGCCCTTGTCATTACAGGCGTTACGCCGCAAGACCTGTCCGAAGCCGAAATGACCGTCTATGCCCTGATAGCCGGCAGGATGCTGGAATCCTTCTCCCCACCTTGCGAGAAAGAGTCGCTGCTCATGGAATGTACCTGCGAGGGGATGGATTTCCGTTCCCGTTCTTCCGTCATTGTCAATCCCGGCTGGCGCGGCGTGTTCCGCAGGAAAGAGGACCGTGACAAGGACGAGCCGGAGGGTAACGGGGGAAGTGCGGTGTTTGCCGGCGGTGAGAGCGTTCCCGTAACGGGGCACGGGCTGGCGCAGAAGAAGACCCTGCCCAAACCGCTTTATACGGAAGCCACTTTGTTGGGAGCGATGGAGTCCTGCGGAAAGAACATCACGGACGAAAAAGCCAGGGAAGCCATGAAGGATTCCGGTATCGGTACCCCGGCTACCCGTGCCGCCATCATCACCACGCTGGTCAGCCGCGATTATATCGCACGTTCCGGCAAGAGTATCGTGCCGACCGAGAAGGGAATGTGTCTTTACGAGGCGGTGAAGGATATGCGTGTGGCGGACGTGGAACTGACCGGCAGCTGGGAGAAGGCATTGGCGCGGATAGAAGGACATGCCCTTGATGCGGAAACTTTCATGCGCTCCATCCGTGACTACACCCACAAGGCGACCGGCGAGATACCGCGGCTCAGTTTCCAGGCAATACCCGGCAAAGTCTTCACCTGTCCCAAATGCAGGACCGGGAAAATCATCATCCGTCCCAAAGTGGCCAAGTGCGACCATGACGGGTGCAGGTTGCTGGTGTTCCGCAAATTCCTGAACAAGGAGCTGACCGACCAGCATCTGGAGCAGTTGCTTTCGTCAGGCTCTACCAAGCTGATAAAGGGATTTAAGGGTAAGAAAGGGGTTTCTTTCGATGCGACGGTCGCCTTTGACGAGGACTTTAACCTTAAACTCTCATTTCCAAAGCCTAAAAGCGGAAAAGGCAAATAGCACCGTCATTCCAATTTGCGGGCAAATTGGTAGCGCACCGCCATGTTCCACCTGCAAGGTCAGGCCCTCCGGGTTTCGGGGAAAATCATCCTCGCGCGGCTCCGGTATTTCTCCGGAAACCTTGCCTGTGGAGGCGGTACGCGTTCCGGCCCTTGAAATTGGAAATGGCATGTTTCACCTGTATAATAATGTAAGGTCATGAAAACAAGGGAATGTATCGAAAGAACAAGCAGATGGATACGAATTATAGCATTAGCTGTTGTTGCCTTCATCGTGTTCGGCTATCTCCATTCGAGAGGCATATCACCGGTATGGGCGGCTGTCGCCATCGTCTGTTTCAGGGGATTCTTCAGGTTCATCTATAAAATCGCGTGCCTGCTGGTAGCTGCGGCGATACTGTTCTGCATCCTCAGTTACCTGGTCTTCTGACAATACATGGATATGAGACAGATATACCATACAGATTTCTGTAAATCCTTACAGAGCGGAGCTGTCCTGACGGGCGGCTCTTTTTGTTTCCGGAACTTAGTGGGGATGACAACGACAAGAACACGGATAGAAAAGCAAACACAGCCATTGACAGACCGAAGAACTACCGGGCAAAGTTGGCAAACGCTTCTTTCGGACGGCAAGGTCGGGCCTTTCAGGTTTCGGAAAAAATCATCCTCACTGCGTTCCGGTATTTTTCCCGGAAACCTTGCCTTACCGGAAGCGTCCGCCGTAAAGCCCTTGTAGTTCAACGGGCTGCCAAAGCCCGAGTATTCACAATTAAAACAACAAAGTCATGAATCAAGCAATCATCTCAAGACCACCGACGGCACCGGTGCAGATACGCATGCCGATGCCCGCAACAAGAAGGAAAAGGACAGTGGAGCCTGAACCGGCAATCAAACTACCGCCTCGCGGAACGACCGGGCCGGTACACATCTCCACTTTGTTGAATCCCATTCTGGAAATATGCCGCCATCCCGACCGAAACAGGCTGCTGGCAGAGTTCTTCAAGAACGCATGAACCAATGTCTAATCATTAAATATTTCAAGTTATGTTTTTCACAGCAATTCACCAGATGATGACCGAAGGCGTGGACCTCACGCTCGTCATCCGCAAAACGGACGGACAGCTGGCGGTATCGACACTGCCGAAGTCAAACGGGCTGAAGGACGAAGCCCAAAACCACCTTGTCCCGCTGACGGTCAGCGGGCTGCCGCAGGAACTGGATGCAGGATTCCTGCAAGCCATCGCCCGGCCGGTGCAGAAAGCGACAGGACTGCTCACCAACATGGCGCGGTTCGAGGCGCAGGCGGAAAAGGCCGCATCCGAAAGCAAGGCGGCGAAGGATGCAAAGGCCAAGGAGACGAAAGAGGAGAAAGAGAAGCGGGAGAAATACGAGAAACACCTCAAGAAAGCGGAGGAGCTGATCGCGGCCGGGAAACACAAGGATGCCGTCACCGCCCTCTCCCAGGCACGCCTCCATGCCAGGCCGCAAGACCTGAAGAAAATTGACGAGAAGATCGAGGAGCAGAAGAAGGCGATGAACCAAGGCAGCCTGTTCGAACTGATGGAAGATCCTGCGCCGCAACCGCAAACACCGCAGCAACCACCGCAATATCCGCCGCAGCCACAAATGCAGCAGCCGATGGGCGGACAACCTCAAAACGGGCAGCAAGGCCCGCAACAGACAACGTGGCCGCCACGGCAACCGCTGCAAAGCCCCGTACGACAGCAGGCTCCCGCGCAGCCGCAATATGGCACACGTCCGCCGGTGCCACGGCAACAGCCGCAACCCGCATACGGGGAACAATATGACGGTCATTGGCAGGAACAGGCATGCCGTCAGGAGGACACGTACCCGCAATACGGGCAGGAGGAACCCGCCTACCGTCCGGAGGATTACGAGGAATATCCCGATTTTCCCCAATCCATGTTAGAACCCAAGTATTC
>CAVIJA010000035.1:0-13603 GCA_963643135.1 Alloprevotella sp. | reverse complement strand
AATGGCCTCATACGATATGACGGGTATTCGTTCAACTCTTTCTTCGCAACCCCGACGGGCAACAGGAGCCTGCTCTTCGACAATCATATCCGCGACTTGTTTTATTGGAAGGACAACTTGCTTGTCATCAAGGTACAGGGCCTCCACTACGTACTCTTTGACACCGACACCGACCAATTTCTGCATTTTCCAATTGACCAGTCGCAATTGAAGGCATACGACCGCATCACCATTGACAGCCGACAACGGCTCTGGCTTTTCAACAGCCGGCGGGAAGGCGTATGTGTCACATACCATAACCACACATTTTCAGTCGATACCTATAATAATGATTATCCTGTTCCGGACACCGTCTGTCCGCGGCCGGACTTTTTCTACGACAACGGGGAGAACCTCATCGAGATCACGACACCTTACAGTCTGGTCTATCACGATGCGGCAACGGGGCGCACACATCCTATCAGAATATGCGACCGTGAAATGTCGGATACCCCCTATATGCTTTACTATGCGGCTGTCACACAGGACAATCTGGTTTGGATTTCATCCTATGGCTATGGGATAGTGGTATATGACAAGACAACGGGGCAGACTACGCACATCCGTAAGACGGACGGACTGATTCAGACGGATTTCATCTTGAAGATAATTCCGGACAGGCAGGGAAACATCTGGGCCTTGCAGGAATATCGGGGAGCCGTATGCCTGTCTGTCAACACTCAGTCGCCGGAGCTTGTCAATCTCAATGGCGGCAGGCGGGAAGAGCAGGCCAACTTTGTCAAGAGCCTGACGGCTTTGCATCACGGAGGATGCTTTGGCAGCAACAATGCAGGCGAGATTGTGGACATCGACAAAGGGCTGAACATCACCAAGCGCACGGCTCTGGCCGGCCGAGTGATATTGTCGGCATGCAAAGACCATGAAAACAGGATATGGATGGGCAGCAGAACCGATGGAGTGTTTGTGAATGGCCGCTGGTTCTCGGCGGATGACGGCAATCCGAATGCACTTTCCGACAATAAGGTAAACAGCATGGTGTGCGACAGTGCGGGGCGGGTGTGGATGGCCACGCAGAACGGATACCTCAACGTGGCCCTGGGTGACTGCAGCACGGGGAATCTCCGCTTCCGCCATTTCCGGCTCTCCGACCATCTCTTCACTTTGGCATTGGACCATAAGGGGTACATATGGGCTGGAGGCCAGTCATATGCCTATTCATTCGACCCTGACGAGCTGCTGCGCGACTCCGGAGCCTACAGGGAGTACGACATCAAAGGTTCTCCGACGGGCGTGAGCGAAATCTGCCACATCATGGAGGACAGCCGCCACAATATTTGGATAGGTACTGCGGGCAAAGGGGTGTTCGTTTGCAAGAACGACGGGAATCGGATTCCTGTATTCCGCCAAATGAGCACCAAGGACGGGATGGTCAACGATATGGTAGCCTCTATCATCGAAGATGCATACGGAACCATCTGGATAGCCACCCAGCAGGGCATCACCTGCTACAAGCCGGAAACGGGGAAGATGCAGAACATCTTCTCTGCCGCCGCAACCACACGGAACTTCTATACAGACCGGGCTGCATGCAGGTTGTCAGACGGACGATTGGCATTCGGCACCATCGACGGCATCATCGTCTATACGCCATCAGAGCACTTCCCCGAAAGGAAGGGGGAGACAGCACGCATGGCACCGACACTGGCCATCACCGACATCATGGTCAACGGTATTGCCATTCACCAAAAGGAAGAATATGCACAACTGCCCGCCGTCCCGACCATGAACAAGGTCACACTGCATCATCAGGAAAACTCCATCGTGTTCATGTTCTCGGATTTCGACTACAATGCACTCCATAAGACCAAGTACAGTTACACTCTTGAGGGGTACGACAGGCAGTGGAGTTCTCCATCGACGGCTGCCCGGGCCTCTTATCGCGAACTGCCATACGGACATTATACGTTTTATGTAAAAGCCATCGATGACCGCAATGACACGGAGGAACTCTGCCGAATCGGCCTTGTCATCAATCCGCCATTGTGGCTGTCGTGGTGGGCCTGGCTCATCTATGTCCTGCTGGCTATGGTTGCCGGTTGGATCGCCTGCCGCCAATTGCGTACCGTCTACCGCCTGCGCCAGTCGGTAGCCTTGGAGAAACAGATGACGGAATTCAAACTGCGCTTCTTCACTAACGTCTCACATGAGTTCCGCACGCCGCTTTCCATCATCCACGGCTCGTTGGACAGAATCAGACAGCACGGACAGCTGCCCGATGACTTGAAGCAACCCCTCCACAACATCTCGCGCAGCGAGAACCGGCTGATGTGGCTCATCAACCAATTGCTGGAGTTCCGTAAGATGGAAAGCGGTAAGCTGCAACTGGCATTGCAGGAGACGAACATCGTAGGATTCATTCGCCACATCTTCAACGGCTTTGTAGAAATGGCGGAAAGCAAGCATATCAGCTTCACTTTCCAGCCCCGGGTATGGTCGCTTATGGTGTATATAGACCGGGGGTTCGTTGACAAAATCGCCTACAACCTGATAAGCAATGCCATCAAATACACGCCCCCGGGAGGAGAAGTCTGCGTAAGCATACAGGTTGACGAGGCTCATCAGCGTTTTTCTTTCAGCGTGACGGACACCGGAGTGGGTATCTCCAAAGAAAAACAGGCGGAGCTGTTCCGGCGATTCACGCAAAACTCTTACCGGAGCGACAGCATGGGAATAGGACTGAATCTGACGAAAGAACTGGTGGAAGTGCATCACGGACACGTCACTTTCTGCGAGAACAGTCCCCAAGGCTCCATTTTTACCGTTGACTTGCCCACGGACAAGTCTGTCTACTCCCTGTCGGATTTTCTTAAGGAAAACAACGTACTCATCAAAGAACAGGAGAAGGAGTCATCTGTTGCCGGCAAATACGGCGAGATGATCCCCAAACCCTTTAATGATCGTACGATCATGGTGGTAGAAGACGATATGGACGTACAGAGATACATCAAGGACCTTATGGAACGCTACTTTAACGTGGTGACAGCCACTGACGGCAGCGATGCTCTGAAAAGCTTGGAGTCACTGAGCGTAGACTTGATTATTACCGATGTGATGATGCCTGTGATGAACGGATATGAACTGACGCGAAAGCTCAATGCCGACGAACGCTATCAGGATATCCCCGTCATTATGCTGACCGCCGTCTCCGATACACGCCACGAAGCGAAAGGCTTGGATGTGGGGGCTGACGCCTACTTGACAAAGCCATTCGAAAACGAGGTTCTGGTGTCCACCTGCATTTCTTTGATAGAGAAGCGCGACCTTTTGCGCAAGCGATTCTCCACGGAACAGCGGGAGGACGCCTCTCTGCCGAAAGTCATCAGAGAAGAAGCCGACAGCGAGTTCATTGCCGTCTTCGACAGATGGATAGAACAGCACTTGGGCGATGCCGACCTGTCAGTCGATGACATGGCGGCTGCAATGCAGTCAGGGAGGACGGCGTTCTACAAAAAGGTGAAAGCCCTCACCGGGATGACTCCGAACGACTATCTCCGCAGGCGACGTCTTGAACGGGCTGCAAGTATGCTCAAAACCGGTCATAGCAACATATCAGAGGTAGCCTACAAGACAGGATTCTCCAACCCGCACAGCTTCACCGCCTCGTTCAAACAACATTTCGGCACCACCCCCAAGAAGTATCAGATGGGGAAAGAGTGAGCATTCGCGACTTTCAGAGAACCATCAGCAGCGTCCCGCCGGCAATCATCAGACAGCCCAGAAGAGACTTCAGAGTTAACTTCTCTCCGAGGAAAATCAACGCGAGCATCAACGTGAACACGATGCTCAGCTTGTCTATGGCGACCACCCTGGTGGTCTCCCCCATCTGGAGAGCCTTGTAGAAGCAGAGCCAGGACGCTCCGGTCGCAAGGCCCGAGAGGGTAAGAAAAACCCAGCTCCTGGAGCTGATGGAACTTATCCCGCCCTGCGTATCAGTAATAAAAACCATCAACCAGGACATGAGCACTACCACGACCGTCCTGATGGCCGTGGCGAGAGTCGAGTCGACTCCTCCGATTCCCAATTTGGCAAGAATTGAAGTCAAGGCTGCGAACACAGCCGACAAAACCGCAAAGACAATCCACATAATATTAGTAATTCCTTAAAAACAACTTGGCACTTTTGCTGGTCTTTTTGGTCTATCCAATCATTACTTATTGCGGGCAAAAATAGGCGATTTTGCACGAATCCGGTGCAAAATCAAACGAACATTGCACCGGATTAATGCAAATTTTCTTTTATTCCAGGACGAACGGCTTCAAGCCCTGCGCGGCTTCTGCTGCGGTAATGCGCCTGCCGCCATTGTCCAGATCGATGAGGACATATCTGTCGTTGCCCATCCCGAGTTCTTTCATATAGGAGAGCTGACGCAGTCCGTGGCGTGTCTCCATCCGCTCCACGAGGTCGTGATGTTCTTCTGCCGTCATAGCGTAGATGATGTCCACGCAGGCCTGGTCAATGGCGAGAATGTCCGTTGAAGAAAGTATCCCCACGTTAGGGGTGACAACAGGTGCCGCGGCCACGCCCTCACAGTCACAGGACACGCTCATATTGCGCATCACGTTGACAAAAGCCACATTCTTGCCGAAATGGTCAAGCGTAGCCTTGGTGGACTCGGTCATACGTTCCATAAACTCCTCTTTGGCAATGTCCCACTGGTTCGGCTGTCCGGGAGTGGTGTGGATCCAGGCCTTGCCTACCTTGCCGTCCGCGCAGCCTATCCCGATATTCTTGTTCGAACCTCCGAATCCGCCCTGAGTGTGTCCCTTGAAATGGGTGAGCATGACAAGTGAATTGTACTTGAGCATGTTCCTGCCTACGGACATCTTCTTGAACCACTTGCCGCCCACGACGGGGATGGTCACGGTGTCAGCCTCATCCATAATATCCACAGGACAGAAATCCCATCCATTGATTTTCAATGTTTTGCGATGTTCTTCGGTCGTAGACCTCCCGCCTGCATAATAGGTGTTTGTCTCCACTATGCTGGCATCCTCAAGATCTTTCCGCATCAGCTCCCTCACCCACTCACGCGGTATGATATTCGGCCCCTGAGGCTCTCCGGTATGGAGCTTGACACCGACTTTGCCTTCAATATTGGCATTCACCTGCTCATACGCCTTGATGAGACCTGCGGCACTGAGCTCGCGTGTGAAATACACTATCGACTCGTTGCCGGTGCGCTCGGAATAAGGCAGGTATTTATTGCCGTCCTTGCCGGGTTCCGGCTTCACGGTCCGATTTCCATCTGATGCAGCCACCAGGAAACTTGCTGCGATGAGCAGTGATGTGATGAATGTTAGCTTTCTCATTGTAAACAAAACTTTTGCGCAAAGATAATAATTATAGATACTACTTCTGACTTACAGCCGTCATGCCCGACCACCACTTCGTCATGCCCGACCTGATCGGGCATCTTGTGCCGTCGGCAGGGAAGAGATTGCCGGTCGAAGCCGGCAATGACGAAAGGGGCCGGCAATGACGGGGAGAGCACGGCAATGACGGGAAAGGCAAGCCAGGCCATGCCCGTTGGCTTATACTTCTCGTACCTTTTCATCGTCCGGAGCATTTAAGTAATTCCTAAAAAATAACTTGGTACTTTTGCTGGTCTTTTTGTTCTAAATTCATTTGTTCATCAGTCACGTACCCCGGTACGCTCCTTCTTCACAAACAAATTTATCTACAAAAATCCTTTACAAAACTTTACCAACTTATTTTTTCATCATTACTAAGCGAGTCAAACAGCAGCAGGCCCTTTGACGTAAGCAGGTACTTCTGGCGGGGATGCCGGGGGGAGTCAGGGTATGACGGTTGCACGAATCCGGAGCAGATTGCAGGATTGAGAAACAGGGCGCTGAAGTTCTTGCGGTCTTTCAGCCCGAGCCTGACAAGCAGTTCGTTCACTGAAAGTTCCTCAGTGCCGATTGTGCAGACGAGCCGCTTCGTGTTGCCAGTGACATCACCCCAGCTTGCGGGGTACTTGCGGGGTACTTGCGGGGTACTTGCGGGGTTGCCGGTTCCGGCTTCTTCTGTACCTGTCCCGTACTTGTCCTGCGCTTTTCCCGTCTGCTCTGCAAGATTGGGCTGGACTCTCCACTCGGGAGACGGATTGACGTGAAGATAGCGGTTGCGCAGGTCCCACTGCTGTCCCAGAAGCAGGTTCCGGAAGAAACGCTCCAGATAGACAGGGGAATAGTCAATGCCCTTGACGAGATTCTTATAGTTGGCCCGGACAAGAGCATTGCGGAAGTACCAGGAATGGTCCGCGAACAGGCTGTTGTCTATACGGAAGCCGGCACTGCGCAGGTATTGGATGGCAAACACGGCTGTGGTACGGGTATTCCCCTCACAGAAAGGATGAATCTGCCATATCCCTGAGACAAAACTGCTTATATGGGATATCATCTCATCCTGCGAAAGCCCATTGTAACTGAATGAACGTTCTTTTTCGAGGTCGTACTCCAGTGCACGGCGCAAATCCTCCCAGTTCAGATAACTCACGGAGTCTCCTTCGAGCACCCATTCTTTCTTGGAGATGTCGTAATCACGGATTTTGCCGGCGTGGCAGAAGATGCCGTTGAAGATTCTCCGGTGTAAAGAAATAATCCCCTCAACACTAAAATCCAAGGTGTCTGTAGAAAGTATCTTTGCGATGTTCGCCGAGACTTTGTCCGCCTCCTGCTTCTCATCCTCGTCAGGCTCGCGGTTCTGTTTGGACTCGTAGTAGGATTTGATCAACTCCCGCGCCTGGTCGATGCTGATTTCTCCTTCGATGTTCCTTCTGGCCGTGTCCCTAAGATACTCTGACGTGGTGAGGCCGTCCACGGCCTGCAGCCCGATGGCTATGCGCCAAGTCTCAGCCCGCTCCCTGCTGGCCGGTTCTCCCTGGCGTATGTACCGGTCAAAGTCCAGATATTTCGATTTTTGCTCTTCTGCCATATTCCTTTGTGTTATCGGCCCGGAATTTCGTTAAGAAGACCTTCGGTGCTGTATCTGTTCCACCTCGCCCTTCTCGAAAGCGTGCACCTGCACATCATTCGCAATGTTCCATATAAAGGAGAAAAGATGGTTGTATTGAGCAGTGTTCATTCTATCTGATATTGGAATTAAGCAAGTCCCTGACATCCATATTCAGGATATCGGCAATATTCTTGTACTTGTAAAGTTAGCAAAAAAGTCAATAAACTTGCATATTTGGGCAAGTTCTTTACGGGCTCAGCTTCAAAAGCGTGGGTTGACAAGCGGGGAAGAGATTGCCGGTCGAAGCCGGCAATGACGAAGAGGGACCGGCAATGACGAAGAGGGCCGGCAATGACGCTTCCCGTCATGCCCGACCTGATCGGGCATCTCGTGCCATCTCCGCGCGTATCCTGCTCAGGGACTGGGGAGTAACCCAGAGGTACGAGGCTATTTTTTTCAGCGGCACATTCAGGATGAGTTCCGGATGGTCGCTGATCAAGGCTTTGTACCTCTCACTGGCGTTTTCCTTGTCCGCCATCCAGACAATCTCGTCCTCGAAATGATAAGCGTTGGTTTCGAACACTTTACGGATGATGTTGGCTATGCCCGGCGAGGAAGCGCACAACGCATCCACCCGCCTCTTGCTTATCCGGCAGGCCACGCTGTCAGTCTCGGAGACGATGGAGATTTTCGACGGTCGCTCGGCACTGTAACAGAATATGTCCGCAACAGCCTCACCGCCGAAAGCGAACCACAAGAGGGCCTCGCCGAACGCCGTCGGTTTCGCCCCGCTCCAGATTCCGGATTCAAGGACGTACAGGGAATCATCGAACGCCCCGCTTCTTACGACCGCATCCCCTTTGTGGAATGACACCCTGTCCATTTGAGCGAGCAGGTCGGAGACAGACTCCGGCTCAAGCCCATACTTCCCGCAGAATATGTCGATCAGACTGTCCATAGGACGCAAATTTCGGAATTCTTACTCTTTACGCAAAATTACCATATGTTAAAAAGTGCATCGGCATCGCTTTATAACTGCCCCGGGATATTTCCGGAGTGAAAATAATCAATCTATCTTTGCGCCCCGATTTGAGAAAACAGATTGAATATGAACAGAGACGCAATCAACTTCGGTTCCGACAGCATCCCGGGACTTTTCAGGAGAATTTTCATCCCGACATTGGTCGGAATGGCCTGTATGGCCTTGATGACAACCATCGACGGAGTATTCGTCGGTCACGGCATAGGCAGCGACGCGCTCGCCTCGGTCAACATATTCGCTCCTTTCTGGATGATTATGACCGGGCTGGGACTGCTTTTCGGCATCGGCTGCTCAGTGGTCTCCTCTGTCCATCTTTCGCAGGGCAATGCGAAGGCGGCCCGCATCAATATGACGCAGACCCTGATTTTCGGAGTGCTGATAACGCTGACCCTGACAATTCTCGTACGGAGTTTCAGCACCGGTACCGCCCGACTTCTCGGGGCCTCGGACAGACTTCTCCCCTATGTGCTTGACTACCAGAAATGGCTGTCCTGCGCTTTCAGCGCCTTGTTCCTGCAATCCGTAGGACTGCTCATCATCCGGCTTGACGGCTCGCCGAACTACGCATCGGCAGCCGCGGCCATCCCCTCCATCGTCAATGTCGTGCTGGACTACGTCTTCCTCTTCGTCCTTGATATGGGGCTTGAAGGAATCGCCCTCGCCACTGCAATCGGCTGCTGGACCGGAGGCCTTATGGTGCTGTTCTACATCGTCTTCCTCTCCAAGACTATGAGGCTCTATCCTTTGAAGTTGTCCTGGAAAAGCCTGCGGCTGTCCCTGCGCAACCTGGGATACCAGTTCCGGCTCGGTCTGTCTGCCTTCCTTGGCGAGATAAGCATCTCGATGCTGATATTTGTGGGTAACTATACGTTTATGAAGTATATAGGCGAAGACGGAGTGGCCGCATTCTCAATCGCCTGCTACATTATGCCTTTCATCTTTATGACAGGAAACGCTATCGCCCAGTCCGCCCAGCCGATCATCAGTTTCAACCACGGTGCCGGCAACAGCTCCCGGGTGATGGAGGCCCGCAAGGTGTCGCTCGGCACGGCATTCGGCCTCGGCATCGCGGTTTCGCTCGCCCTTGCGGCGGGAATCGGCCAGGTGGCCGCCCTGTTCCTGAGCAGGGACGTTCCGGCATATTCGATTGCCGCCCACGGCGTGCCGCTTATGGCTATAGGGTTCACACTGTCGGTCGTGAACGTGGCGGCCATCGGCTTCTACCAGAGTGTGGAGAGGGCTCTCCCGGCGACAATATTCTCGCTCTGCAGAGGGGTGATATTCCTTGTGCCCTGCTTCCTTATACTCCCCCGGTTCGCCGGAGTGAATGGAATCTGGCTCGCCCTGCCGGCTGCGGAGGCTCTGACATTCCTTTCGATTATAACTTATCGTACTCCTCGTCGCTGACGGGTTCCAGCCATTCGTTGGGTTCTGACCCCGGGCAGGAGTTCCCGACCTTCACGTGCGTGGCGAGATGCTGGAACCAGGAGTCCTTCTGCGCTCCGTGCCAATGCTTTACGCCCTCCGGAATATCAACCACATCTCCGGCCTTGAGCGCGACTGCGGGCTTGCCCCATTCCTGATACCAACCGCGTCCGCTGACGCAGATGAGTATCTGGCGCGCTCCGTGATGGATATGCCAATTATTCCTGCAACCCGGCTCGAAGGTCACGTTAGAGAGAGGCAGTGCACTTTCCGCTGCAGAGTCCAGATTCACCGGGGCAATGGGATGCAGGTAGGAGTTCCCGGTAAAATACTGCGCATAGCCGGTATTGGGACTCCCCTGCTTCCAGTCGCCGGCGACGGCATCAGATGCGCTGTCGCATTGACTCAAGCCATTATCACTCAAGAATTTGCAGAGCTCATCAATCTGCTCCTGCGTATTTCCCATACGTACCGCTCCGGCCTTGTGGGAGGCGAGTTGCGGCGCGACGCCTTTGAGTGCCGACAGAGCCGCCACGGTGACAATTTCCCTGTCAGCGGGAGTAAGCTGGTCTCCGGCGAATATGTCGCCGAAAAGATGGGATTTCAGATAGAAGTCATCCTGAGGGCAGAAAGTGTAGTCAAACGGCCGCCCGCTGAGCGCGGTCTGAATTTCCGTTCCCTTTTTTAAAGCCGCATCTGCATCGTCCCACACGGACGGACGCGTCCAAGGTTTTCCCTCCTTCCAGGAAGCTTCGCCGTTCTGGAGCACCTTCGAAAGAACGCCGAGCGCATTCAGAGAACGGGGGAAGCCGGTGTAGGCGTACAGCTGAGAAAAGGCCTCTTTCAATTCATTGACAGTCACTCCCCCATCCAATGCGGCACGGACAGCCGGCTCCAGCCTCGTGAGGTCTCCCTGCGCTTCGAGTGCGGCGCAGGTCGCAAGATGAAGCTGACGCTCGGACAGGGTCCGGGCGGCGGAAATATTTATAGATATAAGTGATGACATTATTATTACGAAAAATGTTATATGCTTCATTGTACGGAGTTTATGAGATTTATGCCTGCCGTTCGGGAGAGGGCGGAGCATTCCGGATGCTATGATGTCCTGCGGTATTCCGAGGGGGTCGCTCCGGTGTGTGCCTTGAAGAAGCGGACAAAGTGCTGCGGGTATTCGAAGCCAAGTCTCTGACTCAGCTGCGCGATGCTCAGCGTCTCGTCCGAAAGAAGCTTTTTGGCGGCGGAGAGAATCCGCCCGTTTATGAAATCCCTTGCGGTGCGTCCGGTCTCCGTCTTTACCAGTTCACCGAAATACTTCGGCGAATAGCAGCATTTGTCGGCGAAATATGCCACCGTGGGAAGTCCCTCATTTTCAGCGTTATCCGCCAAATAAGAATCCAGCAGAGACGAAAACTTCCTGACCACGGAATGGTTGATTTCCTCCCGCGTGATGAACTGCCTGTCATAGAAGCGCAGACAGTAGTTCAGAAGCAGTTCTATGTTGCTGACGATGAGTTCCCGCGAATGTCTGTCTATGCTCCGGTGAAGTTCCTGGTCTATCAGATCCAGTACTCCGCGGAAAACTTCAATCTCGGCGGCGGAAAGATGCAGAGCCTCGTCTGAGGTGTAGTCAAAAAACTCGTATCTGTCGATATTTCTGCCGAGCGGAGTACGGGCGAGCAGGTCCGGATGGAACACTAGAGCTGTCCATTTCGGATACTTCACCTCAGGATTGGCCTCCACCCTGACGCTCTGTCCCGGGGCGAAACTGGTCACGGTCATCTCGTCGAAATCATATTCGGTGAGGCCATAGGTGATTTTGCAGCCCTTGTTTTCTTTCAGGAAAAGGGCATAGAGTCCGTAGCGGTAGAGCCCCTGCGTCACCTCGTGTTCACGGTCATAACGCACCACGCTCACCTGCGGATGAAGAGTCTCGAATCCGTAGAAGTCGTTGAACTCCTGTACCGTATTAAAATATAATTCTTTCATCTGCAATGACGGATTTCTAATTCCGGAAGCCTCACAAAGATACTCAATTATCGCTTATGGCCCCCATCACGTCTTCGGCAATCTGCTGTGGCGTGAGACGGTTCGCTTTCAGCAGTTCCTCCACGACATAATGGTCCTCGAACTGCTTGCGCTGACCCCTGACGAGCACCTTCATCGCACTGTCGCCGTAGTACCTCGCAATCTTTTCGCCCCATCCGCCGTCAATCTGCCCGTCCTCCAGCGTGACGACAAGCTCGTGCCCCTCTTTCAGGGCTTCCAGAGTATCCGTATCGAGAGCGTTGATGATTCGCGGGTTGATGAGCGTCGCTTCGATTCCGTGTGACTTGAGCAGGTCGCAGGCCTTCTCGCCGAGCTGATAATAGCATCCGAGACCAAGAACAGCCACGCGGCCACCCCTGCGGGTGATTTCATATGACGGGGCTGACCAGTCCACATTTTCCGTCCGGGCATCGACTCTGGAAATGACCCCGTTTACAGGCACTCGGATTGCCACCGGATGCTCCCTGTAGGCGACGGCCCAGTCGAGCATGGCGAAATACTCTTCGCGGCAGGACGGCGCCAAGTAGATGAGATTAGGTATGTTCGCGAGCAGAGTGATGTCGTAGAAACAGGTGTGGGTCACATCGTTCATACCTTCGATTCCGCCCCAAAATACGAGCATCAGGGCAGGATTGTCGTTGATGCAGAGGTCCTGCGAAAGTTGGTCATAAGTCCTCTGGATGAAAGTGCTGTAAACTCCCCAGACAGGTTTTCCGCCGCAACGGGCAATTCCGGAAGCCATCGCGACTGCGGTCTCTTCAGCTATGCCCACATCGACGAACTGCCTTCCTGCCTGTTCCCGGCGCTCCTTGGTGAACCCGAATACGGTGGGCGTTCCGGAGGTGATTGCCACAAGCTGCGGATTCGAAGCCATCTTCTCAAGAAGATATCTTGCGGTCAGGCCTTCGTAACCCTCTCCCTCGGACTTGAATTTCACCTCTCCTGTCGCAATGTCGAACGGCGCGCCGTAATGCCATTTCTCCTTATTCTCTTCGGCATATTTCAAGCCTTTGCCTTTCAACGTATTGATATGCACCACGACAGGATGGTCGGTATCCTTCACCTTTTTGAATGCTTCAACTAGAGAAGCGACGTTGTTGCCTTCCTCCACATAGAGATAGTCCAGCCCAAGCGCCCTGAAAAGGTTGGCCTCAGCCTTGCCGCCGCTCTCCCGGAGCGACTGGAGATTCCCGTACAGGCCGCCGTGATTCTCGGCGATGGACATCTGGTTGTCATTGACGATGATGATGAAGTTGCTGCGGAGTTCCGACCCCGCGACATCCAGCCCCTCAAGAGCCTCCCCTCCGCTGAGCGAGCCGTCGCCGATAACAGCTATGACGTTCTCCCTGCCGCCCGCGAGGTCGCGTCCCTTGGCAAGTCCGCAGGCGAGACTGACTGAGGTGGACGTGTGTCCGATGACGAAATGGTCGTGCTCACTTTCCGACGGTTCGCTGTAGCCTGTCACGTCATCGTAATGCGCGGAATCCATAAACGCCTGTTTCCTGCCTGTCAGGATCTTATGCGCATAGCTCTGATGGGAGACGTCGAAGACAATCTTGTCCTCGGGCGAATTGAAGACGTAGTGCAGGGCGACCGTGGCCTCCACCATTCCAAGGTTCGGTCCCACGTGACCGCCGTGAGCGCTCAGTTTTTCGATCAGATAGTGCCGCACCTCATCGGCGAGGACGTTCAGTTGCCCGATGTTCAGTTTCTTGACATCCGCCGGCCCGTTGATTTTCTCAAGATACATATCGCAGTTGTAGTTTATTCTATCCGGATTCATTTTGAACCCGGATGCAAAATTATAGTCATTCCGGCAAAATCCCAGTAGATGAATTACGGATAGAATTATACATATTACGGCATTCAGATTCCCTCTCGGGCGAGATTGGCGAATCCGATGCAAGGATTGTCCGGCACGGGGATAAGTGGCTGTGCAGGGCAGGAAGAGATTGCCGGTCAAGCCGGCAATGACGCTTCTTCGTCATGCCCGACCTGATCGGGCATCTTGTCTTTCCCGTCATGCCCGCTTCCAGCCGTCGACGCTGCGGGTCTTGGAGGAGAAGTTGACGC
>CAVIJA010000034.1:0-14097 GCA_963643135.1 Alloprevotella sp. | reverse complement strand
TGCGGGATGTCTATTTCCTGTCGGACGGCAATGAGGACTACAACGAAAGCCTGGTTCTGGGCGACAAGACGACCGTGATGCTGCTCTCCGGAATGTGCTTCCTGCTCCTGCTGTTCGCCATCCTCAACTATGTGAATATGACCACGGCCCTGTCCGGCTTCCGAGCCAAGGAGATGGCCACAAGAAGGCTTATCGGGGCTACGAAAGGCAGCATATTCCTCAAAATGATTGCAGAGAGCACCATCATCTGCGCGGTCGCCATGATTATCGCCATTCTACTGGGCGAAGCCATCTCCCCGGCGGCCTCGAGAGTGCTGAACTATGATATCTCCATCTTTAAGGCTGTCTCTCCCGTAAGCGTTCTTGTCTGCGTACTGTTCACTGTTCTGATCGGTGTCGTGGCCGGTCTTGTTCCGGCTCTCATCATCCAGAAGGCCGAGCCTGTCGAGATTGTCCGCGGTACGCTCAGGCTCAAGACAAAGACTCTCTACAGCAAGGTCATCATCGTCATTCAGAACGTCATCACGGTGGTGATGCTCGTGACGGCGTTCACGATGTTCCTTCAGATCCGTCATATGATCAGCGCCCCGATGGGCTACAACACCGAGGACCAGATTATGGTAAGCAATCAGTTCGGGCGTGCCGGAGAACTTGGTCCTCTCATCGACAGGCTCAAGGCGGAGAGCTGCGTGGAGGCCGTAGGGCTGGGCAACGGCTACCCGATGTTCACGACCAACAACTCGACTATGTCCACAGAAAGCGGGCGGGAGGCTTCGTTCCAGATGGTGGTGGGCGACAGCACCTACTTCAACATCCTTGGAATCAGGAAGAAGCAGGACAACCACGCTTCGGATGAATATTGGTTGAACGAATATGCCTACGGCATCCTGGGCATAGACGAGAGTGCGACGGAGTTCACGACCAAGTCCAACGGCACGATACCTATCGGCGGAATCTACTACGACTTCAAGCTCAAACCCCTGCTACAGGAACAGCATCCGGCCTTGATCTATCAGTATGATGAATATCCTTCGCGCAGATGGCCGTGGACTATACTTATCAAGACCACGCCGGATCACAAGGAGGCGTTGGCGAGGGCAAAGGCCGTCTTTGATGAGCTGTACCCGGACAAGATATACGATGCCAGTTACGTGGAGGATGATATCAAGGCCGTGTTCGCCGCCGAGAGAAGGGCGCTGGAGATTGTGCTGATATTCACTATTCTTTCGCTGTTTGTCTCGGGCCTCGGTCTTGTGGCGATGAGTTCGTACTATATGCAGCAGGAGCGAAGGACAGTCTCGCTGAAGAAGGTCTATGGGGCTGATTACAACTCGGTTCTGCGCGGTCTTGTGACAGAGTTTATGAAGCTGATAGCCGTTGCGTTCATTATCGCCCTGCCCGTGGCCTGGTATCTGATGCACAACTGGCTTGACGGCTACTCGTACCGCATAGGGCTTTATTGGTGGATTTTTGCGGCTGCCGGCCTTTTCACCGCCGCCCTCGCCGCCCTTTCGGTGCTCTGGCAGGCCGTCCGCGCCGCCCGCACCAACCCGGCCGTTGAACTGAAGAAAGAATAACGCAGGCTGCAGGAGTGGATTGCAATGACAAGTGTATGCTAAGTAATTCCTAAACGAAGAAAATGAGAAGAAAAAGTGATTTGATCATCAAGGTTCTGTCCTTGGGAGTGGGGATGGCGATTGCCGTCATCCTGATTGCGAAGGTGTGCTTCGAACTGTCCTACGACAGTGCCTATCAGGATGTTGACAGAATATATAAAATCCGCAGCGGCATCGCGAGGCAGGGTGCAGACAAGGACTTCGGTCAGGTCAGCGGAGCCGTGGCTCCGGGCTTCAAGGCCGAAGTGCCGGGGGTGCTGGAGGCCACAAGATTCTCAAGCGCGTTCAACAGCGAGACCTTCATAATCGACGATGAAGGCAACAAGGTGGCCTCCGAACACATCATCGCCGACTCCTGCTTCTTCAAGATATTCGGCAGGCCATTCCTTGCCGGAGATCCTCAGAAAGCTCTGAAATCGTGGAGCGGGGACGTAGCCGTGTCGCGGAGTTTCGCCGAGAAGCTCGGCGGAGTCGGCGAGGCTGTCGGCAAAGAAATCTCCAACGAGCAGATGCCGGAACTCAAACTCAACATCTGCGGAGTCTACGAAGACTTCCCGAAGAACGGCTCAATCCATCCCGAAGCCATCCTTTCCATCGAGACGATGAGCTCCTGGAGCCTTTCCAACTGGCTCGGCAACGACCGCTATATCGGATTTGTAAAGCTTGCGGAGGGCGTCGACCCTGCGTCCCTCAAGGATGCCATCCACGAGATGCAGAAGGCTCACCAGCCGCTTGAGGAACTGGAGAAGAACGGGACCACCCTATGGTACTTCCTCTCGCCTCTGGCCAAGGAACACAGCTCACAGCCCGAGGTAAGGAATCTGGTATTCATCCTGTCGATTGTCGCGGTTCTGCTTCTGCTCGTCTCCATTATGAACTATATCCTTGTGGCCATCTCCGACGTTATCCGCCGGGCACGCGAGGTCGGTGTCCGCAAATGCTACGGGGCCGGGACTCCGGATATCAACCGGATTCTGCTCAGGGAGACGGCCGGCAACCTGGGGCTTTCCCTCATTGTTGCGGCATTGCTCGTCCTGGCGTTCAGAGGCGTTGTCGAATCCCTGCTCGGAGTCCCTGTCAGGGATCTGATCACCCCGCTTTCCGTCTGGATCATCGCAGGAATCATTATTCTCGTATTCCTTGTCTCCGCCATCATTCCGGCGCATATGTTCACGAGAATCCCCATCTCCAGCGCCTTCAGGGGCTACAAGGAGAGCAAGCGCCGCTGGAAGATCTCCCTGCTCTCATTCCAGTTCGCCATCAACGCCGTACTCGTGTCCCTGGTGCTGGTCGTAAGCCTGCAGTACCGCAAGGTGGTGAACACCGACCCGGGCTACGAGTACGACAATCTGGTCTATGAGACATTCTCCTCCTATGACCAGACCAGGATGAACGCCATCGCGGAGGCTGTACGCACGCTTCCGGAGGTCGAGGCCGCCGAACTCACGTACACCCTGCCGTTCCACAGGGCTTCCGGCAACAATGTCTCCCTCCCGGGAGACGAGCGCGAGCTTTTCAACATCGCCGACGAGTACGGCGCCTCGGAAGGATTTTTCAATATGATGGGCTTCTCCCTTGTGGATGGCTCGATACCTGAAGGTCCGAATGATGTCGCCGTCAGCAAGTCGTTCGTGACCAAGATGGCCGCCTTCGCGGATTGGGCTGACGGTGCCGTGGGCAAGGTTGTCAATATCTCGGAACACGGAGAGGTCACCATCTGCGGAGTCTATGAGGACTATGTCATCGGTAACGTCACCGAGATGGACTCCCGTCCGAGCGTCCGCTTCTGCTGGAGTAGGGACTTCTACAGCGAGACTGACAAGGAGAACGGTAAATATGACTGGTCCAATCTGATGCATACCGTCGTCATCAAGCTGCACAAAGTCACCCCCGAGGCCATGCGCAAGGTCGAAAGCGTCATCAGGGAAGTGGCCCCCGACAGCGACGCGGAGGTGAAGTCCTATTCGGAGACTCTTGTGGGGATGTACGATTCGACCAGACAGATGAAGCGCACCTATGAGCTTGGCTCCCTGTTCGCCCTGCTGATCGCCCTCATAGGACTTGTCTCCTACGTCCGTGACGAGAACTACCGGCGCAGTGCCGAGATCGCCGTCCGCAAGGTCAACGGGGCGCAGTCTTCCGAAATCGTGTCGATGCTTGTAACGGACATCCTGAAGCTTGCGGTCTTCGCCGTGGTCATCGGCGATGCCGGAGCCTGGCTCGTGGCACATTACTGGCTGCAGCAGTTCCCTGTCAAGCTGGCCCTGAATCCACTATATTTCATCGCCGCCGACATCATCGTCCTCGCCATCATCGTGGCCACGATAGTCCTCGGCTCGCTTAAGATAGTCCGCACCAACCCGGTCGAGTCCCTCAAAAGCGAGTAGCTGAAAGAGCTTGATTCTAGCGGCTTACGAGCCGGCAGTCCACCCGGGTGAGGCAGGATTCCTCCGCCATCATCTGGGGGTTCGTGCCGGGTACACCCTGAGGGACTTCTTCGCCCAGCAGAGCGAAGAGCTCCTGCCAGTAGAGCGGGATCTCCCCGTCAGCGCCGCGCCAGTTCATCGGCACCTCGCTGAAGAGATGCTCTCCCGCCGGGGTGACGTACGAATTATAGACGAGTTCGCTGCAATACATAGCCCCGTTGTCCGGCAGGAAATGTACGTCGTACGGCTGCCCGAGATAAGCCTTGGCGTTCTCCACGAAGCGTGCGGCCTGCTCAGCATCCACGTCCGGCCTCATCAGCTCGAACTCCGGCAGGCTTCCGTCCCGGAGCGTGAAGTCCGCAAGGAAGGTATCCAGAGGATGACGGTCCACGCCGTGCTTAATCGTAGCGTCGATGATCCAGGTGGAGTCTCCCTGCACCTCCAGAATCGCCACGTGTATCAGCATCTTCTCCGCCCCGGATGAAGTCGAGGCGGCAATCGCACCCGACATCGAGCCGGCGTTGAGGTCGTAATCCGAAGGGATGGACACAAATACCAGATCTCCGCTGCGGGCCGCTTTCCGAGCCGCCGGAGAGCAGGACGCCAGCACCGCGAGCGCCGCCGCCACAACAATAAAGAATCTTCTCATATAATGACAACACTGCCGTTTGGGGTGCAAACTTACATAAAATTCGCAACAACGGAACACCTGACAGGTCACGGATTTTCGTGAAGTGGCCTTTTAAACCTAAAATTCTTCTAAATTTTGGGATTACAATCCTAAAATTTATACAAATTTTGGGATTAACCTTCTTTTCATCTATCTTTGCAGTACATCAACAGATTCTGTTACGCTATGATAGAGAGAACATTGCAATCGATAATCGAAAAAGAGCTGTTTCACCGTAAGGCGATTGTCATCATCGGGGCCCGACAAGTTGGGAAAAGTACGCTTTTCGAGATGATTCTGGAACATAATAGGTCAGAGGAGATTCTCCGTCTGAACTGCGATGAACCGGATACCAGGGCGATACTGACGGAAGCCGGCACCTCGGATCTGAAACTGGTTGTAGGTCAGCACAAGATAGTATTCATCGATGAGGCGCAATCCGTCCCGGGAATAGGAATGACACTGAAGCGGCTGATTGACAATTTCCCGGACATTCAACTGCTCGTCACGGGATCATCCTCATTCGAACTGCAGAACAAATTGAACGAGCCGCTGACCGGCAGGAAGTTCGAGTACAGGCTTTTTCCGCTGTCCTCAGCGGAAATCTGCGCATCGGAAGGCATTGTGCAGTTGCGACAGACGCTTGAACAGCGGCTTGTCTATGGATCGTACCCCGAAGTCTTCTCCCGTCCGGAGAAGGCTAAACAGATATTGATGGACATTGCCGGAAGCTATCTCTACAAGGATCTTCTCACTTTGGAAGACATACGGAGACCCGCCTTGCTTGAAAAACTGCTTGTAGCCCTCGCCCTGCAGCTGTCATCGGAAGTCTCCTACAACGAACTCGCACAGACAGTAGGAACCGACAACAAGACCATTGAGAAATATATTGACTTGCTGGAGAAATGCTTTGTCATATTCCGCCTCAACGCTTTCAGCAGGAATCTCCGGACAGAACTGAAAAAAAGCAAGAAGATTTACTTCTATGACAACGGAATACGCAATGCCATACTCCAGAACTTCGCTCCTCTCGCAATGCGGCAGGACAACGGTGCATTGTGGGAGAATTTCGTCATAAGCGAAAGGATAAAAATGAATCATTACTCCGGAAACTTCGCCAAAAGCTACTTCTGGCGCACGACCGGACAGCAGGAGATAGACTACGTCGAGGAGAAGGACGGGCGTTTTACTCTTTTCGAGATGAAATTCAATCCCTGGAAATCAAGGACGAAACTGCCAAAGGCATTCCTGGAAACCTACGATGTTGAAAAGACAGCGGTCATCACCCCCGACAACTGGACCGGGTGGCTGCTGTAGAACGGGTCGCTCTCCACGTCATTGCCGGCTCGCTCTCAACGTCATTGCCGGCTCGACCGGCAATCTCTTCCCTGCGACAGCTCAAGATGCCCGATCAGGTCGGGCATGACGGGAAAGGGTCGGGCATGACGAAAGAGTGGGCGGGCATGACGAAGGAGTACCCGATCACTTCCCCAGCAGCCAGCTCAGGCGCTCAGGGGTATAGGACTCCTCGCAGGTCGTCTCGTGAGACCACTGCTCCGATGCGGGAACTATCGTGCAGAACGTTTCGCCCCCGGCATCGTTAATGCTCTCGCAGAAGGCCTTGACATCCTCGCAGGCCGATTTCATGACCGCGTCCGCCTCGCTCACCACCGTGCAGACGCGCATTGACTTGAAATTGGCCGCATCGGCGCTCCCCGGTTTGCCAGCGACAGGCATTATCCCCCGGAATTTCTCGGGGTAGGTGTCTGCCAGTGACCAGGTCCCCGTACCGCCCATCGAGCCGCCGAGAACGTATACCCCATCGCAAGACGCTTCATATTCGCCCAAAAGCTTTGCGAGGGGCTCGTTCATCTTGGCGCCCCAGCTCCCGGAGGACGGGCATTGAGGCACTATGAATATGCTCGGTATATCATTGTCTGCCAAGTATCCGGCGATGACCCCGACGGCTTTTTCTTCCATCTGGTTCTCGTTGTCGTCGCCCTTCGACGAGCCGCCGTGGAGGTACATCACCAGTATCGGCTTCGTCCCTTCGGATACCGCTATGCTTTTCATCCTGTACGGCAGTATCCCGCAGGTGTACTTCCCGAACCCGTCGAGAGGCGAGCCGCTTACGTCGGAAGGCTGTTCCTCTTTCGAGGAGCAGCCGCTTATGGCAAGGCCCAAGGCCAGGATACCCAGAAACAATCTACCTATGCGCATTTCTTCCGGATTTTGAAATTTGTTTCCTTGAGCCGTTCGCACCCTGCCTGGAAAGTTTGTGCATCATGTCCCGCTCGATTTCGTACACTCTGGATATCTGCTTCTGCGAGAGGAAGGTGCTGTAGATGTCGTAGTACTTCTTGCGGAGGTCGAGTATCTTCTGGCTGCGATCGAATCGCTGCTGCATCTCCTCCTCGCCCGGATTCTCCGACTGCTGCTTCTCCGCCCGCGGCCCAAGTTCCCACAGCTCCTTCTGGAAACTGCAATAAGTCTCCTTGAATCTGTCGCTTGTGGCCTTGTCGAAGGCGAGTGTCTCCGAGATATGTTCGGCCTGTTTTACGGCCAGTTGCTCACGACTGATTTTGTTGGAGCGTCCCTGAGCGTTGGTTTTTCCCCGGGCGGACAGGGGCATTGACATTAATGCGGCGAGGGTCGCCAATATAAGGGTTCTGATTATTGTTTTCATTGACTTCTAGTAATTTGTGTTGATAAAAGTGTCTTCTATGTATATTTGTGAGAGGAAGGTCCGGTCGGCGTCATCAAGTCTTTCGTATGCCTGACGCACCTGTGCGAAAGTTCCCGCTCCGGATGACTGCCTGTTCCAGGCGAAGATTACGACGAGCGCGAGGGAAGCCGCTGCTGCAAGCGCGATGCCGGCTGCGCGAAAAGCGCGTATAGGCCTCCTCACGCATCCCGTCGCCGAAAGGACGTTGCGCCCGATGTCGTCAAACGTCCCCTCCGGGGTCCTATATGGCATCCGTTTGCCGATGCCCTTCGTGGTGTTGAGATTCTTATCCATTGTGTTCCTTCAGATAATTTGAGACCTTTACTTTCGCATTGTGCCAGTTGGCTTTCGCCCCGTCGGGAGTCGTGTCGGTGATTTCCGCTATTTCGCTGAAATCCAGCTCGTCGTAGTAGCGGAGATTGAATGTCAGCCGCTGTTTCCGGGGGAGTGAGAGAATCGCTTTCTGGAGAGTGACCGCCTCGATGTCAGTGAAGTCGACGTATTCGTCGGCGAGCATCGACAGGGCTTCGGAGCTGCTGTCTATATCCACAGTCGGGTGGCGTTTTTCGACGATTCGCAGCGCCTCGTTGGTCGCTATCCGGTAGATCCAGGCCTTGAACGAGCGGTCCTGGTCGTACTTGCCCAGCGAGCGGAATACCCTGATGAACGTCTCCTGCGTGGCGTCCTGCGCGTCTTCACTGTTCACGGTGATGCGCCTTATGTGCCAATAGATGGGTTCCTTATACTCTCTGAGGAGTACGCGGAAGCCCGCCTGGAGGTTCCATCCGAGGAGTCTGGTTATGTTCCTGTCATTCATCAGATAATTTGTAAACCGTCTCCTTCCCCCGGGTGGTCCTTTCGAGCGAGTCCTTTTTGTCCAGGGTGAAAGAGTCCAGCTCCGCCTCGGCGAACTTGCCGTCAAGCCCGGTGAATCCACGGTAATCGCTGACCGAAAGATAGCCATTCTTCCGGATATACGCCAATGCCATCAGCTTGCGCTCCGGACGCGTGGTCCTGTTTATGGAGGTGGAGCGTTCCACCCGGACTGTCCGGTAAGAAGGGACGAGGGCGGCAGTATACCACCCGTGGTGCAATCCCGCTCCGCCGTGACGGTGAGGCCGGTGCGCCCGGGCGGGTGCAGAAGGCGAAAGCATAAGGATAGAGGCCATCGCTGCCGTAAATAATACTGTTCTCATAATTACAATGTTTTTAGGGACGTCTCACCATATATACCCCAGAAAAGTACGAAAGTAAAAAGGAGACTGGCAATTTCCCACAAAATCGCCATGCCGCCACGGCAGGGATGGGATTGCCGGTCAGGCCGGCAATGACGGGGAAAGGAAAAGATTGCCGGTCGGGGCCGGCAATGACGAAATGAGGCCGGCAATGACAATAGCTCCGTCATGCCCGATTACGATTCTGTCATGCCCGACTACGATCGGGCATCTGCCCATCTTCGTCATACCCGACCCGATCGGGCATCTCACCTCTTTTCGTCATGCCCGACCTGATCGGGCATCTTACGCCGCCGTAAACTATCGCGTCACGACTATCACCTGTCCAGGGGCAGTCTCAATGTCATACAGGTATCCGTGCGGGACTTCGGGCCCGTGGAGATTAGCCTCGGGAGAGACTACGGGACGCAGTATCTCCTGAGCGGAGAAGAGCGGGTTCGGGTTCTCTGAAGCCTCGGTGACTTCGCTGAGCCCCTCTCCCTGCAGGCGGACATAAGAGCGGATGCGGAGGTTCCCGCCTATGGTGGAACGGATCACAGCCTTCCGCAAAGTGTTGCCCGACCACTCGAGATCCTCAATCACAAAGCCGCCGCGGGCCCTGAGGCCCCTGATGGAGCCCTCGTGCCATTCGTCGGGAAGCGCCGGGAGAAGATGCACGGCTCCGTCGTGGCTCTGCATCAGCATTTCCGCGATTCCGGCGGTGCAGCCGAAGTTGCCGTCGATCTGGAACGGCGGATGAGCATCGAAAAGGTTGGGATAGGTGCCCCCGGCCTGCCCCTTCTGAACCTGCGGATCCACGTAGTTGAGCTGATCCTTTATCATCTTGAACGCATGGTTGCCGTCCAGCATTCTGGCCCAGCAGCACACTTTCCATCCCATAGACCAGCCGGTAGAGGCATCCGTTCTCTGGAGAAGAGTGTTGCGTACGGCATCGAAAAGCACCGGAGTGCGATACGCAGATATCTGATACCCCGGGAAGAAACCCCAGAGATGGGAGATATGGCGGTGGTGATCATCCGGAGAGTCCCAGTCCCCGGCCCACTCCTGAAGCTGGCCGTAACGTCCCACCTGCATAGGAGTCAGACGCCTGCGGAGAGTCTTCAGCGTGTCGGAAAATTCCCTATCTACTCCGAGCAGAGCGGAAGCCCTCTCGACATTGGAGAAAAGGTCGGTGACCAGCTGATTGTCCATCGTCACTCCGGACTGGAGATTGCCGCTCTGCGAACGCGGACGGTTCTCGGGAGAGCCGGAAGGCACCACCACCATATGACCGGTATTCGGATCCTCGACGAGGAAGTCCACGAAGAACTCGGCCGCACTCTTCATAATCGGGTAAACCTCGGCGAGATAGTCCTCATCCCCGTTGTATAGATAACGGTCCCACAGGTGCTGGCACACCCACGCGCCACCCGTAGGCCAGAGGCCGCAATAGGCGTAGTCCAGAGCTCCGGTGCAGCGCCAGAGGTCGGAGTTGTGATGAAGCACCCAGCCGCGGCAGCCGTACTGTATGCGGGCCGTTTCGCTCCCGGACTCGGAAAGTTCCCTCACCATCCTCAGGAAAGGCTCGTGGAGCTCGGCGAGGTTGGTGACCTCAGCGGGCCAATAGTTCATCTCGGCGTTGATGTTGGTCGTGTAGTTGCAGCTCCAGGGCGGCGAGACGTGCCTGTTCCACTTGCCCTGCAGATTGGCGGCCTGCCCGCCCGGCTGCGAGGAGGAAATCAGCAGATACCTGCCATAGTTGAAGTAGAGGCTCACGAGCTGATTGTCCGCAGTGGTGGAAATCATCTTCGTGCGCTCCGTCGTGGTGTGCGCGTCCCCGTCATAGTCGGAGGCGAGTTCGAATTTCACCCTGTCGAACTGCTTTCTGTACGCCGCGATGTGTTCCGCCTTGGCCTTGTCAAAGCTGCGTGAGGAGTTTTTCATATAAGCCTCACAGCGCTTCACCGCATCGGCGGAGATGTCCCGATAGTTGACGAAATTGGTGGCTATGGATACGTAGACGATAAGTTCGGTGGCCTTCTCGACCTTGAGGGAATCCCCCTCGGCGCTTACCCTCCCGCCTTTGTTTATCGCCTTGACATCCGTGCAGTAGCGCACCGCTCCGGGAGTGTAGTCATTGCCGGAAGTGACGCCCTCCATGCGGAGAGTCCTGCCTGAGGCCTTCGTGAGCGGAGACGGCATCGGGGTGCTGAGCGAAAGGGAGCAGTTGAGCGCCCCTTTCCGGGAAGATGTGAGGCGGACGATGATGAGCTGATCCTTCAGGGAAGCGAAAGCCTCCTGGACGTACTGGATGTCCCCCACCCTGTAGGTGGTTCTGGATATGGCGTTGTCGATATCAAGTTCCCTGTAATAATCAACGTATCCCGCGTGGTCCGGGAAAGTTATGTTGAGCGATCCGGCGGTCTGATATTGGAGTTCACGTCCCACGGGAGAGAGAAGCTTCTTATCGGCAATCTCCTGAGCCTCCTTGGATTTACCCGCCCAGATGAGTTCCCGCACCTGCTGAAGGTACTTGGGACCCTCAGGGTTGTAGTTGTTGTATGGGCCCCCGGCGGAGATCGTCTCCTCGTTGAGCTGTATTTCCTCTTTCTCCGGCCCTCCATAGACCATTGCGGCAAGACGCCCGTTGCCTATAGGCAGCGCCTCTTCCCAATATGCGGCCGGGGTGTCGTACCAGAGCTTGTTTCTCTTCTGCCCCCGGGCCTCAGTCACGGGCAGCAGCAGCGATGCGATGAGTGTGTATATCAGAAATCTTTTCATATAGCTTGAAATCAGGAGAAATTTGCCGAAGTTACGAAATATCATCGACAAGTCCAAATGAAAGAACTCCGGTGCAACTGACGTCATTGCCGGCTCCGACCGGCAATCTATTTCTTTGCCGCAGCAAAAGATGCCCGATTAGGTCGGGCATGACGGGAACGAGTCGGGCATGACGGGAAAGAGTCGGGCATGACATCAGCATCGCCACGGCCATCAGGATGGTCGTGGCGAAAGTCGAGTCAACAGCCCTTAGACTGTCACTTTTGCAAGGTGATACCCATCAGTCCAATGACCACATCGTTAGAGAGAGTGCAGACAGTGAGGCTCTTGAGCTTCTTCTGCGGGTCGAGCTTCACGTCAAGCAGCTGTGCGGCGCCTCCCTCTATCTCGCGTCCATAGACGCCCTCTATGCCGAGCAGCTCTCCCAGCCTGCGGCTCACCTTGTCAGACATGAGATGCACGCGGTAAGGGCGCTTGCCTTCCACACGGAAGGCGTAGTCGTCCGTGTAGTAGTCCTGCTCGATAGGACACCAGTTGTCGGGGTTGGTCAACTCCACGGTCTGCACCGTTCCATCGGCATAGGTGACGCGCACCAGCCCGTTGGCAATACGGCTCTGCATCTGGTTGGTCGTACCGGCCATCAACAGGTAGGCGTGTGAGGCCTGTCCTTTCAGCGGGATGGTGATACTGTCCGGATAGTTGTCCCAAAGTGACGTGTAGGCCACGTTCCTGCCCTTGGCGGAGGATCGGAACGGGATGGCGGGAGCATCATCGAGTCTGGCCATGTATATATTGCCCTTGACGAGCGAGCGGAATCCGGAGTCATTGGTCTCGGCATAGAACAGCGGGTGGCACCACTCGCCGTAGCCGTTCTTCGGGATGCGCAGTGTGGTGTAGGGTGAGGCCGGTGAGAGGTACTCATTCATAAAGATGTCGGTCACGTTGGCGTTGAATGCCTTGTCCATATTCACCGGGCGGCAGTCGGCTGTGACCACGTTGTCGAAGTCCGTGGCGATGTCGCCCTGCTGTTTCTTGCGAGTGCCGTAGATGTCATCGACGTCGGAGGACTTCGGTGCAGCGTCAATCTCGATATGCTGCACGCTGTCGTTGGTGAACGCCGTCTCGCGATAGCGTCCGTTGCCGGTATTCTGGCGGATGACCACCTGCAGCTGCTGCGGTAAGCGCTGGGTGATATCATAGATCTCCTTGCCTCCCTCGCGGCGGAATGAGAAGTCGATGTAGGACGTGTGCACCGAAGCACTGTCCCATTCGGCGGGAAATCCGGGACGAATGTACAGTTTGCCGTTCAGGGCATCGGGTGTGATGCCGAAGAGTCCCTGTATGGCCGTCTTGGCCGTCACGCCCACGTTGTCGGAGAAGTCGCGATAAATCTCGCCGCGCGCGGCATCGTAGTGGCTGATCTGTCCGATGTTGCCGGGCGAAGCGCCCAGGTACATCTCATCGAGCAGTACGCCCTTCATGATTTTAAAGGCCTCGTCAGCGCGTCCGGCGTGGAAATAGGCCAGCGCGGTGTGCATCACCTCTGCGTGTGCCACGTTGTTGGTGCTCCACACGTATGGCAGCCAGTTGGTGGTGGAAAGCGTGTAATACTCTGCAGGCTCTCCCTCTATCAAGATAGGTATGTGAGGAATGTTCTCATCCACATAGCGTGTGGCGTCATATGCCTGCTCCGGCGAGCACGAGTAGCTGTCGATAGGGGTATATACCGACCAGAGGGCTGCGCTCCTGTGCAGTCGCCCGAGTCCCATCAGATCCTTGTACTCGGCCCAGCAGCCCTCGTCCTTCATCCACAGTTCGCGGTTCATTGCGTCGAGAATCTTCTCGGCCTCGGAGCGGTAGGGGGCGGGATCCTCCCCTATTATTTCGGCGATACGTGCCATCACCGTATTGCAGCGATAGTTGTAGGCCGTCGAGTGGGTCACGCCGCCGCTGTTGTAGTACAGGCCGTCTGAGGCCCAGATGCAGCAGTAGGCATCATAGAGTCCATCGTCGTCGGGATCCCAGTTGAGCTTCTCCCAGGCGGCGTGACGCTTCAGCACAGGCCACATCTTGCGCATGTATGCCGAGTCGGCATCGAACTGGAAGTGCCACAGTAACTCATCCACGTAGTTGAGGTTCATGTCGTAGTGGTGCATGATGTCGTTGCGGTGCGGCACCCGGCAGATGTAGCCGTCACTATACATGGGGCTGCCCCAGATGCGGGCTGCCCGGCAGAGGTTGTTGGTCGAATCGGGTGTGGCGTGTGGTATGGTACATGGCACTCCCGTCACCTGGCTCTCCGCATAGGCGTCAAAGTGGTGGACGGCACGGTCAGGCCAGCCGAGGAAGTCACCCATATAGGCGGCCCGCCAGCCCGGAAGCTGCATATGCCACACGATGGCTCCGTGAAGGAAGGTGTCCTCGTCCCACGCGCCGTCGCCAGCCGTGGTGAGTACGCCGCCGAGAGTGTTGACATACGGATCCGGGGTGCTGAACACAACCTGCGTGGCCAACTGCTGACGGTAAGCCTCACAGCGCTCGAAATCGGCGGCACTTGTATCGTCCCCCATGGCCATCTGCTGTCTGCTGATGGACATGAATGTGGTATTGTTCGTGGCATCCCACTTGAGGGTCTGCAACTTGGACTTCGTGGGCGAGGCTTCCA
>CAVIJA010000033.1:0-16063 GCA_963643135.1 Alloprevotella sp. | reverse complement strand
TAGAAGCTTCTACTTCTCGTATTTCTTTTCCTTTGTGCGGGTGAGTTTCTCTTTCATCGCGTCGACGCATTCGGTTATGGCGTTCTCAAAGGTGTCGGCGACGCGCTCGATGATGAGGCTGTCGCCGGGTATGCGGATCTGGATTTTCGCCTTCTTGCCTTCCTTGATGTCTTCAAGCGACACCTCCGCCTCTTCCGCCACGCCGTCAAAGAACTTTGCCAGCCGTGCGACCTTCTTCTCGACGAATGCGGTGAGCTTCTCACCTGCGTCGAATTTCAGAGCTTTAAGTTTAATCTCCATTTTTACCTCCGTTTTTTGCCCTTGGGTGGGCGTTTTTATAAACATTCTGCAGGCGTTCTATGGAATTGTGCGTATAGACCTGGGTGGCCGCCAGAGAGGAATGCCCGAGAAGTTCCTTGATGGAATTGAGATCCGCCCCTCCTTCGAGAAGTTCGGTGGCGAGCGTGTGTCTCAAGGTGTGTGGTGACTTCCTCCCGCTGACGCCTCCCGTCGCGCCGAGTTCCTTCTTGACCGCCCTGTCGACGAAGACCGGATAGAGCCTTCCGCCGCGAGGGGTCTGCAGAAGCGGCGCTTCAGGCCGGAGATCCGCACATTTCAAAGAACTCTGCGATTGTAAATATAATGAAATTTCCTCACAAAGTGAATCCGTGAGCGGAATTTCGCGCATCTTCGAACCTTTCCCCAGCACCCTTATGACCCGCCGCGTCATATCGACGGAATCCCGCCTGAGCGAAATCAGTTCGGAGCGTCTTATGCCTGTCCCATATAGAATGCTGATTATCAGCCTGTGAAGCGCATCCTCGTACGAGCCGAACTCCATCACGCCGGAAGTGCGGCGGAAATATTCGTCCATCGCGTCCCGACGGAAGTACTCCGGCAGCCGTTTCTCCATTCTGGGCTTATGGACCAGCCGCACCGGATTGGAGGACAGCAGGCCCTCCTTTATGAGAAAGCGGCAGAAGCTGCTCAACACGCTCAGATGCAGAGAAACCGTCCTCGCGCTCTCCTTCTTCGCGTCCATCAGATGCACTTCATACGAGCGGATGCTCTGTACGTTCATATAGGAAGGGAGGTCTTCGGACGGGTCGTAGCCGCAGAAGGCGAAATACTCGTCCAGCACGCTTGCGTAAATCTCGCAGGTACGCCCGGAAAAGCGGCGCACCGTGCGGATATATGTCATATATCTATCCCTCATCGGCCGTCTTGAGACCGAGTTCCGGAGCGCGGCGGCGCATATAGGCGTCCGCCTCGGCGAAATCGTTGCCTATCACCCCGTCGAGTATCGCCTCCTTGACCATATCCTTGAGCAGGCCGATTTCGCGGCACGGAGGGATGGCATAGACCTGCATCACATATTCTCCGGTGATAGGATTCTTGAAGTTGCGTACCGCGTCCTTCGCCTCGACCTCGACCAGCTTGCGCTTCACGAGTTCGAAATTGGCCTTGACCCGGGCGACCTTGGCCTCGTTCTTGGAGGTGATGTCGGCGTTGCAGAGCAGCATCAGGTCATCGATATCGTCCCCGGCATCGAAAAGCAGGCGGCGCACCGCGGAATCCGTCACTCCGTCATCCACCAGGGCTATGGGTCTCAGATGCAGCCGCACGAGTTTCGAGACGTACTTCATCTCGTCCATCGGGAGGGCGAGCCGCCGGAAAATCGGCGGCACCATCCTCGCCCCGATCACGTCGTGACCGTGGAAAGTCCAGCCGACGCTCTTGTCGTAGCGCTTGCTGGCTGGCTTGCCTATATCGTGCAGCAGCGCGGCCCAGCGCAGCCAAAGCAGGTGGTCGCGGCCTTCCTGCGGGGTGACGTCATCGGAGAGTATGTTGTCCGTGACAGCTAGAGTATGGGCGAAATTGTCCTTGTGTCCGCGCCCGTCCACGGTCTCCACGCCCTTGAGGGCGGAGAGTTCCGGCAGGATGTGCGGCAGAAGCCCGGCGGCATCCATCAGACGGAAGGCGAGAGAAGGATGCCCGGTGACCAGCATCTTGTTGAGTTCCTCCGCTATCCTCTCGCGGGAGAGTATCTTGAGGCGGTCCGACATTCTCCGCATCGACTCCATCGATTCCGGCACGATCTCGAAGGTCCGCTCCGGAGTGGAGAGTTTGGCGGCGAAACGCACCGCACGCAACATTCTCAGCGGGTCGTCGGAATAGGTCGTGTCCGGGTCGAGAGGGGTGCGTATCACCCCGGCGGCGAGATCGCGGATGCCGCCGAAAGGGTCTATCAACGCTCCGAAGTCCTCCTTCTGCAGGGAGAAAGCCATAGCGTTGATGGTGAAGTCACGGCGCATCTGGTCATCCTCGATGGTGCCGTTTTCCACTATAGGCTTGCGCGATTCGCGGCGGTATGATTCCCGGCGCGCTCCTACGAACTCCACCTCGTCCCCGTCGCAGCGCAGCATCGCGGTGCCGAAGTTCTTGAAATAGGCGACTTTCCTGTGCAGCCGCTCCCCCACGGCCCGGGCGAAGTCGATGCCGCTGCCCTCCACCACTATGTCGATGTCATTGCAGGGGCGGCCGAGGAAGCAGTCGCGCACATAGCCTCCTATCACGAAGGCCCGTACCTTCTTCTGCTCGGCAATCTCCCCCACTATGCGGAAGATCGGCTTTTCTAGAAACTGCGAAGTTATCGTCGGCATATCATCTCTTCGAAAGTGGGAATATGATCGCACGGGACGAACCTCCCCTCTTTCAGGCCGTAAATATAGGTCAAATTTCCGTTTGTCAATATCAGAAATTTCACCCCGAGTACGGAATTGTAGCGCATAGCCTGTTCTATGACCTTGGAGGAGAGCTCCACTTCCGGCCTCTTGCACTCCACTACGGCAAGCGGAGAGGCGTTCCTGTCATAGACGATGACATCCGCCCTGTAGGGCTTGGCCCCGAAGCGGAATCCGACCTCGCTCATCATCAGATGCATCGGCACGCGGAAAGTGTCGCGGAGCTGGAGGATGATCCACTGCCGGACCTTTTCCTCCTCCGTGGCGGCGACATTCTTCCTGCGCAGCGGATCCCAGATGACTTCCATCACTTCTTAACCTTGACGGCGGCCTCCTCTATGGCAAGTCCGGCCCTGTAGGCGGACATATAGGCTTCAAATCCGGCCACATCCTCCGCCGAAGGCGAGATTTCACTGCCTTCGCTGCCGGCGAACACCCTGGAGTCGAGATAGTCCTCCAGACTTTGTCCCTGTCCGTCGACAAGATAGCGGGCCAGCAGCGCGATGCCCCACGCACCTCCCTCACCTGCGGTCTCCATCACGGAGATAGGCGAAGCGAGAGCCGCGGCCAGCACCCTCTGCCCCACTCCCGGAGTCTTGAAGAGTCCTCCGTGGGCGGTGATTCTGTCCACCTTGACCCCCTCCTGCCTGAAAAGTATGTCGTTGCCTATCTTGAGTACGGCGACGGAAGCGTAGAGCTGCGAGCGGAAGAAGTTGGCGAGGTTGAACTTGTCGGAAGCCGATCTCACGAAGAGCGGACGGCCTTCGGAGAAACCGGCCACCGGTTCGCCTGAGACATAGTTATAGGCTATGAGTCCTCCGCAGTCGGCGTCTCCCTCAAGGGCGTGATTGTAGAGTTTCCCGAAGATTTCCCCCATATCCGCATCCACTCCGAGCAGTCTCTGATACTCACGGAAGAGTCCGACCCAGGCATTGAGTTCCGAAGTGCAGTTGTTGCAGTGGACCATGGCCACCGGACTGCCCGACGGGGTCGTGACCATATCGATCACCTCGTAAGGGCGGCTCAGGGGCTTTTCCAGCACAAGCATCGAGAATGAAGACGTGCCGGCCGAGACGTTGCCGGTACGCGGACGCACGGCGTTGGTGGCGACCATACCGGTGCCGGCATCGCCCTCCGGAGGACAGAGAGGCACCCCGGCCCCGAGATGTCCGGACGGATCAAGCAGCAATGCACCCTCCTGCGTGAGGCATCCGGCCCGGGCGCCGGCAGGAAGCACCGCCGGCAGGATGTCTGAAAGTTTCCAGCCGTAGCCGTACGGGGCGATGAGAGCGTCGAACTTCTCCACCATATCGGCGCGGTAGCTGCAGGTCTCGGAATCCACGGGGATCATACCCGAGGCATCCCCGACGCCGAGTACACGGCATCCGGTGAGTTTCCAGTGGATATAGCCGGCGAGAGTGGTCAGGAAGTCTATCTTCCCGACGTGCTCCTCCCCGTTGAGTATGGCCTGGTAGACGTGCGATATGCTCCAGCGAAGCGGAACGTTGAAATCGAAAAGACGCGAAAGCTCGGCGGCGGCAGCTCCGGTATTGGTGTTCCTCCAGGTACGGAAAGGCACGAGAATCTCCCCGTCGGAGCCGAAAGGCATATAGCCGTGCATCATCGCGCTGATGCCGATGGCGGCAAGGCCCTCTATCTCAACTCCGTATTGTGACTTGACATTGCCGCGCAAATCGGCGTATGAGGCCCTGAGTCCCTCCCAGATGGCATCGATGCTGTAAGTCCAGAGTCCGTCCGCGAGCCGGTTCTCCCACTCGTGGCTGCCCTGGGCGACGGGACGGTTGTCCTCGTCGATCAGGACAGACTTGATGCGGGTAGAGCCGAGTTCTATGCCGAGAACGGCTTTCCCGGACCTGACGAGTTCGGCGGTATCCATATTATTTGAGCGCTTTGTTCAGAAGATAATAGACCTCGTTGCAGCGGAGTTCCTTCTTGAATTCGGAAACCGTCGTATGCTCCCCGATATGAAGCATCTCGATGTCCGCAATCTCGGCGTAGTCCTCCCAATATTCCGCCGTGAGATCGTAGGAGAAGGCCGAATGGTGTGTGCCTCCGGCGATAATCCAGGCGGCGGCACCGGTCTCGAAGTCCGGCTGCGGAATCCAGAGGGCGGAAGCTACCGGAAGTTTCGGGAGCGGCTTCGGCTTGATGCATTCCACGTCGGCTGCGATTAGGCGGAAGCGGTTGCCCATATCCACTACGGTCGCGGCTATGCCCCGACCGGTCTTGCTGGTGAAGACAAGTCTTGCGGTAGGAGTCTTGCGCACTCCGATACCGAGTTCGTGGACTTCCAGGCGCGGTCTCGAAGCGGCAATCAGTGGACTCACCTCAAGCATATGGGACTGGAGAATCGCAGAGCGCCTGCCGTCGAAATTGAGAGTGTAGTCTTCAAGGAAAGAACAGCCCTCCGGAAGGCCCTGGCTCATATACCACACCGTGCGGTAGAGCGCGGCGGTCTTCCAGTCACCTTCCGCGCCGAAGCCGTAGCCCTCGGCCATCAGACGCTGCGAGGCGAGACCCGGAATCTGGTCGAATCCGCGACCGGTCTTCTCCACGTCCACGTCCCCGAGATCGTCGAAATTGGTGGTGAAGCCCTTGGCTCCGCAGGCCTTCAGCACGGAACGGAGCGTAAGTTCGGCCTTGGCTGAATTCCACACCTTCCCATATGCGGCTCCACCCTTGTCCTCAAGGGACGCATCGTGTTCATAAAGAGAGAAATACTCCGCCACAAGAGCGTCCACGTCGGCATCGGCCACCGCATCGAAATACGGCATCACCTCGCTGAACGGCATATAATCCACGTGGTATCCCAGCCTCAGCTCCGCCTCGACCTTGTCTCCGTCGGTGACGGCCACATTGTTCATCTGGTCGCCGAAACGGATGATGCGGCAGTTCTGCGCATCGGCCCAGGCTGCGGCAACCCTCTCCCATACGGCGATATGCTCCAGGGTCTTCGGGTCTTTCCAATATCCGACCACGGTCTTGTGGTTCTTGCGCATACGGGCAAGGATATGGCCGAATTCGCGGTCGCCGTGGGCGCTCTGGTTGAGATTCATAAAGTCCATATCCATCGTGTCCCACGGAATCTCCTCATTGAACTGGGTATGGAGATGGAGCAGAGGCTTGCGGAGAGCCTGCATACCGTGTATCCACATCTTGGCCGGAGAGAAAGTGTGCATCCAGCATACCACTCCGATACACTTCGCTTCGGCCTCGGCACGCGCCATCACGTCGGAGACCTCGGAGGAAGAGTTGGCGGTGCCTTTGTACACGAGCTTGACAGGGAGTATCCCGGAGGCGTTCATCCCGTCCACCATCTTCTGCGAATGTCCGTCCAC
Source organism: Alloprevotella sp. (assembly GCA_963643135.1). Classification (GTDB taxonomy): domain Bacteria; phylum Bacteroidota; class Bacteroidia; order Bacteroidales; family UBA932; genus Cryptobacteroides. The sequence goes on along the minus strand of CAVIJA010000033.1, from coordinate 9,960 downwards.
CTGCACCACTGCATCTCCGCCGTAGAGGAGCTGCGCTCCGGTCACGAACCATACTTCAAGATTTTCAAATGCCTTTATCATAACTGTTATTTCTTTTTATTTGAGATTTGTCCATAATAAGCGTCAGGGCCGTGCTTGCGGGAAAAGTGCTTCTCCACGAGCAGCGGGTTCATCGTAAGATAAGGGTTGACCCCATAGGCGATGTAGGCCATCTTGGCCACCTGCTCCAGCACCACGGAATTGTGCACCGCCCCGGCGGCGTCGGCTCCCCAGGTGAAAGGGCCGTGGTTCTTGACCAGCACGCCCGGAGTGTGCAGCGGATTGAGTCCCCGGAAACGGCGGACTATCACGTTGCCGGTCTCGAGTTCGTAATCCCCGCGCACTTCCGCTTCGGTCATATCGGCGGTACAAGGCACCGCATCGTGGAAATAGTCCGCGTGGGTGGTGCCTATGTTCGGAATGTCCCGTCCGGCCTGAGCCCAGGCCGTGGCATAAGTGGAATGCGTGTGCACCACTCCCCCGATCTGCGGGAAAGCCTTGTAGAGCACTACGTGGGTCGGAGTGTCGGAGGACGGACGGAGGGTCCCCTCCACCACCTTGCCGTCGAGGTCGACCACCACCATGTCTTCCGGAGTCATATCGTCGTAGCTCACCCCGGACGGCTTGATGACCACGAGGCCGCTTTCGCGGTCAATCGCGGAGACATTGCCCCAGGTGAAAATCACCAGCCCGTGCCGCACCAGTTCCAGATTGGCTTCGCACACTTTCCGTTTGAGTTCTTCCAACATATAATAAAATATCTAAAATATTACCAGAAAACTATATACAGTACTGCGACTATGGCGCAGATGATGGCCGCACCGATGTCGTAGCCGCGGCTCGTATGGAAGAGGCTCAGATCCACCCTCAGAGCCTTAGGGTCGGCCTTGCGGTCCATAGAGTTGCTGTAGAGCCAGATGGACTGACCGCCCACAAGCACGCCGAAGAATATGAACGCCTGGAATCCGATATCGTTGAGATAGGCTATCAGATTGTTTTCCGGGGTGGCCCCGTCCGGCAGGCAGGCTCCCCAGATGATGACCGCAAGGGACATCAGCACGAAAAATGCACCGGAACAGCCGAGAATCTTCGCCCACTTGAGCATAGTCTCGCGATCCTTCCGCTCGGGGAGTTCCGTTGAGATGAACTTCCTGTCGATCAGGGAGAGAATCACGAAGAACGCAAGCAGAATGATGAAGATATATCCCGCACGCAGCTGGAACGGCACCCCTCCGAGGAATATCTTGAACAGCACGCCGAGCGGAATGGTGATGATGGCGGTCCATACGGCAGCCCTGCTGGAAGCTCTCTTCCAGAGAAGTCCGAGGCCGAAGACCACGATGATGCCAGGGTAGATGAATCCGGAATACTCCTGGATGTACTGGAACGCCTGGTCAAGTCCGCCGAGAAGCGGCTCGACGGCGACGGCGGCGATGACAAGGGCGGCGAGCGAGGTCAGACGGCCCACACGCACGAGCCTCCTGTCGTCAGCACCCTTATTGATATACTTCTTGTATATGTCCATCGTGAAGAGAGTGGAAGTGCTGTTGAACATCGAGGCGAGCGAGGAGATGATTGCCGCCGCAAGCGCCGCGAAGGTCAGGCCCTTGACTCCGGTCGGCGTGAAGTTGCGTACAAGCCACGGATAGGCGTCGTCGGCGACGTTGATGGAGCCCTGAAGTCCCGCGAGCAGTTCCGGATGGATGGAGATATAATATGCGCAGATGCCCGGAAGCACCACGATGAACGGAATCAATATCTTGAGGAAACCCGCGAATATAAGACCCTTCTGAGCCTCTTTCACGCTCTTGGCGGCGAGACCCTTCTGGATGATGTACTGGTTGAATCCCCAGTAGCCCAGATTGGTGAGCCATACGCCTCCCACGACGGCCGCGATGCCCGGCACGTTGGCGAATGCGCTCGCCCCGTGGCTCTCCTGGATTACGAGATGGAGGTGGCTGTCGTTAAGGTGGTCACCGGTGGTGAGATCGTTGAAGATGTTGTTGAGTCCGGCGAGAGCGCCCGCACCATCACCTACCGCGTTCAGGGCGAAGAAGGCTGTCACCAGTCCGCCTCCCACGAGGAAGAACACCTGCAGCACGTCGGTCCAGGCCACGGATGCCAGTCCGCCGTAGATGGAATAGACTCCGGCGACGACGTAGAGGAAGAGAATTATCACCAGACGCATCGAAACGGAGAACCCGCCTATCACCAGCGTCGCCCCCTGCAGACCGAGAATCTGTTCGATGGCAAGAGCCCCGAGCCAGGCCACGGAAGTCAGGTTGACGAAGACGTAGAGGAAGAGCCAGAGAATCGAAAACGCTAGTCCCACACCGTCGTTGTAGCGTTCGCGGAGGAACTGCGGAATGGTGAAAATCTTCTGCTTCAGCATCGTCGGGAGCAGGAACTTGCCTATCACGACAAGGGTCACCGCCGCCATGAGTTCGTAGGCCGCAGTGGCGATGCCGTCGGCATAACTCGTGCCGGACATCCCGATGAACTGTTCGGCGGAGATGTTGGCCGCTATGAGGGAAGCTCCGACAGCCCACCATGTCAAGGTGTTGCCGGCGAGGAAGTAGTCGCTGGCTGACTTCTCCTGACCCTTCTTGTTGCGTCCGAGGAAAAGTCCGAGAGAAATCAGTATGGCAAGATACGCCAGGACGATTATAAGGTCCGCAGCCTTGAATCCGGAGGCTGCAATCTGTTCAAAGACACTCATATGGGGAAGCTGTTTGGATATTATTTGACATAGAACGCATAGACGCAGTGACCGCTGTAGGTCTCACCCGGACGCAGCACGACTGAAGGCCACTCCGGCCTGTTCGGACTGTCGGGATAATGCTGGGTTTCGAGGCAGATTGCCGCTCTATGGCCGTAGCTGATGCCGCCCTTGCCGACGATACTGCCGTCCAGGAAGTTGCCCGTGTAGATCTGCACGCCCGGCTCATCGGTGTATACGTCCATCGCTATCCCGGTCTTTTCGCAGTAGAGGGTCGCCGCCACAAGGGAGTCGTCGCCCCGGGTGTCCAGCACCCAGTTGTGGTCGTAGCCTCTGCCGTTGCGTATCTGCTCGTACCCGCTCTCGTCTATGCGGTCGCCAATCCGGCGCATTGTCCTGAAATCCATAGGGGTCCCGGCCACCGGGACGTTCTCCCCGAGAGGGATGCACAGAGTGTCTATCGGAGTGAAAGCGGAGGCGTTGACATATAGCAGGTCTTCCGTGATGCTCCGCGTCGGGTCGCCGCTGAGGTTGAAATACGAGTGGTTGGTCATATTGATGACGGTCGGGGCCGTGGTGGTGGCGGAATATGCGATATCTATCCTGTTGTCCTCCGTGAGGGTGTAGGTCACATAGGCGGTGACCTCTCCCGGGAAGCCGTTGTCGCCGTCGGCGGAGACAATCCTCAGCCTGAGGTGGCTCGCGTCGGAGTCGACCACTTCATACGGACGGTACTGCCAGCCGGTCGCGCCTCCGTGGAGGCAGTTGCCGTTGTCGTTGGCCGAGAGGCCGTATTCCCTGCCGTCGAGGGAGAACTTCGCCCCGGCGATGCGGTTGGCATAACGTCCGATGGTCGCGCCGAAATCGCTCAGGTGATTCTCCGGATAATAATCTTCCACCCTGTCGAAGCCCAGCACGATGTCTCTCTCCACCCCGTCGCGGTCAGGAAGTATGACTGAGGTGATGCGTCCGCCGAACGGGGTGACTTTCACCTGCATTCCGGCATCGTTCTTCAAAGTGTAAAAGACTTCGCCGTTTCCGGTCTTGGGAGAGCAGGCGATGATTGGCAGGGCACAGAGGCCGAGAAGGAAGCGATGGATATTCTTCATATTTAGCAATAGTGTTTATACGGGTTATGGGTGACACGGACACAAATATATCCATAATTCCCTTTTCCCGTGTCACTTTGAGTGAATAATGTTCAAAAATGACTGATTTGTGGTAAATTTGTCGGGATCATTAAAAAAACAGATTCTCAATCAGATGATAAGTAGCGAAAAACGCCTGATTTCTCTTTTGCTGCTCGGTTCGCTCTGCCTCCCCGCTCCGGCCCAGGAGCAGGATATAGTCAAGGAAGGATACAGCCTCTTCCCTTTCCCCATCGTGGCGTTCGATGCCGACAAGGGACTGCAGTACGGCGGATTTGCCAATCTCTTCGACTACGGCGACGGCACGGTTTATCCCAACTATGACTCGAAGACCTACCTTGAGGTGTCCCTGTTCACGAAAGGCTCGCAGCAGTACTTCCTGATGTACGACAACAAGAAGCTGATTCCCGGAGTGCGCTGGTCGAGTTCGCTCGTGGCCACCGTGGACAAGTCTCTGGACTTCTACGGGTTCAACGGCTACGAGGCCTACTACGATTACGACCGCGTCCGGCTCGGCAAGGACAACGCCAAGGGTGCGCAGGACCCGGCGAACCATCTCTACACCCCCTACTACAGATCCGGCCGCTACCAGATTATGGTCAAGACCGACTTCATCGGCAAAATGGGCGGACACCTGTCCTGGGAGGCCGGCTATCATATGAAACGGGTCCGTCAGGAGGGCATAGACAGGGCCAGCATCAACAAGGGCAAGGCCGACTATGACGTCTTCCCGGACTCGGAGACGACACTCTTCGAGAATTACCGCAAATGGGGACTGATCGGCGGGGATGAAGCCGACGGTGGTTTCGTCAGCAGCGTCAGGCTGGGTATGGTCTATGACAGCCGCGACAAGGAGGGGGCGCCTACGCGCGGCATCTGGGCGGAGGGGCATCTGACTCTCGCGCCGCGCTGGCTCGGCACAAGCAGCCCGTTCTATCGCTATTCGCTCACCATGAGGCAGTATCTGCCACTGATCGGCAACGACGTGCTCACGTTTGCCTACAGGTTCAATTACGAGGGGAATTTCGGAAACTCCGCACCCTATTACGTGCTGCCGTTCATCACCCTGATGGGAGAGAGCTGTGACCGGGACGGGATGGGAGGATACCGCACGGTAAGGGGGATTATGCGCAACAGGGTCACGGGGCTGGATATGGCGGGCTACAATGCCGAACTCCGCTGGAGATTCTACCGCACTCAGCTTTTCAACCAGAACATAGCGCTGGGACTCAGCACATTCAGTGACGGCGCAATGGTGACCAGAGGACGCGATATGACCTTCCGGGGCAAGGAGGAGGACAAGGCTTCATACCTGGAATATATGGCCCGCGGACGAAATAGCGACCGCCCGCACGTCACAGTGGGCGCTGGTTTCCGCATCATTCTGAACGAAAACTTCATCCTCGCCGCCGAGTACGGCGCTCCGATAAGCCGCTTCTACCCGCAGGGCAACCCTCTCCGGGGTCAGGACGGAGACGGAGCCTTCTATATCAACAGCGGATATCTCTTCTGATATGCATACACGTCACACACTCACCGTTCTGCTTTCCGCCGTCCTTCTGACCGGCATCGGCGCGAAACTCCACGCCGGCCCGCAACGCGACGGCCCGCAGTTCATCTTCGACACCGGCTTCGATCTTCGCTTCGACAACCGGGAATACGGCGGGGGGACCTTCTCCCCGTCCGGGACCATCTTCGGTGCGAGGTTCAGCCCTGCGATAGGCTTCACTTCCGGGAGTTATAATACCGTGCACACCCTGATGGGAGGAGCCGTCCTGACGAAAGACTTCGGAGGCATCTCCGTCAGCGGAAGCGACGTGCTCAGAGACGCTTTCCTATGGTACAGCTACGAGCGCGGACTCGGAAGGGAACTCGTCTTCGGACTCACCGGCGGCATCTTCCCGCGCACGATGAGCCGCGAGAGCTGGTCTACGGCATTCTTCTCCGAACGCCGCTGCTGGTACGACCCGTATATGGAGGGACTGCTGCTCAGTCTGGACGGCGGGAAGGGCCGTGTCGAACTGGGCTGCGACTGGCTCGCGATGTACGGAACGGCTGCCGACGTCAAGGAGCAGTTCCTGCTTTTCTCGGCAGGACACTACAAGCCGCTGGACAGGCTCAAGCTGGGCTACAACGGCTATATGATGCATCTTGCCGCTTCTGCCACGGCACCCGGAGTGGCGGACAACATCCTGGTCGAACCGTATCTGGAAGTCGATCTCGGAGGCAGACGCAGTTTCTTCAGCGAATTCACCCTCAGGCTCGGCTATCTCCAGTCGCTGCAGCGCGACAGGGTGGTCTCCAATAAGTTCAAAACTCCGGCGCTGGGAGAATTCACCCTCGGAGCGGTGCATTCTGTGCTGGGAATCGGCAACAGTTTCTATTACGGCCTGGACATCCTGCCCCTGTACGACAGTACCGATACGGGCGGAGTCCAATATGCCGACAGGCTGTATTTCTCCGACCCCTTCTTCCGCATCAGGCAGAATTCCGACGGGAAATGCGGTTTCTACGACCGTCTGGAGGTATTCTGGACACCGAGGCTCGGGAAGGCGCTCATTCTCAAATTCGCCGCAGTGTTCCATTTCAACAGCGGTTCGTTCAGCGGCAGCCAGCAGATTATCAGTTTAAGTTACGTAATTTCTAAAAAATAGAATATGAGTTCCAAAATCACTTTGATATCCTCGGCGCTGCTCGTCTGCACGCTGGGATTCGCGCAGCAGAAGGCCAACTACGCCCTCGCGGAGAGGTTCTCCGCCAAGAAAGTCAGCCAGATGGTATTCTCCACCCAGATCAGGCCCAACTGGTTCAGGGACAGCGACAGATTCTGGTACAGCTGGAAGACCTCCAGCGGCACGGAATACTACATAGTGGACCCGGCCAAGGGCAGCAGAACCAAGGCTTTCGATATGACGGAACTCGCGAAGCAGATTACTGAGGTAACCCGCTATCCGTTTGACGCGCAACATCTTTCGCTGCGCAATATCGAGCTGTGGGACGACAGGGAATTCCGCTTCGACATAGTCTCCGGCATCAAAGGCGACCTCGACACCACCTTCTTCCGCTACGAAATCGCCTCCAAAAAGCTCGACACCCTCGCAAAGAAGAAAAGCCTCTACCCCGCCTGGGCCTCAGTCGCCCCTGACGGGACGTTCGGGGTCTTTGTCAGGAACTCCAACCTCTGGGTGATGGACTCCACGAGCCTGCGCAAGGCGGCCAGGGACGAGAAGGACAGCACTATCGTCGAACACCGTCTCACCCTCGACGGCATACGCCAGTTCGGCTACGGCTACGGCAGCTACAATGGCGACACCGAAACGGACACTACTAAGCGGCACTACCCGGCCGAACTCGTATGGTCTCCGGACTCAAGGCATTTCGCCACCACCAAGTACGACACCCGTCCGCTCAAGGATTTCTGGGTCATCAATTCGCTCGCCAAGCGTCCGGAACTCGAAACCTACAAATATCAGATGCCGGGCGAGGAGGGTGCCGTAGGATATCTGTATCTCTTCACGATGACGGAGGACAACAGCGCCGCCACGGCACAGGAAATCAGATGCCGCGCCTTCAAGGATCAGTCAATCGACGTACTGAGCGCGCACCGGAGCGCCTCTGACGGCTATCTGGAATTCCGGAAGAACGAATGGCTGGGCGATAACGGGGGCTTCTACCTCATACGCCAGAGCCGCGACCTCAAGAGGCTCGACCTCTGCCGCGTGGATATCGGCTCCGACTCCACCCGCACCGTCATCTCCGAGAGGGAGCGGACCTATATCGAGTACCGCAATCCTTATCTTGTCGACGGCGGGAAGAAAATCATCCACTGGTCCGAGCGCAACGGTTGGGCCAACCTCTACCTCTATTCGTCTGACGGGACTCTCATCAAGAATCTGACCGACGGTGCGTTCCACATCGAGGATATCCTCGGAGTCAACGAGAAGGAAGGCTACATCCTGCTGAGCGCCTGCGGAGTCAAGGAAGGCGAAAACCCTTACCAGATGCACACTTTCCGCATCCCTCTTGGCGGAGGGGCGCTGCAGCAGCTCGACATGGACGATATGGACGTGCTATCGACAGCAAGCGATGATGCCAAGTATTTCGTTGCCAACTACTCCCGCGTGGACTGCACTCCTGCCGCAGCACTCTTCTCCGCCTCGGGGAAGAAGATTCTCGAACTGGAGAAAGCGGACTTCAGCCTGCTCTTCGAGGCCGGCTACAAGTTCCCGGAGCGCTTCAAGGTCAAGGCCGCGGACGGGGTCACCGACCTGTACGGAGTGATGTACAAACCTTTCGACTTCGACTCCACTAAGGTCTACCCGATCTGCGACTATGTCTATCCCGGTCCTCAGGTCGAGGCGAACAACATCTCCTGGAGCAGGGGCTTCACCCGCACAGACCGTCTCGCGCAGCTCGGCATCATCGTCATTACGGTAGGCAACAGGGGCGGCCACCCGAACCGCTCGAAGTGGTATCACAACTACGGCTACGGCAACCTGCGCGACTACGGTCTGGAGGACCAGAAATACGCCATCCAGCAGCTCGGGGCGAGGTATCCGTTCATCGACCTGGACAGAGTGGGCATACACGGGCACTCGGGCGGCGGATTCATGAGCACCGCGGCCATCCTCAAATATCCCGATTTCTTCAAAGTGGCGGTATCCTGTGCGGGCAACCACGACAACAGCATCTACAACCGCTGGTGGAGCGAACAGCATCACGGCGTGATGGAGAAGATAGACCGGGGAGACACTACCTTCGTCTACCATATAGACACCAATCAGGAGCTGGCCCGCAACCTGAAAGGCCACCTGATGCTCTTCCACGGGGACATCGACAACAATGTCCATCCCGCCAACACCCTACGCGTCGTGGACGCCCTCATTCGCGCCAACAAGCGCTTCGATATGATGATCCTTCCGGGACAGAGGCACGGTTTCGGCGATATGAACGAGTACTTCTTCTGGCGCATGGCAGACTACTACGCCGAGTGGCTGATCGGCGACTCAGAGCGCTACAAGCCGGACATCACGCAGATGAACAACGACTGAGCGAGTAGTATTCAACAAATTGATCCAATATGAAAAAAGTCATCGTTTACCTATTAGGCGTCATTACGGGAATAATTCTAACTCTGGCTGCACTATTTGTGATGGCGAGCATCTCATCCCCCTCCTCTCCAGAAGGGGATGGGGTGGACTATTTCCCGGAGGAGCAGGTACAGAAGATGGATGTTCAGGAGTATCAGGTATTTCAGGTACTGTCCAATGGTTATGCTCTTGCCACCAGCCTGTCCAACGCCAAATACGGCTGGTATATGGGGCCTGCGGTTTTGATTATCCCCGGTGACGATCTGCACTTCTATGACCAGCAGAAAGTCGCGGCCACAAAAGGCAAAAAGTTCGTCCAGGTCGGGACTTACAGATATGAGACGCCAGGCGAGATGGTTAAGACCGTTCCCGCCATCACCTTGAAGCAATAAAACCAATTGCAATGCAGTCAGGGGAGCTCGTAGCCGAGTAAATACCATATCTGTTCAGGTTTCGTTAGCAATATACAGGGTGTTCGATAAAGTTGTGAAACGCCAGATATGCAAGGAGTGTAAACAGTCGAATGAACGATGGGATGCGACAAACATAAAGGGAAATCCGTACCCGTTTTATGCCGGAGACAAGAATTATACAGAAGAGTTGGGCTGTGTGGGCTGCTATCAATATGACCCTGTGGAGTACAGAAAAACGTGTGTGAAAAGAGTGTCAAAGGAGGCATCTGAACACACCGCAGAGTATATTATGAATAAACTGTATCCGGAAGATAAATGAATTACATAGGTTCTAAATATTCGCTTCTTCCTTTCTTGGAATCAACGATTGGGGACATTGTAGGCTCTGATCTCCGCGATATGGTATTCTGTGATATCTTTGCAGGAACAGGCATCGTAGGGCGGACTTTTAAACCCAAAGTACGCAAGGTGATTGCAAACGACCGGGAATATTACAGTTACGTTCTGAATCGCAATTACATAGGAAATCATCTTGAACTTGACGGGAAGGA
>CAVIJA010000032.1:0-16087 GCA_963643135.1 Alloprevotella sp. | reverse complement strand
TATACTTACTATTCCGCTATACATGGGATTTCTTGTTAACGACAAACTTGCTGACTTTATCATTCCTGATGTTGATGTGAATTTATTGAATGTATAAATGAACAGTTGTTATTTGCAATGAAAATCCTATAAATCCATCTGAACATACAACACCGTCCACGAAAACCCGCGAAGTCCTTTCGGAATTCAATCAAAATATCTAAATTTGCGCTATCAATCGCCCGCTTGGGCCATTGATGCAAACTTGGAAAATAGTGACAGATGCTTAATACAGGTATAAAAGGCCATCAGGAAACCACGGTGACAGAGGCGATGCTGGCGCAGAACGTCGGCAGCGGTCTTGTAAGGGTTTACGCCACAGCGATGATGATTGCCCTCATCGAGAAGGCGGCGGTGCTTTCCGTGGAGCCGTATCTCGAAGAAGGCCAGGGTTCAGTCGGCACTCTCGTAAACGTCTCCCATTGCTCGGCCACCCCGCTCGGGATGAAGGTCTGGGCGGACACCGAGCTCATCGAGATCGACAGACGCAGGCTCGTGTTCAAGGTGGCGGCATACGACGAGCGAGGACTCATCGGCGAGGGCCTGCACGAGCGCTTCGTTATCGACAATGCCAAATTCCAGGCGAAAGCCGATTCAAAATAAACTTTCTCGATGAAAAAGGACATCTATCTCGCCGCAGGCTGCTTTTGGGGAGCAGAACGGTATCTAAAGGCGATTAACGGAGTCATAAGCACGGAAGTGGGCTATGCCAACGGCAGCATCTCCCATCCGACATACAGGGAGGTAAGCACCGACAACACCGGCTACGCCGAGACCGTGCACGTCACCTACGAGACCGAAGTGATTGGACTCGAGAGGATACTGCAGATCTACTTCAAGGCCATAGACCCGCTCAGCGTCAACAGACAGGGCGAGGACAGCGGCACGCGCTACCGCACCGGCATCTACTACCGGGACGAGAGCGACCTTCCCGCAATCCGCAGGATATGCGAAAGGATCTCAGGGGAGCTCGGTTCGCCGCTTGCCGTCGAGGTCAAGCCGCTCAAGAATTTCTACAGAGCTGAGAACGAGCACCAGAACTACCTGGAGAAGCATCCCGGAGGATATTGCCACATCTCCGAATCCCTTATCGAATTCGCGAAGACGGCATCCGAGACTTCGGCCGACTGATGTCCGTCCACTACTGTCAGATACTGTTGCCGCTCAGACTGAAGTGGATTCCTTTTTACGGTTCTGACGTCCCGCTGCTGCCCGGACAGGCGGTCAGTGTCGCATTCTCAGGACGCAGATATATCGGAATAGTCTGGAAGACAGGGGTCAAACCTGACGTCCAGGAGAGCCGGATACAGAATATAATCGGCGCGGAGGACTCGATGGCGATGCTCGGAGAGGCCGAGATGAAGCTTTGGGAGTTCGTGGCGGAGTATTATCTCTGCACGCTCGGGGAAGTCTATGCCGCCGCTCTCCCCTCCCTCAGGATACGGAGCGAACAGGCCGCCGCAGCCAGGCTGAAGCGCCTGCGCAGCCGGCTTGAGAGCATCGAGGCCGAACTCGGCGGCAAGCACTGCGAGCGCGTGCGGCTGAGGCTAGAGGCCTCAAGGGAAGAACTCCTCTCCCGGATCAGGAGCGCCGAGACCGCCCGCAGATATGCGCCGAGGCCGCCCAAGCCGGACTGCGCTCCACCCAAACCGCTCCTGATTCGCGGATATGCCCGCACGGAAATATACGTCAGTCACATACGCAAGGCTCTGGAGCAGAACGGCCAGGTACTGCTCCTGACCCCGGAGACGGCGTTCTGCGAGCGGCTGGAAAAACTCCTCAGCGGCGAGTTCGGAGACAAACTCCTGGTAGTCAATTCGACCAGGACAGCCGCAGAGCGCCGTCGTGCTGCCGATATGCTCAGAAGCGGAGAACCGGCCCTGATACTCGGCACCAGGTCGGCGATATTCCTGCCTTTCAACGGACTCTCGCTGGTGATAATCGACGAGGAGCAGGACAGTTTCTACAAGCAGGGCGAACCCGCACCGCGCTACAACGGAAGGGACTGCGCCATTTATCTAGCGGGGCTGCACTCGGCCCGCGTAATTCTCGGTTCAGCCTGCCCTTCGCTAGAGAGCCTGCTCAACTGCTCCGGCGGCAAATACGAGCTCCGCGAAGCCTCCCCGCGCCCGGAAGGGACGGCGGAGATCATAGACCTCGTCGCGGAGCGCAGGAAGAACGGCCTGTGCGGACCGTTCTCCCGCAAGCTGATTGACGCCGTGCTGAAATACGGAGGACCGGTGAAGTTCATCCGCGGCTGGGAAAAGACGGAAGAGCTTCAGGAAGCGGCACGAACCCTGTTCCCGGGCATCTCCACAAGCATCTCCACCCTCGGCGAACTCAAGCGCGACGGAGCCGGAGGAGCCTCGGTACTGGCTGTCCTCCAGGCCGATGCACTGCTGTCCAAGGATGATTTCAGAAGCGACGAGAAGGCCCTCCAGATGGTCGCGGCGCTGAGGGATTTCGCACCCCATCTCATCATACAGAGCGAGGTGCCGCAGAGGTTCTCTCCGGAGCGGGACGCCTCATCCCTGCTCCCGGAGCGGAAAGCTTTCGGCTTCCCTCCATATACCAGACTGGTGGAGATACGCCGTCAGGGCGACGGAGAGACAGTATCAAGACATTTTCTAAAGCGTGACCGCGACCTGTCCGCCCGCAAGGCGGAAATCTTCAATTCCCTTCCCGAAGGCTGCTACGCCGACGTGGATCCGCAATAGTCACTTCATCCTGTACGGGGCGTCCTCGTAGAGAAGATAGCGTTTCGCCTTGCGTATCCATTTCTGCTCATCAGCCTTGATATGTTCCTGAACTACGTCGAAGGTGAGCGTACCGCGCAGATACTCCTCTATGACAGGGTCGGCAATCTTCACGAAAAGGCCGTCGTACATCTCGAATTCCGAATATCTGTCGGCGAAATGCCTCATCAGCTGCAGAGTATGCAGCAGCGAATGGTACTGTGCGCCGGGACGGAGCATTATCTGGTAACCGAAGCACTGCTCCCCCTCATAGCGTCCCGCCGCCGGAGTAAACGAGCAGGGGCGCATCATCACCCCTTCCGGGACAGGGAGAAGCCGCACGTCGCCCGTCCTGATGAACGGGGCTCCGAAATACTCGTACGGACGGGCCGTGCCGATGGCAGGAGTGACGGAGGTGTTGTTCCACAGGCCTCCACCGGGATACATCTCGCAGCTGAACATCCCCGGAATATCGGAAGCCGGGGCTATGACCCAGGGCAGAAACTCCTTGCCCGCACGGGAACACAGGGCCGAGATGACGTGCAGGGGGAAACGGGCGCCTATCTCGTTGCAGTACAGATTGCATAGTTCGCCGAGCGTCAGCCCGTGGCGATGTGCCACCTTGGGAGTCCAGATGTCGGACTCCACGGACGGCGCAGTCCCTTCGACCGTCCGCCCCGCGGGATTGATATGGTCCACTATGTAGACGGAAGGCCCTTCCTCCTTGCGGGCGCAGGTCGAAAGCAGGCGCATCACGTCCCTGGTGTAGTTGAAATATCTGGTGCCGACGTCCTGGATTTCCACCACTACGGCATCGATGCCGTCGAGTTCTTCGGCGCTGAAGTCTATGTGCTTCGTCTCCGGGGAGAGTTCGCTGCCCGCGGGACAGAAGACTTTCGCGAGATTGCCCCGCTCCCGGAATATGTCATAGAGGTAGCGGCTGCCGTAAGGGTCCCAGCAGTTCTGCGTACAGAAACAGGCGACCCGGCCTTCCTGAAGACTTCTGTCAAGCTGCTCCTCAATCGGAGTTGTCCTGAATGAGAACATCCTCTATTGTATCAGTTTGCCCGCTATCCCTATCACCTCCTCTCCCAGCTTCTGCGCCTCGGAGAGGGTCGGAGCCTCGGAGTAGATGCGGATGATGGGTTCGGTATTGGAACGGCGCAGGTGCACCCACTTCCTCTCCGCCTCGAAATCTATCTTCACCCCGTCGACGGTATTGGTCTTCTCGTCCTTGAAATATTCCTTCACCGCTGCGAGAATCTTGTCTATCAGAGAATTGTCACTGAGGTCTATGCGGTTCTTGGCTATGAAATACTGCGGCAGCGTGGCCTTGTATGCGCTGACGCTCATCTTCTTATGTGCGAGATTGCTCAGGAAAAGGGCCGTCCCCACCATCGCGTCCCTCCCGTAGTGGCTGGCCGGATAGATGACGCCTCCGTTGCCCTCGCCGCCGATGAGCGCGTGTACCTCGCGCATCTTGGTCGTGACATTGACTTCTCCTACAGCAGAAGCGAAATATTCGCCTCCGTGCGCTTCCGTGACATCCCTCAAAGCCCTGGAGGAACTGAGGTTGGAGACTGTGCGGAGGGGCTTCACTCCGGCTTTCTCCGCCCGCGAGAGCAGATAGTCCGCTACTGACACGAGGGTGTATTCCTCCACGAAAGGTTCGCCGTTCTCGCAGATGAACGCCAGACGGTCCACGTCCGGATCCACGCTGATGCCGAGGTCGGCATTCTCTCGCTGCACGGTCTCGCTCAGTTCGGTGAGATTCTTCGGCAACGGCTCCGGATTGTGGGCGAAATCGCCCGTAGGCTCTCCGTTGAGCAGGATGCACTCCACTCCGAGCCGCTCCAGCAGCCGGGGCATTATGATGCCGCCAACGGAATTGACGGAGTCCAGCACCACCTTGAAGCCGGCCTTGCGCACGGCATCCGCATCCACGACTTCGAGCGCGAGGACGGAATCTATATGTTCGTCGGTAAAATCGTGTTCCTCAATATGTCCGAGTTCATCTACCGGCGCGAAATCGAACTCTCCGCTCTCGGCAAGCGCGAGTATCGCCTGCCCTTCCTCCGCCGTGAGGAATTCGCCCCGCTCGTTGAGAAGCTTCAGGGCGTTCCACTGGCGCGGGTTGTGGCTGGCCGTGATGATGATGCCGCCGTCGGCCGATGCGAAGCGTACGGCGAGTTCCGTGGTCGGAGTGGATGCCAGACCGCACTTCACCACGTCCACGCCGCAGGATACCAGCGTGCCGCACACCAGCTGCTCCACCATCTCCCCGCTCAGGCGCGCGTCCCTGCCGACCGCGACCTTGTAGCGTCCGCCCGAGTTCGGCTCCGGCTTCCTCTGCCTGAGGCAGGCGCAGTATGCATATGTGAACTTTACTATATCTACGGGAGTCAGACCCTCGCCGCACGGACCTCCGACGGTACCGCGTATTCCGGAAATGGATTTAATAAGTGTCATAACGCTTGCAAAATTACGAAAATTATCATTATCTTTGCGCCCGGTTTACAACAAACACTTTTAAGATATGAAAAAAGGAATCCATCCCGAAAACTACCGCCTTGTAGCTTTCAAGGATATGTCAAACGAGGAGGTATTCATTACCCGCTCCTGCGCCACCAGCAGGGAGAACATCACCATCGACGGAGTTGAGTACCCGCTCGTAAAGCTTGAGATTTCCAACACGTCTCACCCTTTCTACACCGGCAAGATGAAAATCGTCGACAGCGCCGGACGAGTTGATATGTTCTATCAGAGATACAAGGCCCGCAAGAAATAATCACTGCGGACGGAAAAGCGAAAAGCGGACTCGGGGAAACTCCGGGTCCGCTTTTTCAGTAATTCCTAAAAAATTCGCTAAAATTCACGCCGGGTCTTGTGTATTCCGAAAATATGCGTACCTTTGCAATCCCGAAAGGAAACCCGGTGGGTTCGTATAACGGTTAGTACTCGAGATTCTCAATCTCGCAATAGGAGTTCGATTCTCCTACCCACTACCAAAGCGAAGAGGGTGACTAAAAGTCTGAGGACAGATTAGTCACCCTCTTTATTTGTGTACTCCGAGCCGTCAGGCAGGCGGGACTCCGGCTGCGGCACGACCACCGCCCGGCTCTCCCTGCCGTCGGCGCAGACGGTCAGCTCGGAGCCGAAGCGCACCATCCTTACGAATTCGCTCTCGTACTCCGCACTCATCGCATCCAGGCGCTCAATATCGCAGAACTCGTCCGGACGGGCATAGGGGTTGACATTGACGTATCCGGCATTGAACGAGGTCATATTCTGGAAGAAATGCGTCCCCTGGCTCGGGTCTATACAGAAATTCTCCAGACAGCACTCCACTATGAGTTTCGCCTCGGAGATGTCGCTCCAGTGGACGGGAACGCCGAGCGAAGGGATGCTCGACCCCCAGCGTCCGTAGCCTATCAGTATATAATTGCGGCCTTCGGAGCGCAGCCTGGCGTTGAGCGCGGTGACCTCAGCAGCCATCTGACGGGTCTTGAGTACGTCGAAAGCATCCTTGCGCAGATATATCACGTCCCTTATGCCGCCGATTCTCCCCGGACCTATCGCGCAGCCGGAACTCAGCAGGGCGTCGCCGCAGTCCACCTCGTCCCAGTTAACCTCGCTGTACATCCCGTCCGCCGAGATGGGGCGTATCTGAAGCACGTTAAAGATGTCGAAACTGCGCCTGCCATCCCGGTCAAGATTGGCCGCGAACTCCAGTTCCACCCCGCATTTGACCTCCCGCTGGGTGATTTCGAGAAGTTCGTTGAGGATATCCGCAAGCGGGAAAGTCCCATACTTGAGTATATGCGAGAATGTGACGAACTTGGGACCTTCAGGCAGCGGCGAGTCCACTATGCGCTGATTTTCGAAGTCCCAGGTGGACACCACCTTGGAGAACGAGCGGAAGCGTCCGCAGTCCGACACCGCCATCCTCTCGAGATTGACGGCGTCGTCCACCGAAGTCTTGAACTTGTCCGGCTGGAGATTAAGCGCATACGCCACCTGCTGCGTCTCCCGCATCGTAAGGTCGGGAGTGGAAGTCTGCAGCACGTTTCGCGGATACTTCGGAGAGAAGCGCAGCACCTGTTCGCCGTCCACCACCGCCTTGCCGAGGCCGAAGGCGAGCTTCACCACCCCGTCCTCAGGCTTCTCGTAGCCTATAGGATAGAAATTGACCGAGCGGGCCACCCCCGAAAAGGTCGGGAGATAGTAGCCGGAATCCTCGCTGCCGCAGATCTCCTGTATCACGATGGCCATCTTCTCCTCCGATATCACGTTGGAAGTGGAGACGATATACCCCCTCGACGAAGCGAAGTACACCGAGGCGTACACGCTCTTGATGGCCTTGGAGAGCAGCCGAAGTTCCTGGTCCTCGTTTTCGGTGTGGGGTATCATATAGGTGGAATAGACCCCCGCGAAAGGTTGGTAGTAGGAATCCTCCAGCTTGGATGAAGACCTGACCGCCAGAGGTTTGCGGACATTGCGTATAAACACCCTCAAATCCTCGGTCAGCTCCGCGGGCAGGGTGGAGGCGACGAATTCGGAGAGTATCTCCGCATCGGAAATGTCGGAATTGATCACGTACTGGAGTCCGTTCTCTATGATGAAACGGTCGAAATACTCAGTCGTGATGACGAGCGTCCGCGGCACCAGCACCCTCACGTCCTCCCACTTGTCGTAGAGATCGTATTTCTGAAGGATATGGTTGAGGAACGCGAGACCTCTCGCCTTGCCGCCCAGGGAGCCGTTGCCGATGCGCGCAAACCATATCGCGTCGTTGTAGGAGGCGCGGTCGAACCTTGCTACGACGCCGAGTCCCTGATTGATGCGGTAGTCCCGTATCTTGCGCAGGTTCATCTCCCTGACCTCGGACACGTCCGCATCCCTGCCTATCCTTATCGGGCGGAAAAGGTCGCCTATCGCGAAGAGTCCGCGACCGTAGAGCCAGCGAGAGATGTAGTTCTTGTCGGCGAAATACCTCAGTGCGTCATCGGAAATGGTCGCGATGACCCTCTCGAATTCGTAGAGGTTTCTTGCGCGCGCCGTCTCCTGCCCCGTCTCCGGGTCTGTGACGATGAAGTCCCCGAATCCGAACTCGCGGCCTATATAGTCGCTCACCTCGTGGGTGAGGGTCTTGGAGGTCTTCTGCACGAATCCCACGCCGAGCTGCTCCGCCACGCTGCGCATACTCGCCTGCGAGGACTGCATCAGGAAGGGCATGGTCGGATTGTCCTCCCTGATGAGCCTGCAGAGGCTGACTCCGGCGTCGCTCTTCTCATCCTCGGGACGGTCCCCCTTGTGGACCACGAATCCCACGTCGGAGATGACTCCGATGATGTTGGACTTGTATTTCCCGTAGAGCGCGACGGCCTCGTCGTAATTGGTCGCCATCAGGATTTTGGGCCTGGAGCGCTTGCGCATCACCTGCTGCTCCTCGTTGAGGGCATCCTTGATTGACTCTATATTCTGTTGAAGCACAAGCTTATAGAGCAGGGGGAGATAGGTGGAATAGTACCTCACGGAGTCCTCCACCAGCAGAATCGCCCTCACTCCCATCCGGAGTATGTCGTGTTCGGCGTTGAGCCTGTCCTCGAGGAGCTTGATGATGGCGATGATGATGTCGGTGCTGTTGTTCCAGCAGAAGACATAGTCGATCTCGCCGTGGTCGCTCCGCTCGATGGTGCGGTAGATTTCTCTTGAGAAGGCGCTCAGCAGGACTATCGGAGTCTCCGGACGGAGCCGCTTCGCCTGCTTCGAGAAGCCGAACACGTCCAGTTCGCCGACATTGTACATCGTGATGATCAGGTCGAAGCGCTCATCCTGAGCCGACTGCAGCGTCTCCAGCGCCTCAAGGGTGGATTCGGCCCTGACGATGGAGGGCGGATTGCTCAGGTTGAGTTCCGAATACTCCTGGCTGATAAGCTCCTCGATATGTCCGTCCTCCTCGAGGGAGAAGCTGTCGTAGTTGTTGCAGACGAGAAGAATCCTGCGGATTTTCGTCGTCATGAGTTTGGTGTAGTCCTGCTGAACGCTCATTGCCCGAATAACTTGCTATACGAGTCCCTGGTCCGCCATGGCATGGGAGGCCACGCTCCCGACCACTTCCTTCACCGCCTGGTGGAACTCCTTCTCACCGGGGTTGCGGGCGATCAGCTCGGAGATGAAGCGATCGACATAATTCGCCGTAAACTTGTCCATAATGATATTATTGAGGTAATCCCAACAAACTTAAGTAAAAATTTCCAAATAATCACTATCTTCGCCCCGATGGGACACAAGGGTATAATTCCGGCATTCTTCTGCATTCTGGCGTTTGCGGTGGTATTCGCCCACTCCGTCGTACCCCACGAGCATCACTGCAATGAAGCGGTGGAGCGGCATATCCACCACTTCCAGCATTGCGAAGACCTCGACATCTTCGTGTCGAGGCTCGACGCCGACGATTCGTCCCGCAGCGGCTGCATCCTTCTTACGGCTGACCTGCTTCCGGAGATACTCCGCATCGGGGGCGCAGTCTGCGAAGCGCCGCAGCGGACCCTCTTCGACCTTTCCGACCATTTCCGCACGAGACTCCGGCCCGACATCCCGCACGGAGCGCTGAGAGGTCCTCCGGCGGGCATCTGATTCCCATAAAGTTCCCGCTTTCAGCGGGGAGCATCGTTCCGTCGGCACAGCGTTGCGGCGGGAACGTCAAGACCCTTCTTCTTCCGACGCCGGCAAAAGGCAAGGAGGGATGGAATCGGGGTCCGAGAAGTCAAGTAATTACTAAACAAAAACATTTTTCATTTACAGATGAAAAGAATACTGGCGATGGCGGCCCTGTGCGCGATGATGTGTACGGCCTGCCACAATGCTGAACATCACGATCACGAACACGATCACGAGCATAATCACAGTCACGAAAACCACGAAAGCGCTCACGCCCACAGCCACGAAGCCGTGCAGATAAGCCTCTATGACGACAATTGGGAGATCTTCGCGGAGACGGAGCCTCTCCTCGCCGGACAGCAGGCGGAGCTGCTCGTGCATATCACTTCCCTGCCTTCCTTCAAGCCGCTCAGAGACGGCAAGGTAAGCGTCAGCCTGAGCGCCGGCGGAAGTGAAAGCACCGCAGAGGCGTCTCCTGCCGCGACGGAAGGAATATACAAGGCGTCGCTCACTCCGGCTTCCGAGGGCAGGGCGCGTCTCAGCTTCAATGTCGGCGGGACCGTCCTCGACACGGAAGTGACGGTATATCACTGCGAACACGATGCGGAGGAAGCCGCCGTCGAAATTCCCGAGGCTGGAGGCAACCGTGTCAGTTTCACCAAGGAACAGAGCTGGAAAGTGGACTTCGCGACGGAAGTCTGCCGCCGCGAGGCCATAGGCCAGGTTATCCGCAGCGCAGGTGAGATACTTCCCGCGCAGAACGGAACGCAGATCATAACGGCCAAGGCGGCCGGCATAGTCAGCTTCGAGCGGGGAAGCCTGCTCCCGGGAAGCCCGGTACACAGGGGCGAGGCGCTTCTCTTCATAGGGAGCAAGGGTATGGCCGACTCCAATATGGACGTACGCTACATAGAAGCGAAGAGCGAATATGAGCGCGCCTCCGGAGAATACACCCGCAAGGCCGCACTCGCAGAAAGCAAGATAGTCAGCCAGAGCGAGTTGAGCGAGGCCAAGGCCGCATACGAAAGCGCCAAGGCAGCCTATGAGAACCTCGAAAGCAATTACCGCGACGGGCTGTTCGCCGCCACTTCGGACATCGACGGCTATGTGGGCGAAGTCCTCGTATCCAACGGAGAATATGTCGAAGCGGGCAGGGCGCTGGCAAGCGTGAACGGCGGAGGACGACTCCTGGTCGAAGCCAGACTGCAGGCGAAATGGCACCGTCAGCTGAGCCTCGGAGTCGAAAGCGCCAATTTCAAATTCCCCGGAGACGACAGGGTATGGTCGCTGGGCGAACTCGACGGCAGACTCGTGTCCGTAGGACGCAAGGTATCCGCTGACAGTCCGCTGATTCCGGTATGCTTCGAGATTTCCGACAGGGCCTCGGTGCTGCCCGGCACTTTCGCCGAGGTCCTCATCAAGACCAAAGGAGGTTCTGAAGCCGTTACCGTCGCGAGCGGAGCCGTCGTGGAGGAAATGGGCAACTACTTTGTCTATAAGCAGATAACTCCGGAACTCTTCGAGAAGGTGCAGGTAGGCGTCGGGAGCAGCGACGGAGTGCGCACCGAAATCACCTCCGGACTGAACGGAGACGAGAGGGTGGTCAGCCGGGGCGCGGTCATCGTCAAGCTGGCGCAGGCCGCCGGAGGTCTTGACGCACATTCCGGACACGTACATTGAGACGGATATGAACTGGCTTAACGGAATCATACGGTTTTCGCTGAAAAACCGTCTGCTGGTGCTGCTGGGTGCGGCACTGGTAATAGCCGGAGGACTCTGGAGCGCAAGCAGGACCGACATAGACGTGTTTCCCGACCTGACCGCTCCCACGGTGGTGATTATGTCGGACGCGCACGGGATGTCCGCCGAAGAGGTGGAGCGGCTCGTGACCTTCCCCGTCGAGACGGCAGTCAACGGCGCTACCAGCGTGCGCCGCGTCCGCTCGTCCTCGATGTACGGATACTCTTTCGTCTGGGTGGAATTCGACTGGGGGATGGACATCTTCCGCGCAAGGCAGATAGTCTCGGAGAAGATGGTCACCATAGGAGAATCCCTTCCGGAGGACATCACCCCGGTGCTGGCCCCGCAGTCCAGCGTAATGGGTGAAATCATCTTCCTCGGACTCCAGTCGGAATCCGGTCAGACCTCTATGATGGAACTCCGAGACATCGCCGACTGGGTGGTCAAACCCGCCATACTCGCCACCGGAGGCGTATCCCAGGTGACGGTGCTGGGCGGTGAGGAGAAACAGTACCAGATCATCGCCGACCAGTCCAGGATGGAGGCCTACGGCGTGACGATGGCAGAACTCGAGGAAGTGGGCAGATCGCTGAGCGTCAATACGGAAGGCGGCATCCTGCGCGACTGGGGCAACGAATACGCCCTCCGCGGAATAGCCCGCACCACCGACCTCGACGAACTCGGAAATTCGCTCGTAAAGATGGGCAAGGACTCTCCGGTGACTCTCGCGGACGTGGCGGAGATAAGAGTCGGAGCCGCCGTCAAACTCGGAACGGCCTCGCAGAACGGCAAGCCCGCCGTCATCATCTCCATCAGCAAACAGCCCAACATCAACACCCTCAAGGTCACACAGGCCATAGAGGACAACCTCCTGACAGTGGCCGAATCCCTGCCTGCGGACGTCAGGATGGATACCCGCATTTTCCGTCAGGCCGATTTTATCCAGGCTTCCGTCGGGAATGTGGGCAGCGCCCTGCTGGAAGGGGCCATATTCGTGATAATCATTCTCTTCCTCTTCCTGGGCAACTTCAGGACAACGGTTATTTCGGTATTCGCAATTCCGCTTTCGCTGCTCGCCACCATCATCGTGCTATACGCCCTCGGAATGGACATCAACACTATGACCCTCGGAGGTATGTGCATAGCCATAGGCTCTCTGGTCGACGATGCCATCATAGACGTGGAGAATGTATATAAACGCCTGAGACAGAACCACCGCAGGAGTGCCGCAGAGCGGGAGAAGGTATTCGACGTGGTGTTCGAAGGCTCGCGGGAGATACGCTCGTCGGTAATCAACGCCACACTCATCATCATGGTGGCGTTCACTCCCCTGTTCTTTCTCAGCGGGATGGAGGGCCGTCTGCTCAAGCCGCTAGGCATCACCTATATCATATCCCTCTTTATGTCGCTCATAGTGGCTATGACCATCACTCCCCTGCTCTGCAAGGACCTGCTGACAGGCGAGAAATACCTTACGCGCAACGAGGGCGAAAGCTGGCTCAGCCGCCATCTCGGGCTTGCCTACGGAAAGGCGCTCGCGGCGGTTCTCCGCCACAGGAAGGCGGTGATGGGCGCGACCCTGGTCCTGCTCGCGGGGGCTGTCGTGGTGTTTACGCAGATGGGAAGCAGCTTCCTTCCGGACTTCAACGAAGGTTCTATGACCATCGCCGCCGTGACCCGGCAGGGGACTTCGCTCGAAGTCAGCGACGAGCTGGGTGCGCTGATGGAAAAGGAACTGCTCGATATTCCGGAGGTTACAAGCACCTCCCGGCGTACCGGACGCGGCGACCTCGACGAACATTCGCAGGCCACCAACGGAGCCGAAATGGACGTGAACTTCACCCTTAAGGACAGGCCGAAGGAAGCCGTATTCAACGAAGTGCGCAGCCGACTCAACTCCATCCCCGGCATAGCGGTGACGGTAGGACAGCCGCTCGGACACCGCATCGACCATATGCTCTCCGGGACTAAGGCGGCGATTGCCATCAAGATATTCGGCACCGACCTGAGTACGATGCAGATGATGGGCAACACCATCAAGAGCCGCATCTCCGGCATAGAGGGGCTCGTCGACGCGTCCGTAGAGCAGCAGGCGGCCACGCCGCAGATACAGATCAGGGCCGACAGGGCCGCCCTCGCGCAATACGGCATCAGCATCGCCGACTTCAACCGCTTCGTGGAGCTGGCCTTCTCCGGGGAGAAGCTCTCCGACATCTACGAGGGGCAGCGGCGCTACGATGTGGTGCTGCGGCTGGGAGACGACAGGGACAGAACCCTGGAAGGAGTCCGCAACGCGCTGATCGACACCGGGACGGGCAGCAAGGTCGCCCTCAGCCAGGTGGCGGACATAGTCTCCACCTCCGGACCAAACGCCATCAGCAGGGAGAACGTGCAGCGCAAGCTGGTGGTCTCCGCCAATGTCAGCGGACGCGACGTGGGCAGCGTGGTGGCTGACGTACAGAAGGCCGTCTCCGAGTCGGTGCAGCTCCCGGAAGGATACCGCATAGAATACGGCGGACAGTTCGAGAGCGCGAGAAACGCATCCCGCACCCTCGCCCTCGCCACGATACTCGCGGTATTCGTGATTTTCCTGCTGCTGTATCTCGAATTCAAGGACGTAGCCCTTTCCGGCATCGTGCTGGCGAGTCTGCCTCTGGCTCTCGTGGGAGGGGTGTTCGCGGTATGGATAAGTTCCGCCGTCGTGAGCATCCCGTCCATCATCGGATTCATCACCCTGTTCGGCATCGCCACGCGCAACGGCGTGCTGCTAATCAACCGCTACAGGCAGCTGCAGCACGACGGCGAGAGCCTCCGGGAAAGCATTATAGACGGTTCCGTGGACAGGCTCAACCCTATTCTTATGACCGCTCTCACTTCCGCCCTGGCCCTGATTCCGCTCATCTTCAACGGCGACAAGACCGGCAACGAAATCCAAAGTCCGATGGCGGTGGTGGTGCTGGGCGGCCTGCTGACCTCCACCCTGCTCAACATATTCATCATCCCGATAATGTACGAATGGTACGCAAAAAAGAGAAAATCACAATGACGACATCTCATCACCACCACCATATCCTTCTCTCCTCCCTCTGCCTCGCAGTCCTATGCACAGGCGCTGCGGCGCAGGACTTCAGTACCGTCCTCTCCGCCGTGGAGGAAAACAGCACGACCCTCCGCATGCTGCGCTCGGAGGCCGAGGCCGACAGGATGGCGGCCCGCACGGGCCTTGCGCCTGACGACCCGGAAGTGGAGTTCGGCTACCTCTGGGAGACGGCAGCCCCGGAAGGGGGACACCGCATAGACATCAGCGCGATGCAGAGCTTCGCATTCCCGACAGTATATTATTGGAAGAGAAAGATTGCCGACAGAGAATGTGCCGCAGCGGACTACCGCTATGCCATAGCGAGAAAGAAGCTCCTGCTGGAAACCAGACAGCTCTGCATCGACCTCACCTACCGCAACGCCATGCAGAAAGAGCTGGACAAGTGTCTTGAAAACGCCGAGACCATACGCGACAGCTGGCAGGAGAAATACGACTCCGGCGCCGCAGGAATCATCGATCTCAACAGGGCGAAGTTCACCCTCCTCTCCGCATCGCGCACGGCCCGGAGCAACGCCGTCGAAAGGGACGCGCTGCTCTCGGAACTCCGCACGCTCAACGGTGGCAGGGAAATCCTCTTCGACTTCGACAGCTTCGCCTCTCCCCTCCTGCCGGACGACTTCGAACTCTGGTACGGGGAGGCCGTCAGGATGAGCAGCGAACTGCAGTCCATAGAGAACGACCGCCTCTCAGCAGAAACCGCCACAAGGCTCGCAGCCGCGGAGCGGCTTCCGAAATTCTCCATCGGCTATGTCTCCGAAAGGGTGAGCGGCAGCACGTTCCAGGGCATAGGAGCCGGGATTTCCGTCCCCCTTTGGGAGAATCACGGCAAGCTTAGAGCCGCCAAGGCCCGACATGCGGCCAGCGACGCCAGGCTGAAGGACGAATATCTCCGCTTCCACAACTCGCTCAAGACCAAATACGACAAGGCCCGCCATCTCGCGGACCTCTGTCTGGAATACCGCGAGACCCTCTCCGGGCTAAGCCCGTCCGAACTCCTCTACGAGGCGCTTATGAGCGGGGAAATCACCCTCGAGGAATATGTCTACGGCATAGAGCTCTGGTACGATGCGCTCGCCGACGTGCTGGAGAGCGAGAGGGACTGCCATAGCCTGATTGCCGAACTCGAGAGTTTCGCCGGATAAGTCCCTGTACTTTCCCCGGACGGGAAGAGCGGGGAAGTTCGGAAGCATTGCCGTCAAGTGTAAAGCCCTTTTACGGAGATGTAAAACATTTTACATCCAAGGCTTTTCACAAGCCTCCGCAATATATTGAAAAACAATTGTTTAATCATCTTGGTACGAAGGTGGTTACGGATATTCCGCGATTGGACAAAAAATATTTGCTATGGGCATATTCAGGAAAAGAAAGATGGGAACACCTCTGTCCGGGGTGCTGAACATTCTGGGGATGACGGTGGCGTTCGCGGCGCTGTATGTCATTATGGTGCAGGTGCATCACGACCTTTCCTACAACAGGGAGGTCAAGGATGCGGACAGGATTTATAGCGTCTCGCTTCCGGACTGGTACGATGAGGGGAAGTATATGCTTTGGATCTGCCGCCCGCCTATAGAGCAGATTATCACGACGGTTCCGGAAATCGAGGCCGGCGGCACGGGCTATCTGGGAGAGACGGCGATTGAGGTGATTGTCGGAGACGGCAAGAACCCTGCGCTTTCCGACCCTATGGTCTCGATAAAGTTGTCTTCGATGAACAGAAGTACGCTTGACGTGTTCGGCTTCGAGCTTGTCGAGGGTTCCTGGGACAACTACGTCGGAGTCTGGGACTATGCCTTCAGCGAATCCGCGGCAA
>CAVIJA010000031.1:0-18756 GCA_963643135.1 Alloprevotella sp. | reverse complement strand
AATTCCTAAAAAATAACTTGGTACTTTTGCCGGTCTTTTTGTTCTAAATTCATTTGTTTCATCATTACTAATATGGCAGATACCAAACTTTTGGAGAAGGTTCTCTCGCTTGAGGGGAAGTTCCAGTCGCTTCAGGACCAGCTTTCGAGTCCGGAGGCGATGTCGGATATGAAGAAATACGTACAGCTCAACAAGGACTACAAGGAACTGGAACCCATCATCAAGGCCGGCAAGGAATACGGGAAGATGGTGCAGGACCTCGCTTCCGCCAAGGATATTCTCGTGAACGAGAAGGATGACGAGCTGCGCGAGATGGCGCGGGAGGAGATCTCCGACATAGAGTCGAGGATGCCTCAGATGGAGCAGGACATCAAGCTGCTGCTGATTCCGGCCGATCCCGACGACGGCAAGAACGCGATAGTCGAGATCCGCGGCGGCACCGGCGGCGATGAAGCCGCGATATTCGCCGGCGACCTCTTCCGCATGTATCAGCACTTCGCCGAGTCGAAGGGCTGGAAGCTGGAGGTCACCGACCAGACTCCGGGCACTTCCGGAGGCTTCAAGCAGGTGGTGTTCAAACTCTCCGGCGAAGGCGTCTACGGGGTGATGAAGTACGAGTCAGGAGTGCATCGTGTCCAGAGAGTCCCTCAGACCGAGACGCAGGGACGAATCCAGACTTCGGCGGCATCCGTGGCGGTGTTCCCGGAGGCCGGAGAGTTCGACGTGGACCTCAACTGGGACGACATCAGACTCGACCTCTTCTGCTCTTCAGGCCCGGGCGGCCAGGGCGTGAACACGACCTATTCCGCCGTACGTCTGACGCATATCCCTACCGGACTTGTCGTGCAGTGCCAGGAGGAGCGTTCCCAGCTCAAGAACAAGGACCGCGCTTTCGAGGAACTCCGTACCCGTCTCTACAATCTCGAGCACCAGAAATATCTCGACGGCATCGCTGCAAAGCGCAAGACCATGGTGTCCACCGGCGACCGCTCGGCCAAGATACGCACGTACAACTATCCCCAGGGAAGAGTGACCGATCACCGCATCAACTGGTCAATGTACAATCTCCCCGTCTTTATGGACGGAGACATACAGGAATGTATCGACCAGCTGCAGATTGCCGAGAACGCTGAGCGCCTGAAGGAAGCGGCCTAGTAATATTCAGACTTTTCTGAAAGCCAGACAGGCGTTATGCCCGCCGAAGCCGAACGAATCGCTCAGACCGAGCGTGAGTTCGGCTTTCACCGCCTTGTTGGGGGTATAGTCGAGGTCGCATTGCGGATCCGGGCTGTCGAGATTGATGGTCGGAGGGACTATGCCTTCCTGGAGTGCGAGCACCGTGGCTGCGGCTTCCACCGCTCCCGTAGCTCCGAACATATGGCCGTGCATTGATTTGGTGCTGCTGATGTGGCACTTGTAGGCGAAATCCCCGAAGGCCTGCTTGTAGGCGAGGGTCTCCGCCACGTCGTTGAGGGCGGTACCCGTGCCGTGGGCATTGACGTATACATTGTCCTTGTCCGCGTCGAATCCGGCCTGCTCGAGGGCTATCTTTATGCACTCGGCCTGCGTGCTTGCGTCCGGACGCGGCGCAGTCGCGTGATATGCGTCACAGGTGCTTCCGTAGCCCACGACTTCGGCGTAGATATGCGCCCCGCGCGCCTTGGCGTGCTCGTATTCTTCGAGTATGAGTATCGCGGAGCCGTCCGCCATCACGAATCCGCCCCTGTTGGCGTTGAACGGCAGGGAGGCGTATTTCGGATTTTCGGCGCGGGTGAGAGCCTTGGCGTTGGCGAAGCCTGCGATGCCGATCGGAATCGTGCAGCGGTCAGCTCCTCCCGCAATCACCGCGTCGGCATAGCCGTGCCGTATCGCCCTGAACGCCTCTCCTATCGAGTGGGTGGATGTGGCGCAGGCCGTGACGATATCGATGCAGGAACCCTGCGCCCCGTATTTGATGGCAATCTGACCTCCGGCCATGTCGCTGATCATCGTGGGTACGAAATTCGGTGAAATCCACTGCCCGCTGCGGTCTTCAAGGAACTTCTCCAGTTCCCTCTGTATGGTGGTGAAGCCTCCGATCCCGGATCCCACGTACGTGGCGAGCCGCTTCGGGTCGATATTCTCCCCCGACACCAGGCCCGAATCGTTCATCGCCTGAAAGGCCGACGCCATCGCGTATATCGTGAACGGATCCTGCTTGCGGATGAAAGGCTTGTCCATCCCGTAATCCTCCGGGTTGAAGTTCCTTATCATTCCGCCTATCTTGACGGGCAGATCGTCGGTCGGGAATTCTGTGATGTAGTCGATTCCGCACACGCCCCCTATGAGACTGTTCCAGAATGTGTTGATGTCATTGCCTATACAGGAGAGCACTCCGAGTCCGGTCACGGCCACTTTTCTTTCCATACCTTTACTTGTTCTGATAATCCCGCCAAAGGTAGTAAAAAATTCATATATTTGCAGGAATCAAGTAATGTGCCCGGTATGTCGTTCCTTAAAGAACAGCTGCCCCGATACCTGCTGAGCAAGTATCAGTTGATATGGACCGTGACCTTTTCGGCCCTCTTCTCTTTCGTGATGGTGCTGCTGAGCATACCTTTCTCGCACAACGTCTGGTTTGAACTCGGTGGGAGTTCGGCCTTCCTCTTCACTCTCGCCTTCATCGTGGTCTCGATAGCGATAGTGGTGCTCAGCAAGGTCCTGATGCACCGCTGCCGCAACGCCGAGGATTTCACGGTGCTGAGGTATATCGTCTGGAATCTGGTCGAAATCGTGGTCATCAGCCTGCTCTACACCTTCTTCACCGTCCAGGGGGACAGGGGAGGGATTATCGACATAGGGGAGCGGAGGAACTGGGAGATATTTCTCAATGCGCTGTATTTCAGCTCAATATGTCTTGGGATACCGTATGTGATAGCGGCTCTGTACCTTTCGCTTGCCGACCGCAACAACACGATACGGCTGATGAACTACTCCAACGTGGTCAGCGACGCTCCGACCAAGCCCTACGAGGAGAAGCGCATCACCCTCTTCGACAACAGCGGAGCCCTGAAGTTCTCCATCGATTCGGAGAACCTCTACTACATAGAGTCCGATGACAACTATATCAAAGTGTGGTATACCGACAGCGTCGGCGAGGTCAGGCAGTATATGCTGCGCTGCCCGCTGAAGACCGTGGAGGAGAGCTTCGCCGGCAGCGACCTGGTGCGCTGCCACAGGAAATACATAGTGAACATCTCCAAGGTGAGGATTCTCAAGGCGGAGAAGGAGGGCTACAAGATAAGCCTCGGACTCGAGGGGTCCGACACGATACCGATTTCCAAGACGTACGAGCAGGACGTGCTCGCGCGTTTCAATTCACAATAGCGATATGTGGCAAAGAATACAGACACTCTATCTTATCATCTCAGCGGCGCTGGCCGCCAGTATGCTCTTCTGCAATATGGCGACGGACTTGCGCTTCACTTCCTATTTTCCGTATGCGGCGCTCATCGTGCTGGTGCTGCTGCTCGACATCCTGGCGATTTTCGTCTACCGTTTCCGCATCTTCCAGATGAGGACGGCCGCTCTCGCCGCGATACTCGCGCTTGCGCTCCAGATCTGGCTCGCGGTGGATTTCTTCGTCTCCGACAGCAGTATAGTCTACAGCGTCACGATGGTGTTCCCGCTCGCCGTGGTGATACTCAACCTGCTCGCCGCGAGGAACATCTACGCTGACGAGCTCATCGTACGCAGCGCTTCCAGGCTGCGGAGCGCGAAGCGCGGGGCTGGGAAGAAGAAACAGGACAATCGATAAATCACATAATATGAGAATAGCAGAATCTGAACTTATCATCAACGCGGACGGCTCCGCGTTCCATATCCATATCAGGCCGGAGCAGCTTGCGGACAACGTGATTCTCGTGGGCGATCCGGGCAGGGTGGCGATGTTCGCCCCGATACTCGACTCGGTGGAGTGCGAGGGAGCGTCCCGCGAATTCGTATGGAAGACAGGACGTTATCACGGGAAACGCTTCACCGTGCTGTCCACGGGCATCGGCACCGACAACATCGACATAGTGATGACGGAGCTCGACGCTCTCGCCAACGTGGATTTCTCCACACGGGAGCCGAAGGCGGAACATCGCACCCTCAATATCCTGCGCATAGGGACCTGCGGGGCGATTCAGCCGGAAATTCCTCTGGGAGCGTTCATATTTTCGCACATCTCCATCGGCTGTGACGGACTTCTGAACTGGTACGAGAACCGGGACAGCATAGCTCTTCTCGACTTCGAGGAGGCCTTCAAGAAGCACGTGCATTGGGACAGGCATCTGCCTGACCCGTATTTCGTGAGGGCTTCCGATGTGCTCATCGACAGGTTCGCGGACTGCACCGTAAAGGGGATGACCGTTTCGGCCTCCGGATTCTACGGGCCCCAGGGTCGCGTGGTGCGTCAGGGACTCGCCATGCCGAATATGCTCGAGGACTTTGAGAGCTTCGAGTTCGGTGGCTACAGGATCACCAACTTCGAGATGGAGGGTTCCGCGCTTGCCGGGATGTCGGCGAAGCTCGGCCACAATGCCGGCACGGTATGCTGCGCCATCGCGCACCGCTACCTCAAGGATGCGAATACGGACTACAAGCCTCGCGTAAGGGAACTTCTCGCTCTCGCCCTGGACAGGCTTTCGGAAGATTAGAAGGCCTCAGCTGAGGTATCCCGTACCGTTCCTGCTGTCGGAGAAGAGTCTGCCGAGCTGCTCGCCGAGCGCCGCGACGACCTCCTCCATCTTCACCTCCTTCCCGCTTCCGCTCTTTTCGAGCAGGCCTCTGCCGGAAAGCAGTTCCCTCAGGGCGGTGTATCCGAGGGAGCGTTCCGCCAGATAGCTGCGGCTCACGCTGTCTTCCGCACGGGAGATGGCGAGCAGCAGGTGTGCCGGGAAGATCGTCCCCTGTCCGCTGCGCAGGGATTCGTAGGCGGCTATGCTGATGACGGCCGCAGCCGTGCGTGTCGGACGTATCTTGTCTGCATCGCAATATGGGATGGCCTTGTCGCGGAATATCGCCTTGTCTATGCTGGACTTGAAGTCTTCGGGGCTGATTCCCGCCTCGACGAGGGCGCGGCAGGCGTCGTTGCCTTTGTGTCTGAGGAGGGCGAGCATCAGGTGATCCGCGCCGATGCCGTAGTGTCCGGTGCGCATTGCCTCGTCTCCCGCGCAGGAGAGGATAGTCTTGAATTCGTCCGACAGGTGGATGTTCATAAATACAGGCAAAAGTAGCGAAATAATCGGATTTTTGTCTTAAATTTGCACATTTGGAATAGAGAATATTTTATGGAAAGTGAGGTAAAGAATCCTGAAGAAATTCAGGAAGAAGTGACAGGAATAATCGAGCCGGTCGAGATCGATCACGAGATGCGTACGGCCTACATCGACTACTCGATGTCGGTCATCGTGTCAAGAGCTCTTCCCGACGCCCGCGATGGTCTTAAACCGGTGCAGCGCAGGGTGCTCTTCGGGATGGACGGTCTCGGGCTGAACTACGGCGGACAGACGAAGAAGTCGGCGAGAATAGTCGGTGAGGTGCTCGGTAAGTTCCACCCGCACGGCGACTCCAGCGTGTACGACGCCATGGCCCGCCTCGCGCAGAATTGGAATCAGAGATATCCCCTTGTATACGGTCAGGGTAACTTCGGTTCTATGGACGGAGACCCGGTGGCGGCGATGCGATATACGGAGGCCAAGCTCGAGAAGATGGCCGCGGACGTGCTGGGGGACATAGACAAGGATACCGTCGATATGATGCTCAACTTCGACGATTCCCTCGAAGAGCCGACGGTCCTCCCGACCAAGGCGCCTCTGCTGCTGCTCAACGGCTCGTCCGGAATCGCCGTCGGTATGGCCACGAATATGGCCCCGCACAATCTCGGCGAGTGCTGTGACGCAATCTGCGCATATATAGACAATCCCGACATCAGCGTAGATGAGCTGATGCAGTATATCAAGGGTCCGGATTTCCCGACGGGCGGCATCATCATGGGCCGTCAGGGCATCGTGGACGCCTACAATACCGGACGCGGACGCATCGTCCTGCGCGCCAAGACCGAGATCGAGACCCTGCGCAACGACAGGGAGGCCATCGTGGTCACGGAAGTGCCGTATCTGGTCAACAAGGCCGAGATGCTCTCCCGCATCAGCGAGATGATCCGCGACAAGAAAATCGAAGGAATCTCCGAAATCCGCGAACTCACCAACCGCAAGGGCATACGCATCGAGTTCCTGGTCAAGAAGGACGCCAACTCCAGCGTGGTGCTCAACACGCTCTTCAAATATACGGCTCTCCAGAGCAGTTTCTCCATCAACAACGTCGCCCTGGTGGACGGCCGTCCCAGGACGCTCACGCTCAAGGATATGCTCAAGGTCTTCGTCGATTTCCGCCACGAGGTGGTGGTGCGCCGGACCCGCTTCGAGCTTGACAAGGCCCAGAAGAGGGCGCACGTCCTCGAAGGTCTGCTCAAGGCCATAGACGTCATCGACGAGATAATCGCGACCATCAAGGCCTCACGCAACGTGGACCAGGCCAAGACCGCGCTCATCGAAGGCTTCGGCTTCGACGATATCCAGGCCGGCGCCATCGTGGCGATGCGTCTCGGACAGCTCACCGGACTCGAGAAGGAGAAGCTCCAGAACGAGTACGACGAGCTGGAGAAGTTCATCGCGCGCTGCAGGGAGATACTTGCGAGCGACACCGAGCAGCTGAACATCGTCAAGCAGGAGTGTCAGGAACTCAAAGAGAAGTACGGAGACCCGCGACGCACGGAGATCACCCTCTCCGAGGAGGACTTCAATCCGGAGGACTTCTATGCGGACGAGGATGTGGTCATCACGATTTCGCATCTTGGATATATCAAGCGTACGCCGCTCACCGAATTCCGCACGCAGGCCCGCGGCGGAGTGGGCAAGAAGGCCAGCGCAACTAGGGACGAGGACTTCATAGAACATATCTACGTGGCCAATATGCACTCCACGATGCTCTTCTTCACAGAGCAGGGAATGTGCTACCGCCTCAAGGTCTATGAACTTCCGGAAGGTGCACGTACCGCCAAGGGTAGGGCAGTGCAGAATCTGCTCTCCATCGACTCGCAGGACAGCATCAAGACATATCTCAACGTCCGTTCGATCGAGGATCCGTCCTACACCGAGAGCCATTTCGTGACCCTTGTCACCAAGCGTGGCACGGTCAAGAAGACCACCCTCTCCGAGTACGCCAACAGGCGCAGCCGCAACAAGGGCATCATCGCCATCAACATCCGTGAGGGGGACGAGCTGCTCGACGCTCTGCTCACCGACGGCAGCGAACAGATAATGATCGCCGCACGCAAGGGCCGCTGCTGCCGCTTCTGCGAGGATGAACTCCGCGCGGTGGGACGCAACTCTTCGGGAGTCCGCGGCATCTCAATAGAAGATGACGACGAGGTGGTCGGCGCCATAGCCATCGAGTCCGAGGCGGCCTCCCGTGAGGGCAAATCGGTGCTTGTGGTCAGCGAAAACGGCTTCGGCAAGCGCTCCGACCCTGACGAATACAGAATCACCGCACGCGGGGCGAAGGGTGTCAAGACCATCAACATCACCGACAAGACCGGGCCGCTCGTGGCCATCAAGGCGGTGACTGAGGACAACGACCTGATGATCATCACCAAGTCGGGACTCACCATCAGGGTGGAGATGTCGGACATCCGCCTCTGCGGAAGAGCCACCCAGGGCGTGAGACTGATCAATATCCGCGAGGGGGACGCGATAGCCGCCGTATCCCCTGTGGCGAAGTCAGAAGATGCCGTGGAGGAGGAGGGTGCCGAGGTGCACGGGTGATGAACAGATGAATTTGGATTTTTAGGAATTACTCACATAATCAGATACTCTAATGAAAAAGATCTTATTAGTTTTGGCGCTCGCGGCCTCAGTGCAGGCCTTCGACGCTCAGGCTCAGAAGAGTCCGGCAGCCGCCAAATCTGCGGTCGAAAAGGCCGCAGCCGCCACCACCAATCCTAAGCAGAATCAGAAGCCTGCCACATGGATCAAGTATGGCAACTCTCTCCTCGACGCATACAACGCTCCGTCCGGAAATATCTGGGTCGGGATGTCGCGTCAGGAACTTGCGGTACTCGGAGGCGGGGAGCAGCCGCTGTCCGAGGCGGTGGCCGAAGTCGGAGGCCGTCAGATGACGAAGGTTGCATATCCGAACAAGAACCTCTACTTCAACGAGAACGGACTTCTTGAAATCATCGAGGTCACCGAACCTGTAGTGGACGATGCTCTTGGCAAGGCTGTCGAAGCTTACAAGGAGGCGGCCAAGCTCGATGAGAACGGCAAGAAGAGCAAGGATATCTCAGGCTCTCTCAAGGATATAGCCGACAAGTACTCCAACGAGGCCTATAACGCCTATGCTTTCGGCAAGATGGACGATGCTTCCTCCCTCTTCGAGAAGGCGGCCGACGCCGCAGCCACCGCCCCTCTCGGGCAGCTGGACACCAATGCCGTATATAACGCCGGATTCACGGCCTGGGCCGCCGGCAACAACGAGCGCGCAAAGGGATTCTTCGAGAAGTGCCTCAAGGCCGGATATGCCGGAGCCGACGGAGATGCGTATGCCAAGATTGCCGATGTATGCGACAAACTGGGAGACAAGGTTGCGGGCAAGAACTATCTCGAGGAAGGATTCAAGCTCTATCCTCAGAGCCAGAGCATCCTCGTTGGCCTGATCAACTACTACATCTCAAGCGGCGATGATACCGAGCGTCTATTCGAACTCCTCGACGAGGCCAAGAAGAACGAGCCGAACAACGCTTCGCTCTACTATGTCGAGGGCAACATCAACGAGAAACTCGGCAAGGGGGATGCTGCTGTCGCGGCATACCGCAAGTGCGCAGAGATCAACCCTGAATACGAATACGGCTATATCGGAGAGGGTATCCACTTCTACAATCTCGCCGTGGAAATCCAGGACAAGGCCTCCCAAGAGGCTGACGATGCCAAGTATATGGCTCTGATGGGAGAGTTCGAGACCGCTCTGAAGTCCTGCATCGCTCCGTTCGAGAAGGCGTTCGAGATCAGCAAGGATCAGGAAGTCAAGTCAAGCATCGCCGAATATCTCAAGAACGTATACTTCCGCTTCCGTACCGAAAGTCCTGAAATGCAGGCCAATTACGAGAAGTACGCGGCTGTCGGGAAGAGCGAGTAGGCTTTTTGTCATCGTCCTATGCCGGTGTTCTGCCTGACGCGGGACAGGGTTGTAATCATATTGTCGTAGTCCGAAGGGTCAATCCATTCGTCGCGCCGCCCAATCCATTCGTCGCAGAATATCGTCCTGTAGTTGTCCGAGAGGGTCCCGGGAAGCGTACACCAGGTGAAGCGCAGCTGAGGCTCGAGCATCGTCTTGTCTCCGGAAGCCGTATCGGACGTAAAGCGCAGCGTGACGACAAGGCCCAGCCTGGTGTTGCGGGCGCTCATATTCGATATGACGTTCCCCGTCGAGTAGATGACGGGGACGTTTTTTATATGTGTCGTATCCTGGACCACATGCGGATGCGCCCCCACGATTGCGTCCGCCCCTTCGGAAACGAGCCATTCGGCCCATTCCTGCTGGATGGCGTCGTGCTTCAGCTTGTATTCCGCACCCCAGTGCGGCAGCACTATGATGAAATCCGCCTTTCTCTCCCTTGCCCTGTCCATCGCCGCCTTCACTTCGGAGCGGCGCATCAGATTGACAGCAGGCCATCCGGGAGTGTTGCCGTATGGGTTGTTGGTGCCGTAGGTGAAGTTCACTATGGCTATCCGGATTCCCTTGGAGACGAGCATCAGAGGATAGTTTTCCGCCAGAGAGAGACTGTCGGCGGCGGCTCCCGTGTGCTTTATGTCCAGCGTATCATATACTGACAGGGTGCGTGTGAGGCCTTTTCTGCCCTTGTCGAGGATGTGGTTGTTGGCCGTCAGGAAAACGTCCACGCCGCAGTCCTCCGCCACATACTGCGCGTATTCGTCCGGAGCCGAAAAGGAAGGGTATCCGCTGTAAGGAGGTCCGCCCAGCGAAAATTCCATATTCGCCACCGCGACGTCGGCCTCCCGGAGCGAAGGCGCGATACCTTCCAGAAACTTCCTGTGGTCGTATTCCAGCTGCCTGGAGTGCATCATCACATCCCCTATTATCGCCACGCTGACGGTGTCCGCCCCGTGTCCTATGGGCTTGGGGAACGGAATCTCATACCGGACGGACTGCGCCCCGGCGTTCAGGCAGATGGTCGCGAACACCACGACCGTGAGAGGGAAGAAACTGTGCATAGCAGTCGGACAAAGGTAAGCAATTCCTAAAAAATAACTAAATTTGCGTCTTATGAAGAAATTTTCGGCAATAGTCTTACTTGTCTCATCCCTTCTGCTTCTCGGAGGCTGCGACCTTTTCAGGAAGATGGCCGGCAGGCCTACTTCGGCGGAGATCGAGGCCAAACGGGGCTTTATCGAGAAGGAGCAGGCGGGCCATCGCGGACGGCTCGATTCGCTCAAGATGATGCAGAGGCAGATATCCGATTCGCTGGAGATACTGGATTCCATAAAGGCGATGAAGAGTTCCATAGTGGAGGCGAGTCAACTTCCCGAAGATGTCAGACGCTCGCTTCCGTCGCGCTATTATGTGGTCGTGGGGACCTTCGGCAAGGCTGACAATGCCGCAAGATGCGCCTCCCGCGCCGAGGAGAGCGGCTATAGGGTGACTCTGATAAGATACCGCAACGGTTTCACCGCAGTCGGAGTCTGTCCGTCCGACAATCTTCCGGCCGTGTTCTCCTCTCTCCGGGTGATACGGAGCGAAGGCTTCTGCCCTGACGCGTGGATACTTGACAACAGCCGCCGGTGATGATGACGAAGATGAAAAGATTTCTGCCGCTGTCGCTGATTCTGCTTCTGTGGCCGCTGTCCGCGGTCGCGCAGTTCCCCGGAGGGACGCCGCGGGACCTGGATGACAGCGAAGTCGTCTCCGCTATGAAGGAGCAGGTCGCCTACCTTTCTTCCGCCGCTCTCGAAGGCCGCAAGGCCGGATCGGAAGGGGAGAAGGAGGCGGCGATATACGTCTCCGAGGTCCTCGAATCCTATGGGGTGGATCTTCTGAGCGGAAGCGAAGGGGAACTTTTCGGCCTGAGGCAGGAGAACGGAGACACGCTGCGTTCCCGAAACGTAATCGGCTTCATTCCGGGCTACGACAGGACTTTGAGAGACCGCTACGTGGTCATCGGAGCGCGACTCGACAATATGGGCAGCTCATATTTCACCGTCGACGGGCAGCGCAGGGAGAAGATATTCTACGGTGCCAACGGCAACGCCTCCGGACTCGCCATGCTGATGCAGCTCGCCCGCAAGCTGAGCGTCAACAGGCTGCTGCTGCGCCGTTCCGTGATAATCGCGGCCTTCGGCTCCTCCCTTGAAATGGGAGCCGGCGCGTGGTATTTTCTCAACAGATCCTTCGCCGCTGCGGGCGAGATAGACGCGATGATCAATCTCGATATGCTCGGGACTGCTTCCGGCGGATTCTATGCCTACACCGCGTCCAATCAGGACCTCAATGCGACTCTCGCCGCCGTCTCCGGCTCTCTGCAGCCGATACGTCCGGAACTCGTGTCGCTCGAACCGGTAAATTCCTGCCACAGGAGTTTCTACGAGAAGGAGATTCCTGCGGTGCTGTTCACCACCGGGATGTATCCGGAGTACAATTCCGAACGGGATACCGCTTCCATCATCGAATATGAGGATATGGAGCGGGAGCTCGAATATATCTGCAACTTCACGCTCGAACTCGTGAACGGGGCGAAGCCGGAGTTCCGTACAGGAGACGGAGCCGGGAAGAAGACCGCCTCCGAGAGCGATGCCGTGCCGTATTCCGACTGTGATGTCAAGCCGTCGTTTCTCGGCTCCTACGACCCGTCGGTATTTATGAAGAAATGGGTGTACGTCTATCTGCGCTATCCCAAGGAGGCCGTGGAGGCCGGTGTGCAGGGCAGGGTGCTGGTGGACTTCATCATAGACAAGAAAGGCCGCGTGACCGATGTCAAGGTCGTCAAGGGGGTCAGCGAACTGCTCGACGCCGAGGCCGTGAGGGTGATAAGCGCGTCTCCGGACTGGAAGCCGGCGCGGGTGAGGGGACAAAAAGTGAAGTGCGAGATGTCGCTGTACGTGGAATTCAGACTGGAAAAGAAAAAGTGACGATATAGCAATGGACTACGATTTCAAGTCAATCGAAAGCAGATGGCAGGCCAGGTGGGCCGCCGAAAAGGAATTCAAGGTGAGCGAGGACGCTTCGAAGCCGAAGTGCTATGTGCTTGATATGTTCCCGTATCCGTCGGGAGCGGGCCTGCACGTCGGACATCCTCTCGGATATATAGCGAGCGACATATTCTCGCGCTACAAGAGGCTTAAGGGCTACAACGTGCTGCATCCTATGGGATATGACGCGTTCGGGCTTCCCGCGGAGCAGTATGCCATACAGACCGGACAGCATCCGGAGGTGACCACGGAGCGCAATATCGCCCGCTACCGCAGCCAGCTCGACAGGATAGGCTTCTCCTACGACTGGGACAGGGAGGTGCGCACCTGCGACCCCGAATATTACAAGTGGACGCAGTGGGCTTTCCTCAAGATGTTCGACAGCTGGTATGACCCCGGGCAGGACAAGGCCCGTCCGATTTCGGAACTGATAAGCAGGTTCGAGACTACGGGATATGAGGACGTTACGCCGCAGAGGTGGAACTCCGCCTCCGAGAAGGAGAAGTCGGACATCCTGATGGGATATAGGATAGCCTACCAGGGGGAGACTTCGGTGAACTGGTGCGAGGGACTCGGCACGGTACTCGCCAACGACGAGGTCAAGGACGGACTCAGCGTGCGCGGCGGTTTCCCGGTGGAGCAGAAGAAGATGACCCAGTGGCAGCTTAGGGTCTCCGCATATGCGGAACGCCTGCTCGACTCGCTGGATTCGCTCGACTGGACGGATTCCCTCAAGGAGATGCAGCGCAACTGGATAGGTAAGTCCGAAGGCACGGAGATGGACTTTGACACCGTCTGCGGCGACCGTCATCTGCCTGTGACGATATTCACCACGCGGGCGGACACCGTCTTCGGCGTGACCTTTATGGTGCTGGCTCCGGAGAGTCCTCTCGTCGGGGAACTCACCGCTCCGGAATGTCGGGACGAGGTGGAGAAATACATAGCGTATGTGAAGAAGAAGACAGAGAGGGAGCGTCTCTCCGAGACCAAGTCCGTTACCGGGGTATTCTCCGGTTCGTATGGCATCAACCCTCTCAACGGCAAGAAGATACCTATATGGATTTCCGAATATGTGCTGGCCGGCTACGGTACGGGTGCGATTATGGCCGTGCCCGCCCACGACAGCAGGGACTACGCCTTCGCCAGGAAGTTCGATCTTCCGATCATACCTCTCATCGAGGGCTGTGACGTGTCGCAGGAGAGCTTCGACGCGAAGGACGGAATCATGTGCAATTCCGGCTTCCTCGACGGTCTCTGCGTGAAGGATGCGATAGAGGCGGCGAAGGATTACGTGGAAGCTCACGGACTGGGCCGCCGCAAGACCAACTACCGTCTGCGCGATGCCATATTCTCCCGTCAGCGTTATTGGGGAGAACCTTTCCCGATATATTACAAGGACGGGATCCCCACCCCGCTTCCGGAGTCCGAACTGCCGTTGAAACTCCCCGAGATATCTTCGTTCAGGCCTTCCTCCGACGGGCAGCCGCCTCTGTCCAGGGCCAAGGACTGGACTTACATGGGCTATCCTCTGGAGAAGAGCACGATGCCGGGCTTCGCCGGGTCGAGCGCATATTATCTCCGCTACATGGATCCGCGCAACACGGAGGCTCTTGTCAGCCGCGAGGCCGACGGATACTGGAGGAATGTGGACCTCTACGTGGGCGGCACCGAACACGCGACGGGGCACCTCATCTATTCCCGCTTCTGGAACAAGTTCCTCTATGACCTCGGCTATGTCTGCGAGGACGAGCCTTTCCGCAAGCTGATCAACCAGGGTATGATCCAGGGCCGTTCAAGTTTCGTATATAGAATAGTCGGCACCAACAAGTTCGTCTCACTCGGCCTCAAGGACGGCTACGAGACGACAGAGATACACGTGGACGTCAGTATCGTGCACAACGACAGACTCGACTTCGAGGCTTTCAGGAAGTGGAGACCGGAGTTCGAGGACGCCGAATTCATACTGGAGGACGGCGAGTACGTCTGCGGCTATGCCGTGGAGAAGATGAGCAAGTCGATGTACAACGTGGTCAATCCCGACGACATCTGCGACACTTACGGAGCGGATACGTTGAGGCTCTACGAGATGTTCCTCGGCCCGGTGGAGCAGAGCAAGCCGTGGGACACCAAGGGGATAGACGGGGTGAACAGATTCCTCAAGAAGTTCTGGAGACTGTTCTACGACCGTGACCGCTGGATTGTCACGGACGAGAAACCGACGGGAGCTGAACTCAAGGTGCTGCACAAGCTCATCGCCAAGGAGCAGGAGGACATAGAGAATTTCTCCTACAACACCACCGTCAGCGCGTTTATGATCGCGGTCAATGAGCTGACAACCCTTAAATGTGCCAAGAGGGAGATTCTGGAGAGCCTCGTGGTGCTTCTCTCCCCGTTCGCCCCGCATATCAGCGAGGAACTCTGGCACGCTCTGGGACACGAAAGCAGTGTCTGCCGCGCTGCGTTCCCGGAGTATGTCGCCGCATATGCCGCCGAGGACAGCGTCACCTATCCGGTGCAGTTCAACGGCAAGATGCGTTTCACCGTGGATATGCCGAAGAGCGCGAGTCCGTCCGAGGTTGAGGACAGTGTCCGCAAGATGGAACAGACCGCCAAGTGGGCTGCCGGTATGAACATAGTCAAGGTAATAGTCGTGCCGGGAAGAATAATCAACATAGTTCTGAAATGAATCTGAAAATAGGGAGAATTGACGTCAGGAAGACGCTGCGGGATTACGTGGTGCTGACCATAGCCTGCTTCTTCTTCGCCACCTGCTGGGAATGTTTTATGATTCCCAACGGGATGGCCGCCGGAGGAATGATGGGCCTTTGTACCATCATCCAGTACGCTACCGTCGGGCTGATTCCGGCCCAGTATTCCTATGTGGCCATCAATGCCGTACTCATCATCGTCGCGGTGCTGGCCATGGGGATAGGCTTCGGATTCAAGACGATATACTGCATCATTATGTCCACGCTCGCGATGGGCGTGATGTCAAGCCTGGAAGGCCTGCACTGTACGCCGGGAAGCTTCTTCTTCATCCAGGAGAGGGTGCTGATCCCCATCGTCGCGGGAGCTTTCGAGGCCGTGGGCATAGGTCTGGTGCTGCGCTATGGCGGAAGTACGGGAGGTACAGACATCATCGCACTGATGGTCAACAAATACTGGCCGGTGTCCCTCAGCACCGCCTTCCTGGTGGCCGACCTCGTCATCTGCTCGATGCTGCTGCTGCTTCCGGAGAAGAATTTCTCGGATATGTGCTACGGACTCGAGGAGGTGGTAGTGTTCTCGATGATGATAGACACGGTGGTCGGAGGAAAGAGATCCTCCTACCAGCTGATGGTCTTCTCGGACAGATATTCCGAGATCGCCGACCACATCATATACAATATGGACAGGGGAGTGACCCTGCTCAAGGCTCAGGGCTGGTTCACCAAGCAGGACAGGAACGTGCTTTATATCCTCATCAACCAGAAGGAGCTGCCTTCTCTGACGAAGGTCATCAAGGAACTGGACCCGCGCGCATTCATGTCCATCTCTCCTACCAACAACGTCTACGGAGAGGGCTTTGAGGAAATCAAGACCGGCGTGAAAATCGTCGGCAAGAAAAAGGAAAAATAGAAGATATGCCATTGATAAACAGAACATTCTGGACAGGTGTCAAGGAATATGTCCTCATCACTATAGGTCTGCTCGCATATACCGTGGGCTGGTCGCTCTTCCTTGTGCCTAACAATCTCATCGGAGGCGGAGTCACCGGTATCGCCTCCATCATCCAATATGCTACGGGCATCAAAATCGGCTACAGTTACTTCGTGATCAATGCCGTGCTGCTCATCACCTCGTTCTTCATACTCGGGAAGAGCTTCGGCGGCAAGACAATCTACGCCATCGTATTCGCGTCGGCCTGCCTGAACTTTTTCCAGACCGCAATCCCTCAGGACATCGTCGAGATTCTGGCCCTGGGCAACGGGAAGCTGATGTGTACCATAATGGGCGGAATGATGGCCGGAATCGGCATAGGAATGACTATGTCCCAGGGAGGAAGCACGGGCGGGACCGACATCATAGCCCTGATAGTCAACAAGTACCGCAATGTCTCCCCGGGCAGGATGATCCTTATGATGGATG
Source organism: Alloprevotella sp. (assembly GCA_963643135.1). Lineage (GTDB taxonomy): Bacteria > Bacteroidota > Bacteroidia > Bacteroidales > UBA932 > Cryptobacteroides. Next base: position 2,344 of record CAVIJA010000031.1, on the reverse strand, counting down.
TGGTGATCATAACCTCCTCCATTTTCGTACCTTCATATATGCTTGACGGAACGCCTATGCCGTGGGCGGACAAGATTACGACCATCGTCTATGGTTTCATTCTCGTGCTCACCAACGGTACCGTGGTCGATCTGTATCTGTCCGGTTCCAGACAGTCCGTTCAGCTCTTCGTACTCTCTCCGAAGTATGAAGAGATTGCGGATGCCGTAGTGAGGGATCTCCACAGGGGCGTGACGGTGCTGGACGGCAAGGGCTGGTACACCAAGCACAGTGTCCAGGTGCTGATGATTATCACCCGCAAGACGGATCTCAACATCCTTTTGAAGTATATAAACAGGATAGACAGCAACGCTTTCATCTCCGTCAATTCCGTGACCGGGGTCTATGGCCAGGGCTTCGATACCATCAAGATTAATAAAAAAGAAAAATTTAGGGGCTGAAACATAAAAAATTTTCTTTATTCCCTCTTTGGCGGCTGTTAAAGAGGGAATTTTGTTTTATATTCGTTCAAAGACCAAAGACCAATGAAGATAAATCTTTTCTCCTTCCATTTTTGGATTCGCCTGATCTCCCTCGGATGTTTTATTGTGCCTGTAGCCGTTTCCCGGATAAGGACCGGACATTCTCCTGCACACGATGCATTGTTCCTCCCCCTGATTGCGGCTTCGGCGGTGATGATTATGCTCCCCGTCGCGAACGAGAATATCAGGCTTTCTTTCGTATTCGCCATTCTGGTGTTCATCGCTTCGACCTGTTTCGCGCTGATTGGTTTCCCCAGTATGCTATATGCGGCAATATGCCTGATTCTGATATTGATACACCAGGCCCTGAGGCTCTCCTTGAGATATGCGGTGCTACGCTCGTTGTTTCAGCCTCAGGCCGTATGGTATTCCCTCGAATCGCATCTGCGGCTGCTTCTCTCCTTCGGGGACGGACTGCTTGCGCTGTTCGTGATGGTGATGCCCCGGCGGCCGTTTTCCGGATATCTGATATTCGCCGTACTTCTGTCGTGGTATCTGCTGCTGTATTACCGTGCGCTGTCGGGGCGCTGCCTGCTTCTGAGCCGCAGGCGCGAGAAAATCGTGAAGAGGATGATCTGCAGCTGCACTGACATTTCGGAGCAGGCTCTTTGCGGGGAGGACGGGGACGAATTGGAGAAGGCGAGGAACCTCTTCGAAAAACTCACGTGGATTATGGTGAGCCGGCGGCCGTTTCTCGATCCCGACTATTCCCTGCAGGATCTCTCGGATACGGCATATATCAACAAGACCTATGTCTCCAGAACCATCAACACGGTCTCAGGCAAGAATTTCCGGCAGTTCGTCAACGGCTACCGGGTGCAGTATGCTATGGAACTGCTCGAGGACAATCCCCGTCTGACCGTCAGGGAACTTGCGGAGAAATCGGGCTTCCATTCGAGCGTCACCTTCACTATGGCGTTTAAACTCAATATCGGGGAGACTCCCGGGGAGTATTCCATCAGACTTCGTTCAGGGCTTCTCTCACCCCTTTCCAGTCCGCGGGGACAGGCGCCGAAACCCGAACCGCAGTCTTCCGGACAGGATGAATGAACTCCACTTCGTGCGACTGGAGGCAGATGCCCCCGTCGGGATTGGAGCGGGGAGCGCCGTATTTCAGATCTCCTTTGATGACCCATCCCGCAGCACTCAGCTGACAGCGGATCTGATGGTGTCTTCCGGTGAGCAGTTCGACTTCCACGAGGTGGTATCTGTCCGTGCTGAGGATGTAGCGGTAGTTGAGCGCGGCGAGTTTCGCGTCCCTGCAGGCTGAGGGCTTCTGTGCCGAGCCCGGGGCGACGACATATGTCTTGTTCTGCCGCTCGTTGCGGGAGAGCCAGTCGCGAAGCTGCCCCTCGGGAGGGTTCGGGCGGGCGCAGCAGAGGGCCAGATAGCGCTTGTGTATCTCTCCGTCGCGGAACATGGCCGTCAGCCTTTCGAGCGCCTTGGAGGTCTTGGCGAGTATGCAGATGCCGCTGACAGGCCGGTCGAGCCTGTGCGGTATGCCGAGGAAGACCTGCCCCGGTTTGGAGTCCCTCGCGGACAGGAACGCCTTGTAGGACTCCGCGAGACATTCGTCCCCGGTCTTGTCGCCCTGGGTGATCTCCCCGACCTTCTTGTTCACTATCAGGAGGTGATTGTCCTCGTAGAGTATCCTGCCGCCCAAGTCTTCGTACTCGGATGCTGTCAGCTGTCTGTAAATCATAGTGCAAAGATAGTAAGCGATTTTGTTTCTGTAATGATGAAAAAATAAGTTGGTAAAGTTTTGTACAGGATTTTTGTAGATAAATTTGTTTGTGAAGAAGGAGCGTACCGGGGTACGTGAC
>CAVIJA010000030.1:0-20008 GCA_963643135.1 Alloprevotella sp. | reverse complement strand
AAGTAATGATGAAAAAATAAGTTGGTAAAGTTTTGTAAAGGATTTTTGTAGATAATAGAACAAAAAGACCTGCAAAAGTACCAAGTTATTTTTTAGGAATTACTTAACCGAAGCGCCCGGTGATATAATTCTGGGTGGCTTCCTTCTCGGGATTGGTGAAAATCTTCTTGGTGTTGCCGTATTCCACCATCTCGCCGAGGTAGAAGAACGCCGTGCGATTGCTCACGCGGGCAGCCTGCTGCATACTGTGGGTCACTATCACGATGGTCGTCCTGCCGCTGAGCTCGCAGATCAGCTCCTCGATTTTGGAGGTCGATATAGGGTCGAGGGCGGAGGCCGGCTCGTCCATCAGCAGCACCGAAGGCTCGACCGCCATCGCCCTTGCGATGCAGAGTCTCTGCTGCTGCCCGCCGGAGAGGTCGTAGGCCGACTTCTTCAGCTTGTCCTTGACCTCCTCCCAGAGGGCCGCGGCCTTGAGGGCCTCTTCGACCTTACCGTCTATCAGCTCCCGGTCCTTGATACCGTTGACTCTCAGGCCATAAGCCACATTCTCGTAAATGCTTTTCGGGAAAGGGTTCGGTCTCTGGAAGACCATTCCCACGTTGCGTCGCAGTGCGTCCACATCGACGCTCCGCGCATATATGTCCCCGCCGTCAAGCAGGATTTTCCCCTCCAGACGGGTGTCCGGGATGAGGTCGTTCATCCTGTTGAAGAGGCGCAGAAAAGTGGATTTCCCGCATCCCGAAGGGCCGATGAAGGCCACTACCTCCCCTTTCGGGATGTCGATGCTGATATTTTTCAGCGCGTGGAACTTCCCGTAGTAGAAATCCACGTTACGGGCAGTTATCTTACTTTCCATAATTGTTTTCGAAATGTCTGCGAATCACCCCGGCGGCGAGGTTCATCAGCAGTACGATGATTATCAGGACAAAAGCGGTGCCGTAGGCTATAGGCATCTGGGCATCTATGTCCGTGCCGCTCGTAGCCACCACGTACAGGTGGTACGGCAGGGCCATACACTGGTCGAAGATGCTGTGAGGAAGCTTCGGCAGGAAATATGCCGCGCAGGTGAAGAGTATCGGGGCGGTCTCGCCGGAGACCCTCCCGAGAGAGAGTATGAGCCCGGTCATCACCCGGGGCATCGACATCGGCAGCAGCACCTTCCAGATGGTCTGGAACTTGGTGGCGCCCAGGGCCATAGAGCCTTCGCGGAAACTGTCCGGAATGCTTTTGAATGCCTCTTCGGTGGTGCGTATGACTATCGGAAGGGCGAGCAGGGCGAGGGTGAGCGAACCCGCGAGTATGCTGTCGCCGAAGCCGAGACGGTTGACGAAGAACGCCATTCCGAAGAGTCCGAAGACGATGGACGGGATGCCGGAGAGATTGTTGGTCATCATCCTGATGAAGTTGACCAGCGCGCCCTTGGGGGCATATTCATTCATATATATGCCGCTTATGACCCCTACCGGGAAGGCGAAAAGCGCACTGCCCGCCATAAGGCAGAGAGTGCCGACTATAGCAGGCATTATGCCGCCGGAAGTCATTCCGTCAGTCGGAGCTTCGGTAAGGAACGACCAGCTGACAACCCCCGCGCCCTTGACGAGTATGAAGCCGAGAATCAAGAAGAGAATCGCGACCACAAGCACGCTCAAGAGCTTGAAGCATCCGAACACCAGAGTCTGGGTGCGACGGCGGCGGAGGGAGCAGGATTTATTGAATTCAATCATATTCAGCGACTTCTGTTTTTGTTGCGTATGGAGACAAGCTCGACGCAGGAGTTGATTGCCAGAGTGATGAAGAAGAGGATGACTCCGAGCAGGAAGAGCGACTCATAGTGCGCACCGCCCGCCGGGGCTTCGCCGAGTTCGGCGGCAATCGTGGCCGGAATGGTACGCAGAGGGTCCAGGATGCTGTGCGGAATCACGGCCGCGTTGCCTGTCACCATCAGCACCGCCATCGTCTCCCCTACCGCCCGGCCTATCCCGAGGACGGCGGCGGAGGTGATGCCGGAGATGGAGTAAGGGATTATGACCTTGAATATGGTCTGAAGCTTCGTGGCTCCGAGGGCGAGGCTGGACTCCCGCATCGCTCTCGGGCAGCTGCGCAGGGCATCCTCCGACACGGTGATGATGGTCGGAAGGGCCATTATCGCGAGGACCAGACTGCCCGCGAGGCCGGATTCGCCGACAGGAAGATTGAGTGCGCGCTGAAGCAGCGGGACTATCACGGTCAGGCCGAAGAAGCCATAGACGACCGACGGTATGCCGCCCAGAAGTTCGATGACGGGTTTGAGCAGTTTGCGTATCCTCTCCGGGGCGCACTCCGCCATATAGATGGAGACCGCAAGGCCGAAGGGCAGAGCTATGAGAATCGCGAAGAAGCTAACCCACAGCGTTCCCCAGACAAGGGGCAGGATGCCGAATACGGGAGCGGGAGTGGCGGTAGGATACCATTCCTCCCCGAGAAAGACGTCCCCTGCGCCGATAGTCCCCTCCGACATCACGCAGATGCCCTCAGCCCCTTCGAGGAGCGATGAGGGAAGGAAGGCAATGATGCCGGGATTCTCCGCCACCTGTGCGGCGATGCACTCGGAAGCGTGTTCGTACTGCGCCCCCAGCTGCTCGGGAGAATAGAGCTTCTCGAGATCCGAGAGACGGAAAACGCTTATCTCCGCGTCCGCTCCCCCGACTTCCTTCCAATTGGTGAGGTCACCGTCGAAAATCAGCTTGAGCTGCTGCGCATTGAGTCCAGATACGGGGTTGGAAGGATTGACGACCACGGAATAACCGTCTTCCACGACGTTCTTCCGGAAGAGTCCGGCGGCCTCCCCGAAGAGGAAGACGACAATAAGGAGTATCACGATGCTTGTCGTGAACCCTCCGACGGTGAAAATCCACCTTGCAAGTCTGTCGATTAGTTTCTTCATCTCGGTATAAATCCCATTTTCAACATTTTCTCGCGTGCCTGCGCCGTCCGCAGATAGTCGAGGAAGGGCTGTACCACGGAAGCGGAGGCGGAGTCATAATAATAGTACAGCGGACGCACTACCGGGTATTCCCCGGCAAGGGCGGTCTCCACCGAAGGGGTCACGTAATGCTCTCCCCCGTCGTAAGAGACGGCGAGAGCCTTGACGTACCTGTTGAGGTATGCCAGTCCGACGTAGCCTATCGCCCCTCTTGTCTGCCGCACCGACTGGATGACGGCTCCCGTGGCGGGCATCGAAAGCACTCCGGCCATATAGTTCTTGTCGTGCAGGACGCTTTCCTTGAAGAATTCGTAGGTCCCGGAGGAGGTCTCCCTCGAATAGACGATTATCCTGAGGTCCTCTCCGCCGACTTCTTTCCAATTGGTGATGCGGCCTCTGAATATCGCTTCCAGCTGCTCTCTGCTCAGTTCTCTGACAGGGTTGGACGGATTCACTATCACCGCCAGCGCATCATAGGCGACGACGAATTCCTGCGGGTCGCGCCCGGAGCGCTTCATCTTCATCTTTTCCGTGAACTTGATGGCGCGGGAGGCCATGGCTATATCCGTAGTACCCTCGAGGAGGGCCGATATTCCGACGCCGCTTCCGCCTCCTGTGACCGTCACGACCGCTTCGGGCCTTCCCTCCATATAGGTCTCGGAGAGAGCCTGGGAGAGCGGCAGCAGGGTGTCGCTGCCCTTGATTCTCTGTCCCGCCGCCGGCCGCACACCCGCTATGAGAAGCACCGCGACACAGCAGATGAGGGGTCTTTTCAAGAGGAGCCTGTGCGGAAATCCGAATCTTTCAATCATTGCAAAACAGCTTCTGAATCCGCCGCAAAAGTAAAGACCTCTTCTTACAGCGGAGTTAAGGAGCTGTTACAATTTTGTGAAATCGGGAGACATCATTACTTACTATTGCTAACTTTGTGGAATGGAAGGGAAAGTTTCACTCTGGAAACTGTTTCTCATCTTCTTCAGGATGGGAGCGTTCACCATAGGCGGCGGTTACGCGATGATTCCCCTGATAGAGAGGGAACTGACGAAGCGCGGCTGGATAAGCAAGGAGGACCTGGACGACGTGATCGTGCTTGCGCAGAGCGCCCCGGGGCTTCTGGCCGTGAATATGGCCATCTACACCGGATACAGGCTCGGAGGGCTGAAGGGAAGCATAATTTCGGCTCTGGGGGCCGTGCTGCCGTCGTTTGTGATCATCCTGCTCATCGCGATGGTATTCACCGACTTCAAGGACAACCCCGTCGTGGAGTGCATCTTCCGGGGTGTGCGGCCGGTCGCCGTGGCCCTGATTCTCGTGCCTGCGGTGAATATGGCCCGGGAGAGCTGCCACAGCACTCTGACCTGGCTGATTGCCGCCGGGACTCTCTTCGGGGTGGCGTTTCTCAAAATTTCCCCGATATGGTTCATTCTCGTGACCATCGCGGCTGCGGCGGGGATTTCATCAAGACGTAACGGACAAAGGCGATGATGACTCTTCTCTGGCAACTGTTCTCCACCTTCTTCATCATCGGCCTCTTCAATTTCGGAGGGGGCGGGGCTATGCTTTCGCTGATTCAGGCCCAGGTGGTGACCGAACACGGATGGCTCAGCGAGGCGGCGTTCACTGACATCGTCGCCATCTCCCAGTCGACTCCGGGACCCATAGGCATCAACTGCGCCACCTACGTGGGCTTTCAGGTACTGCACGATGCGGGCTGCGGCAATGCTCTCGCCATCCTGGGTTCGGCATCCACGACTCTCGCGATAGTGCTGCCGTCGTTCCTCGTGTTTTTCGCCATCATACGGATATTCGACCGCTTCCACGAAAGCCCTGTGTTCGCTTCGGTGATGGGGGCGCTGAGGCCCTCCGTCGCGGGTATGATAGGGGCTGCCGCGCTCGTGCTGACGGTCGGCATCTCTTTCGGAGACGGAGGAGTCCGCATCAGCATACTCCGCGACAATTTCCCGGACTGGACGGCCTGGCTGCTGTTTGCCGCCGCCTTCCTGCTCGGATATTTCAAGAAAGCCGGACCGATTACCCTGCTGATAGCCTCAGGGGTCATCGGATTCCTCATATATTAATCTACTATGACCAGACGACTCTCGCTCATCATTCTCGCCGCACTCGTGTCGGCAATGACATACGCCCGGGAAACAGCTCCGGACATCGTTCCCGAACCGTCACAGGTCCGGATGGACAAAGGCGGCCTGCGCATCAGCGGGGCGGTCTTCAAGTGCGACCCCGGCATAGACTCTCTCTCGCTCGACGCCATCGGACGCTTCGCCGCACGGCTTTCGCTGGTCAGCGGCAGGACGAGCAGCGTCTCCACCCCGGTCGGACTCTCCTCCGTCGTGGCGGACGGCTCGGCGAAGGGGCTCGTCTTCCTCAAGGACACGGCCCTCTCCCCGGACGAATACGGCATCAGCGTCAACCGCAGATTCGCCCTTGTCCGCGCCGGAGGACGGGAGGGATTCCTCAATTCCGTCCAGACCCTCAAGCAGATGCTTCCGCCGTGCATCTATGACGGGAAGGCCCTCGGTGGGGAGAAGTGGGTTCTGCCCTGCTGCGAAATCCGCGACAGGCCGAAGACCGCCTCCCGCGGGGTCAGGATAGACAGCTGCGAGGACTTCTGGAGCGTGGAGCAGATGAAGGAATTCATTGAGGGAATGGCTCAATACAAGTTCAACCGCCTGCTGTGGCGCATCGCCGACAGCCGGGGCTGGAGGATGGAAGTGCGCGCATATCCCCTCCTCGCCCAGGCGGGCGGATACCGGCAGGAAGAGGGCGGACGCTACGGAGGATATTACACCCAGGACGAGATACGGAGCATCGTCAGGCACGCGGAGAGCTTGGGAATCAGCATAATACCGGAAATCTGCATAGAGGGCAGGTTCGTCGGCGACGGACAGCTGCGCCCTACCGACACTGATGCGGAGACATTTCTGCGCAGGATTCTCTCCGAAGCGGCGAGGCTCTTCCCCTGCGGACAGATGAGCGTCACGGACGAAGAATGGGCGGAGCCGGGACAGATTATGGTCTCGCTGGGGAAAACTCCGGCGGGAGAGGACACCCTCGGCTTCCCGGAGCTGAAAGCGGAGAAGGGTCAGACGGACCGTCTCGCCTCCATAGCGGAAAACTTGTGGAAATCCGAATAACCGGAGCGAAAAATTAGTAAATTTGTAAAATTTGCAAAATCTCTAATCACAATAACACAAAATGGCAAATGTTGTAATTATGCCCAAGCAGGGGCAGTCAGTCGAAAGCTGCATCGTATCCGAATTCAAGAAGAAGGTAGGAGACAAAGTGGCAGTCGGAGACATCCTTTTCAGTTACGAGACAGACAAGGCCTCATTTGACGAGGAATCCAAGTTCGAGGGCACCGTACTCGCGTGCTTTTTCAAGGACAACGACGAAATCCCGGTGCTGACCAACGTGATGGTCATAGGCAATCCTGGTGAGTCCTTCGCAGAATTCGCACCGGACGGCGCGGCACCGGCAGCACCGGCGGCCGAGGCCCCGGCGGAGGCGGCGGCTCCTTCTCAGGAAGCCCCGAAAGCCGACGTCCCGGCGGCAGCCGTAGTGGCAGGCGCTCCGGTATCCCCGAGGGCGCGCAAGCTCGCTGCGGAGAAAGGAGTGGACACCGCGCAGGTGGCCGGTACAGGCCCTCACGGACGCATCATCGAGAGGGACATCGTAGCCGCGGAAGGCAGCCCGAAGACCGGTCTTGCCAAGGCTATGGCCTCACAGGGAGGCTTCGAAGCCCCGCAGAGAGGCAGCGGACTCGCAGGTATGGTCAAGGGTTCCGACCTCAAGGTATGGCAGCCTAACCACAGCGACATCGCGGGCGAAGGCGAGGAGTTCAGAGTGGAGAAGATGTCCAATATGCGCAAGCTCATCGCGAAGTCGATGTACAACTCCCTCCAGAACTCAGCCCAGCTCACCCATATGCTCGGCGCGGACGCACGCAAGATACAGGCTCTCCGCAAGAAGGCCAAGAAGGCTCTGGAAGAGGGCAGAATCGATGCCAACATCACCATCAACGACTTCGTATGCTACGCCGTAATCAAGGCTCTCAAGAAGTTCCCTTCAGTCAACTCCCACTGCCTCGGCGACGCTATGCGCATCTTCAACACGGTCAATCTCGGACTTGCCGTGGATACCGAGCGCGGACTTATGGTCCCTGCGGTGAAGAGGGCGGAAGACCTCAACATCATCGGCCTGAGCAAGGCTCTCAAGAAGGTCGCCGACGACAGCAAGAAGGGCAGCATCAATCCTGATCTGCTCGCAAGCGAGGCGGCTTCCTTCACCGTCTCCAACCTCGGAGGCTTCGGAGTGGAGTGGTTCACCCCTATCATCAACGTGCCTCAGAGCGCCATCCTCGGAGTCGGCACCATCGTGCCTCGTCCTAAGGACCTCGGCGGCGGAGTCTATGCCTTCGTGCCTTATCTCGGATTGTCCCTCACCTACGACCACCGCGCCATCGACGGCGGAGAGGCCACACGCTTCCTCAAGCAGGTGGCAGTGGAGATAGAAAACCTCGAAGTTGAATTCTAGTAACTTTCCAATACAATGTACGATTTAGCGATTATCGGCGGCGGTCCCGGTGGTTATGTGGCCGCAGAGAGGGCCGGCGCTGCCGGACTCAAAGTAGTTCTCTTCGAGAAGAATTCTCTCGGCGGCGTATGCCTCAACGAGGGCTGCATCCCTACCAAGACGCTGCTTTACAGCGCGAAAGTATACAACTATGCGATAAATGGCGACCACTACGGAGTCTATGCCAAGGAGCCGAGCTTCAACTACGGTGAAATCGTCGCCCGCAAGGACAAGGTCGTAAAGAAGCTCGTGGCCGGAGTGAAGGCCGCGATGAAGGCCGGCAAGGTCGAGGTCGTCGCAGAAACGGCTGCCATCAAGGGCCGCTCCGCCGAGGGCGTGAGCGTGACGGCGGCGGGACAGGACTACGTGGCGAAGAATCTCCTCATCTGCTCCGGTTCGGAGGCGGCAGTGCCTCCGTTCCCGGGCCTGAAGGAGGCCGGCGACGTGATCGTCACCAACCGCGAAATCCTCTCCCTGAAGGAACAGCCGAAGGAGATCGTCGTAATCGGCGGCGGCGTGATCGGAATGGAGTTCGCCGCATTCTTCAGCACCCTCGGATCCAAGGTGACCGTGGTCGAGATGCTGCCCAAGATTCTCGGACCTCTCGATGACGAGATCAGCTCCACACTCCAGAAAATCTACGCCAAGCGCGGCATCGAATTCTGTCTGCGCTGCAAGGTGACCGGCATCGAGGGCAACACTGTCGTCTATGAAGACCCGGAAGGCAAGGTATGCCGCGTCAGCGGAGACAAGATCCTCGTTTCCGTGGGCCGCAGGGCCAATATCAGCGGCCTCGGCCTCGAGAATCTGGGTGTCGAGATGCTCCTCAACAGAGGCGGGAAGCCTTGCGGAATCAAGGTGGACAGCCATATGCGCACCAATATCCCCAACGTCTATGCCGCAGGCGACGTGACCGGATTCTCGATGCTCGCACACACCGCCTCCCGCGAAGGCGAGGTGGCCGTCAACAACATCCTCGGCAGGGAGGACCATATGCGCTACGACGCCATCCCGGGAGTCGTCTATACCAATCCTGAGGTGGCCGGAGTCGGCATCACCGAGGAGCAGGCCAAGGCTTCAGGCAAGGAATATGAAGTCCTCAAGCTGCCTATGGCGTACTCCGGACGCTTCGTTGCGGAGAACGAGGGCGGCGAGGGTCTCTGCAAGATCATCGTCGGCAAGAAGCACCACGAGGTGCTGGGAGTCCATATGCTCGGCAACCCTTGCTCGGAGATTATCCACAGCGCCTGCATCGCCATCGAGATGGAGATGACCGCGGAACAGCTCAAGGAAGTGGTCTTCCCTCACCCTACAGTATCAGAAATCATCAAGGAAACGGCTTTCACCGTCAAGTAACCAATTAATATCACAATAAAATGCCAAAGTCACTTTACATCGATCCCAACGAGACTCTCCGTCCGAAGGAACACAAGATCACGTTCCCGGAGATTCCTGTGATGCAGTACAAAAAGACCGTCAAGGAAGAGCTCGCCGAAGGCAACTTCACCAAGGAGGACCTTCTCCGCATATATCACGATATGAGCGTAATCCGTGAATTCGAGACTATGCTCAACCTCGTCAAGACCACCGGCGGATACAACGGCGTGGCCTACAACAACCCGGGCCCTGCCCACCTCTCAGCCGGCCAGGAAGCCGCCGCGGTCGGTATGGCCTACGCCCTCGACACCGACGACTTCATCTTCGGCTCTCACCGTTCCCACGGTGAAATCCTCGCCAAGGGACTCCGTTCCATCCAGATTCTTCCGGAAGAGGAACTCAAGAAGATTATGGAGGAGTTCTGGGGAGGCGCGACCCTCGCTGTAGCCAAGAAAGGCTTCAAGAAGGGCGGCAGCACCAAGGAACTCGGAATCCGCTTCCTCATCTATGGAGCAATCGCAGAGATTTTCGCCCGCACCACCGGTTTCAACAAGGGACTCGGCGGTTCGATGCACACCTTCTTCACTCCTTTCGGCATCTACCCTAACAACGCCATCGTCGGCGGTTCGGGTTCGATAGCCGTGGGCGCTGCCCTCTACAAGAAGGTCAACCGCAAGAAGGGCATCGTCGTGGCCAACCTCGGAGACGGCGCGATGGCCCGCGGACCGGTGCTGGAAGGTATGACCTTCGCCTCTATGGATCAGTTCAACACCCTCTGGGAGGGCGATATGAAGGGCGGCCTGCCTGTACTCTTCAACGTGATGGACAACCAGTACGCGATGGGCGGCCAGACCAAGGGCGAGACCATGGGATACACCTTCCCGGCACGTCTCGGTGCAGGATTCAAGCCTGACGCCATGCACGCCGAGAGAGTGGACGGATACAACCCGCTCGCCGTTATCGACGCATTCCGCCGCAAGAAGGCTCTCCTCGAGGAGAAGCTCGGACCGGCGCTCCTGGACGTAGTGACCTACCGTTACAGCGGACACTCCCCTAGCGACCAGTCTTCATACCGCACCAAGGAGGAGATCGCCGCCTGGGAGAAGGAAGACTGCATCATAGCCTTCGGCAAGAAGCTCATCGAGGCCGGCGTAGCCGACCAGAAGGCTCTCGACGGAATCCAGCAGGAGGTCAAGGACGTGATATTCGACTGCTACAAGCTCGCCATCGATCCGGAGATTTCGCCTCGTATGGATCTGGTGAAGGACAACGAGCTGCTCGGAGACATGATGTTCTCCAACCAGAGCATCGACTCGCTCAGCGACGCCAAACCTGATGTGCTGATGCCTCTCGAGGAGAATCCTCGCGTCAAGCAGATCGCCGGCAAGGAGAGGTTCTGGCTCGACAAGGAAGGCAAGCCGGCCAGCAAGATGAAGACCTATAACATCCGCGACGGCATCTTCGAGGCCGTTGTCGACCGTTTCTACAAGGACGCTTCCCTCGTGGCATACGGCGAGGAGAACCGCGAGTGGGGCGGCGCATTCGCCGTATATCGCGGACTCACCGAAGCTCTGCCTTATCACCGTCTGTTCAACTCCCCTATCGCCGAGGCCGCCATCATCGGCACGGCCATAGGATATGCGATGTGCGGCGGACGCGTGATACCTGAAATCATGTACTGCGACTTCCTCGGATGCTGCGGAGACGAGATCTTCAACCAGCTTCCGAAGTGGCAGGCGATGTCCGGCAACATCCTCAAGATGCCTGTCGTAGTCCGCGTGTCCGTTGGATCCAAGTACGGCGCACAGCACTCTCAGGACTGGACTTCCCTCTGCACCCACATCCCGGGTCTGAAGGTCGTCTTCCCTGTCACCCCTTACGACGCCAAGGGTCTTATGAACGCGGCCCTGCAGGGCACGGACCCTGTCATCTTCTTCGAGAGCCAGAGAATCTACGACATGGGCGAGAAGTTCCACGAGGGCGGCGTGCCTGAGGGGTACTACGAGATTCCTATCGGAGAGCCTGACATCAAGAGAGCGGGCAAGGACGTGACCTTCCTCACCATAGGGGCCACCCTCTACCGCGCTCTCGCCGCAGCCGACACCCTCAAGGAGAAGTACGGAATGGAAGCCGAGGTCATCGACGCCCGTTCCCTCGTGCCGTTCAACTACGAGAAGGTGCTGGAATCCGTCAAGAAGACCGGACGCATCATCATCGCCGGCGACGCCACGGCTCGCGGCTCATATCTCAACGACCTTGCGGCCAACATCTCCGAGATGGCCTTCGACTACCTCGACGCGGCTCCGGTGGTGCTCGGCTCCCGCAACTGGATCACCCCTTGCCACGAGCTTGAGGAGGCCTTCTTCCCTCAGCCGGAGTGGTTCCTGGACGCCATCAACGAGAAGATTGTCCCTCTCAAGGACTATACTCCGGTCAGCAATATGACCGCGGCGGAACAGATACTCAGATCCAAGAAAGGCGTCTAGTATGACTGATGTCAATGCACACCTCCACACACCATACTCCTTCAGCGCTTTCGACAGTGTCGGCCAGGCACTCGACATGGCGCTTGAGGAGGGGGTGAAAGTGGTGGGAATCAACGATTTTTATTCCCTCGACGGGTATAAGGAATGGAGCGAAGAGTGTGGCAGACGCCACCTCTTCCCTCTGTTCAATATAGAGTTCATCTCCCTCAACGTCGAAGACCAGGCCGCCGGAGTCAGGGTCAATGACCCCAACAATCCGGGCCGCACCTATCTCAGCGGCAAGGGACTCGACTATCCCGTGACCCTCTCCGGACGCGAAGCCGGGATGCTCGCCGAAGTCAAGGCGGAATCCAACGCCCAGGTCGGCAGGATGTGCGAGAAACTCAACGCCCATCTGGACAGCATCAAGGCCGGGTTCAATCTCTCGTTCTCCCGTATCGGGAAAGAACTCACCCGGGGGTCCGTACGCGAAAGGCATCTCGCCAAGGCCCTCAGGCTCGCGATTGACGGCAAGTTCAGCTCGGATGCGGACAAGCTCTCATTCTACGAAAGGCTGTTCTCGGGCAAGGAGCTGAAAAGCGGACTCTCCGACGCCGCTGCGGTGGAGAACGAACTCCGAAGCAAGCTCCTCAAGGCCGGAGGCGCGGCTTTCGTGCCGGAAGATCCGAAGGCTTTCCTCCCGATGGAGACCGTACAGCGCATCATCGAGGCTGCGGGAGGCATCCCTACCTATCCGTTCCTCGCGGACGACGCCAAGGGAGGCTTCACCGACTTCGAGGAAGACCTGCAGAAATGCGCCGACATCCTCAAAAAGAGAGGCATACGCTCCTGCGAATTCATAACCACACGCAACACCACCGCAGTGCTTGAGAGCTATGCCGGATACCTTCAGGACGAGGGCTTCACCGTCAGCTTCGGCTCGGAACACAACACTCCGGCGCTGGAGCCGATAAAGCTCCGCACCCGCGACTGCGACCATCTGTCGGACAAGCTGCGCGAAATCAACTACTGCGGCGCCTGCATCATAGCGGCCCATCAGAACGGACTCAAGACCGCGGAAGAGGGCGACGCTCTCATCACTAAAACTATAACGAAATGAAAGAGATAGATTCACTTATAGCCATCTCCCGCAAGTACGGCGCGGATCCGCGCTTCGTGATTGCCGGAGGCGGCAACACTTCCTATAAGAACGCGGAGCGGCTCTGGGTCAAGGCCAGCGGCCACGCCCTCGCGACCATCACGGAAGACGGCTTCGCCCTGCTCGACAGGGCGCTGCTCGACCCTATGGGCAAGAAAAAATACAGCGCCGACACCGCAGAGCGTGAGGAGCAGGTCAAGAACGACCTCGCCGCCGCCTGCATCACCAAGGACCGCAGACCTTCAGTGGAGACGTCCCTGCACAACTGTATGGGATTCTCCTACGTAGTGCACCTGCACCCGACCCTCGTGGGCGGTCTGATGTGTTCCGCACAGGCGGAGAGCAAGTGCGCGGAACTCTTCCCGGACGCACTCTACATAGCCTACACCGACCCGGGCTACACCCTCTTCAAGAAGGTTTACGACAAGATTCAAAGCTACAAGAAGTCCAAGGGCCGCGAGCCTCAGGTGATTTTCCTGCAGAACCACGGCATCTTCGTCGGGGCCGACAGCACGGAGGAAATCGAGAAAATCTACGATTCCATCCTCTCCACCCTCGAGTCTCAGGTCAAGCCTCTCCCGGAGGGCGACGCCCCGATATGCGACTGCATAAGCGAGACCATTCCTGCGATACGCACTATCCTCAGCCGCAGCGGACGCGGACTCAAGACCCTCAAGGTCACCAACTCCGCCCTGATTGAGAATATGATGGAGAGGGTTGACACCCTGCTCTCGCCTTTCACCCCGGACGGCATAGTCTATTGCAAGTCGGAGTATATCTACATCAATCCTGCCGATGCCGAAGACCTCGTAAAGCAGGCCGAGAAGAAAATCGAGGCCTATGTCCACAGACGCGGACACACTCCTAAGGTGCTTCTCATCAAGAGCATAGGTCTCGTGGCCGTCGGCGACGACGCGAAGAACGCACAGATAATCACCGACGTGTTCACGGATGCGGTAAAAATCGCCCGGTACGCCGAGAGCTTCGGCGGACAGCATCCTATGACCAGGCGTCAGATCTCCTTCATCGACAACTGGGAGGTGGAGAACTACCGCCGTAAGGTCAGCGCGTCCGCCTCAAAGGGCCGCGTGGAGGGCAAGACCATCATCGTCACGGGTGCGGCCCAGGGCTTCGGCGAGGGCATAGCCCGCAATCTGATGAAGCAGGGGGCCAACATCGTGGTCGCCGACCTCAACGAAGCCGTCGGAGAGAAGACCGCTGAGAGCTTCAACTCCATCGCGGGCGGCAACCGCGCCATCTTCGTCAAGACCAACGTGGCCGATATGGACAGCCTGCACAATCTCATCAGGCAGACCGTGCTGAACTTCGGCGCGCTGGACGTGTTCGTCTCCAACGCCGGCGTACTCAGGGCCGGAGGACTTGAGGCGATGACCCCGGAGAATTTCGAATTCGTCACCAACATCAACTACAAGGCCTACTTCTACTGCGCCAAGGTGGCGAGCCATCTGATGAAGATAGAGACAGCCCACGACCCGGAGTATTTCGCCGACATCGTACAGGTCAACTCCAAGTCCGGCCTGCGCGGCTCCAAGGCCAATTTCGCCTACGCCGGCGGGAAGTTCGGCGGCATCGGACTCACCCAGAGCTTCGCGCTGGAGCTGGCTCCGTTCCGCATCAAGGTCAACTCCATCTGCCCGGGCAACTTCTACGACGGACCGCTCTGGAGCAATCCGGAGAACGGCCTCTTCGTCCAGTATCTCGCGGCAGGCAAAGTCCCGGGAGCCAAGACCGTACAGGATGTCAAGAATTATTACCTCAGCCAGGTGCCTATGCGCAAGGGCTGCAACCCGGAGGACGTCACCAAGGCCATCCTCTACGCGGTGGAGCAGACCGGCGAGACCGGACAGGCCATCCCTGTGACCGGAGGTCAGGTGATGCTGGCATAAAAACACTTATGATGAAAAAATTGCTGTTTGCACTGGCCGTGGCGTCATTGTCTATGTCGCTGACGGCGGGAGCTTCCGGGGACGAAGCCCGGCTGCTCAGATTCCCCGCAGTCGGCGGGGACAACATCGTATTCTGCTATGCCGGCAACCTCTACCGGGTCGGCATCGACGGAGGAGAGGCCGTAAAACTCACGTCCGACGTCGGATACGAATGTTTTCCGAAGATTTCCCCCGACGGCAGGACGATAGCGTTCACGGGCCAGTACGACGGCAATACGGAAGTCTACACCATCCCGATTTCAGGCGGAGAACCCCGCAGAATCACCTATTCCGCACTCGTCGACAGGGACAAGGTCGGCGAGAGGATGGGGCCGAACAACATCGTGATGGGCTGGACTCCCGACGGGAGCAAGATAGTCTATCGCAGCAAGCAGTACTGTTTCAGCGGTCTGAGGGGCAATCTCTGCCTCGTCTCCGCCGAGGGCGGCACGCCGCAGCTCATCCCTACTTCCGAGGGAGGTTTCTGCTCGTTCTCGCCGGACGGAAGCAAGCTCGCGATGAACAGGATGTTCCGCGAATTCCGCACCTGGAAATATTATCGCGGAGGCCAGGCTGACGACATCTGGATCAATACCGTCGGCACCACCAGCCTGGAGAAGATCACGGACAACGACGCCCAGGACATCTTCCCGATGTGGGTGGGGGACGAAATCTACTATCTCTCCGACAGGGACCGCACGATGAACCTTTTCGTCTATGACACCCGCAGCGCACAGACCCGCAAGGTCACGGACTTCAGCGAATACGACTGCAAGTTCCCCGCCTGCTCGCAGGACTGGATAGTCTTCGAGAACGGAGGATACATCTACAAATACGACGTCCACAAGGGCGGCAGGGCCGAGAAAGTCAGCATCAGCCTCGCGGACGACGACATCTACAGCCGCAGCGAATACCGCAGGATTGGAGAGTCCGTCAGCAGCGTGAGCCTCTCTCCGGACGGCAAGAGGGTTCTCGCCGTCGCAAGGGGTGACATCTTCTCCCTCCCGGCGGAGAAAGGTCCGGTACACAACATCTCCCGCTCTCCTCAATCCCACGAGAGGGATGCAGAATGGAGTCCGGACGGAAGCCGGATAGCCTGGATCTCAGACATCAGCGGGGAATATCAGATCTACACGGCCCCGTCCGACAATATGACCGAGGCCAGGCGTATGACCTCTTTCAAGGACGGGTATCCCAGCCTGCTCGACTGGAGCAGAGACGGCTCCAAGCTCTATTTCGGCACGGAGAAACGCGACATATACGAGCTTGACGTCAACAGCGGCAAGCTGGAGCGGATACTCGTGAGCGAGTTGGGGGCTTTCCGCTCGTTCACCCTCTCTCCGGACGGAAGCTGGGCGGCATATGTCACCACCCTGCCGAACAGGGTGAGCGCCGTATACCTCTACGACGTCAAGGCGCGGGAGAGCCATCAGGTCACCGACCGCTGGTACGACGCGTCCTCACCTATGTTCTCGCAGGACGGCAAGTACCTCTTCTTCACCTCTTCGCGCGACTTCAACGCACAGTACTCAAGCGTGGAGTGGAACGCGGGATACAATGTCAACGACTACGTGTTCGTCCTCCCCCTCTCCTCCGGCACGCCGAATCCGCTGACCCTCTCGTCCGACGAATATTCCGCCGCGACCCCGGAGGCGAAACCCGCCAAGAAGGGCGGCAAGGCCGCAAAGGAAGCAGCCCCGGCCACGATGAAAGTGGATATTGAGGGCATAGGCACGCGCATCAGCGCCCTTCCTCTGCCGGCAGGACGCTACCGTCTCTACCTCGCCAACGAAGACAAGCTCTACTACTCTTCCTTCTCCGGAGGGAACCGGGGTCTGAAGATTCTCGACCTCAACTCTCTCCAGATCTCGGACGGGCCTAAGGAGATTCCGGTCGTCATCACTCCCGACGCGAAGAAGGCCCTCGTGCGCGACGGACGGGACTTCAAGGTCGTCGCTTTCGGCAGCCCTGCAGGGAAGGCCGCAGCCGTGCCTGTGGACGAGATGGATATGATGATAGACCACAAGGCCGAGTGGAAGCAGATTTTCGACGAGAGCTGGCGCATCACGCGGGACAACTTCTATGTCGAGAATATGCACGGGGCGGACTGGGACCACATCCACGACAAATACGGTCAGATGCTACCTTACGTCAACCACCGCGACGACCTCACCTACCTGATAGGCGAGATGCTCGGCGAACTCAACGTCGGCCACGCCTACATCACTTCGGGCGAGAGTCCTCAAATCCCCCGCATCAAGACCGGCCTGCTCGGGGCGCAGTACTCGAGGGACTCCGAGACCGGGGCTTTCCGCATAGAGAAAATCTTCCGCGGAGCGGATTGGGACGAGAGCCTGCGCTGTCCTCTGCGCGCTCCGGGAGTCGATGCCAAGGTCGGAGAATATATAGTCGAGGTATGCGGCCTTCCGGCCTCGCAGCTCAGCGACATAGGACAGGCACTGATAGGGAAAGCCGGCTCGACGGTGGATGTCAAGATAGCCTCCTCCGCCACCGGAGAGGGCGCACGCACAGTATATCTCAAGCCTGTCGGAGACGAATCGCAGCTCGCTTACTATGAGTGGGTTCAGAACAATATCGAGAAGGTGGACCGCCTCTCCGGAGGAGAGATAGGCTATATCCATATCCCGGATATGAGCGTGGAGGGGCTGGATATGTTCACCAAGCTATTCTACACCCAGCTCGACAAGAAGGCGCTCATCATCGACGACCGTATGAACGGGGGCGGCAATGTGTCTCCGATGATTCTGGAGCGTCTGCAGCGCGAGGTCTACAGGATGAGCATGTACCGCAACGGGAGCAACCTTCCCGTCCCTAACGAGGCATTCTACGGCCCGAAGGTCTGCCTGATAGACAAATATTCCTCTTCCGACGGCGACCTCTTCCCGTACGGCTTCCGCAAGCTCGGACTGGGGAAGCTCATCGGCAAGCGCTCCTGGGGCGGAATCGTGGGCATTTCCGGCTCCAGGAAGTTCGTGGACGGGCAGGATATGCGCACTCCTTTCTTCACCTCCTATTCGACCGACGGGGAGTGGATCATCGAGGGACACGGAGTGGATCCGGATATCGAGGTCGACATCAACCCGTTCGAGGACTATCTCGGACACGACGCCCAGCTTGAGAAGGCCGTGGAGGTGCTCAAGGAGGAACTCAAGAACTACAAGGCCCTGCCGCCTACTCCGGCAGCTCCGGTCAAAAACTGACAATTCACAAATCTACACCACACAATGAAAACCAAAGCAGTACGACTTTACGGAAAAGACGACCTGAGGCTCGAAGAATTCGAACTCCCTCAGATCAAGGAAGATGAAATCCTGGCCAAGGTGGTCAGCGACAGCATCTGTATGTCATCATACAAGGCGGCTCATCAGGGTCCGGAACACAAGAGAGTGCCTGACGACGTGGCCGTCAATCCGACAATCATCGGACACGAATTCGCCGGCGAAATCGTGGAGGTGGGCAAGAAATGGCAGGCCGAATTCAAGGCCGGGGACAAGTTCTCCATCCAGCCCGCACTCACCTACGAGGGCGGCCCTGTGGGCGTGCTTTCAGCTCCGGGTTATTCCTATAAATATATCGGAGGCGACGCCACCTACGTGGTGATTCCCGCCGAGGTGATGCTGCAGGGATGCCTGCTCCCGTACAAGGGGGAGGGCTTCTATCCGGCATCGCTGAGCGAGCCTCTCTCCTGCGTCATCGGAGCGATGCACGCCTGCTACCACACCACTCCGGGTTCATACGTGCACTCGATGGAGATCAAGGACGGAGGCAAGATGGCCCTGCTCGCCGGCGTCGGTCCTATGGGACTGGCCTGCATCAACTACGTGCTGCACCGCGAGGACAGACATCCTTCGCTTTTCGTTGTGACCGACATCGACCAGACCCGTCTTGACAGGGCGGCCACACTCTATACCAAGGAGTTCGCCGCATCGAGGGGCATCGACCTCCGCTATGTCAACACCGGTGCCGTAGCGGACCCTGTGGCAGCTCTCCGCGAGATTACCGGCGGCGAAGGCTATGACGAGGTCGTAGTGATGGCCCCTGTCGCCGCAGTAGTGGAGCAGGCCGACGCCATCCTGGGATTCGACGGCTGCCTCAACTTCTTCTCCGGCCCTGGGAAGGCGGATTTCAAGGCTCCGCTCAACTTCTACAACGTCCACTACGCCTCAACCCACGTGGTCGGCACCAGCGGCGGCAATACCGACGATATGAAGGAAGCCCTGCACCTGATGGGCAAGGGGATGGATCCGGCCGGTCTCGTGACCCACATCGGAGGCCTTAACGCCGTCATCGACACGACCCTCAACCTGCCTTCCGTCCCGGGCGGCAAGAAGCTCATCTACACCCATATAGAGATGCCGCTCACGGCCATCGCGGACTTCGGCAAGAAGGGCGAGAGCAAGCCTGTCTATGCAGAGCTTGACCGCATCTGCAAGGCCCACAACGGTCTGTGGAGCGTAGAGGCCGAGACTTACCTCCTCTCCCACGCCGAGAATCTGTAAGCCTCCGAGGGAAGACGGTTCCCGTCATTGCCGGCTTGACCGGCAATCTCACCCTCTCCGTCATACCCGACCTGCTCGGGTATCTCCAAGCGCAAAAACAAGGAAGCCGCTGAAATTCAGCGGCTTCCTGCGTGTAATATATATTACTGACTATCAGTCGGTAGTTGCACAACTGTCCATCCCTCTGGCGTGCCTATAATGTCAGGATTGGCACAATAGATGGTGCGGGGATTCTTGTCGCCAGACGGAACCGTGTCCGTGAGCCAGTTTTTCAGCGCATCTGTTGCTGTTTCAGTGGCTTTGATGGTTACGTTTGTGAGCGAAGAGCAGCCGTAGAACATTGAAAGATAGCATTCCATTACAAGTGCCGTTGCTGGCAGCTCGATTTCGCTTTTAAGCGCGGTGCAGCCGTAGAACATCGAGTAGTAGCAGCTTTGTGCTAGAGTTGTGGCAGGCAGTTTCGGTGCGGTTCCAAGCTTGGTGCAGCCGGTGAACATACTGTCGTAGCAATAGTCTGCAAGTTTAGTGGCCGGCAGCACCGGAGCGGAGGTGAGGGCTGTGCAACCGCAGAACATATTACAGTAGCAATACTTTGCAAGTGCCTCGGCCGGGAGTTTTGGTGCGGTTCCGAGCGAAGAGCAGCCGTAGAACATAGATTCGTAGCAGCTTTGTGCCAGAGTTGTGGCAGGCAGTTTCGGTGCGGTTCCAAGCTTGGTGCAGCCGGCGAACATACTGTCGTAGCAGTAGTCTGCAAGTTTAGTGGCCGGAAGTTCCGGAGCGGAGGTGAGGACTGAGCAGCCTAAGAACAGGCCTTGGAATCTCGCATTCTTAGTGTCGGCGTTTGCGTAGTCCTCCCAGTCAACCAGAGTCCTGATGTCTCCGGTGCATTCCACCTCCACATTGCTGTCCGTAAAGCTGATAGTGCTGTAATTGTAGTTGCCTGCTGCTGTGCCGACGGAACTCTTTCCGCGCAGCCTCAAATTTCC
>CAVIJA010000029.1:0-23037 GCA_963643135.1 Alloprevotella sp. | reverse complement strand
CCGGGGTACGTGACTGATGAACAAATGAATTTAGAACAAAAAGACCAGCAAAAGCAACAAGTTATTTTTTAGGAATTACTCAACAATTGCAATTGACAATCTCGGTTTGTCTTGCCGTTAGGGAGCTTATTATATTACGATGAAGATAAATGTAACTGTGGCCGACGAGAGCCACGTCAAATACGCTGAGGACATCTGCAAGGAAATCTACACGTCCTCGCTCGAGCGCAGAACAGGCATTGCGAACCGCACGCCGGAATATATATGCGGGAAGATACTCGCCGGCAAGGCGGTGATTGCCGTCGCGACGCAGGACGGAGAGTCACGATTCGCGGGATTTTCCTATATCGAATCCTGGGGAGGCAAGAGCTTCGTCGCCAATTCCGGACTTATCGTGGCCCACGAATTCCGGGGACTGGGGATAGCGAAGCGGATCAAGGAACAGACCTTCATCCTCTCGCGTCACCTCTTCCCCGACGCGAAGATATTCTCCATCACCACCGGGGCCGCCGTGATGAAGATGAACTACGAATTCGGCTTCCGTCCGGTGCCGTACAGCGAACTGACCGACGACCCGGAATTCTGGAAAGGCTGCGAGGGATGCCGCCACTTCGACATCCTCAAGAGCCACGACTACAAGATGTGCATCTGCACGGGACTGCTCTACGACCCGAAGGAGCACCTCGAAATCCACCATCCTGACGAATAAAGTAATTCCTAGAAACGATACCCCATATGAGCAAGAAGAAAGTTGTAGTCGCATTCAGCGGCGGGCTGGACACCTCCTACACGGTGATGTATCTGGCCAGGGAGAAAGGATACGAAGTCCACGCGGCCTGCGCCGATACGGGCGGATTCAGCCCGGAGCAGCTCCGCATCAACGAGGAGAACGCCTACAGGCTCGGCGCGACGAAATACGTCACGCTCGACGTCACGCGGGAATATTATGAGAAGAGCCTCAAATATATGGTATACGGCAACGTGCTGCGCGGCGGCACCTACCCGATATCCGTATCCTCCGAACGCATCTTCCAGGGCATAGCCATCGCACGCTATGCCAATGAGATAGGAGCGGACGCCATAGCCCACGGCTCCACCGGGGCCGGGAACGACCAGGTGCGCTTCGATATGACCTTCCTCGTGATGTGTCCCGAGAAGGAGATCATCACCCTCACCCGCGACGGCAACCTCTCACGCAAGGAAGAGGTCGATTATCTCAACTCACACGGCTTCAAGGCCGATTTTACCAAGCTGAAATATTCCTACAACGTGGGCATCTGGGGGACATCCATCTGCGGAGGCGAGATTCTCGATTCCACGCAGGGCCTCCCGGAGAGCGCCTACCTCAAGCAGGTCAGCCGCCACGGCAGCGAAAAACTCAGCCTCGGCTTCACCAATGGCGAACTCACCGAAGTCAACGGCACCCGCTACGATGACAGGATAGATGCCATCAAGGCGGTGGAAGAGATAGGCTCCGCCTACGGCATCGGACGCGACATGCACGTGGGAGACACCATCATAGGCATCAAGGGAAGAGTCGGCTTCGAGGCGGCGGCCCCCATGCTCATAATAGGCGCCCACAAGTTCCTGGAGAAATTCACTCTCTCGAAGTGGCAGCAGTACTGGAAAGATCAGGTGGCCAACTGGTACGGGATGTTCCTGCACGAGAGCCAGTACCTCGAACCGGTGATGCGCGACATCGAGGCTATGCTCGAAAGCAGCCAGCGCAACGTGAACGGCATCGTCACCCTCGAACTCCGCCCTTACAGCTTCTCCACGGTGGGAGTCGACTCTCCCGACGACCTGGTGAAGTCCAAGCTCGGAGAATACGGCGAGACGCAGAAGGGCTGGACGGCCGAGGAGGCCAAGGGCTTCATCAAGCTGCTCTCCACCCCGCTCCGCGTATATTACGGCAAACACAAGGACGAAGAGAATCTGTAGGCAATGAGCGAAGAGGCAATAATCACCCCGGAGACTCCTTCAGCGGAAGTCAGGAAAAGCGGACGGCGCACGTCAAAGTCCGGCCACAGGAGGGGCGGACGCTCAGCAAGGAAGGCAAAAGACGCGGCTGGAAGCGCGCCCAAAACAGAAAGCGCGCCCGTGAAGATAAGGGTCGGCATCATCGGAGGAGCCGGATACACCGCCGGAGAACTGATAAGGATACTTGTCAACCATCCTCAGGCGGAGTTGAGTTTCGTACACTCCGACAGCAGCGCCGGCAAATACCTGTGGCAGGTACACGGCGGCCTGTTCGGCGACACTTCAATGCAGTTCTGCGACAGCTTCGAACTCGGATCCGCAGACGTCCTCTTCCTCTGCTCGGCCCACGGCAAGAGCCGCGAATTCTGGGAGAGCCACGACAGGCCCGCGGGACTAAGAGTGATAGACCTCGCACAGGATTTCCGCGACGAGAGCGAAGGCTATGTCTACGGCCTGCCCGAGATGCAGCGCGAGAAGATAGCTAAGGCGGACCTCATAGCCAATCCGGGCTGCTTCGCCACCGCGATACAGCTCGCCCTGCTGCCGCTCGCAGAAGCCGGACTCATACGCAGCGAAGTCTGCGTCAACGCCGTCACAGGCTCCACAGGAGCCGGGGTCAAGCCCTCTGAAACCACCCACTTCAGCTGGCGGAGCGGCAATGTCTCCGCCTACAAGATTTTCGAGCACCAGCACCTCAAGGAAATACGCCGCAACCTCTCCCTTCTCCAGGAGGGCTTCGACTCCCCCATCGACTTCATCCCCATGCGCGGGGACTTCACACGGGGCATCTTCGCCACCGTCCACCTCGACTGCGAACTCGACTTAGACGAGGCGTACAGCCTCTACAGGGGTTTCTACTCCGATGCGGCATTCACCTTCGTGAGCGATGCTCCGGTAGACCTCAAGCAGGTGGTGAACACCAACAAATGCCTCCTCTCGCTCGAAAAGCACTCCGGGAGACTGGTCATATGTTCGGTGATAGACAATCTTCTCAAGGGGGCTTCTGGACAGGCGGTTCAGAATATGAATCTTATTTTCGGACTCGACGAAGACTGCGGGCTCAGACTCAAGGCCTCGGCCTTCTGACGGCCCGCACAAAGCCGGCAGAAGGGCGCAAGTTTTACGAAAAGATATGGACTTATTCAAAGTATACAAACTCTGGGACATCGAGCCGGTACGCGGCCTCGACACGACTCTCTGGGACAGGGACGGGGAGGAATACGCAGACCTTTACGGCGGCCACGCGGTCATCAGCATCGGACACTGCCACCCGCACTACGTGAAGATGCTCTCCGAGCAGCTCACCAGGCTCGGATTCTACTCCAATGCGGTGCAGAATTCCCTCCAGAAGGAACTCGCCACCAAACTCGGCAGGCTCTGCGGCTATGACGACTATTCCCTCTTCCTCTGCAACAGCGGGGCCGAGGCCAACGAGAACGCCCTCAAGCTCGCCTCATTCGCGACCGGAAGGGCAAAGGTTCTCGCATTCGGCAAGTCATTCCACGGACGCACCGGCGGAGCCGTGGCAGCCACGGACAATCCCAAAATCCGCTCTCCGTTCAACGCGGTGCAAAACGTCAGTTTCGTCCCGCTGAACGACCTCCGGGCCGCGGAGCGGGAACTCTCCCTCGGAGAATACGCCGCCGTCATCATCGAAGGCATACAGGGCGTGGCCGGCATCTACGAGCCTGACGATGGATTTCTACGTTCCCTGCGCACACTCTGCGACAGATACGGCAGCAAGCTGATATTGGACGAGATACAGTCCGGCTACGGGCGCAGCGGACTTTTCTTCGCGCATCAGAGGTCCGGAATCAGGGCGGACATCATCACCACGGCCAAGGGTATGGCCAACGGCCTGCCTATAGGAGGAGTGCTGATCGCCCCTGACATCAAGCCGGAATACGGAATGCTCGGCACCACCTTCGGAGGCAACCACCTCGCCTGCACGGCCGCACTGGCGGTTCTCGACGTCATCGAGAACGAGCACCTCGTGGAGAACGCAGCCAGAGTGGGGCGGCACTTCCGCGAAGCGTTCGACGGCAAGGACGGACTCGACCCCGCGCTCAAGGAATACAGGGGACGCGGACTGATGATAGGACTTGAACTCAAGCCCGAATACCAGGGGCTGCGCGACCGACTGCTCTTCGAGAAGCACTTCTTCACCGGGGCCGCGGGAGCATCCGTAATACGCGTGCTGCCGCCGCTCACCGTCAGCGAAGCGACGGCCGACAGATTCATCGCCGCCTGGAGGGAACTCAGTTCCGCCATGGGCGCAGGACAAGATTGACGATTATGAAATTTGAGTTTCGCAAATGCGAAACACGGTTTTAGAGGCCCATAGGGCCGAAAGAAAGTCCCTTTCCCGAGGAAAGGGATTTAGGGAAAGGGTAATATAATAACAATAAGCGAAGCTTGTGCGGGAGGAAAAGTTTTGCAAGTACCTGCACAATGCTTATTTTTCAACAAACTTTATTACTTGCAAAACTTGAGTTATGAAAGAATTTACAAGTATACGCCAGCTCGGCGACCCTCTCAAGGCCCTCGCCGAAGCGCAGCATGTCAAGAGCCACCCTTTCGCCGACCGCAAGCTCGGAGAGAACCGGACTCTGCTGATGGTGTTTTTCAACAACAGCCTCCGCACCCGCCTCAGCACGCAGAAGGCGGCCCTCAATCTCGGGATGAACGTCATCGTGCTGGACATCAACCAGGGCGCGTGGAAGCTGGAGACCGAAAGGGGCGTGATAATGGACGGCGACAAGAGCGAACACCTGCTCGAAGCCATCCCGGTGATGGGCTGCTACTGCGACCTGATAGGGGTGAGGTCATTCGCCCGCTTCGAAAGCAAGGAGGACGACTACAATGAAGTGATACTCAATCAATTCATCGAACACAGCGGCAGGCCCGTATTCAGTATGGAAGCCGCCACCAGGCATCCGCTGCAGACCTTCGCGGACATCATCACCATCGAAGAACACAAGACAAAGCCGAGGCCGAAGGTGGTCCTGACCTGGGCCCCGCATCCGAAAGCCCTGCCGCAGGCCGTGCCGAACTCGTTTGCGGAAGGGATGGACTGGGCCGGATACGACCTTGTCATCGCCAATCCGGAGGGCTACGACCTTTCTCCGGAGTTCACCTGCGGGGCGGTAGTGACCCACGACCAGGACGAGGCCCTGCGCGGGGCGGATTTCGTCTATGCCAAGAACTGGTCCGCATACGAGGGCGACAACTACGGCAAGGTGCTGAGCGGCGACCGGAGCTGGACCGTCACGGCGGAGAAGATGGCCCTCACCGACGACGCCTTCTTTATGCACTGCCTGCCCGTGAGGCGCAATATGATAGTAAGCGACGAGGTCATCGAGGGGCCGCGCTCGCTCGTGATTCCAGAAGCGGCCAACAGGGTCGTATCCGCACAGACTGTCATCAAGAAGATGCTCGAATCCCTATGATAAGGCTCGTCAAGATAGGGGGCAACGTGGTGGATTCCCCGGAACTGCTCGAGAAGTTCTGCACCGACTTCGCCTCCCTGGAAGGGCCTAAGATACTGGTGCACGGAGGCGGAAAACTTGCAAGCGAATTCCAGCGCCGGCTCGGACTTGAGCCTCAGATGGTTGAAGGCCGCCGCGTGACGGATGCCGGGACTCTGCAGATCGTGACTATGGTCTATGCCGGATGGTGCAGCAAGCACGTCACAGCCCTGCTCCAGGAAAGGGGCTGCAATGCGATGGGACTCGCCGGCTGCGACGCCGCTCTCATCAGGGCGGACCGCCGCCCGCCGAAGACGCTCTCCGACGGAGTGACGGTGGTGGACTATGGACTTGTGGGAGACGTCACCCCAGAGTCGATCAATACCGAAGTCATCAGACAACTCCTTGATATGGGGATAGTTCCAGTCTTCAGCGCCATCACCTGCGACGGGAAGGGAGGCCTGCTCAACACCAACGCCGACACCGTCGCCGCAGCAATTTCTTCCGCAATTAATGCGGAACTTCTTTATTGTTTCGAAAAAAATGGCGTACTTTACGACCGGAATGACCCCGCGAGCGTGATACCCGTCCTTGATGCCGTTCTCTACGGGAAACTCAAGGCGGAAGGGCGCGTCGCCGAAGGGATGATTCCCAAGCTGGACAATGCGTTCTCAGCCCTCGAAAAGGGAGCCGCCGGAGTAGTGATAAAACATTCCGGGCAGCTGCTCGACGGGGATGCAGGCACAAGACTCATATTATGACGGAGCACAGGGATTACATAGCGCTGCTCAGGCAGATGGTGCGCATACCTTCCCCTTCTTTCGAAGAGGAGGAGGTCGCAAAGCTCGTCTGCGGGGCGCTCGAGGCTATGGGGATAGGCTACAGCCGTCCGGGAGGCAACGTCGTCGCCCTCAACCGGCATTTCGACCCCCGGAAGCGGACACTCGCCCTCGACGCGCATCTGGACACAGTCCCCGCGTCCGGAGGCTATACGAGAGACCCCTACGATCCGGGCAATGAAGAAGGCGTCGTTTACGGACTCGGTTCCAATGATGATGGCGGAAGTGTGGTGTCGATGATCGCCGCTTTCCGTCATTTTTATGATATGCCCCTCCCCATCAACCTGATGCTCGTCCTCACCCGCGAGGAGGAGCGTTCCGGTCCGGACGGCGCGAAGTGGCTCTATGCGCAGGACGGCCCGCTGGGAAAGGAAGACCCGCGTCTTCCCTACCCCGACTGGGCGATAGTGGGAGAGCCGACCGGGATGCGGGCCGCCACCGGAGAGCGCGGACTCCTCGTGCTTGACGGAGAGGCGCACGGAGAGAGCGGGCACGCCGCAAGGAACGAAGGGGTAAATGCCCTCTATATCGCCCTCGACGACATCGCCGCACTCCGCGCCCACCGCTTCACCAGACACTCCCCCCTGATGGGGGACGTACGGCTCAACGTGACACAAATCGAAGCGGGAAGCGCCCACAACGTCATCCCGGATCTGTGCCGTTTCGTCGTGGACATACGCCCCACGGAACAGTACGGCAACGAAGAGATTCTCTCCGAACTCCAGGCCCTGTGCCGCAGCTCGCTCAAAGCACGCAACCTCTTCAACCGCTCCTCCGCCACGGCCGAGGACTCGCCCCTGAGGGCGGCGGCACGGCTGTCCGGCATAGAGGAATTCTCCTCCCCCACCACTTCCGACTGGATGCGCATCGGCTGCGACGCCATCAAGATGGGGCCCGGAGAGTCTTCCCGCTCGCACAGGCCGGACGAATACATCCTCACGGAAGAGATATACAACGCAATCGACACATACGTCAGATATATAGAGACATTTTATGGCAACACTCTGGAATAAGGGGACAAGCGCTACCGAAAGGGTCGAGAGCTTCACCGTCGGCAACGACAGGCAGCTCGACCTCAGGCTCGCACGCTACGACATCGAAGGCTCGAAAGCCCATATCAGGATGCTGGAGAGCATAGGTCTGCTGAGCAGCGACGAACTCGAAGCCCTGCTCGCGGCCCTGGAGAGGATAGAGGCGAGGGTCCGCGACGGGAGTTTCATCCTCGAGGACGACGTGGAGGACATACATTCGCAGATAGAGCTTATGCTCACCCGCGAACTGGGAGATATGGGCAAGAAGATACATTCCGGACGCTCCCGCAACGACCAGGTACTGGTCGACATCAAGCTCTTCCTGCGGGACGAGCTGGAGAAGCTGCGCGAGGAGACGCTGACCCTCTTCTCCACCCTCCAGGCCTTGAGCGAGAAATACAGGGAGGTCCTTCTCCCGGGCTACACCCACTTCCAGATGGCTATGCCTTCATCTTTCGGACTGTGGTTCGGGGCTTACGCCGAGGCTCTGGCGGATGATATGCATATGCTTGCCGGAGCATACCGCGTCGTCAACCGCAACCCGCTCGGCTCCGCCGCCGGCTACGGCAACTCCTTCCCTCTCGACCGCGATATGACCACCCGCCTGCTCGGCTTCGACTCCCCCGTCGTCAACAGCGTCGCGGCCCAGATGAGCCGGGGCAGGACGGAGAGGTGCGTCGCTTCGGCGATGGGGTCCCTCGCCCTTACCCTCAACAAGTTCGCCGCCGACTGCTGTATGTATATGTGTCCCAATTTCGGATTCATACACTTCCCCGACGACCTCACCACGGGGTCCAGCATAATGCCGCACAAGAAGAACCCCGACGTCTGGGAGATGGTGCGCGGCAAGTGCAACCGCATCCTCTCCTGCGAGAACGAAATCTCCCTGCTCTGCAGCAATATGCCCCACGGCTACCACCGCGACTACCAGCTGCTCAAGGACATACTCTTCCCCGCTCTGGAACTGATGCACGACTGCCTGGGGATGACGGACTACATGCTCGCGCACATCGAGGTCAACACCCGCATACTCGAGAACCCGCTCTACTCCCATCTCTTCACGGTGGAGGAAGTCAACCGGAGGACCCTCTCCGGCATCCCGTTCAGGGAGGCGTACAGGCAGGTCGGGACGGAGGTCAACGAGGGTCGGTTCCGCTATTCCGGAGGCGACACCTCCTCCCTGAAAGCCTCCGACCTCGGGCACACCCACATAGGCAGCATAGGCAATCTCTGCAACGACAGGATCTCCGAACTGATGAAATCGGCATCCGACTGGAAAAAATGATATTCTAAAGATATGACAGAAATCCGAAAAAAGGCGACGCTCGTTCTGGGCAACGGCTGCAGAATGGAAGGATGGAGTTTCGGCTACGATGGTGCCGGAAGCGGGGAGGTCGTGTTCTCCACGGCGATGGTCGGCTACCCCGAAAGCCTCACCGACCCCTCGTATGAAGGGCAGATACTCTGCGTCAGCTATCCGCTGATAGGCAACTACGGCATCCCGTCGGAGAAATACGACGCCAACGGGCTGTGCACGACCTTCGAGTCCGAGCGCATCCACGTACGCGGACTCATCATCTCGGACTACAGCGAGAAATACAGCCACTGGGACGCCGTCAAGAGTCTGGACGAATGGCTGAAGGAGCATAAGATACCGGGAATATACGGAATCGACACCCGGGAACTCACCAAGATGATACGCACTCAGGGAGCGATGCTCGGCAAGATAGTGCCGCAGGGATGCGGGGAGGACTTCCCGTTCTACGATCCCAACGTCGACAACCAGGTCGCCCGCGTCAGCTGCACCGAGGTGATACGCTACGGCAGTTCCGGCAAGAGAGTCGTCCTCGTGGACTGCGGAGTCAAGCACAGGATACTCGGCTGCCTGCTGGACAGGGGCGTGCAGGTGACGAGAGTCCCCTGGGACTATGACTTCAACACGCTCGACTATGACGGCCTCTTCATCTCCAACGGACCCGGCAACCCCGCCCTCTGCACAGCGGCGGTGGAGCATATCCGCAAGGCCTACGAGGGTGACAGGCCCATCTTCGGCATCTGTATGGGCAATCAGCTGATGTCCCTCGCCGCAGGGGCCAAGACCTTCAAGCTCAAGTACGGACACCGCAGCCACAACCAGCCGGTGCGCCTCAACGGTACGGAGCGCTGCTTCATCACCTCCCAGAACCACGGGTTCGCCGTGGACGAGAGCAGTCTCGGAGCGGAATGGGAGCCTTACTTCACCAATATGAACGACGGCACCAACGAGGGCATACGCCACCGCAGCAAGCCGTTCTTCTCCGCCCAGTTCCACCCGGAAGCCTCCAGCGGCCCGGTGGACACGGAATTTCTTTTCGACGAATTCATATCCAGATTGTAGAAAATGACTGACAGAAGCATAAGGAAGGTACTGGTGCTCGGATCCGGAGCACTCAAGATAGGCGAGGCCGGGGAATTCGACTACAGCGGTTCGCAGGCCCTCAAGGCCCTGAGGGAGGAAGGCATCGGCACGATTCTGATCAATCCCAACGTCGCCACGGTACAGACCTCCGAGGGAGTGGCGGACAAGATATATTTTCTGCCGGTGACTCCGCATTTCGTGGAGAAGGTCATCGCGAAGGAGAAGCCGCAGGGCATCCTGCTCTCGTTCGGAGGGCAGACGGCGCTCAACTGCGGAGTGGAACTCTACCGCAGGGGCGTGTTCGACAAATACGGCATACGGGTGCTCGGCACTCCCGTGCAGGCCATCATCGACACCGAGGACAGGGAACTCTTCGTCAGGAAGCTGGACGAAATCGGGGTCAAGACCATACGTTCGCACGCCGCGTCGAGCCTCGAGGAGGCCAGGGCCGCGGCAGAGTCCGTCGGATACCCCGTAATCATCCGTGCGGCCTACGCGCTCGGCGGACTCGGTTCCGGATTCTGCGAGACTCAGGATGAGCTGGACGCCGTGGCCGGCAAGGCATTCTCCTTCTCCCCGCAGGTGCTGGTCGAGAAGTCGCTGAGAGGTTGGAAGGAAATAGAATACGAAGTGGTGCGTGACAGCTATGACAACTGCATCACGGTCTGCAATATGGAGAATTTCGACCCGCTCGGCATCCATACCGGGGAGAGCATAGTGGTCGCTCCGTCCCAGACCCTGTCCAATGCCGAATACCACTTCCTGCGCAAGACTGCCATCGACATCGTGCGCCACATAGGGATCATCGGAGAGTGCAACGTGCAATATGCCTTCAGCCCCGACGGCGAAGACTACAGGGTAATTGAAGTCAATGCGCGCCTGAGCCGCTCGTCCGCCCTCGCCTCCAAGGCCACGGGCTACCCGCTCGCGTTCATCGCCGCCAAACTCGGTCTCGGCTACGGCCTCTTCGAACTCGACAATTCCGTCACCGGCACCACTCCGGCATTCTTCGAACCGGCCCTCGACTACGTGGTCTGCAAGATACCGCGCTGGGACCTCGCCAAGTTCAAGGGAGTGTCCAGGGAGATTGGCTCCAGTATGAAGAGCGTCGGAGAGGTGATGGCCATAGGCCGCAACTTCGAAGAAGCCATCCAGAAGGGCCTACGTATGATAGGCCAGGGAGCCAACGGATTCGTCTGCAACAAGCCATACAGGGCTGAGGATCTCGACGACGCCCTCAGGAATCCTACCGACACCCGCATTTTCGCGATAGCGGCCGCCTTCGAATCCGGCTACGGCACTGAGCGCATCCACGAGCTGACCCGCATCGACCGCTGGTTTCTCGACAAGCTGGAAAACATAGAGACGACCTACCGCGAGATGGAGAGCTGCTCCCGTCTTGAGGATCTCGGGGAGGAGCTGCTCCGCAAGGCCAAGCGCCAGGGATTCTCCGACATACAGATAGCCAGGGTGTTCAAGGTCGGCGAAGCTGCAGTCCGCTCGCGCCGCCTCGAAATGGGGCTGCGCCCCTGCGTCAAGCAGATAGACACGCTCGCCGCCGAATTCCCGTCCGACACCAACTATCTCTACCTGACATACAACGGCAGCACGGACGACGTCGAGTTCAGCGGAAATTCCCGTTCGGTGATAGTGCTCGGTTCCGGCGCATACCGCATAGGCAGCAGCGTGGAGTTCGACTGGTGCGGAGTCAACGCCCTGCAGACCCTGCGCAAGAGGGGCTACCGCGCGATAATGATCAACTACAACCCGGAGACCGTCTCCACCGACTACGACAGCTGCGACCGCCTCTATTTCGACGAACTCAGCTACGAGACCGTGATGGACGTCTGCTCGCTGGAGCATCCTATGGGCGTGATAGTCAGCGTGGGAGGCCAGATTCCGAACAATCTCGCCCTGCCTCTGATGGAGGGAGGGGTCAGAATACTGGGGACTTCGGCCCTGGACATAGACCGCGCGGAAGACCGCAACAAGTTCTCGCTCATCGTGGACAAGCTCGGCATAGACCAGCCTCGGTGGAGGGAGCTGACGACTATGGACGACATCGACAAATTCATCGCCGAGGTGGGATTCCCGGTGCTGGTGCGCCCGTCGTACGTGCTGTCGGGGGCAGCGATGAACGTCTGCTACAGCCACGAGGATCTGAAATTCTTCCTCGATATGGCCGTGGAAGTCTCTGAAGAGCATCCGGTGGTCATCAGTTCCTTTATGCAGCGCTGCAAGGAGCTGGAGTGCGACGCGGTGGCCGACAACGGACGCGTGATAGCGTCCGCCATCTCGGAACATATCGAATTCGCCGGCGTACATTCCGGCGACGCGACGATACAGTTCCCGCCGCAGAAGATATACGGCATCACGGCCGCCAGGATACGCAAGACCACCGCTGCGATTGCAGCCGAACTGCACATCACCGGCCCGTTCAACATCCAGTTCCTCGCCACGGACAACTACATCAAGGTCATCGAGTGCAACCTGCGGGCATCAAGAAGCTTCCCGTTCGTATCCAAGGTACTGAAAGTCAATTTTATCGAACTCGCCACGAGATGCATGCTCGGCGAGCATCCGGTACCGGTGGGCATAGACCCGTTCGAACTGGAATACGTCGGAGTGAAATGCTCGCAATTCTCATTCTCCCGTCTCAACGAGGCGGATCCGGTACTCGGCGTGGATATGTCCTCCACCGGTGAGGTAGGATGCATCGGGGACAATCTGGACGACGCCCTGCTCAAGGCTATGCTCTCCGTCGGACATAGAATCCCGCACAAGGCGGTGCTTATATCCTCCGGCAACGCACGCCAGAAAGCCGACATCCTGCCGGCCTGCCAGCTGCTGGACGGGAAGGGCATCACCATCTATGCCACCGAGGGCACGGGACGCTATCTCAACGAAAACGGAGTGCCGGCCCACAGGGTGCTGTGGCCGAGCGAAAGTCCGGAAGAAGGCTGCCCATACGCGATAGACCTCATCCGCAAGCACGAGGTGGAACTCGTCATCAACATCCCGAAAGACTACAGCCGCAAGGAACTCAGCAACGGCTACCATATGCGCCGGGCGGCCATAGACTTCAACGTGCCGCTGATTACCAACAGCCGTCTGGCCACAGCCTATATCAGGGCGTTCTGCTCCGAGTCGGAAGAGGATATCAGCATCAGGAGCTGGGACGAATATTAGCCTCTCGAGGTCTCCAGGGTGACAGGATTCATCCCGTAGCCTTCAAGGGACTTGCGCACTGAAGCGCAGACCTCGTCGGAAGGCAGCGTCCCGTCCAGCCGAAGATGCGCAGTAAGGGCGGTCTGGGTCACACTCACCGCCCAGATGTGCAGTTCGGACACTCCCGCGACGCCGGGAGTCCCGAGTATCGCGCGCTCCACCTCCCGATAGTCAATACTGTCCGGCACGGCATCAATGCACATACGGCAGCTCGCCGTGAGGAGCTTGAGGGTATTGTACAATATCAGCGCGGCGACGGCAAGGCTGATGACTGGGTCTATGACATTCCAGCCGGTGAAGCTGATGACAATGCCCGAAACCACGACCCCTGCGGATATCAGGGCGTCGGTCGCCATATGCAGGAAGGCCCCGCGGGTGTTGATATCCCTGCGCTGATAATGCATAAGGAGCAGGGCGCTTACGGCGCTGATGACAATGCCCAGCCCGGCCGTCCAGGAGATGGCTGCGCCGTTGACCTCGACGGGAGCGGAGATTTTCTCTATGCTCTCATATACTATGACTCCCACAGCCACAAGGAGAATCAGCGCGTTAAGCATCGAGATCAGCACGGAAGTCTTGCGGAGGCCGTAGGTGTAGCGTTCGCCGGGCTTGCTGTCCGCAAGACGGAATGCCAGCAGGGCTATCAGCAGCGAAAACACGTCGATGAGCTTGTGCCCGGCATCGGAAAGGAGTCCGATGGAATTGAAGCAGAGCCCTACCGCCGCTTCCGCAATGACGAAGCCGAAGTTGAGTGCGATGGCTATGAAATATACGGCATTCAGCGACCCTATGCTCTGAATGTGATGACTGTGCGAATGATGTCCCATATCCTGACAAAGATACGCCAAAAAGTGTTAAATTTGTGCCTTAAACCGGTTTAATTATGTTTGATAATCTCTCTGACAGACTCGAAAGGTCGTTTAAAATACTCAAGGGCGAAGGAAAGATCACCGAAGTCAACGTGGCGGAGACCCTCAAGGAGATACGCAGGGCCCTCCTCGACGCGGACGTGTCATACAAGGTGGCAAGGGACTTCTGCGACAGGGTCAAGGCCAAGGCGATGGGGGCCAACGTCCTCACGGCGGTCAAGCCGCAGCAGATGATGGTGAAGATCGTCCACGACGAACTCGCCGACTTTATGGGTTCGGATCATAGCGAGATCAATGTCAAGGGTTCGCCTGCGGTGGTTCTCGTAGCCGGACTCAACGGCTCGGGAAAGACCACTTTCAGCGGCAAGCTCGCGCTCAGGCTCAAGAGCAAGAAAGGGATGAAAGTGCTTCTCGCGGCCTGCGACACCTTCCGCCCGGCGGCCATAGAGCAGCTCAAGACGCTAGGAGAGCAGACAGGAGTCCCGGTCTACAGCGAAGAAGGCGAGAAGGATCCGGTCAAGGTGGCCAAGGCCGCCGTGGCCAAGGCGCGGCAGGAAGGCTACAGTGTCGTCATCATCGACACCGCCGGCCGCCTAGTGGTGGACAAGGAGCTGATGGACGAGATCCGGACGCTGCACGACGCCCTCTCCCCTGCCGAGAGCCTCTTCGTCGTCGATGCGATGACCGGACAGGACGCTGTCGAGTCAGCCAAGGCGTTCAACGAAGCCATCGACTACGACGGAGTGGTGTTGAGCAAGATGGACGGCGACACCAGAGGCGGTGCGGCCCTTTCCATCAAGGCCGTGACGGGCAAGCCGATCAAATTCGTCAGCACCGGCGAGAAGATGGAGGCTCTCGACGTGTTCTATCCGGCCCGCGTGGCCGACCGCATCCTCGGCATGGGTGACGTCGTCTCCCTCGTGGAGAAGGCGCAGGAGCAGTACGACGAGCAGCAGGCCCGTGCGCTGAAGAAGAAGATAGCCCGCAACCAGTTTACGCTCAACGATTTCTACGAGCAGCTCAAGCAGGTGCAGAAGATGGGCAATATGAAGGACCTCGTCGGAATGCTTCCGGGTATGGACAAGGCCCTCAAGGATGTCGACATCCCGGAGGACGCGTTCAAGTCGACAGAGGCCATCATCCAGTCGATGACCCCATACGAGAAGGAACATCCGGAGTGCCTCAACGGCTCCCGCCGCACCCGCATCGCCAAAGGCTCAGGAACCAGCATCGCCGAAGTCAACAAACTCATCAAGCAGTTCGAGCAGAGCCGCAAGATGATGAAGATGGCAGTCGACGGCTCCCTCCAGCAGAAGCTCAAGGCGCTGAGACGATAATTATCCGCCCAGACTCAGAACACCAGCTCGAAATCCTTGTCCATCAAGGAATTGACCTTCTTCTCCGGGACGAAGTGCCACTCTCCGATCACGGACGGGTCGCCGGCGAGTTCAGGAGTGATTTCGCCGTGCGTCGAGATGAAGCCGTAGACCATATCCCTGATTTCCGGATAACGGGCCACAATGCGGCTCTCCGCCTCCTCCCGGCTCAGTCCCGCACCCTTGAGGAGGAGTTCTCCGCCGCCGCTCGCCCTATAGGAGGTCATCGCCACGTTGTAGCGGGCATCCTCCCTGAAGGCGGAACCGTCGGCAAGGCTGCTGATTCTGACCCTCTTGCCGTATGGCTTTGTCACGTCCACGGTATAGACCAGTCCCGCTGCGGAGTCAAAGTTGTATGAGCGGTTCTCGAAAGACCATCTCGCCGCTCCCGTCCTCGCGTCCGGAGTCTCGCTTATGCGAAGGACGTGCCTGCCGGGAGTCTGAATCCAGGTATCGTAGGAATATTCCAGATATTTCCTTATCTCCTCCCCAGTGAGACTCAGCACATAAAGCTGGTTCTCATACGGATAGATGGTGAACATATCGTTGTATATGAGGTCTCCCGCCTTGACGCTGCCGTTGTAGGTGAGCGGCGCGGCGAATGAGACCTGCGCCTCGGGAACTCCGATCTGCACCGTGTGCACGAGATTGATATAGTCAGACATTCCCCGATAGGCGTCACGGGTTCTCATGTCCATAGACAGATGTCCCACCTTCCTGCCCGTGAATGCCCTGACACTCTCGAATTCGGCATTGAAAGTCTCACGCATCACGGTGTCGACGCTCTTTTTGTCCATACGCACGGTCTCCCCCCTTACACTCTTTTCCGCTCCGAGAGCGATGAGAGCGTGGCCGACATTGCCTGCCCTGGAACCGCCGTTTATCAGCACGCAGCCGTCTTTCTCGGCGACGAAGGGCCTGTGGTCGTGCGCGCAGACCAGCACGTCCGCCCCACGGAGCGAATTGAGCAGATCGAGTCCCTGACTCTCAAGCACAGAACCGTCCCCGGCACCTGTCCCGGAATGTACGACCACCACCACGGCGTCAGGATTCTCCGCAGCCCTCACCCTGTCCACGCACTCCTGCACGTACGGCAGCAGGGAGACGAATTCCATCCCCCTCCAGACCGGTTCGGAGAGCCAGGCCTTCATATTCGGATTGGTGAATCCGAGGACCGCGACCCTCATCCCTCCCCTCTCGAATATCTTCCACAGAGGGAAATAGGGCGTGCCGTCGCAGAGCCTCAGAGCATTGCCTCCGAGCCAGGGGATGCCCAGTTCGGAGAGTTCGGAGCAGACCCTGTCATAGACCTTGTGTCCCGTCTCGATGTCGTGGTTGCCCACAACCACAGCGTCATAGCCCATATATGCGGCAATCCTCGGGAAGAGGTGAGGGACGGAAGTCTCCACGTAATTGAAGTAATAGGCGGCGTTGTCGCCCTGGAGACAGTCTCCGGCATCGAGCAGCAGCACGTTGTCCGCGCCGACCGCGCTTCTGAGGCTGTCCACGTAATGTTTAACGGACATAAGGCTCGTCTTTGCAGCGTTGCCGTCCACATACGGGCGGTCAAACCACGAGCCGTGCACGTCACCGGTGGTGACTATATGGAGGACACGCTCCTGCGAGCCGGAGGGCAGCGTCATCAATGCGAGCGCCGCAGCGGCGATTACGTATTTGAGTTTCATTCTTCAAAGATAGGCTTTAGCGGAGATTTCCGCAAGTTTTCCGGTTTGTTTAATTGCCTTTATTCTCTTACCTTTGTCCCGCGCTAATATTAATATTATGGCTCTGAACATCTCTGAAAAAGCACGGACAATGCCAGCTTCCGCCATCAGGAAACTGGTTCCGCTCTCCGATGCGGCAAAGGCCGGAGGAACTAAAGTATATCATCTCAACGTCGGCGCCCCCGACATCAAGTCGCCGGAATGCGCCTTCAACGCGCTGATCGAAAAATGCACCGGCCTGCACCACCTCTCATACACCAACTCCGCAGGACTTATGGAGCTGAGGGAGGGCCTCGTGAACAGATACTACAAGAATATAGGCATAAACCTGGAAGTGTCCGAACTGCTCGTCGAAGTGGCAGGCAGCGAGGCCTTCTCCTGCGCGATGCAGATTGCGGCGGGCCCGGGGGACGAGATTATCGTCATCGAACCTTTCTACACCAACTATCAGACCTTCGCCATCCTCAACGGCATCACCCTCAAGGCGGTGCACACCGACATCCGTCAGGGCTTCGCGATTCCGGACATCTCCGAGTTCGAGAAGGTTCTGAGTCCGCGCAGCCGCGCCGTACTCATCAGCAACCCGTGCAACCCGTCCGGCAAACTCTTCACCAGGGACGAGATGCTCGCGATAGGCGACTTCTGCCGCAGACACGATCTTTTCCTGATCTGCGACGAGGTGTACAGGGAGTTCTGCTATACCGACGAGCCGCACTTCTCCGCGATGAACATACCCGGCTGCGAACAGAACGTGATTCTCGTGGACTCGGTCTCCAAACGCTACAATCTCTGCGGTGCGCGCATCGGATGCATAGCCTCGCATAACAGGGAGGTTATGGCCGCGGCGATGAAGTTCGCCCAGTCCCGCCTCTGTCCGCCGGTCTTCGGGCAATATGCCGCGATAGGGGCGCTCGACACCCCGCAGAGCTATTTCGACGAGGTGAGGGAGGAATACATACGCCGCCGCGACTGCGCCGTCAAGGCCCTCAACGAAATGCCCGGAGTCTACGCCCCGCTTCCTATGGGAGCCTTCTACACCGTGGCGGAGCTGCCTGTGGAAGACGCCGAGGACTTTGCGAAATGGATGCTGACAGATTTCCGGCTGGACGGCCAGACCACTATGGTCACCCCTGCGGCCTCCTTCTACAAGACTCCCGGCATCGGCAGGAATCATATCCGTATCGCATACGTACTTGAAGTTCCGGAACTCGAAAAGGCCCTCCACATCCTCTCTGAAGGCCTCAGACAATATAGAAAACACATAGGATGAAGCCGCAATTCAGCACCATCGCCGAACTCTACGAACACTCCGTAGTCACGTTCCCGAAAAGGACTGCGGTCGAATTTGCCGGAGGAGGTCAGCGTTACACCTACGCGCAGTTCAGAGACTGTTGCGACAACGTCTCGAGGATTCTCTCCAATTTCGGCATCGGGGCGGGAGACAAGGTGGCCATACTCTCGGAGAACTCTCCGCACTGGAGCGTCGCCTTCTTCGCGCTCACGGCCTATGGCCGCATCGCGGTGCCCATGCTTCCGGAGCTCTCCCCCGACGAGGTAGAGAACATCCTGGTCCACTCGGAAGCCAAGGCCATATTCGTGTCCCGCAAGCAGCTCCCCAAACTGAGCGAGACCGCCATAGGAAGGCTCAAACTGGTCATAGCCATCAGCGATTTCAGTTTCATCAAGGCCGAAGACGCATCCTACACCTGCGACGGCAAGGTCAGCCGTCCCACGGCCCTGGACATCGCGGCGATACTCTACACCTCCGGCACCACCGGCAGCGCCAAGGGAGTTATGCTCAGCCACAGGAACTTCTGCACCAACGTACTCAATTCGTGGTACAGTTTCAAAGCCTGCAGGAAGGATGTTTTCCTCTCCATCCTGCCTATGGCCCACACCTACGAGATGAGCATCGGGATGCTTTACCCGTTCTCCGTCGGGGCGCGGGTCTCATATATACAGAAAGTCCCGACACCGACGATTCTGCTCTCCACTCTCGCGAAGATACGCCCCACAATTATGCTCTCGGTGCCTCTGATCATAGAGAAAATCTACCGCAGCAGCATAGTTCCGACCATCAGCCACAGCAAGTTCCTCTCATATCTGGACAAGCACGCGGAATGGCTTCTGCACCTTCTCGTGGGCATAAAGCTCAAGAAGACCTTCGGCGGGAGAATACGCTTCTTCGGCATCGGAGGGGCCAAACTCGACAGCGGAGTGGAAAGCTTCCTGCACAAGGCCGGATTTCCTTACGCGATAGGCTATGGGCTGACAGAGACAGCCCCCCTGATATGCACCGCCGCGCCGCACCAGACTTCCGTCGGCACCACAGGCCGCCCGGTCAGGGGCTCCCAGGTGAAGCTCGTGGACATCAACCCTTCCACCGGCGAGGGCGAAATCTGCGTCAAAGGTCCTAACGTGATGCTCGGATATTACAAGGACTATGAGCGCACGCAGTCCGTCCTGAGCCAGGACGGCTGGTTCCGGACCGGAGACCTGGCCAGCATCGACTCCAAGGGGAGGTTTTCCATCAAGGGCCGGATGGGCAGCGTAATCATCGGAGCCTCGGGCGAGAACATCTATCCGGAGGAAATCGAGACCGTCATCAACAGCATCAGCGGCATAGGCGAATCGCTGGTCATCCAGAGGGACGGGAAGCTCGTGGCGCTCGTGCAGTTCAACGACAACATCATCGACTGGAATCTCGAAGGCCAGGACAAGTTCATCGAGGACATCGAGGCCCGCAAGCAGGCCATCATCGATTTTGTAAACGCGAGGGTCAGCCGCTTCTCCACTATCAAGTCCGTGGAAATCCAGCGTGAACCGTTCATCAAGACGGCCACACACAAGATAAAGCGTTTCCTCTACGAGAAGAAGGACTAGCGGAGTTCCGCTATGTCCAGCACGAGCCTTTCGGTCTTCTCCCAGCCGAGGCAGGGGTCTGTAATGGAGCATCCGTACAGTCCGCCTCCGGCTTTCTGCGCCCCGTCCTCGATATAGGACTCTATCATCAGGCCCTTCACGAGCCTGAATATTTCAGAACTGTGCCTGGTGCTGTGCAGCACCTCCTTGGCGATGCGTATCTGCTCGAGGTGATTCTTGCCGGAGTTGGCGTGGTTGGTGTCCACTATCACGGCGGGATTCTCCAGAGCGCTCTCCGCATAGAGTTGAGAGAGCTGCTCAAGGTCTTCATAGTGGTAGTTCGGGTGGGTGTTGCCCCGCGAATCCACATATCCGCGCAGGATGGCGTGCGCAAGAGGATTGCCCTTGCTCTCCACTTCCCAGTTGCGGTAGATGAAGGTGTGAGGGCCGTGCGCCGCCCTCAGGGCGTTCATCATCACCGTGAGATTGCCTCCCGTCGGGTTCTTCATCCCCACGGGAATATCCAGCCCGCTCGCCGTCAGACGGTGCTGCTGATTCTCGACAGAGCGCGCCCCCACCGTCACGTACGAGAGGAGGTCGGAGAGATAGCGGTGGTTCTCGGGATAGAGCATCTCATCGGCGCAGGAGAAGCCGGTCTGCTCCAGGACTCCGATATGCATCCTGCGTATCGCGACAAGCCCCTTGAGCATATCGGAATGGGCCTGCGGATCCGGCTGGTGCAACATTCCCTTATAGCCCTCACCGGTGGTGCGGGGCTTGTTGGTGTAGATGCGCGGCACTATGAGGACTTTCTCCGCGACCTTGTCCTGCAGCCGGCGCAGCCTTGTCACATAGTCGAGCACCGCGTCCTCCCTGTCGGCGGAGCAGGGTCCGATGACGAGCAGAAGACGCTCGCTTCTCCCGGTGAAGATGTCTGTTATGGCGGAATCGTTGGCAGCCTTAGCCGCCGCCCCGGACTCGGAGAGAGGATACGCCTCCTTGATTTCCTTGGGGATAATCAGCTTCCGCTTGAAAATCATATTGTTCATTCCCATATCCTTCATTCCCCTCCCAGATAGTCGGTGCCGAAACGGAGCGAGAGAGCGTCGCACAGCACCACCGCCACCATACTCGTGACCACTATGCACACGCGGCGGACAATCGCCGGGTCGTGACGGCCCTTAAGTTCCAGCGACACTTCCTTCCCGCTGCGGAAATCCACGCTCTCCTGCATCTTCGAGATGGACGGAGTGGGGCGCACAGCCATATTGAAACTCAGCGGCATACCATTGCTGACACCGCCATTGATGCCGCCGCTGCGATTGGTCTTCATCACCACCTTGCCGTCCAGTATGCGCAGAGGGTCATTGGCCTGCGAACCGCGCATCGACGCGAGGCCGAAACCCGTTCCGAACTCTATACCCTTGATGCCGCCTATGGCGAAGACGGCCCTCGATATCATTCCTTCAAGCGAGTCGAACCACGGTTCCCCGACTCCTGCCGGAAGACCGCACACCGCAGTCTGGATTACTCCTCCCAGCGAGTCCCCGTCCTGCTTTGCCGCAAGTATCTCCCGCTCCATCTCCTCCTGCACGTCCCCTATCACGGGGAATGCCCGCGAGTTGACGAGCATTATTTCGTCAAGAGGGTCACTGCTGAAGTCGCGGTCGGAGACCCCTCCGCAGCGCAGGATATGAGTGCCGATAAATATTCCCCTGGATTCCAATGCCTTGATGCATACGGCTCCGGCGGCCACTATACCTGCGGTGACTCTTCCGGAGAAATGCCCGCCGCCCCTCAGATCCTCGAATCCGTGATATTTCATCTCGGCGGCGTAGTCGGAGTGCGACGGACGTGCGACCCCTTCCTGATAGTCCGAGCTGCGGACATCGGAGTTGGGAATCACTATCGCCAACGGCGAACCTGTGGTGAAGCCCCTGTAGACTCCGCTCAATATCCTGTAGTCGTCTTTCTCTGCACGTGCAGATTCGAGGACTCCGGACGGACGGCGGCGGGAGAGCTGAGCGGCGATGAAGCCCTCATCCACCCTGATGCCGGGCGCTATACCGTCCAGCACGACCCCGACCGCGGGGCCGTGACTCTCTCCGAATAGCGTCAGTATGACGCTTGTCCCTATCGAGTTCTTCATTTCGTAAATCCTTCCCCCTTTCTTTCTACTCACACACCCTTTCCTTTCTTTCCTTTCTTTCCTTTCTTTCCTTTCTTTCCTTTCTCCCCTATCCTGCCCACTCTTCCTCTTCCTCTTCCTCTTCCTCCAGTTCGTCTCTTTATTCCGACTCCTTTCCCTTTCCTTCTTCCTCTCCCTCTTCAGAAATTTCTTCTTCGTCATCGAGAAGGCGCTGCTGATATGACTTGGAAAGTTCGATGAGCTTCCTTGCGAAGTCGGTGTAATATTCTCTGATTGTGGCGTTTTCGACGAGTGCGACATTCCTTTCGATTACCTCCTCCCTTGCGGAGTCAGACAGCGGAAGCCCCTCACGCTTCTTGATGCCAGCGACACGGCGGCACTCGGCCATACGCCTTTCGAAAAGCACGGCGAGAGCGGAATCTATCTCGTCGATTCTCCGCCTGATGTCATCAAGACTGTCCATACCTTGTACCCCCTAGGCGAATCGAACGCCTATCGTAGGAACCGGAATCCTAAATTTTATCCATTAAACTAAGGGGGCGAT
Organism: Alloprevotella sp.; assembly: GCA_963643135.1. GTDB lineage: Bacteria > Bacteroidota > Bacteroidia > Bacteroidales > UBA932 > Cryptobacteroides. The sequence continues at coordinate 570 of CAVIJA010000029.1, read as the reverse complement.
TCCGAGCCGCAAATATACTATTTTTTTCGCATTGTTGAGAAAAACTATCACCTCCGCCACAATACGATTATAGAAAAGTCCCAGGCATGCCCGCTCCTTCTTCGTCATGCCCGACCTGATCGGGCATCTCACCTTTCTTTCCGTCATGCCCGACCCGATCGGGCATCTAATGCTTCCGGCAGGAAGAGATTGCCGGTCGGAGCCGGCAATGACGGGGGGGGGGCGCGGCTCTTGGAGGGCTTACGGGATGACGGAACAAGCAGGAGTCTCGCTCAACACAAAAGCATCGCGATACTTCCTGCCCGTTCTGTCAGCGCTGATGTTACCGCAGGCCCAGCACCTCTTCCTCAGAGAGGCCGGTGCAGCTGGCTATCTGGGTGACAGGCAGTCCTGCCGCCAGCATATTAGTGGCAATCTCTTTTTGTCCTTCGGCTCTTCCTTTTGCGAATCCTTTGGCCTCGCCTTCTGCTCTGCCTTTGGCCTCGCCTTCGGCGAGTCCCTCCTCGCGGGCGACACGTTTGGCGAAAGCGTCCTCCGCGAGCTTGTCAAGATCCCTTATCATATCCTTTT
>CAVIJA010000028.1:0-23718 GCA_963643135.1 Alloprevotella sp. | reverse complement strand
AAAAATAAGCATTGTGCAGGTACTTGCAAAACTTTTCCTCCCGCACAAGCTTCGCTTATTGTTATTATATTACCCTTTCCCTAAATCCCTTTCCTCGGGAAAGGGACTTTCTTTCGGCCCTATGGGCCTCTAAAACCGTGTTTCGCATTTGCGAAACTCAAATTACCAACAGTTGCCGGGCGGCAAAAAAAATTTTGCAAGTCTAAAAAAAACGCATATCTTTGCAGTGTACTATTAAACTAATACACACGAAATGATAAAAATAAACTCTCTGGCATTCAGCTACGGCCCCAAAGAGGTCCTGAGAAATATCTCGCTGGACCTGGAGCCTGGCAGGATCTACGGACTTCTCGGAGAGAACGGGGTGGGCAAGACAACGCTGCTGACCCTGCTCTGCGGACTGAAAAAGCCACGCATCGGGACCATCGACGCCGACGGACACGACCCGTACGGGAGGGACCCGGATTTCCTCTCATCCCTCTATTATCTTCCGGACGAAGTCGCTCCGATCAATGACAAGGCCATACTCTGGGCGATGAACAGGGGCAAATTCTGGCCGGACTTCTCCATAGGGAAATTCACCGGGATTATGGATCTGTTCGAGAACGGACAGGAACAGAAGATGAACGCGATGTCGGCCGGGCAGCTGAAGAAGACGTATATCGCCTTCGCCCTGGCCTGCTCGACCAGGTATCTTCTGATGGACGAGCCTACCAACGGCCTCGACATCCCATCCAAGGCGCAGTTCCGCTCCGCCATACTGAAGTACACGCGCGAAGATGCGACGATAGTGATTTCCACTCACCAGGTGAGGGACCTCGAAAACGTGATTGACCCCATCATAATACTCGACAGGCAGGACGTGCTGCTCAACGCATCGCTTCAGAGCATCTCGGAGAAGCTTTTCTTCGACTACGGCACGACACTGCAGGCGGACAGCCTCTATTCGGAGCAGCTGCCGGGCGGATTTATCCAGGTCCGGCCCAATGCTTCCGGAGAAGACAGCAAGGTCAATATCGAGGCGCTGTTCAACGCCGTCCACAAGAACAAGGAACTCGTAAAAGCACTTTTCAGAAGAGATGAACAGAACATTTGATTTCAACAGGTTCGGCAAGTATTTTCTCTATGACCTGCGCAATGCGGGCAACAGATTCCGGGTCTCCCTGCTCGTCGCCGCCCTGATGCCCGTCATCGGATTTGTCGTTGCGGAAATATTTTCGCTGACGCTTAACGGCCACTTCGCTTCAGTGCCGGAGCCGTGCCGCTATTTCGCCGCCATTGTCGGCATAACGATCGCGATTCTTGCAGGCCCCGCCCGCATATACGGCCTCATCACCGACAAGCGCAGCGGCTCCGACTATCTGCTGCTCCCCGCATCCGTATTCGAGAAATGGCTCTCGATGATGCTCGTATGCATACTGGTTCTCCCCGTATGCCTGATGGCCGTGATGCTCGCGGGAGACGCTCTGCTGACGCTCTGCTTCGGCTCTCACTATGCCTCTTCGTATCTGGCGGACATTCTTGTCCGCTCATTCCACATCGATGCGGGAGAAGTCTCGTTCAACCTGTTCGCCATCGGCTACTTCAACTGGATCAGCAACGTGCTGGTATTCACCCTCGGTGCCATCTGCTTCAAAAAATCCAAGGTGGCCAAGACCCTGCTCGCGTCAATGCTTGTCGGCATAGTTTTGAGCACAGTGCTGTCGATAGCCGGAGGCAATGCGTTCTTCTCTTCGGATTCCATATTCGATATCGATGACCCTTACATGATAGCATCCGGCATCAACCACATACTGAATGTGGGCTATGCTGCGGCCATCATCCTGTTGGGAGCAGCCATCTACCTGAGGCTCAAGACTATAAAACATTAGACTATGGAATTTGACAGCAACAGGCCGATATACCTCCAAATCGCGGACAATATCTGCGAGAAGATACTCTCCGGGGAGTTCAAGGCGACGGACCGCATTCCTTCCGTACGCGAATGGGGCGCCTCCATCGGGGTCAACCCGAACACCGTGGCCCGTTCCTACGAGATTCTCTCCTCCAGAGGAGTGATATTCAACCAGCGGGGCATAGGCTATTTTATCTCCGGCGACGCGGTGGACATCATCCGGAACGCCGAGCGCAGAAAATTCATAGAAGAGGAGCTCCCGAGCTTCCGCAACCGGGCGGAACTTCTCGGAATCAATCTTAACGATTACCTGGTAATTCCCCCAAAATAACTTTGCAAAAATCCCCGACAAATTATCTTTTTCATCCTTATATAAAATGATTTGAGTTTCGCAAATGCGAAACACAAATTTATTACTTGCGAAACTTGAGTAAAATGAGAAACATATATGTATTTATGGCGGCGGCCGTCGTGCTGCTGTGTCCATCCTGCAGTTTCATCTCCGTACACGGGGCTGCAGAAGGTGGCGTCACCTCCACGGAGAAAGTCAACGCATCAAGGGATTATGTCAGCAAGTCCTTTGAAATCGGCGAATTCACGAGAATAGAGTCCACCCTCCCCTGCGATATCAGCTACAGTATTGGAGAACCGGGACTCAGAGTCCATACTTCCGACAATGTCATCGACAAGCTTTCGTTTGACATCGACGAGTATGGAACTCTCCAGATCAAGGAAAAGGACGGTTACGACATACGCAGGCTCAACAAGCTCAAAATCAGCCTGACTTCCTCCACCCTCAAGGGCATAAGGATCAAAGGCGCGGGCGAGGTCGAAATCAAGGGCGGCCTCAGCACCGACACCTTCGCCATACGCATCGACGGTTCCGCCGATATCGACATTGACTCTCTGAAGGCTGATGTGCTTGAAGCCGTGATAAAGGGGGCAGGAGACATCGACATCGACAATCTGGACTGCGGTACCGCGGCGCTTGTAATCAAAGGCGCCGGCGACTGCTCCCTCTCCGGCAAGGCCGACAAAGTCACCGTAAATATCAAGGGTGCCGGCGACGTGGACCTCACGGAGTTGGAATGCAGCGACATCACCTCCTCCGTCAAGGGTGCGGGGAGCGTGAAGAAGGCGCGTTGAGGACAGGCCTGTGACGCATCCGGGCGCTGGCCTTCTCGCCGGCTCTGAGGGCATCCCTCTCATCTTCCGGAACGAAGGCCCCGACGAATTTCTCCCAGATGCAGTCCACGGCGACGTCGCTCGGATGCACGAGATCCCGTCCATAGAAGCGATAGTCGCGAAGTTCGTCCATAAGTATCTCATATGCCGGAAAATAGACGGCATTGCCATGGTCGTGCAGAGCCTCCTCGACGCCCAGATGCAGTGTCGCCTTGGAGAGGGAGTTGGCATGTGCTCCGTCGGACAGATGCCGTATCGGGGAGACCGTCAATACGAATTCCTTCTCGGGATGGGCCGCGATGATGTCCCCGAGCAGTCCGGCGCACTGTCCGACAGAAAGACGCCCCCGGGAGAATTCCTTTGCGGGGCGTTTGAGGCAGTTGGACACGGTTTTCCCGGCCGACTTCCAGACATAGGCCGTACCGAGGGTGATTATGACGCGGTCGCTTGATTTCCAGAATTCCGCGGCTTCTTCAAGCCGGGCGTTGGCGTTGCTGAGGAATTCCTCCGCACTCGCCCTCGCGAATGAACTATGGTGTTCGAAACTGCATATCAGCCCCGCTCCGGCCCCCATCTCGACGCAGTCCTGCTCCGAGAACGGCATTCCGGAATCGAGACGGCATACGGCAGAGGCTATCGAGGCGGGGTTGTAGAGCGTGCCGAAGGGGTTGACGCAGACCGGCAGGCCCGCATCCCGCATATGCGCTCCGATACTGTCGGAGAAGCAGCTGCCGAGAAACACGGTCCTGTTTCCGAACCCTATGCCGAATCCAGGACGCGGGATGTCGATTTCCGTAAAAAGTTTCATAGCTGCAAAGATAGCATTTTATCCTCTCCATACCGGAGACGGGGCTTCTTCGGACGAATAAAAAAGCCGGCTAAAGTACTTTTAGCCAGCTCACTCTAAACTATCGGGCAAATTTACTCTTCCGCCGGTTTAAGCGTCGTATAGACATTGGTCACGTCCTCATCGTCTTCGAGAAGTCCGGTGAGCTTGTCGAGCGTGGCCCTCTGTTCCGGTGTCACGTCCTTCAGGTCCACGTTAGGTATCTGCTCGAAACCTCCGGATACGAGTTCGTAGCCGTTCTCCTCGATGAACTTCTGAATCTGACCGTAGGCGCCGTAGTCACCGTAGATGACCACCACCTTGGAGATGTTGCCGTCCTTGTCCTCCTCTTCCTGCTCGAAGAGCTCCTCCACCCCGTAGTCGATCATCTCGAGTTCCAGCTCCTCCAGGTTCATCCCCTCCTTCTCCTTGATGCGGAAAGTGCACTTGTGGTCGAACATGAAGCTCACCGAACCGGACGTTCCGAGGGAACCCCCGCACTTGGTGAAATAGCTGCGCACGTTGGCCACGGTACGGGTATTGTTGTCGGTAGCCGCCTCCACGAGGTACGCGATGCCGAACGGCCCGTAACCCTCATAGACCAGTTCCTTGAAATCTCCCTGCTTGCTCTCGGTCGCCTTCTTGATCGCACGCTCGATGTTCTCCTTAGGCATCTGCTCGGTGCGGGCCTCGGCCATCAGCGCGCGCAGACGCGGGTTGCCGGTCACATCGGGACCGCCCTGCTTGACGGCGATGGTGATTTCCTTTCCCAGCTTGGTGAAGGTGCGGGCCATGTGCCCCCACCTTTTCATCTTTCTCTCCTTGCGGAATTCAAACGCTCTTCCCATACTCTATTCTGACACTCTGGCGATATACTTGTTGATCTCGTAAGACTCGATGGACTGAGGATAGTTCTCCTTGATGGACTTGTAGCAGGCGAGAGCCTCGGCCTTGTCGCCGAGAGCCTCCCAGCAGAGTCCCTCCTTCAGGAGGTATCCGGCCGCGAAAACGTTGTCCGCTCCGGAGACGGCGGCCTTGAAGCAGCCTATGGCCTCCTGATACTTGCCGAGTCCGACATAGGCGTCCCCTTCGCAGGCCTTGGCGCGGGAAGCGAGCACCGGCTCGTCGCCCTTATACTTCTTGAGATAGGAAATCGCACCGTCATAGTTGCCCAACTGCAGTTCGCAGATGCCGGCATAGAGATAGACGGCCTTGCCGGCCTTGGAGCCATAGTCGCTGATGATGTCGGCGAAACCGGGATTGTTGCCGTCGCCGTTGAGGGCTATCTCATATTCTCCGTTGCGGAAGCTCGCCTCGGCAGGGAATGCCTGTTCCTGCGCCTCCCTGCACTTGCGCTGATAGACGAACTTGTTCCACGCGAGGATTCCTACGAAAATCACCACTACCGCGGCTACCACGCCCCAAATCTCACGCTTGTGCTCATTGTAAAACTGTTCTGTTGAGGAAACGGTTCTCTCTATGTTCTCCTGACGTACCGCATCCCTGTCCTTAGCATTTGTGTTTGCCATATTCTGAATTTGTTCGATAATCGGGTTTACAGCCCGCAAAATTATGAAAAATACTTTAACTTTCAAAGCAGGCGGAAAGGAATAAATAATTATCTTTGTAAGTGTATGCCGACATTGGACAAGACAGTCATACGGGATTTCCGCAACATAGCCCTGCAGGAAATCGAGTTCTCGCCGAATATCAACTGCATAAGCGGGGGTAACGGCGAGGGCAAGACGAACCTGCTCGACGCGATATGGTATCTGTCGATGACCAAGAGCGCCTTCGCCGCCTCCGACCGGTATAATTTCCGCTACGGGACAGATTCCTTCGCGCTCTCCGGCGTCTATGACATGGGAGAGGGGCGCAAGTCGCGCTTCAGCGTGCAGGTCAGTTCCGGCGGAGAGAAGCGTTTGCGCCGCGACGACAAACCCTACGGCCGGGTCTCCGAACATATAGGGGTGCTGCCCATAGTGATGGTGTCCCCCGCCGACATCGCGCTGGTCAGCGAATCCGGGGACGAGAGGCGGCGCTTCGTCAATTCGGTACTCTCCCAGATGGACAGGGAATATCTCAATTCCCTCCAGCAGTACAACCGCCTGCTCCTGCAGCGCAACCGCCTGCTCAAGGACGGCGGCGCGGACGAGGACCTGCTCGACGCGTTCGACTCCCGTCTTTCGGCCCTCGCGGGTCCCGTCTCAGTACGCAGGGCGGAGTTCTGCCGGAGTCTGGTCCCGGTAGTGCGGCATTATTATGAGGAGATTTCCGGAGGAAGGGAGGAAGTCGACGTCGAATACCGTTCCGACCTCCTGGAGGGAGAGCTGGGCGGGATTCTGAAAGCCCGCAGAGAGAGGGACAGGGCGCTGCGCTTCACCACCGCAGGCATCCAGAGGGACGACTTCGTATTTACGATGAACTCCCACCCGATACGGCGCTGCGGCTCGCAGGGGCAGCAGAAGTCATTCATAGTCGCCCTGAAGTTCGCCCAATATGAACTGATGAAGGACTCCTGCGGCTGCCAGCCTATGATGCTGCTCGACGACCTCTTCGACAAGCTCGACCCTTCAAGGGTGAGCAATCTGCTCGGGATGGTCTCGGACCGGGATTTCGGCCAGATATTCATCACCGATTCCGACAAGGTGCGCACCAGGGGCATCGTGGATGCCGTCACCTCGGACAGAATCTATCTCAAGGCTGAAGGAGGGGTCTTCAGCAGAGCCGATGAATAATAATAAGAACAGGATACACCGCAAGACGGCGCAGCCCCTGGGGGAACTCATACGACAGTTCCTCGCCTCCCGCGGACTCAGGGAGAGCGTCAGCACGCATCTCGTCTTCTCGGCCTGGGACAGGGCTTCCGGAGCCGCCCCCTGGACCGTCAAGCGTTTTTTCCGCGACGGAAGGCTGTACATTACCCTCAGTTCGTCCGTAGTGCGGAGCCAGCTCGGCTTTCAGAAGAGCGAGCTTGTCGGCAAGATAAACGCCCTGCTCGACGAAGACGAACTCCTCCCGGCCGGCAAGCGGGGCGGCAAATATGTCAAAGAACTGATACTCAAGTAATGAAAATCGTAATAGACAGCAGCATACCTTTCACCGAAGGAGTATTCGAGCCCTACGCCGAAGTGGTTTACCGCAACGGTCCGCTGATCAGCCGCTCCGACCTCGAAGGAGCCGACGCGCTCATCATACGCACCCGCACCAAATGCGACGAGGACCTGCTGAAAGGCAGCTCCGTCAAGATCATAGCCACCACCACGGTCGGCACGGACAACATCGACGTCGACTACTGCCGCCGCAACGGGATTTTCTTCAAAAACGCCAGCGGTTGCAATGCCGGAGCCGTGGCCGACTACGTGTTCTCGGCCCTCTACGGCTCGGCGGCCCGCAAGAGCATCGACCTCTCCGGGGCGACCATAGGCATCATAGGGATGGGCAGCATCGGGCAGAGGGTGGAGACAATGGGGCGCGGCCTCGGGTTCAAGATACTCCGCCACGACCCGCAAAAGGCCGAGATAGAGTGGTACACCCAGTTCTGCTCCCTCGACCATCTGCTCGAGAACTCCGACGTCGTGACCCTGCACGTCCCGCTCACCGAAAGCACCAAGGGCCTCGCGGACAGGGACTTCTTCGCGAAGATGAAAGAGGGCGCGTTCTTCATCAACGCCGCGCAGGGGGACATAGTCGACGAGGATGCACTGATGGAGGCCATCCCGCGGCTCGGTCCGGTGGCCATCGACACCTGGAGCCACGAACCGTGGATCAACACCGCACTGATGAACCTCGTCGACATCGCCACTCCGCACATAGCCGGCTACTCCCTGCAGGGCAAGCAGATAGGTACCTCGATGGCCATCAGGTCGGTGGCCAGGTTCCTCGGTATCGACGCCCTGTACGAATTCTTCCCGCAGACCGACATAATGGAATACCAGGCCGTCAAGCTCAACGTGCTGGACAAGTCGCAGGGCCAGATAGCCGCGATGATACAGTACAATTACCCCATCTTCACGGACGACTTCATGTTCCGCATGAACCCGACCAAGTTCACGGAGCTCAGGACCGGCTACAGTTACAGAAGAGAATTTTACCTATAATTAATGACACGATATGGAAAAGAACACAATTGAAGCTCAGATTGAGCGTTTCCGCAGAGGATTCCCCCGGCTGGACATCGAAGCGGCGGCCACTCCCGGCAGGGGCATAGAGGTCCTCGGAGAAGAGCAGGCGGCAGAAGCGGCAGAATACGCCGACAGGGCCGAGGTGGACGGCAAGTGCAAGTTCGTGCCGGCATCCGGGGCGGCGTCGCGGATGTTCAAGGACATCTTCGCGGGTATGGACAAGCCCAACGAGGCCGTACTCCGGCTCAATGACAATCTGGAGAAATTCGCGTTTTACAGCCCGGAAGTGTTCGGAAAAGCCCCGTACGACCCGGTAAAGACCGCACATCGCCTGCTCACGGACGAAGGGCTCTCCTACGGCAGCAAGCCGAAGGGCGTACTCTCCTTTCACCGCTACCCGGATGAAGTGCGCAGCGCTCTCGCCGAGCATCTAGTTGAAGGACAGGCATATATGCGCAATTCCGACGGAAGCGTCAACATAGTGGTGACAATCTCGCCGGAACACGAGGAACTCTTCCGGGACGCGCTTGCCCTGATTCAGGAGGAATACGGACGGCGCTACGGAGTGAAGTACAATATCCGCTTCACCTACCAGGACAAGAACACCGACACCATCGCCGTGGACCTTGACAACCGCCCGTTCCTCAAGGACGACGGACAGATATTGACACGCCCCGCCGGCCACGGGGCCCTCATCCACAATCTCAACGCCCTGGAGGAGGAGCTCGTCTCCATCAAGAACATAGACAATGTCTGCGTGGAGAGGATGCAGGACCTGACCTGCCGCTGGAAAAAGGTGCTGATGGGCAGGGCTCTGCAGCTGCGCGACACCATACGCGACTTCCTCTACACCCTCGACCAGATGACCGAGGTGCGCAGGGAGATGTCGGACCTGGCCTTCATCCCGGGCAGCGTTATGAATCAGGACGACCCTTACGCCACTCCGGAGTGCCAGGAACTCTGCAACAGGATAGAGACCTTCCTGCGCGATACCCTCTGCGTCACCATCCCGGAGCCGAAGGACTGCCGCGACAGGGCTGAGCTGCTCCGCGCCAAGCTCGACCGTCCGCTGAGAGTCTGCGGCATGGTGCGCAACGAAGGCGAACCGGGCGGCGGCCCGTTCATCATCCGGGGCAAGGACTCTTCAACTTCGCTCCAGATACTCGAGGCGGCGCAGATCGACCTCGACGACCCGCGCTCCGCGGAGATTCTCCGCAACTCCACGCACTTCAATCCGGTGGACATCGTCTGCTGCCTCAAGGACTATAAGGGCAGGAGCTTCGATCTCACCCGCTACGTGGACGAAGAGACCGGACTCATCAGCAGCAAGAGCTTCCAGGGACGGGAGCTGAAGGCGCTCGAACTCCCCGGACTCTGGAACGGCTCGATGTCGGACTGGAACACCCTCTTCGTCGAAGTGCCTTCCGAGACCTTCAATCCGGTCAAGACAGTGCTGGACCTTCTCCGCCCCGCACATCAGCAGAAATAGAAATTTTTTTCAGTATCTTTGCCGCCCGGTAGACATTTAATTATATGAGCATACAGGAAGAAAAAATCAGAGGACTCGTCGACAGACGCGCATCCGCCTCTCTGGGAGGAGGGCAGAAGCGCATTGACGCGCAACACGCCAAAGGCAAGCTGACGGCAAGGGAAAGGCTCGCGAAACTGCTCGACAGCGGCAGTTTTGAGGAGTTCGACATGTTCGTGCACCATCGATGCACGGACTTCGGTATGGATGCTTCCCACACCGACGGAGACGGAGTGGTGACGGGAAGGGGTACGATTGACGGACGTATCGTATTCGTGTTCGCGCAGGACTTCACGGTCAACGGAGGTTCCCTCTCCAAGACCATGTCGGAGAAGATCTGCAAGGTGATGGATATGGCCGTCAGGGTCGGTGCTCCGGTTATCGGACTCAACGACTCCGGAGGAGCGCGCATCCAGGAAGGCATAGACTCTCTCGCCGGCTACGGCGAGATCTTCGAGAGGAACATCCTCGCGAGCGGAGTGGTCCCCCAGATCAGCGGCATCTTCGGCCCCTGCGCCGGAGGAGCGGTCTATTCCCCTGCGCTGACCGATTTCACCCTGATGGTTGAGAACAGTTCCTATATGTTCCTCACCGGACCTTCGGTAGTGAAGTCCGTCACCGGAGAGACGGTGGATTCGGAGCAGCTGGGAGGCGCATCGGTACACAGTTCCAAGTCGGGAGTGGCGCAATTCTCGGCCTCAAGCGAGGACGAGGGCATAGCGACCATACGCCGCCTGATCTCCTTCCTGCCGCAGAACAATATGGAGACCGCCCCGCTCCGTCCCACGACGGATCTCCCGGGCAGGACGGACGACTCTCTCAACTCCATCATCCCCGACAATCCCAACAAGGCCTACGATATGTACGGCGTCATCCGGAGCATAGTCGATGACGGAGACTATTTCGAAGTCCACCGTGATTTCGCCCAGAACATCATCACCTGCTTCGCGCATATGGGCGGACGCAGCGTGGGTATCGTGGCCAACCAGCCGAGAATGCTCGCCGGAGTGCTGGACATCAACGCTTCCCGCAAGGCGGCGCGTTTCGTGCGCTTCTGCGATGCGTTCAACATCCCGCTCGTCACCCTGGTGGACGTTCCGGGCTTCCTCTGCGGCACGCAGCAGGAGTACGGGGCCATCATCACCAACGGCGCCAAGCTCCTCTACGCCTACGGCGAGGCCACGGTGCCGAAAGTCACCGTCACCCTGCGCAAGAGCTACGGCGGCTCGCATATCGTGATGAGCTGCAAGCAGCTGAGGGGAGACGTCAACTACGCCTGGCCGTCGGCCAACTTCGCGGTGATGGGAGCGGAAGGTGCCGTGGGCATCATCTACGGCAAGGAGCTCAAGGCCGAGACCGACCCGCAGAAGCAGGCCGAACTTGCCGAAGCGAAGAAGAAGGAATACAACGACCTCTTCTGCAACCCTTATCAGGCTGCGCAGAGAGGCTATATCGAAGACGTGATCGAGCCGCGCAACACCCGCTTCCGCGTGATACGCGCACTGGAAGCCCTCAGCGGCAAGCGTCAGGAAATGCCGGCAAGAAAGCATGGAAACATTCCTCTATAGTCTCCTTACGGTCGGTGCCGACAAGATGGCACAGACCGACCCGCACGGATGGACGCTCACGCTCATCAGCGTGTGCGTGGTATTCGCCGCGCTGCTGATTCTCTACGGAGTCTACAGCCTGTCCGGCGACATCTTCTCCGGCAAGTTCAAGCGCAAAGCCGGGAAAGGAGCCGAAAACGCGCAGGAGATAGCCGCCGCTATAGCCATGGCTCTCCGCTCGGAGTGCGGCTCCGACGAGGAGGTGGCGGCTCTTGCGGCCCTCTGTCTCTATCTCGACGACGGGGTTCACGACGTGGAGTCCGGCATCATCACCATCAGACGGGACACGGCCTCAGCCTGGGGCAGCCCACAGTTCAACTTCAGAAAATACGTACAAAGATGAAAGAATACAGATTCAAAATCAACGGCAAGGAATATAACGTGGCCGTAAATTCCGTCGACGGCGGCAACGCCAGCGTCACGGTGAACGGAGTGGACTACAACGTGGAAGTGGAAGGAGGCGTGAAGGCCTCCGAAGGCCAGGCGGCAAGGACTCCCGAAGCCGCTCAGGCTCCCGCACCGCAGACTGCTCCGGTTTCCTCCGCGCCGAAGCCGGCTGGCGCCGGCAAGGACATCGTCTCCCCTCTCCCGGGCGTCATCATCAGCGTTGACGTGAAGGAAGGCGCGGCGGTGAAGCGCGGACAGAAGGTGGCCGTCATAGAGGCGATGAAGATGGAGAACGACATTCTCGCGGACTGCGACGGCACCGTCACGGCCGTACACGTCAGCAAGGGGGATTCGGTGCTGGAAGACGCTAAAATCGTGACGATAGGCTGATGGAGAATATCATTGACAGCCTGCAGCAGTTCTGGCAGTTCACGGGCTTCGCCAACTGCACCTGGCAGCATCTCGTGATGATTCTGATAGGCATCGTATTCATCACGCTCGGAATAGCCAAGAAATGGGAACCGCTGCTGCTGGTGCCTATCGGATTCGGTATGGTCATCGGCAACATCCCGGTGTTCCCCGGCCTGCAGGTAAGCCTCTACGAACAGGGTTCGGTACTCAACATACTTTATCAGGGAGTGCGTCAGGGCTGGTATCCGCCGCTGATATTCCTCGGCATCGGAGCGATGACGGACTTCTCGGCGCTGATATCCCAGCCGCGGCTGATACTGATCGGGGCGGCGGCGCAGATGGGCATTTTCGGGGCGTATCTGCTCTCCCTGTCCATGGGTTTCGCACCCAACGAGGCGGGAGCCATAGGCATCATCGGCGGCGCCGACGGTCCTACGGCCATCTTCCTCAGCTCCAAGCTCGCACCGGAGCTGATGGGGGCCATCGCGGTGTCGGCCTATTCCTATATGGCGCTCGTACCTGTGATACAGAAGCCGATAATGCTGCTGCTGACGACTAAGCGCGAACGTCTCATCAGGATGAACAAGCCGCGCGTCGTAAGCCAGCGGGAGAAGATCATCTTCCCTATCGCGGGATTCATCTGCACGGCCTTCATCGTGCCGTCCGGACTTCCGCTCCTCGGAATGCTCTTCTTCGGCAACCTGCTCAAGGAGAGCGGAGTCACCAAAAGGCTCGCCAACACTGCGGGAGGCCCGCTCATCGACGTGGTGACCACTCTCATCGGTCTCACGGTAGGAGCATCGACCCAGGCGGACGTGTTCCTCACCTCCACCTCTGTCAAGATATTTCTCCTCGGACTTATCTCTTTCGTGATTGCGACCACCTTCGGGGTGCTTTTCGCCAAATTCATGAACCTCTTCCTCTCCGAGGGCAAGAAGATAAATCCGCTGATTGGCAATGCCGGAGTGTCCGCGGTGCCTGATTCCGCTAGGGTGTCCGAGACAGTGGGACTGGAGGCGGATCCTTCCAACCACCTGCTGACACACGCAATGGCCCCCAACGTAGCCGGCGTGATCGGCTCCGCCGTCGCCGCAGGTATTCTCCTCGGATTCCTCGGATAGGGTGCTTCGGAAGAGGCGTCATTGCCGGCCTGACCGGCAATCTGAAGGATGCCCTGACGAAGTCTGACCAGACGGGACGGAAAGGCTCTGATATAACAAGACGAAAATGGCCGGGCGCTTGCGTTTGGCCGTTTTTTTGTCTATTTTTGCGAACTGACACAAGACTGATAATTAATACGAGATATGTCCAATAAACTACAGGAACTGACCGACAAGCTCTACAACGAGGGACTGTCGAAAGGCAAGCAGGAGGGGGAGTTTCTCCTCGCCAAGGCACGCAAGGAAGCCGAGGAGATCGTGGAGAAGGCCAAGGCCGAAGCCGCGGCCATAACAGCACAGGCGGAGCGCGATGCCGCAGACCTCAGGGCGAAGGCCGAATCCGACGTGAAGATGGCTTCAGCCCAGAGTCTCCAGGCCACCAGAAAGGCCATCGAAGACCTGCTCGTCGGCAATCTTGTCTCCGATCGGGTCAAGGAAGCGGTCGATGACCCTGACTTCCTCAAGAAGATCATCACCGCCGTTGCGGAGAAATTCAGCGCACAGGAGAGCTGCGAGCTCAGTCTGGTGCTCCCGGAGGAACTGCGCAAGGAACTTGAGCCGTGGGTGAAATCCGAACTCCGCAAGGCCCTCGGAAAGGAGGTCGGAGCGGAATTCTCCAAGAGGATTTCCGGAGGCTTCACCATAGGCCCGAAGGACGGCAGCTGGTATGTCAGCCTCAGCGAAGAGACTTTCAGGGAACTCATCGCAGAATACCTCCGTCCGGTGACGCGGAAGCTCCTCTTCGGCAATGAATAACTACGAGTACGTCATAGCCGGGCTTCCGGTACTGCAGTACGGACAGGGACGCGGCGCGGGCGTCGGCGCGGACGGCATCATAGCCGAAATCCGCTCCCTCCTCTCGACTAAGGACAATTCCCTGCTGGATTTCCTGCTCTCCGGCTGCGGGGACGGCTCTCTTGACTCTGACTTCTACGCCAAGGCCCTCTCCCACCGCAACCGCTTCATCCGGGGATTCTTCGCCTATGACCTGAATCTCCGCAACACCAAGGTGGAGTGGATCAACAGGACTCTATCCCGTCCGGAAGGACAGGACATAGTCTGCGCCGACAGCTGGAATCCGGAGTTCGAAGGCCGTGCGGAAATCGACGCGGTACTCTCCGGCAGCGACATCCTCCGCCGCGAAAAGGGCCTGGACGAGCTGATGTGGGCACATATAGAAGAACTCACCCTGAACGACCTCTTCGACATCGAGCTGATACTCGGCTTCACCGCGAAGCTGAAGATAGCAGACCGTTGGGAGAAGTTGGACCCGGAGACCGGGCAGAAGTTCTTCCGCAAGCTCGTGCAGGAGATACGCTCAAGCTACGACAACAAAAAAAACACTGACATCATATGAAGACAACAGGAAAGGTAACAGGCATCGTCTCAAACCTTGTGACCGTCGCGGTCGAGGGTCCTGTGGCGGAAAATGAGCTCTGCTACATCGACCTTGCCGGGACAAAGCTCCTCGCCGAGGTCATCAAGGTAAACGGCGACAAGGCTTCCGTCCAGGTCTTCGAGAGCACCAGAGGACTCAAGAACGGCGACAAGGTCGAATTCCTCGGCAAGATGCTCGAGGCGACTCTCGGCCCGGGACTGCTCTCCAGCGTCTATGACGGCCTGCAGAACGACCTCACCACCATGGAGGGTGTATTCCTCAAGCGCGGGGAATACACCGACCCGCTCGACCACGACAGACTCTGGGACTTCACCCCCATCGCCGGGAAGGGCGACAAGGTGAGAGCCGCGGACTGGCTCGGAGAAGTGAAGGAGGGATGGCTGCCGCACAAGATTATGGTGCCGTTCAGCTTCAAGGGAGAATACGTGGTGAAGAGCGTGGCTCCCGCCGGACAGTACAATATCGACAGCACCATCGCGACACTGACGGGTCCGGATGGGGACGTGGATGTCACGATGACCCAGAAATGGCCGGTCAAGATTGCGATCAGGTCATATCTGGAGAAACCGCGCCCGGAGAAGATAATGGAGACGGGAGTCCGCGTCATCGACAGTTTCAACCCCATCGCCGAGGGAGGCACGGGATTCATCCCGGGGCCTTTCGGCTGCGGCAAGACCGTGCTTCAGCACGCGATAGCCAAGCAGGGCGAGGCCGACGTGATAGTGATGGCGGCCTGCGGAGAGCGCGCCAACGAGGTGGTGGAAATCTTCACCGAATTCCCGGAACTCGTAGACCCGCACACCGGAAGGAAGCTGATGGAACGCACGGTCATCATCTGCAACACCTCCAATATGCCGGTGGCGGCACGTGAGGCTTCCGTATATACGGCGATGACCATCTGCGAATACTACCGGGCGATGGGCCTGCGCTGCCTGCTGCTCGCCGACTCCACCTCCCGCTGGGCCCAGGCCCTCAGGGAGATGTCCAACCGTATGGAGGAACTCCCGGGAGCGGACGCATTCCCGGTGGACCTGTCCGCCATCATCTCGAGCTTCTACTCCCGCGCCGGGATGGTGAAGCTCAACAACGGCCACACCGGGGCCATCACCTTCATCGGGACCGTCTCCCCTGCCGGAGGCAACCTCAAGGAACCGGTGACCGAATCGACAAAGAAGGCCGCCCGCTGCTTCTACGCGCTCGAGCAGAGCCGCGCCGACCAGAAGCGCTACCCGGCGGTCAATCCTATAGAGTCCTACTCCAAATACCTCGAATATCCGGAAATCGTCGGCTGGCTCGACAGCAAGATAGAGAAAGGATGGGTGGACAAGGTACTCAAGGCCAAGAACATAGTCCGCAAGGGCAAGGAGATGTCCGACCAGATCAACATCCTGGGCGACGACGGCGTGCCGATGAGCTACCACGAAGCGTTCTGGAAGTCTGAACTCGTCGATTTCGCCTTCCTCCAGCAGGACGCCTTCGACGCAGTGGATTCCGTCTCCTCGATGGAGCGTCAGCAATATATGCTCGACCTCATCATCGGCATCTGCGACAGGGAATTCGGCTTCGAGGACTTCGAAGAGTGCCGCAGCTTCTTCAAGCAGCTGATCAACGTCCTGCGTCAGATGAACTATTCAGAATTCCGGAGCGACAAGTTCAAAGAATATCAGCAGCAGCTGAGCAAACTCCTTTCATAATATGGCAGTCAAAGCATATCAACGCACATATACCCGGCTCAACGCCATCACCAAGGCCACCGTTTCGCTCAACGCGACGGCCGTGGCCAACGATGAGCTCGCCACGGTGAACGGCAAGCTCGCCCAGATAGTCAAGACCAAGGGCGATACCGTCACCCTGCAGGTATTCTCCGGCACGGAAGGCATCCCTACCGATGCGGAGGTGTCATTTCTCGGAGCCCCTCCGACCCTTAAAGTCAGCGAACAGCTCTCCGGACGCTTCTTCAACGCCTACGGCAAGCCTATCGACGGCGGCCCGGAAGTGGAGGGAGAGGAGCGCGAAGTCGGCGGCCCGTCCGTCAACCCATACAAGCGCCGCCAGCCGTCGGAGCTGATACCTACCGGCATCGCCGGCATCGACCTCAACAACACCCTCGTCTCCGGACAGAAGATTCCGTTCTTCGCCGACCCTGACCAGCCTTACAACAAAGTGATGGCCGACGTGGCCCTGAGGGCGGACGTGGACAAGATCATCCTCGGAGGAATGGGTCTGTCCAACGACGACTATCTCTTCTTCCGCCACGAGTTCGAGTCCGCAGGTGCCCTCGACAGGATCGTGTCCTTCGTCAACACGACGGAAGAGCCTCCTGTGGAGCGTCTGCTCATCCCGGATATGGCCCTCGCCGCCGCAGAGTATTTCGCGGTGGACCACAACGAGAAGGTGCTGGTCCTCCTGACCGATATGACCCTCTACGCCGACGCGCTCTCGATCGTGTCCAACCGTATGGACCAGATTCCGTCCAAGGACTCCATGCCGGGTTCGCTCTACTCCGACCTCGCCAAAATCTACGAGAAGGCGGTGCAGCTGCCTGACGGCGGCTCCATCACCATCATCGCCGTGACCACCCTCAACGACGGGGACATCACGCACGCGATTCCGGACAACACCGGCTACATCACCGAAGGCCAGCTCTTCCTGCGCGCGGATTCCGACTCCGGCAAGGTCATCGTGGACCCGTTCCGCTCGCTGAGCCGTCTCAAGCAGCTCGTGCAGGGCAAGAAGACCCGCGAGGACCACTCCCAGGTGATGAACGCCGGAGTGCGGCTCTACGCCGATGCGCAGAATGCCAAGACCAAGCTGGAAAACGGCTTCGACCTCTCCGATTACGATCTCAGATGTCTGGACTACGCCAAGGAGTACGCCACCCGGCTGCTGTCCATCGATGTCAACATAGGCATCGAAGAGATGCTCGACACGGCGTGGGAGATTTTCGGAAAGTACTTCTCCCCTGCCGAGACAGGCATAAGGCAGTCATTGATAGATAAATACTGGAAGAAATAGCATATAGTGGCCATCAGATTTCAATACAACAAGACTTCGCTGACGAATCTTGGCAAGCAGCTCAAGGTGCGCCGCAACGCCCTGCCGACCCTCAAGAACAAGGAATCGGCCCTGCGCGGTGCGGTACTCGCCGCCAGGAACGAATCCCGCAGACTTGAGGAGGAGTTGGAAAGGGCCCTGGCAGGATACGACTACCTCGCAGCGCTGTGGAACGAGTTCGAACCCGGACTCATCCGCATCACCGACGTGGATTTGAGCAGCGTCAAGGTGGCCGGCGTAAGGACTCCGCAGCTCGGCGAAATCCACTACGAGATACGCCCCTTCAACGCCTTCGTCAAGCCGGCCTGGTTTGCCGACGGAGTGAGGATACTCCAGGACCTGACCCGCATCGGCATCGAATCCGAAATCTACGAGCAGAAGCGCCGCATCCTCGAATTCAACCGCAAGAAGACCACCCAGAAGGTGAATCTCTACGAGAAGGTGCAGATTCCGGGCTACCAGGAGGCGATACGCAAGATAAAGAGATATATGGAAGACGAGGAGAACCTCTCCAAGGCCTCGTCCAAGATAGTCAAGACCCGTCACGCCGAAGAGGAGGAGGCAGAACGATGATTACCGCGATGACCAAATATTCCTTCATCCTGCTTAGCGGGGAGAAGGAGGAGTTTCTCCGCAATCTCCAGGAGCTTGGAGTGGTGGACATAAGCCGCTCGTCCAAGCCCGTGGACGATATGTCGGGACGCATCGTGTCCGAAATCGGGGAGACCAAGGCTCTCATAAAGTGCATCACGGAGGGTATGGACTCCCATCTTGCGGAGCTTCAGAGCGAAGCTCTCCCGCTTCGCCGCAGCCTCGATGAACTGAGCGTCTGGGGCGACTACGACAGGGAGAAACTCTCCGCTCTCGGGGTGAAGTTCTACCGCGTGCCGAAGAAGTCCTTCAAGGCGGAATGGGAGCAGTCCTACGCCATTCAGAAAGTAGCGGAGAAGGACGGAAGCATATGGTTTGTAATCGTCGGAGATGCAGAACTCTTCCCGCTCAAGGAACTTCCCGCCCCGCAGAAGACCGAAGCGGAAGCGCGATACGAACTGGAAAGGCTCGAAGCGAAGACCGAAAGCTACAGGGCCGCTCTTGAGAAGCGCCGCGAGGAACTGCCCGCCCTCGAAGAGAAAGTCCGCTCCCTCTATGCGGAACTCAACGTCTATCTTGCGGGAGTCACGGGCCGGAGCGCGGCCGAAGACTCGCTTATCGTCTTCGAGGGCTTTGCCCCGGCAGAAGAGGACGAGCGGCTCACGAAGGCGTTCGACGATATGGACGTCTACTATACCGCGGAGCCTGCCTCCGCCGAAGACAAACCGCCTATCAAGCTGAAGAACAACTGGTTCGTGCGTCAGTTCGAGCCTTTGACAGCCATGTACGGAATGCCTGTCTACGATGAGTTCGACCCGACGGTGTTCCTGAGCATATTCTTCCTGCTCTTCTTCTCGATGTGTATGGGGGATATGGGCTACGGATTGCTGCTCATAAGCATAGGTCTCGCGCTCAGGGGCAGGAGCGGAGGACTCGCGAAGATGTGGAGCCTGATTGCCACGCTCGGAGTCGGCACCATTATCGTTGGCTTCTTCATGGGAGGACTCTTCGGAGTCAGTCTCCCGGACCAGGCGTGGGTGCCGCAGTGGATGAAGAATCTTATGATTACCGGCGATATCAGCTTCGGCGGGAACGCCTATTCCAAGCAGATGGCCCTGTCTCTGGTGATCGGTGTGGTGCACATCTGTCTCGCGATGATTACAAAGGCCGTCTGGGCTCTCAGGCGCGACGGCTTCAAACACAGCCTCGGGACTCTCGGATGGACTCTTCTGGTAGTCGGCGGAGTGGTCGGAATCACTTTCGGCGCCGCAGGCATACTCTCCGAGACGGCGATGAAGTTCACCCTGATCGGCATAGCCGCGGTCTCGGCGCTGGGAATATTCCTCTTCAACAGCTGGGGGCGCAATCCACTGCTCAACATAGGCAGCGGCCTGTGGGACAGCTACAGTATGGCTTCCGGCCTGATGAGCGACGTACTGAGTTACGTGCGACTCTATGCCCTCGGACTTTCCGGAGGTATGCTTGCACAGACTTTCAACCTGCTTGCCGGTATGGTCAAGGGTGCGGACCCGACCTGGCAGTGGATTCCGTTCATTCTCATACTCCTGCTGGGCCATACCCTCAACCTCGCGATGAGCTGCCTCGGAGCATTCGTGCACCCTCTGCGACTCAACTTCGTGGAATTTTTCAAGAATTCCGGCTATGAAGGGACGGGAACAGCCTACAATCCAATCAGAAAATAAACAAAACAAATTAAAACACAAACAGTTATGCTTAACACAATTCTTGGTTACGTCGGCCTCGGGCTTATGTTCTGTCTGGCCTGTATCGGATCCGCCTACGGCACGACCATTGCCGGCAATGCCGCCGAAGGTGCGTTAAAGAAGATGCCTGAGAAGTCATCCGCCTATATGATTCTCTCCGCCATCCCTGCCACACAGGGTCTGTACGGCTTCCTCGCATTCGTGCTCTGGCTCGGCAAGGACTTCGCCGGCAACGGACTGCTCTACTTCAGCGTCGGAATCAGCGTCGGAATCGTCTGTCTGGTCTCCGGCATCCGTCAGGGACAGGTCTGCGCCAACGGTATCATAGGCATCAGCCAGGGACACAACGTGATGACACAGACGATGATCTACGCCGCTCTTCCGGAGTTCTACGCCATCCTCGCCCTCATCGCATCCATCCTCATCGGATAATAGCACCCCACATATATGAAGAAGTTCTTTCTTCCGGCACTTGTCGCTCTGGTTGCAGTATCCTGCAGCCGGAGCGCTTGCGATAATGACCTGAGATACAAGGTATCCGGGTCAGACGTAATCATCGACGCCTCAGACCTGCTGGACGACATACCGCGCCAGCACCTGGTCAAGGACGCACGCTCCCTCGGCGTGGACTGGCTCTACAACGATTTCGCCATCCAGTTCCGTACGCACGCCAATTTTACCGTCTCCAATTATTTCAAGGACATAAGCTATCCTGAGGACGGGGTCTATTATCTCTATGTCAGGGCCATAGGCGACGGCTCTGACAACAGCCGCAGCGCTTTCCGCCTGAGGGTCAACGATGCCTACGTCGACGGCAGTTTCGGCAACGTCCCGGGCGGCGTCCTGACAAGAGCCGCAAGCTTCGACGTCAGGAAAGGAGAGAAGGCCCGGCTGATGATTACGCGCATCACCGGCTCTCCGGCACTCGACTGCATCGTCCTGTCCAAAGACCCGGAACTCACGGAGGACAAGCTCAAGGACAGGCAGTTCCCCGACTATATGGCCCTTCTCCACGAGTATGACCTCGGCGAAGGACTCGGAGCCGTCAAATTCGGAGACCTCACGGGAGACGGCAAGACTGACTTCGTAGCCTTCTCTCCGGAGTATTCAGCCTACGCTTTCGACAATTCCGGAGAACTTCTCTGGAGCTGGGAAGCCCCGGAAGAGAACGGGCGCAAGAGGGCCGAGTTCGAAGCCCCGGGTCTGGTGTGGGACATCGACCGGGACGGACGCCGCGAACTCATACATTGGCGCGAGGATACCGAAGGCGAATGGCTTGTCATCGCTGACGGCCGCAGCGGGGAAATCCTCCGGAAGACCCCATGGCCTACAGCGCCGCATCCGCACGTATACAACAACTTCCGCCTCGCGATAGCGAATACGGACGGCATCTACCCGTCCTCCATCCTGCTATATTCCGACTGCGGCGCCTTTATGACCTACGGCATCTACGACAGCAGCCTGCAGGAGCAGTGGAGGCACGTCGTCAACACGCGCAAGGACCACCTCGGACACTATTTCTATGCACACGACTTCGATCACGACGGAATAGACGAGATTGTCGGGGGCTGGAGGGTGGTGGACGCCAAAGGCGAGATAATATGGAGCAGGCTTGAGGACATATATGACAATCACGACCACGTGGACAGCTACCGCTTCGAAGATATGAACGGAGACGGTGTCGATGAACTCGTGATGGCCACCTGTGACCTTGGTGCGCAGGTAAGGGACGCGTTCACAGGTGAACTGCTGACAGTCGCCCCTGCCGAGCACGTGCAGCAGATAACCGCAGGGCACTTCCTCAAAGGATACAGCAAAGCGCAAATCGCCGCCGGCGCAAGAATCTACCGCAACCGCCTGTATGACCCGTATCTGCTCTCGCAGGTCTACTGGATAGACAGCGACGGGAAGCTCATAAGCCGCTGGCCTGCCAACGGCCTCAACGGCAACCCGGACATTATGAAGGGCGATTTCTACGGCAACGGCACGGACGTCTGCTTCTGGTACAAGTTCCTGATGCAGCCGGACGGACGCGGCAAGCTCTGCTGCAGCGGAGACATCTACCACTGTTTCGACTTCGAGAGGAACGGCGCGGCACAGATCATAAGCCGCAGCGGCTCAAAGATGCAGGTCTGGGGATGGAAATACGCCAAGGAGGGAAAGCCGAACGACGACCCTGACTTCCTGAAGGAGACAGTGGCCAACCATACGCACTATTAGTGAAGAGCGCAGACGGCCGCGTCGAACGGGCCTGCTTCGCCGACCGTAGCGTAAGAAGCGCATCCGCAGACGGAAGCGAGTTCGGGAGGAATCACGAGCCGCAGCCCCTTCAGCGGAACGTCTGAGAAATTACAGAACACCAGCCAGGCTTCGCTTTCGTCATAACGGACGAAGGCGAAGTGTCTGTCGGCGTCAAAACCGGCGGAATCGCAGTTGCAATAGCACAGGTCCCAGTTGGCACCACTGCGGAAGACCGGACGGGAGGCCAGGGCGAGCAGCTCCCTATACCTTGCGAGGACGGCGGCCTCGGAAGGCAGCAGCGCGCCCGTACCGTGAACGGCCTGATAAAGCCGCCCGATGGTGGCCGGATGGGTGATGTCGAAGATGGACGTGCGCCCGTTGTCGCTCTCCCCGGCATTCTCCCCCGCCTCCTGCCCAAAGTAGAGCATAAAGGAGGCGTCATTGAAGAGCAGGGACACTGCAAGAGCGGCATATCCCCTGCGGGCGTCACCCAGGAAGAAAGGCGAGGCGAGCCTCTGTTCGTCGTGGTTTTCGAGGAAATTGAGCATTCTGCCCTGGAGTCCGCCAAGGGACTGCCAGTTCCAGGTGATGGCCCTGGCGCTCTGAGTCCCGGCGCAGATAGCCCTCAGACTGTCGTAGAGTCCGGATTTGTCATAGAGAAGGTCGAATCCGACTTCATCTATGTACTTCCTGTAATTCTGCCTTCCATATACTTCGGCCACGAAGACTGTCTGCGGACTCTCCCGCCTGACAGCGGAAATCAGCTCGCCAAGAGCGTCCGGCGGCACGAGTTCCACCATATCGCAGCGGAAACCGTCCACCCCGAGTCCTATCCAAAAACGCAGCACCTCCAGCATCTCCCTGCGCGTTGAAGGAGAGGACCAGTCGTTTTTCAGCGTGTCAGTCCAGTCCGCATCGCAATAGTCGAAATGGACTATCTTCCCCTCGTAATCTCTGGCGACGTGATTGGGGACGTAATCAACAATCAGCTTAAGTCCCTCTCCGTGAACCCTTTCCACAAGGGCGGAAAACTCCTCCATCCTCCGCTCCGGATTGTCTGCGAGATAGGGGTTGACATCCTTCCAGTCGCTTATCGAATAGGGGCAGCCGGGATTGCCCTTGACGAAGGGCTTCCCGCTGGCGTGGCGCGGAATCCCCGTAAGCCACAGACAATCTGCGCCGAGACTTCGGATATACTTGAGCGTCGGAACATCCCAGGAGGAAAGGCGCGAATCTCCCCATAACCTTGCAAGCGCCTGATATATAATCATCTTCATATTACTAACTCAAGTTTTGCAAGTAATAAAGTTTGTTGAAAAATAAGCATTGTGCAGGTACTTGCAAAACTTTTCCTCCCGCACAAGCTTCGCTTATTGTTATTATATTACCCTTTCCCTAAATCCCTTTCCTCGGGAAAGGGACTTTCTTTCGGCCCTATGGGCCTCTAAAACCGTGTTTCGCATTTGCGAAACTCAAAATCAGTTATTCCCTACTAAGTAATGATGAAAAAATAAGTTGGTAAAGTTTTGTAAAGGATTTTTGTAGATAAATTTGTTTGTGAAGAAGGAGCGTACCGGGGTACGTGAC
>CAVIJA010000027.1:0-24364 GCA_963643135.1 Alloprevotella sp. | reverse complement strand
TTCAGCCGTGAAGGTGCCGGTAATAGGCATATTGTTGGTGGTGGAGAAGACGAACTTGGTGGCGGTCGCAGGGATGTTCCTGAGGGATACCCTGAGAAGGCCTCCGAGGTGGTAGAAGGTGATGTTTTCAGGCACATTGGCCTCAGCACCGGACTCGAAGGTGGCGAGCATAGGGGTGTTGATGATGCCCTCCTTCCACTCGTAGGTGCTAGGGAGAGTCACGCTCACGTCCTCGCCGATTGCCGGATTAAGATTGTTCGGGAACACGGCGTAGCCGCCGATCTCTCCGATGTAGCCGCCGTTGAAGGCCGCAGTCGTTCCGCCCGCCTCGGTCGTGAAGTCGTAGAACTGGCCGTTGGCGTACAGGCCGAAGGCGTCGCCCGCGCTCCAGCTGAACTCTCCGTCATCGGAGACGGTGGCCTTGGTGCCTATGCAGGACTCTCTGGAGGCCCTGATGGTGACACTGCGGCTGTCTGTCTCCCGCAGCTGTTCCTTCTGGCAGGAGGTCAGCGCCGCCACGAGGGTGGCGGCAATGATGATTGATTTTTTCATAAACATGAGATTTTTGGTTGGTTGTTTGCTTTAGTTTTCCATTTCCGGGAGCATCCGTCCCGTGCGGAGGTCCGTCCCGCGCTACAGGTCTTCCTTGCTGACGTCAAAACCCTCGTTGCTTGCGCCCGCGCCGCTGGCACACAGCATATTCTCCGGAATGATTTTGACCTCCTCCGCGAGAGGATGCTCGTAAACTTTTCTGAAATTCTTTTCCATATCTGTAGTAGTTGTAGGATTTTCGATGTTCACCGTTGTGTCCGTCCCCGTCCGCTTCGCCCGACAGGGCAGGACACGACGGGATACGACGAAGATCGGCGCGGAGATACGCTCCCCGTGCCGGTATTCTGTTATGTAACTATTTGATTTAGAGCATCTCGCCCCCCCCGAAAGCCGGAGAAGAGGTGCTGCGGGACTTCCGTCCTCGCGTCCGCCGGCTCTCGGCCGGCACTGTGGTGATGCAGTCTGTCATAGGATTGCTAGCTGTCTGTCTTTCCAAACAGTGCAATATTAATGAACATTTTGGAGAATTGCAAAGATTTGTCCGGATTTGTGAACATATCTTGAGATTGCCGGTCAAGCCGGCAATGACGGGGAGATACCCGGTCGAGGCCCGCGCGATACCACTTTTAAGGGATATCCGGAGATTTTTGCTAAATTCGCGAGATTTTCATTCGACCGCGATGGCAGCATCACGCAAGGACATACTGCTCGGCAAGTTACGAGAGGGCGTCAATATGGGCGGACGGGAGCAGCTTCTGCTGACCCTGCTCCTCGCCCTGCCAGCCATTCTCGCGCAGCTGTCGATGTGCCTGATGAGCTATATCGACGCGGCGATGGTGGGAAGCCTGGGATCGGCCCAGGCGGCGGCCGTCGGACTTGTCAGCACCTCCACCTGGATACTCGGCGGATTCTGCTACGCCAACAATTCCGGCTTCAGCGTGCAGATAGCGCACCGCTGCGGGGCCGGAGACTTCGCCGGGGCGGGACGGATTTTCCGCAAGGGTCTTCTGTGCGTGCTTGCGCTCAGTGTGCTGCTCGCGCTTGCGGGTTACTCCATCAGCGGAGTTCTCCCTCACTGGCTCGGCGGAGGAGAGGACATCTCCGGTGATGCGACTGAATATTTCCGCATATATTCCCTCTTCCTGCCGGGCTTCCAGGTCTCCATATTCTGCGGAGCGTCGCTGATTGCCAGCGGCAACGTGAAAGTCCCGAGCATCACAAGTATGCTGATGTGCCTGCTTGACGTGGCATTCAACTATATCTTCATCTTCGCTCTCGGGATGGGTGTGAAGGGCGCGGCCATCGGTACGGGACTCGCTATGGTCTGCTCCGGGGCCTTCCTGCTCATATATGTATTCACGTCTTCCGCCGAGCTGAAGTGCAGTGGAGAAGCCGTGGAAGTGGACAAGGAGGAGAATGGGCTGATATTCGGCCGCGCGATAGACATCTCCTGGCCGCTGTGGCTTCAGAACATAGTGTCCAGAGGGGCCTATGTCGCGGCCACCGTGATAGTCGCACCGCTCGGCACGGTCGCCATCGCGGCCAATTCCTTCGCTATCATCGCCGAAGGCTTCTGCTATCTGCCCGGCTACGGGATGCAGGACGCGGCCACCACGCTCGTGGGACAGAGTCTCGGGGCGGGACGCAGGAATATGGCGCGGAGCTTCGCCAAGGTGACGATAGTCACGGGAGCCTCGATGATGACTTTCCTCGCGGTGCTGATGTGGGCCTACGCGCCGCAGATTATGGAGCTGATGAGCCGGGATCCGGAAGTCATAGCGCTCGGAGCGTCCTGCCTGCGCATCGAAGCCTGGGCCGAGCTGCTCTTCGGAGTCAGCATCGTGGCCTACGGCTGCTGCGTCGGAGCAGGGGACACCCTGGTGCCGTCCGCCATCAATCTTCTCAGCATGTGGGTGATACGCCTCGGTCTCGCGATGCTGCTGATACCGCATCTCGGACTCAGGGGATATTGGATAGCGATGGCCGTCGAACTCAGTGTCAAGGGCCTGATATTCGCGTTCAGGATACGCGGCGACCGCTGGATGCGGACCACTCTCACCGCAGAGACGCCGTAAGGCCCGGAGCGCCCGGCCCGGGGCATCTTTTCGATTTTGGAATACGATACAAACTGCGTATATTTGCGCGTTAAAATTAGTAGTATTCGATTTTATGAAAAAGATGCTCATAGC
Source organism: Alloprevotella sp. (assembly GCA_963643135.1). Taxonomy (GTDB): domain Bacteria; phylum Bacteroidota; class Bacteroidia; order Bacteroidales; family UBA932; genus Cryptobacteroides. The sequence continues at coordinate 21,623 of CAVIJA010000027.1, read as the reverse complement.
AGCGGCCGTCTCGGCCACCCTGCTTGTCTCGTGCGGCGAGACCCGTAAAGACGATACCAATTTCGCCAAGTACGAAACAGTGAAAATCGGCACAGAGAACTCGGCCTACGTCGACGCCATTTCCATCTACGGCAAGGAAGTTCTCAATCTCTACAGGTTCGCCGCGATGGAGGCCGACAATATTTACTGGCAGCAGGTCTTCGGGGACAGGCAGTCCCTCCTCGACAATCTTGAGGACCTGAAAATCAAGGAATATGCAGCCATCAACTATGGCCCGTGGGACAGAATCACCGGCAAGAGCTTCGTGGAAGGATACACGGATATGCCGGCGGGCAAGCTCTTCTATCCTTCGGATATGACCCCCGAAGAATGGGAGGCCTTCGACGCCCCGGACAAATACAGCCCGTACACCCTCATCCGCAGAGACGCCGAGGGCAAGCTCACGACCGTGTGGTATCACGATGCTTACAAGGACAATATCAACAAGATTTGCAATTACCTCACCGCAGCGGCCGACCTGACCATAGTTCCCAGCGTAAAGGAGTACCTTCTCGCCAAGGCGGAGGGACTCAGGACTGACTCATACGAGAAGAGCGCCGTCAAATGGCTGGAAATGGAAGACAGCAAGATGGACCTCGTGCTCGGCCCGAACGAGAGCAAGGACGACGAGCTTCACGGCATCAAGCGCTCCTACGGTGCTTACGTGATGCTCAAGAACGTCTCCCGCACCGCGCAGCTCAAGAAGTTCGGCGAGCAGATGCCTCAGTTCCAGGCCAGCCTTCCGGGCATCGGGAACTACAGGGCCTTCGTCCCGGGGAGCGGTTCCACGATTTACGTATGTGACGCATTGTACTACGCCGGAGCTGCGAACTGCGGCATCAAGGACATAGCCATCAGCCTTCCGTTCGACACCAAGGTGCAGACGGAGAAAGGCACCCGCACCATACTTATGCAGAACGTCATATCCGCCAAGTTCAACGGCATCCTGATTCCGACTGCGGACCTTATCGTCAGCAGCGAGGACAGGGCGCACGTCAACGACAGGGCATTCTTCTGGAACGTCGCATTCCGTGAAGTGGCCCACGGACTCGGGGTGAAGACCACCCTTGACGGACGAAGCGTGGAAGAGGCTCTCGACAGCCAGTCCGACATCATAGAGGAGGTCAAGGCCCTGGCCATCGGAGCATATCTGGCATCCAACGTGATAGGGAAATTCGAAACCAACGAGATAGTCACGAAAGAGGACGGCTACGCCACCTTCCTCACCGCCCTGCTGCGCTCTGCAAGGTTCGGCACGGAGGAGGTGGTCGGCAAGGCCAACGTCATATGCTACAACTACCTCAAGCAGGCGGGAGCCTACAGCCGTCATCAGGACGCCTGCTACTATATCGATTATGATGCATTCCACAATGGAGTCAGCTCCCTCGTGTCCGATGTCCTCGGACTTCAGGGCAAAGGCGACATCGAAGCCGCGAAGCGGTTTGTGGAGAAGTACGGCACGGTTGACGACGATCTCAAGGCGGACGTCTTCAATATGATGCTCGAAGGTATTCCGGTGGACGTAAAATTCGATTTCGTATGGTAATCAGCGGCACAGCATATTCGATTTTCCTCTTTGCGGTCGCCATCACGATAGGGCTTTTCCTTGCAAGGTTCAACTTCAGGGGAATCACCATAGGGTCCACCTGGATTCTGTTCGTGGGGATCTTGATGGGGCATCTGGGTTTCGTCCCTGACGCCAAGGTGCTCTCGTTTATGAAGGATTTCGGTCTGATTCTCTTCGTATATTCAATCGGGCTTCAGGTGGGGCCCGGCTTCCTGTCATCGTTCAAGGATGGGGGAGTCAAGCTCAACCTTCTCGCCGTCGGACTGGTCCTGATGGCGGCCCTCACCGCTTTCGTAATCCACCTTGTCACCGGAGAAAGCCTTCAGACTATGGTCGGAGTGATGTCCGGTGCCGTCACCAACACTCCGGGCCTCGGCGCAGCCCAGCAGACCCTGCTCGATACCGGTGGAAGCAGTGATGAAGCCTCAAGGCTGGCTTCCGCCTATGCCGTGGCCTATCCTATCGGCGTGCTCGGAGTGCTGGGCCTGCTCATCGTGCTGAAGGCGGCCTTCAGGGTCAATCTTGACGAAGAGGCCAAGGCCATCGAATCAGGCGAAAGCACTTCGGAGGCCGCACGGAGGATGCACTGCGAAGTGACCAATCCGGCCATCATCGGCAAGAGCCTCAAGGACGTGATCACTCCGGACCTCAAGAACGAGATGGTCGTCTCAAGGATAATGAGGGGAGACGACGAGTTCGTCCCCGGCGATGACTTCCAGCTCTGCGAGGGCGACAAGGTGCTTATCGTGACCACCCAGAAGTGTGTCGACAAGATAAGGATCATCTTCGGCGCGGAGGTGCCTATGCACCTTGAGGACTGGCTGAAGCTCAAGAGCAAGAGGGGAGTGCCTACGGTTAAGAGACTGGGAATCACGAACCCCGAGATCACCGGCAAGAAACTCGGCGACCTGCTCTTCAAGGGCAGATATGCCGTCACCGTCACTAGAGTGGTGCGTTCCGGAGTGGAACTCGTGGCCGCACCGGACCTGAGGGTCCAGGTCGGAGACTACCTCCAGGTAGTGGGTGAGAAGGACGGCATCGAAGCCATAGGCAAACTGGTCGGCAACAAGGCCTCGGCCCTGGAGAAGCCGAACCTCTTCCCTATATTCCTCGGAATAGCCCTCGGCGTCATCCTCGGCTGTATCCCAATCGCGATACCGGGGATTCCGCAGCCTATCAAGCTCGGACTTGCCGGAGGACCTCTGATCGTGGCCATCATCATCAGCCAGTTCGGCCCGCGCGTGCACATCACCACCTATACCACGCTGAGCGCCAATATGATGATAAGAGAGATAGGAATCTCATTCTTCCTTGCCGCCGTGGGACTCGGCGCCGGGCAGACCTTCGTCTCCTCGCTGACGGCGGGCGGATGGTGGTGGATTCTCTACGGTGCGCTTATCACAATCATCCCGGTTGTGGTCATCGCACTCGTCGGACGCTTTCTGTGCAAACTCAATTTCTTCCAGATATGCGGACTGCTCACCGGCGGCACGACCAATCCTCCGGTTCTCGCGTTCGCGCAGAACGCCTACGGAAGCAAACACGTGTCTGTCAACTACGCCACGGTCTATCCTCTCTCGATGTTTATGAGGGTGCTGGTGGCGCAGGTGATGATACTGATGGCCATATAATTGATACGAGATGAACAAGACTGACGTCGTGCTCGGGCTCCAGTGGGGCGACGAGGGTAAAGGCAAGATCGTGGACGTCCTTGCGGAAAGGTACAGCACGGTGGCGCGTTTCCAGGGCGGCCCCAATGCCGGTCATTCCCTCCATTTTTCGGGCAAGAGCTTCGTGCTTAGATCCATTCCTTCCGGGATTTTCCGTGAGGGTACGACCAATATAATAGGCAACGGGGTGGTGTTCGACCCGATAGCTTTCCGCACCGAGTGCGGCGAACTCTCCGGGGCCGGAGTCCCGGTACGGGAGAGAATCGTGATCTCCCGCAAGGCTCATCTCATCCTTCCGACGCACAGGCTTCTGGATGCGGCCGGCGAACAGGCCGCCGGCAAGGGCAAGATAGGCTCGACGCTCAAGGGCATCGGCCCCTGCTACACCGACAAGGTCAGCCGCCACGGGCTCCGGATAGGGGATATCTTCGCGGAAGATTTCCCGAAGAGGTACGAGGCCCTCAAAGTGCGCCATCTCAAGGAGATGGAGGAATTGGGATTCGACTGGAAAGCTAGTCCGGCAGGGCCTTTCACGGGCAGTCTCGCCGAAGAAGAGGGGAAATTCTTCGAGGCGGCGGAGTTTGTAAGAGGCTTCAGGACAGTCAACTGCGAATACTATGTCAACGAGCGTCTCAAGTCGGCCGACATACTTGCCGAAGGAGCGCAGGGCACGATGCTCGACGTCGATTACGGTTCGTATCCTTTTGTGACCTCCTCCACGACTTCCTGCTCAGGAGCCTGCTCCGGTCTGGGCATCGCGCCGCAGAAAATCGGCAAGGTGTTCGGCATCTTCAAGGCTTACTGCACGCGCGTCGGCAGCGGTCCTTTCCCGACGGAACTCTTTGACGCGACCGGGGAGAAGCTCCGCGCCGTGGGCCACGAGTTCGGGGCTGTCACGGGCCGTCCGCGCCGCTGCGGCTGGCTCGACCTTGTGGCTCTCAAATATGCGGTCGTCATCGACGGGGTCACCGACCTGATAATGATGAAGGCGGACTGCCTCGATGATTTTGAGTCCATCAAGGTCTGCACTTCATATAGGGTTGGGGGAGTCGAGACGGAGGAGCTTCCGTTCGACATCTCCGCCGACATCGAGCCGGTATATACAGAATTCAAGGGGTGGAGGACCTCTCTGGGCGGCATACGCAGGGAGGAAGACCTGCCGGAGGAGTTCAGGGAGTATCTCCGCTTTATGGAGGAATATCTCGGAGTCCGCGTCAGCATCATCTCCCTCGGCCCTGACCGCGAAGCGACAATCTTCAGAGATTAGAGCGGGCGTCTTTTGCTTCCCTTTTCGTCACGCCCGACCTGATCGGGCATCCAACCTCCCGTCACGCCCGACCTGATCGGGCGTCTTATACTGCCGCGGGAAGATTGCCGGTCGGGGCCGGCAATGACGGTTTCCGTCAATCTCCGCAGAGCAATCAGATCCCGACCCTCTCGAAGATGAAGTCCACGTTCTTGAAATAGTAGTCAAGAGTGAAGCAGGACTCCAGTTCGGATACGGAGACGAGACCCATCACCTTTTCGCTGTCCCTGAGAAGGGCCTGATAGTCAAGCCCCTCCGTCCAGGCCTTCATCGCTATAGGCTGCACGGTGTCGTAGGCCTCCTCGCGGGAGAGTCCCTTGGAGATGAGAAGGTTCATAACCCGCTGCGCGAAAATTACCCCCTTGGTCCTGTAGATGTTTTCCAACATATTCTCGGGATATACCACGAGATTCTCTAGAATCCCCTTCAGGCGGCAGAGCATATAGTCGAGCAGCTGCGTGGCGTCCGGAAGGATGATGCGCTCGGTGGACGAATGTGAGATATCCCTCTCGTACCAGAGGGCCTGATTCTCGCAGGCGGTCACCATATAGCCGCGCATCACGCGGGCGCAGCCGCAGATATTCTCCGAAGAGATGGGATTTCTCTTATGCGGCATCGCGCTGGAACCCTTCTGGCCCTTGCGGAAGGCCTCCTCGGATTCCCTCACTTCCGTGCGCTGCGAATTGCGGACTTCCGTCGCCATCTGCTCGAGAGTTCCGGCAATCACCGCCAGGGTGGACATATAGTAGGCGTGGCGGTCGCGCTGGAGGACCTGCGTGGAGATGTTGGCCGAATTGATGCCGAGCTTCTCGCAGACATAGTCCTGGATGAACGGCGGGATGTTGGCGAAATTACCCACGGCACCGCTCATTTTCCCGGCTTCAACCCCCTGGCAGGCATATTTGAAACGCTCGATGTCGCGCTTCATCTCCTCGTGCCAGAGAGCCCACTTCAGCCCATAGGAGGTGATGTCGGCGTGGATGCCGTGCGTCCTGCCTATGCAGGGAGTGGACTTGAACTCCACCGCCCTTCTGCGCAGCACTTCAAGGAACTCTTCCATATCCTTAAGGAGAATGGCATCCGCCTGCTTGAGCAGGTAGCCGTTGGCCGTATCCACCACGTCGGTGGAAGTGAGGCCGTAGTGAACCCACTTGCGCTCCTCGCCGAGGCTCTCGCTCACGGCCCTGGTGAACGCGACCACGTCGTGACGGGTGACCTCCTCGATTTCCCGGATTCTGTCCACGTCGAAACGTGCATTCTCCCGGATTTTCTCCACATCTGCGGCGGGGATGACCCCGAGCTTGCTCCAGGCCTCGCAGGAGAGAATCTCAACCTCGAGATAGGCGTTGAACTTGTTCTCCTCGGTCCAGACGTCCCTCATCACCTTGCGGGAATACCTCTCTATCATAACGCAGCGTTTTTGGAGAGGAACTCATTGACGTTGCCCTCGATGCGTGAAAGCACGTCGCCGGATTCCGCCGGGACGAACTTCTCGCCGACAAGATGCTCGTACAGCTCGACGTACCTCGCCGTGATGCCGCTCACGATTTCCGGGGTCATCTCCGGGACCTTCTGCCCCTGCTGGCCGCTGAAGCCCTCCGACATCAGCCACTCGCGCACGAATTCCTTGGAGAGCTGGCGCTGCCTTTCCCCTTTGGCGAGACGCTCCTCGTAGCCTTCGGCGTAGAAGTAGCGTGAAGAATCCGGAGTGTGAATCTCGTCCATCAGGACAATCCTGCCGTCACGCTTGCCGAACTCGTATTTGGTGTCCACGAGGATAAGCCCTTTGGCGGCAGCCATCTCGGAACCGCGCTCATACAAGGCTCTGGCATACTTCTCCAGTTCGGCATAGTCCTCTTCCGAAACGATGCCCCGGGAGATGAGTTCCTCCGGACTGATGTCCTCATCGTGTCCCTCGGAAGCCTTGGTGGTCGGGGTTATGATGGGGATGGGGAACTTCTGGTTTTCCACCATACCGTCCGGCATCGCGGCTCCGCAGAGACTGCGTCTGCCCGCCTTGTACTCGCGCCAGGCGTGTCCGGTGAGGTAGCCGCGGATCACCATCTCGACCTTGAACGGTTCGCAGCGCAGACCGGCGGTGACCATAGGGTCGACCTCGGAAATCTTCCAGTTCGGGATGATGTCGGAAGTGGCATCCAAGAACTTGGAAGCCATCTGGTTGAGCACCTGCCCCTTGTAGGGGATGCCCTCCGGCAGGACGACGTCGAATGCGGAGATGCGGTCGGTCGCGACCATCACTAGGTAGTCTTTTCCGATGCTGTACACATCGCGGACCTTGCCTTGATACTTGGCACTCTGGCCCGGAAAATTGAAGTCAGTGGAAACTATCGCTTTCATTTTGAAAAATATGGAAACATTACCCCACTAAGTTAGATGTTTTTTCTCAGTATCCGAAAAAATCTTGCTACATTTGTCCTATGAATCACCCGGACAGAGAGCTTCACGAAGAGTGCGGTGTATTCGGCATTTACGGAGTGCCAGATGCCGCCAATCTGGTCTATTATGGACTCCACGCACTCCAGCATCGCGGACAGGAAGGCTGCGGCATAGTGTCCCGCACCGACGACGGCACTCTCAGGAGGGTAAAGGGGGAGGGCCTGGTCACGGAAGTCTTCAACGGCGACAAAATCGCCTCCCTGCAAGGGTCGATGGCCATAGGCCACGTGAGATACTCCACCACGGGAGGCGGAGGCATCGAGAACGTGCAGCCGTTTCTCTTTCACCACAATACCGGAGATTTTGCGCTGGCCCACAACGGCAATCTAGTGAACTCCGTGCAGCTTCGCCGCTATCTAGAAGACAGGGGGAGTCTCTTCCAGTCCTCGTCCGACAGTGAAATCCTGGCCCATCTCATCCGCAAGGACACCAGGGAGCGCAAGCGTCCGAGAATTCTGGCGATAAAGGAGGCCCTCAATATGATGGAGGGGGCTTTCGCCTTTCTGGTGTTGACCTCGCACCGCATCTACGTCTGCCGCGACAAGCACGGCCTCCGGCCTCTGTCGCTCGCACGTATAGGCGACGGATACGCGGTGAGCAGCGAGACCTGCGCGTTCGACGTGATAGGGGCGCAATACCTCAGGGACATAGAGCCGGGCGAAATCGTGACGATAGACCACAACGGCCTCCGTTCCAGCCGCTATTCGGACTTCTATCACCACTATATGTGCGCGATGGAGTATATCTACTTCTCCCGTCCGGACAGCGATATTGAGGGTTGCAACGTGCACAATTTCAGAAAATTGAGCGGCAAGCTCCTCTTCCGCGAGGCACCTGCGGACGCGGACATAGTGGTGGGTGTGCCGGATTCAAGCCTGAGCGCTGCGATGGGCTATGCCGAGGCTTCGGGACTGCCCTACGAGATGGGACTAATCAAGAGCAAATACGTGGGGCGCACCTTCATCCAGCCGTCACAGGAACTGCGCGAGAAGGGAGTCAGGATGAAAGTTTCCGCCGTCAAGACCATCGTCAGCGGCAAGAGGGTCGTACTGATCGACGACTCGCTCGTCAGAGGCACCACTTCCAGAAGAATAGTGAAAATGCTGCGCGAATCCGGAGCGAAGGAAGTCCATATACGTATCGCAAGCCCTCCGATCAAGAGTCCGTGCTTCTACGGGGTGGATATCTCCACCTACGACGAGCTCATCTGCGCCCACAAGAACATTGAAGAAGTGCGGCAGATGCTCGACGCCGACTCGCTCGCCTTCCTCTCGGAAGCCGCCCTCCACGAGGCCGGACGCCGCAGCGAACTCTGCCTCGCCTGCTTCAGCGGCAATTACCCGACCTACCTCTACCAGAGCATAGAGGAAGCCAACAAGGACGGAAAATTCTAAGCAAGCCGGTACTTTTACTTTTTGGCCTGAATCTACAAGAATCCTTTATAAAAGTTTACCAACTTATTTCTTTTCACTACTGAGAAAACAATGATACGGGAAGAAACGGTATTCGGTCCGATACATAGCAGACGGCTCGGCTCTTCGCTGGGAATCAACCTCTTGCCGCAGAACGGCAAGATATGCAACTTCGACTGCATTTACTGCGAATGTGGGTGGAACAGGGACGGTCTTTCGGACAGGAAGCTGCCCTCCGCCGCCGATGTCAGGGAGGCTCTCGAGCGCAAACTGCGCAGCCTCGCCGCCGAAGGCGTCGGGATAGATTCCATCACCTTCTCCGGAGACGGGGAGCCGACGCTCAATCCGGAGTTTCCGCAGATAATCGACGATACCCTCGCCCTGCGTGACCGCTACTACCCGGGGGCCAGGGTCTCCGTGCTCTCAAACGCGACCCGCGCCCATATCAGAGCGGTATTCGAAGCTCTGTGCAAGGTGGACAATCCCATAATGAAAATCGATGCTCCCTCCGACGAGCTCGTCGCCCGCATCAACCTCCCCGCCCCAGGATATAGCCTTTCCCGTGTGATAGAGGCTCTGAAGGGCTTCAAGGGGGATTTCGTGCTGCAGACGATGTTCCTCAAGGGCCCTCTCTTCGATTCGTCAAGTCCGGAGGTGCTTGACGGCTGGATGTCAATCGTGAGAGAGCTGCATCCCCGTGAAATAATGGTCTATACCATCGCCCGTCCGACTCCGCAGCAGGGGCTGGAGAAATTCAGCGAGGAGCGGATGCGCGAACTGGTCCGCCCTCTCCTTGACGAGGGCTTCAACGTCAGCATCAGAGGCTAGGCCGGCTCAAACTTCCCCGTCATTGCCGGCTTGGCCGGCAATCTCTCCTGGCGGCGGCATAAGATGCCCGATCAGGTCGGGCATGACGCTGAGAGGTCGGGCATGACGGGAAGGTCGGGCAGAAGCCGTGGTTGTTGAAAACTTTGTTGAAAACTTGCCCTCTCACCGCGGGTCGCGGCGGGTCAATATTCTTAAATTTGCCGAAGTGTTGTTAAAAGGGAAATCACAATGGATGTACGTAAAACCAACGGTTCGTTCGAGGAGTTCGACAAGGCCAAGCTCGCGAGGGGCATTCACCAGGCATACAAGTCCGCCAAGGAGTATTGCGACGACGCTATCGTCGTCTCCATCATAAACAATCTCTATGTCTACGAAGGCATAACCAGCTCGGAAATCCGCCGCCAGGTGGTCGAGTCGCTTATGTCCATCAACAAGCGGGTTGCCCTCGCCTACATAGAGAAGTTCGACGCCGACGTGGACCTGAGGCGCAAGAGGGACTTCATCAAGGACTACATCGCCGCCTCCAACGCGGCGACAGGCTCCAAGTTCGACGCCAACGCCAACGTCACGCGCAAGAACATCGTGACCCTCGGCAACGAACTCTACAAGGAAAACAACATCAAGCAGAACCGCTACATAATGTGCGACAAGATAAAGACCCTCTACGGGCGTTCTCTTGCCGACCAGTATCTTAAGGACCTCAATTCGCACATACTCTACAAGCACGACGAGAGCGGCACTCCGGGATTTCCGTACTGCGTCGCCATCTCGATGTATCCCTTCCTTGTCAGCGGTCTGCGCGAGCTGGGCGGGGTGTCGATAGCTCCGACCGACCTCAAGTCGTTCTGCGGCGAGTTCATCAATCTCGTATATTCCGTCTCCTCCCAGTTTATGGGCGCTGTGGCGACTCCGGAGTTCCTGATGTATCTCGACTACTTCATCCGCAAGGACTACGGCGAAGACTACCTCTCGCGGCTCGACGAGGTGGTCGAGCTCAACGCCAAGAAGCGCACCCTCGTGAAGGTGATAGACAACTACTTCCAGCAGGTGGTACATTCGATGAACATGCCTGCCGGCAACAGGGGGTACCAGACCGTCTTCTGGAACATCAGCTACTTCGACCGCAACTATTTCGAGGGCGTGTTCGGGGAGTTCCGCTTCCCTGACGGGAGCGCGCCGAAGTGGGAGACGCTCGACTGGCTGCAGAAGCACTTCATGAACTGGTTCAACGAGGAGCGCAACCGCTATATCCTCACCTTCCCTGTGGAGACTATGGCCCTGCTGACCGACGGCGGAGACGACTATCTGGACAAGGACTACGCCGACTTCACGGCCGAGATGTGGTCCAAGGGACACAGCTTCTTCTGCTACATCTCCAACAGCCCCGACTCCCTGTCGAGCTGCTGCCGCCTGCGCAACAGCCTGACCGACATCGCGGACAGGGAGGACAGCGCGCACAACCACACCACCCACCAGTATTCGATGGGTACGGCTTCGGTCGCCACGGGTTCCAAGTCCGTGATGACGGTCAATCTCAACCGCCTGATACAGGATTCCGTACGCCGCTATTTCCTGGAGCGCAGGGGAGTCATCCTGCCGGAGGGCAAGCCGCTCGACCCGGTGTCCAATTTCTACGACAAGGATGACCTCTACACCAACTTCATCGACAAGGACCTCACTGAGATGACGGAGCGCGTGCACAAGTACCAGATAGCCTTCAACGAGATCATCAAGGATTTCCTCAAGGCCGACATGCTCGACGTCTACAAGGCCGGATTCATCGATATGCGCAAGCAGTACCTGACGGTCGGGGTCAACGGACTGACGGAGGCCGCGGAGTTCCTCGGGCTCAAGATCTCCCCTAATCCGGAGTACGGCGATTTCGTCAACACCGTGCTGGAAACCATAAACATCTCCAACCGCAAGGACCGCACCCCGGAGGCTATGTTCAACACCGAGTTCGTCCCGGCCGAGAACCTCGCCGCCAAGAACTACAAGTGGGACAAGAAGGACGGCTATTTCGTGTCGTCGAAGCACAACCTCTACAGCTCATATTTCTACAATCCGGAAGACGTAGAGGTGTCCGTGATAGACAAGTTCAAGCTGCACGGCGAGGACTTCGTGAAGTATCTCGACGGAGGTTCGGCCCTGCATATGAATCTTGCGGAACATCTCTCCAAGGAGCAGTACAGAAAGCTTCTGAACGTGGCCGCGCACTACGGGACCAACTACTTCACCTTCAACGTACGCAATACCGTCTGCAACGACTGCGGATTCATCAGCAAGGACACGCTCACCAAGTGTCCGAAATGCGGCAGCACCAACATCGACTACCTCACGCGGGTGATAGGCTACCTCAAGAGGGTGTCCTCATTTGCCGAACCGAGACAGGTCGAGGCTTCCAGGAGGTTCTACAACCCGAAAAATGATTAAGTACATCCCTGAACTCACCGACGTAGTCCTCGAAGAGATACCGGACAGAGTGGCCCTGGCAGTCGAAATCTCGAACTGTCAGGGTTCTTGTCCGGGATGCCACTCGCCTTTCCTGCGCAAGGACATAGGGGAGGAGCTTACCGCGGAGGCTCTGGACAGGCTGCTGGAGGACAATTTCGGAGTGGACTGCCTGCTCTTCCTCGGAGAGGGCAACGACCCCGAAGCCCTGCTGCGGCTCGCCTCCCATATCAGGGAGAGCCGCCCGGATATCGAGCTTGCCGTCTATTCCGGCCGTGCGGAAGTCGGGAAAGAAATCCGGGAAACGTTTGATTATGTCAAAACAGGTCCTTATATTGCGGAACTCGGGCCGCTGAACGAAAGGACGACCAACCAGAGGCTCTACCACAGAGGGGAGGACATCACTTCCCGCTTTTGGAGAAAGAAAGAAGACACAACTGACAACCAAGTGCAATGAACAGACTTTTAGGACTTTTAGCCGTCATCGCCGCCGCATCTTCGTGCGGCTCGCGTATAGACAGATATGCTCTCGTGGAGCGCAACGCCCCTCATCTGAGCGCAATCGACACCCTCGCCTCCCTGTCTGTGGGTAACGGAAGGTTCGCATTTACGGCGGACGTGACCGGGCTCCAGACCTTCCAGGAGCTGTATTCCGCCGGCGTGCCGCTCGGAACCCAGTCCCAGTGGGGCTGGCATTCGTTCGACAATCCGGACAATCTCCGCTTCGAGGAGACCCTCAAGGCCTACGATTTCAACAGGGGACACGAGGAACTGTATGCCTGCCAGCTCAAGGAGGGCCGGGGCAAGGCGGCGTCGGACTGGTATAGGGTCAATCCGCATCGTCTGCATCTCGGAGTGATAGGCTTCGCCGGACTGAGTCCGGAGGACATCTCCGGGATAGACCAGACCCTCGATATGTGGAACGGAGTCATACGCTCCTCCTTCAAGGCCGGAGGGAAGGACGTCAAGGTGCTGACTTCCTGCGACCCGGATGCGGACAGGGTGGCCGTGTCCATCCTCTCCGAGGGGCGCATCCCCGTGGACCTGCGCTTTCCTTATCCTACGGGCGGGCACGCCGACGACGCCTGCGACTGGAGCCGGGACGACCTGCACGAGACCCTGATCGAGAATGCGGAGGACGGACTTGCCGTCCTGAGGCACACGTTGGGATATACCGGATATTACGTCAAACTCTGCTTTGACGGAGCGCATCTGTCCAAGACAGGGCGGAATGCCGTCAGACTCACTCCGGAGAAGGACGGGTGGAGCTTCACCGCCGAGTTCTGCGAGATGCACCCTTCCGCTGACAAGCACGACGCGGCTTCGTCCAGGGATGCTTCGGCGAAGTATTGGAACAGCTTCTGGCAGAAGGGCGGAGTCGTGGATTTCAGCTCCTGCACCGACCCGCGGGCCGCAGAACTTGAGCGCCGCGTGGTCCTCAGCCAATATCTGCTCGCCATCCAATGCTGCGGGGACGTGCCTCCGCAGGAGACGGGACTCACATATAACTCCTGGTACGGAAAGCACCATATGGAGATGATATGGTGGCATCAGGCGCATCTGGCCCTCTGGGGGCACGAGGACCTGCTTGCACGCACCCTTCCGTGGTACGGCAAGGTGGAACCTGTAGCACGCTCGATAGCTTCCCGTCAGGGATTCAAGGGTGTTCGCTGGATGAAGATGACCGACCCTTCAGGGCTGGAGGCCCCGTCCAACGTGGGTTCGTTCCTCATCTGGCAGCAGCCGCACCTGATTTATCTTGCGGAACTGCTCTACCGTGCCGCCCCGTCGCAGGAGGTCCTCGACAGCTACGGGAAGCTGGTGGACGAGACGGCTGAATTTATGGCCGATTTCGTGAGCTACGACGCCGCTGCCGACCGCTATGTGCTTAAAGGCTGCATCGCGGCGCAGGAGACCTTGAGGGCCGACAAGACCGTCAATCCTCCTTTCGAACTCTCCTATTGGCATTTCGGCCTCAGCACGGCGCAGCTCTGGAGGGAGCGCCGGGGGCTGGAGAGGAATCCGCAGTGGGATGAAATCATCTCCAAGCTCTCGCACCTCGCCTCGAAGGACGGCCTGTATCTCGCCGCGGAGAGCGAGCCCGACACTTATTCCGACATCAGGATGTATTCCGACCATATGGCGGTGCTTGCTGCTATGGGAGTGCTGCCGCAGACAGGACAGATGGACCAGGAGCTGATGAGGAACACCCTGAACTGGGTCTGTGACAACTGGAACTGGGACAAGACCTGGGGATGGGACTTCCCGACGACCTGTATGAACGCCGTGAGGCTGGGGGAGAGAGAAAAGGCCGTCGACGCCCTGCTTATGGCCAAGAGAACCAACACCTACCTTCCTAACGGACACAACTATCAGGATTCCAGGCTGCGCTGCTATCTTCCGGGCAACGGAGGACTGCTCACCGCTGTGGCTCTGATGTGCGCCGGATGGGACGGCTGTACGGAGCGCAATCCGGGCTTCCCGAAGGACGGCGGCTGGAATGTCCGCTGGGAGGGACTCAAACCGATGCCTTAGCATATTCAATTTTAAAGACATATAATACGATGAAAAAGGGATTTCTTCCGGCAATGCTTATTGCCGTTTCTACGATCTTCTGCGCGGAGAGCCAGGCGCAGACGGCCACGAGTCTTTTCTGGCGTTCGGACAGCCTGCAGGTCAATGAGATAGTCTCTCAGCAGGCGGTACAGTACAGCTATGTCGGACATCACGGCCCGGCGGTGGAGAATTCGCACTGCGCCCTGCGCATCTATTTCAATGACAGCGGGTCGATTGACGTATATTCCAAGAGCGGCAAGCAGATGGAACTCGCCAAATATCTCTGGTATCCTACCGAGCGCCAGCAGGTCGAGGAGGGAGCCGGATGCGACGAATATCTGGTGGGCCGCACGGTCGGACTGGGAGGCATCGCCCTCTGGGACGGTGAGAAGGAGATCAAGCTCAAGGCCACCAAGGGTCGCACTGCCCGCGTGGGACAGATTAAGGGCGGGTCTTTCGCAGAGATGATTGCCTACGGCGTACAGTACGGAGACGATATGGTGGATGTGTCCATCCGCATTGAGATGAAGGACGACAGCCGTGTCGCCAAGGTCGTGGCGAAGGAGCTTAACGGCAAGAAGGTGCAGTTCCTCACCGGAGTCAACTATCAGAAGGGGGAGACCGTGGAGTACGGCCGCGGATATATCGCGGTATGGGGGATACATCCTGCGGACGTGTCACAGGACCCGTCTCCGCTCGGAGCCGGCATGTGGTTCAAGCCTAGGAAGTTCGCCCTTATGGAGAAGACGGAGGATATGGTCCGCATCATCTCCAAACCGGCCTCGGAGATCAGCACTCAGGTCGTCGCCGCATCCATAAAGGAAGACGAACTGGGCAGCGAGGCCAAGTTCGTCTCCTATATGCGCAAGAAGAAGTAGAACTTCTTATCTGAGATTTTTCAGCATCCAGTCGAGATGGCCCCTTTCGGTGGCTTCTGATGTCCAGTGTTCGTTGATCGGGGTTATCAGAGCTTCCTTGGGGCCTTCTATGGTGTTCCACACCGCGTAGGAGGTGGTAGGAGGGCAGGCGTAGTCGTTGTATCCCCAGGTCATATAGACCTTGGCCGTAATGTGGCGTGCGAAATTGATTACGTCATAGTAGGCGAGCGTCTCTATGGCCTTGTCAGTGAGGATGCCCGGTATGCGGTTGAAGTGCGGGTAGCCGCCGGTGCGCCCCTTCTCGGCGTATGCCGCCATATCCACGAGCGCAGGGTGGTTGGCGATGCACAGCGTCACCCTCGGGTCGAGTCCTGCCGCAATCAGCGAGAGACCGCCTCCTTGGCTGCCGCCCTGCACCACGACGTTCTTTCCGTCCCATTCCGGAAGTGAGGTCAGAAGGTCGATGCAGCGTACCAGGCTCAGATAGACCCGCTTCATATAGTAGCGGTCGCGGTCTTCGATGCCGTTGGCGAGGTATCCGTTGCCGCTGCCGTTGAAGGCGGCGCTGATTTCGGCGAAAGTCTCAGTCGGTATGCGCGGGTCGAGTCCGTGGATTTCCGTCTCGAAACGGATGCAGCCCGCTTCTGCGTAGTACTTGTGGCGCAGAGGCTCCTTGATGGTCTTGATGCCTGCTCCCGGAGGGCAGAAGACTACCGGACAGCTGCCTTTCTGCGCGTTCTTGGGATAGAAGAGGTAGCCGTATATGGACTGCGTGCGGTTGAGCATCAGCCGTACCAGGTAGCAGTCGATTTTGTCTGTGCAGTATTCTTCAGCCCGTTCCTTGCTGTAGGTGAGGGGGAACTCCTCCGCCTTGCGGACGTTCCCCTGCCAGAACTGCAGGAAATCCGACGGCTCGCGGGTGTAAGGCTGAATCTTGTCCACGCTGAAGCCGAGCTTGATATGGTGGCTGTATTCCACTCCGTCGACTTCCGTTCTGAGCTTCAGGTCACGGAATCCCGGTGTCCTGCGGCTGCCCATATTGAATTTGGCCCTGCCACCTTTGAGGGTGAACGTGCCGTTCCTGTCGGACTCCAGCATGTCGTCGGAAACCTCGTAGCTGACCGTGCAGTCGCGCGGGATGCCGTACTTGTAGAACTGTACCTCTACGGTGGCGTTCTCTCCGGTCCTGTAGAGCCAGTCGGCGTGGTCGGGTACCGTGACCCAGAGATAATCCGCCCTGTCGGGATAATTGCCGGCATTTGCGCAGAGCGCGAGAAGTCCGGCGAGAAAAATGCTTATGCTGCGTTTCATCGTTGTGGTATTTGGTTATAGGATGAGACAAATTTAGTTTATTTATCAAATATGGAACAAAAAGACCGGCAAAAGTACCGAGTTATTTTTTAGGAATTGCTAAATTTGCGAATATCCGCATTGATTATGAAACACGACAGAATTCTTTTGAAACATTTTGCGGCGGCGGCCGTACTGCTGCTGCTCGGTTCGGGACTTTTCGCGCAGACGCAGATTCACAGCCAATGGGAAGGACGCAGGGTGGCCTTCCTCGGCGATTCCATCACGGACGCGCGCCAGATCGGAAACACCAACAACATCTTCTGGAACAACCTCAAGGACCTCCTCGGCATCGAAGCCTACGTCTACGGCATCAGCGGGCACAAGATGAACCAGATCATCGGCCAGGGCGAGAGGCTCGAAGCGGAACACGGGCAGGAGGTGGACGCGATAATCGTCTTTATCGGTACAAATGACTACAACGGCAACATACCTCTCGGGGAGTGGTACACCTACTCTAGGGAGAAGACCATAGATGACGGGGAAGTGGAGGTGGAACGCCTGCACCGGGAGCCGGTATATGCCGACTCGACCTTCAGGGGCAGGGCCAACGTCACGATGCGCTGGCTGAAGACGCACTATCCGGACAAGCAGATAATATTCCTTACGCCTCTGCATCGCGGATACGCCAAGTTCAGCCCGGGCAACATCCAGCCGCCGGAGTCCTTCGCCAACGCCTGCGGAAGCTTCATCGACGAATACGTGCAGGCCGTCAAGGAACTCGCCAACGTGTGGGCCGTGCCGGTGATAGATCTCAACAGCATCAGCGGACTTTTCCCTCTGGTGGACGAGCAGGCCCCGTATTTCCGCAATCCGGACACCGACCGTCTGCATCCCAATACTCCGGGACAGTGGAGGATGGCGTATGCTCTCGCGTATCAGCTGCTCGGCTATCCGGCATATTTCCCGAAGTACGTGGCGCTGAGTCTTGAGGGGGATGCCGGCGCGATGACTGCCACGACTCTGCTTGATCTGGTGAAAGCCGGCGGAGTGAAGGACGGGGACATCCTGCGGGTGCGCAGAGCCGGGAACGAGGGCGAGGCCGAAGCTCTGAAAGAGGCGACCTCCGAACTCGAAGCCCGTGGATTCGAGCTGCTGACAGCCCGGGAGATGTATGAGAAGGTGAGGGGCGTGAAGCAGCCCGAAGCCGAAATGGACAGTAAAACACAAAAGAACATATATTAACCGCAATGAAAAAGTTTTTTACCGCCATTCTGGCGTTAGCCTGCATCTCGGCCGGCGCCAAAGTCTATAACGTGCGCGATTACGGCGCGAAAGGGGACGGAGTCAACATCGATTCTCCGGCCATCAACGCCGCCATCGACGCCGCCTCCGGCAACGGGGGAGGTGTAATCCTCTTTCCGGAAGGGGTTTACAGCAGCTACTCGATACGCCTCAAGGACAATATCACTCTGAGGCTTGAGAAAGGCTCCGTCATCAAGGCGGCGAAACCTACCGCGGAGCAGGGCTATGACCCGGCAGAACCCAACGAGTGGGACGCCTACCAGGATTTCGGACACAGCCACTGGCAGAATTCTCTCATCTGGGGCATAGGCCTGAAGAATCTCAAATTCGAAGGCGAGGGGCTGATCGACGGTACGGACGCACTCTCCAGGGGACTCGGAAGGCAGGGACCCGTAGCGGAAGCCAACAAGGCCATAGCGCTCAAGAACTGCCGCAACGTCACCATCAAGGGCATCAGCATGCTCCAGTGCGGACATTTCGCGCTGCTGCTCACGGGGGTTGACAATCTCGTGATAGACAGGGTGCTTGTGGATACCAACCGCGACGCTTTCGACATCGACTGCTGCGCCAATGTCAGGATCACCAACTGCACGGTCAACTCTCTCAACGATGACGGCATCGTGCTGAAGTGCTCCTACGGGCTGGGATGGCCGAAGGCTACGGAAAACGTGCTGATCGAGAACTGCAAGGTCTCCGGCTACGACCCTGGTACCGTGTATTACGGCACTTATGGGGAGAGCATCACCGCCGCACCTGACCGCGACGGCCCTACCGGTCGCATCAAATTCGGAACGGAGAGCAACGGCGGATTCCGCAACGTCACCATCCGCAACTGCGAGTTCAAGCGCTGCAGGGGACTTGCCCTGGAGACCGTGGACGGGGCTCCGCTCGAGAATATCAAGGTCCGGGGACTCAAGATGGACGACATCTGGAATTCTCCGATATATATCCGCATCGGCGACCGTATGCGCGGCCCGAAGGAGCTCCCGGCCTCGTATGCCCGCAACATAGAGATATCGGACGTCACTGTCACCAACTGCGACAGCCGCTATGCGCTGCTGATAGTCGGTCTGGAGGGCAATCCCGTGGAGAACGTGACGCTGAAGAACATACATATCCAGTATAAGGGAGGACTCACTCTTGACGACGTCCGTCAGCAGAGGAATTCCAATCCGTTCTTCTTCGGACGCAACAGCGGCTATCCTGAGCCGTCCGCACACGGCATCCAGCCGGCCTGGGGAGTCTCGATGCAGCACGCCCGCAACATCACTTTCGACAATGTGACGATGGAGCTTATGCAGCCCGACGAGAGGGAGAAGATTTTCCTCAAGGATGTCGAAGGCTTCGTCTGGAAGTAAGTAATTACAGAAAAACAACTTGGTACTTTTGCTGGTCTTTTTGTTCTGAATTCAAAACTTTTTTCAGCATTACTTGACAGAATATGGCTGATTCCAGAAAAATAGACGCCGTGCTGACCTGGGTCAACGGCAACGATCCGAAACTGAAAGCGGAACGGAGCAAATATATCACCACGAAGAAAGAAGACAAGCTGGAGGACATTGCAGGCCCGGAACGCTTTATCCAGAGTTATGAGATAAGGTTTGCAGTGGCCTCCATACTCCGCTTCGCCACCTACGTCAAGAGGATATTCATCATCACCAACAGGCAGGATCCGGACCTGGGAGGCTTCATCGAGAAGAACTTCCCCGGCAATCAGGTACCTGTAATCATAGTTGACCAGAACAGCCTTTTCGAAGGGTATGAGCAGTACCTTCCGGTCTTCAACAGCATCGCCGTGGAGACTATGATGTGGCGCATACCCGATCTGAGCGAGGAGTTCATCTATATGAATGACGACTTCTTCTTCACCGGCCCCTCAAAGAAGGAAGACCTGTTCAGAGACGGAAAGGTGGTGTGCTATTCCGGCACCTTCCCTTCGCTCGCAATGAAATTCCTCAGGTTCATACGCCGCAAGAAAAACGACCATAAGCGCTTCACCTACAAGGACTCCCTGCTGAACGGGGCCGAGATGATCGGCTGGAGACGATTCTTCTATCTCCCGCACGAGCCTCACCCCATTTTCAAGAGCGTACTTGCGGAATATCTGACGGAACACCCTGAGAGCATACGGCGCAACGTCCGGCACAGATTCAGGGACAACGAGCAGTTCAACGTCCAGGGCTTCTTCTATGTCCTCGCGGAGAGCAAGGGTCTGCTGATCCACAAGTCCCACAAGGGGGTGAACCTGATGATCCGCAAGCCGAAGAGCCTGGAATATGTCAAGCGTAAACTGGACTGGGCCGACAGACAGCCGGGACTGAAATACGGGTGTATGAACGCGCTTCAGGAGGCCGACCCGCAGGAGAAGAAACTTTTCGAGGACTGGATCTCGGCCAGACTCGGAATAAGTCTCTGAGATTATTAAGCGGCAAGTTTTCCTTGCCGCTTATTTATTTCTCAAATGATGACTTCTCCGGAAGTATGACGTTGAAGGCTTCCTCCAGAGAGGCCATCACCCTGTCGTAGTTCCGTATGTGCGCGTTGTCGTTAAGGCAGACGAGCTTGTATTTCCCCTCCCTGACGGCCTTGACCGCCTTCCCCGGCTTCACGATAAGCGGAAACATCTTCGTGTCGGAGTAAGTGTCGTAAGGCACGAAATTCCCCTCGCAGATCTGCCAGGTCCGGAACAGCTCCTGGGTGTAGTCCTCGGGACTGCGGAAGCGGTTGGCGGACACGCGGGCGAGCTCGTCGCCGGCATATTCCCACACCTCCTCGAAGGTGGACTTCAGGTACGGCTGGGCATTGTGCGGAATCCGCACTGTGATGAACTTCCCGTAAGGCTGCAGGGCTTTGGTAAGCCACGACTTGCCTCCATAGACCGGACTGAACCACTTGTCGCGATGTTCGCGCAGAACCGTCTTCTTGTCGAATTTTCCGTTGATTATCCGGATATTGTTCTCCAGACATCTGGACCACAGGCTGGCTCCGGTGTTCATCCTGAATACGGCGATGTCGGTCGGAAGGCCGTCCCGGAAGAACCTTTCTGGAGGAGTCGGGGCAGTCATATAGAAATCGTCATTGAAATAGACGAAATGTTCGGCAAGTCCCGGAATCCTGTGCAGGTACAGCTCGATCAGCGAAGAATTGAACACCGGCAGGTATTTCTCCGGTATATAATCCCTGTGGCTCACCAGATGCAGCTTCGGATTGCTTTCGTCCAGCCACTCCGGTTTCTGCCCGCAGGTGACGAAATGCACCTTGCGCACCCACGGAGCGAACTTGTCAATGCCTCTGAACCAATATTTCAGCAGGCCGTAATCCCTGAAGCGGGCCTCGGAGAACTGATTTTTTGAATTGTCAATCTTGCCGGAATATCGCGCGAAATCCGCCTTCCACGCGGGATCGTCCATATCGACCCAAGTAACCACGAAGTCTATGTCCATAATTCAATCCCTAAGACCAATGAATATGGACAAAAGTAATGGATTTTCCTCTCTCTTGCAAATCCGCGGGGTCCCACCGGTCCTCCCGTAGGGGTATATGCGAGATATGGCTCAATCCTGAAATCGAGGGAGGCGCGCTGTGCGCGAAGGTCCTGATTGTACATATTCTTGGCTTTCGACACGTGGACAGCATCGCAGATGCTATATATGTCCAGACCGAGCCTTGCCGCCATAAACACCCAGTACTCATCGATGTTTTGATTTTTTAAGCAATAAATTCAGAACCCAAAGGCAAGCAGATCGGCACTAAGGTAAGCATATATGATGAGAAAAAGAAGAAGATTTAGACTACCTTTGCAGCCTGTTTCAAATGACAGAAGAATGAACTGGCTGATAAAAATATTCTCCGAACAGTCCTACA
>CAVIJA010000026.1:0-25767 GCA_963643135.1 Alloprevotella sp. | reverse complement strand
TCTAAAAGAAATCAACGCTCTCGATTCTATTGTTTCTCGGTACTTGCTTGTACTTATCTTTCAGTATTATCAATGAACTTGTCCCTACCTGTCGGAAAGGGATTGCAAAGATAAGCCACTTTTTTATTTCAGCCAAATTTTTTTGAAGTTTTTATCCTATATTTGTTAGCGGACACAATCAAAATCAGATATGGAGAACTACAAACAGACAGCACCTCGCTATGAATCAATGAAATACCGCAGATGCGGGCGGAGCGGACTGCTTCTGCCTGAGGTCTCGCTGGGATTCTGGCACAACTTCGGAGAAGGGGCTTCGCGCGAAAAATGCCGCGACATCATTGAATGCGCCTTCGACAACGGCATCACCTATTTCGACCTTG
Organism: Alloprevotella sp.; assembly: GCA_963643135.1. GTDB lineage: Bacteria > Bacteroidota > Bacteroidia > Bacteroidales > UBA932 > Cryptobacteroides. The sequence continues at coordinate 25,387 of CAVIJA010000026.1, read as the reverse complement.
CCAACAACTACGGACCGCCCTGCGGGGCGGCGGAGTCCCTCTTCGGGGAGATTTTCGCCGAATCGCTCAAGGCCCATCGCGACGAGGTCATAATCGCGACCAAGGCCGGACACGATATGTGGCCCGGGCCGTACGGCGAATGGGGGTCCCGCAAGACGATGCTCTCTTCGCTCGACCAGAGTCTCAGGCGGCTCCGTCTGGACTACGTGGACATCTTCTATTCGCACCGTCCCGACCCCGTCACGCCTCTGGAGGAGACTATGCAGGCGCTGGTGGATGCCGTGAGGGCGGGCAAGGCCCTGTATGTCGGCATTTCCAAATATCCGCCGGAGATGGCCGCCAAGGCTTATGCCTACCTCCGGGAGCAGCACGTGCCCTGCCTCGTATACCAGGGCCGGTACAATATGATAGATACGGCCGTGGAAGGGGAGATACTCCCTCAGGCCGCGGAGGAAGGGGCCGGTTTCGTGGCGTTTTCCCCGCTCGCGCAGGGGCTTCTCACGGACAGATATCTGCACGGCATCCCTGACGGATCGAGAATGACGCACAGCGCCTTCCTCAAGCCGGAGATGCTGACGGATGAACTCCTCGGGAAGATAAAGGGATGGAACGAAGAAGCCCTGAGCGAAGGACTGACGCTCGCCCAGCACGCCCTGAGGTGGATACTCCGCAGGCCGGAGGTGACCTCGGTCATCATAGGCGCAAGTTCCGTCGAGCAGCTCAAGTCAAATCTTGCCGCTATCAAGTAGCCTGAACGCGGCGGCTTCCCTGATATGGTCCGGAGTGATCCTCTCCTCCCCTTCGAGGTCTGCGATGGTCCGGGCCACTTTTATTATCCTGAACCACGCCCGGAGCGACATTCCGGCGGCGGACATAAGTCTTTCCAGCGAATCGAGGCATTCGCTGTCGAGCGGGCAGTATTTCTCCACCAGCCTGTTGGACATCTCCGCGTTGGTGGCGATGCCCTCGTCCCGGAATCTCTCCGTCTGCAAGGCCCGTGCGGCGATGACCCTGCGGGAGACGGACGCGCTGCTCTCGGGCTTCACGCCCTTCCCCACGGCCCCCGGCGGAACGGCGTGCATCCATACCTGCAGGTCGATGCGGTCCATAATCGGGCCGGAAAGCCTCGCGAGATATGCCGTCCTCTTGGAGGCGGTGCAGATGCAGCGGTCACCCTCCCCGTAATATCCGCAGGGGCAGGGGTTAGATGCGGCGACAAGGGCGAAGGACGAGGGGAATTCCACCTTGGTCTTCAGCCTGGAGATGGTGACCTTTCTGTCCTCGATAGGGCCGCGCAGGGCTTCCAGCACGCTCCGCGGCATCTGTGCCAGCTCGTCCAGGAAGAGGACGCCGTTGTTGGCGAGAGTCACTTCCCCCGGAACTACATTCTCTCCTGCGCCCCCTCCGATGATGGCCGCCATCGAAGCCGAATAGTGAGGAGAGCGGAACGGCCGCCGCGTTATGAGCCCGCGCTGACCCTTGTGCAGGCCGGCGACAGAATATATGCGGCTCGTCTCCAGCGACTCCTCCCGGCTCATAGGCGGAAGTATGCCCGCCATCGCCTTGGCAAGCGAACTCTTCCCGGAGCCCGGACTCCCGACCATTATGATATTGTGTCCGCCCGCAGCGGCTATCTCGATGGCGCGTTTCGCCCCGTCCTGCCCGATGATGTCGGAAAAATCCACATACCCGTCGTCCGCCCTCTTCTGCCCGCCGTCCGGGTTTGCCGCCTCCGGGGAGTTGCGTGAGAGCAGCTCCGAGCAGTCTTCGCGTCCTTCGAGTATCCTGATGACATCCTTCAGCGTCCTGACTCCATAAATCTCCGGCCCTCCGATATCGACGGCTTCGAGCGCGGAGTCTTCCGGGAGTATGACCCCCTTGAGGCCGGAACGGGCGGCGAACTCCACGAATGGCAGTGCGCCCCCGATTTCCCGCACGCTGCCGTCCAGGCCGAGTTCCCCCATTATCAGATAGCTCCCCGCCTCCTTCATATCGTACTGCCCGGAGGCAGCCAGGATGCTTATCGCGATGGGCAGGTCGTAGCCGCTGCCGTTCTTGTGCATATCGGCCGGGGCGAGATTTATGACAATCTTCCGTCCCGGAATCCTGAAACCGAGGGAGGTCATCGCAGTGAAGGTCCTGAGCAGGCTTTCCTTGACCGCAATGTCGGCCAGCCCTACGAGATGTACTCCTATTCCGTGGTCAATGTCCGTTTCCACGGTGACTCCCACCGCTTCGGTCCCCACGCATTTTGCAGCTTTGATTTGTATCAGCATCGTTATCTTTCATTATATTTGTCCCTGATATGCAGCATACCATATTGATAAAGTCCCTTTCCGACATCGACGCCGCGGCGGAAGAATTTCTCCGTCTCGCCGCAGGGCGCAGACAGGTGGCGTTCTACGCCCCGATGGGTGCCGGCAAAACCACCTTCATCTCGGCTCTGTGCCGTTGTCTCGGAGTCCGCTCCGATGCGGTCGGCTCTCCTACCTTCGCCATAGTCAACGAATACCGGACTCTCTCTGACGAGGCCATATATCACTTCGATTTCTACCGCATCACGAAGGACGCGGAGGCTCTGGACATAGGGCTGTACGATTACCTGGACAGCGGCTGCCTCTGTCTGATGGAGTGGCCGGAGAACATAGAGTCCCTGCTCCCGGAGGAGACGCTCAAGGTCAGCATAGCCGTACTCGACGACGGATCGCGAAGCATCAGCTGGGCCGACTGATCGAGAACTCCGCCCTTATGCAGCTGATGAAGCCGTGCAGGGCGATTTCCTTCAACCTGTCCCCGTACAATATGCTGTGATTGTCGTCCGTCCTGGAACTCAATGCGGCGCAGAAATATCCCCCTTCGTCCAGAAAGGCGCAGGCGGGAGACAGCAGGATGCGGTCCGTGAAGCTGAAAAGCGCATCCGCCGAGTCCGAACAATAGACCATAGTGCTGCCCGGAGGCGATTCCAGGACTGCAAAATTGCGCTTTGCCCCGTGATATATTTCGGCATAGCCTTCGCAGATTTCGCTCAGACTATCCGGGTCATCCTCATTCGCGACTGTCGCTATCGGAGTGCCTCCGCCGTATGACATATGGCCGGAGACCGGCACCTGCCCGTCCGCATCGCGCCATACCCGCCCGTTTTCTACGTCGAACCACAAATACGACGCCTCGGCGCTGACGGGATGTCCGCCCGAAATCTTGACGTCCTGTACGGAACATCTCTCTTCAAATCTTGTGACCCCCGCCACTCCGTCCATTACCGTGTAATACTGCTCCTTGCCGGAGAGTCTGGCCGCATAGCAGAAACAGATTTTGCCCATATCCCTGTACAGGGCCCCCGACGGGCCGTATGACGGCTCGGCCATATCCCCGAACACATATCCGCTCTCGCGGCTGAACAGGATTTCTCCGTTCTTCCGGAAGCTGAATCCGTCTCCGCTGCGGCTCTCGGACAGGGTGTAGACGTCGTCCCCGTCCGTCAGCAGCCCTCGGAGAATCTCCCTCCCCTCGAAGCTGAAAAGGGTCTGCCCGTCCCTGCCTATGAATGTCCGCTCGCGGGTGACGGCCTCGGTGTAGAGGTGTCCGCCGAGGATATGGTGGGTGTCCGGGTCCGGACTTGCACATTCGGCGGAAGAGGGTATCGAAAGCGCCTGCTCGAAGTCCCGATAGAGCAGGATTTCATATCTGCCCGCTCCGTAGGCGCTGTCGCGGTGGTAGTTGTAGCTCTCCTCGAAGCGGACGGCCGAGAAGAGAAGCGCCGTATCGACGATGACTCTCTCCTGCGCAGGGATGGAGTCACGGTCGTGAAGGTTTCTGTTGTGACATTCCGCTCTCGACCTTATCGGGACGAGTGCGGTCTTGTCCGTGAGACAGCCCGCCGCCAGGAGCAGAGGGCAGACGAGAATGGTAACGAGTGAAGAAGTCCTCATAGTTCGTTGATGTTTTTCTGCGAATAACGCAAAAAAATCGGCATCCCGAACCATTCCAGCTCCGGATGCCGCAACAAATTAAAGTTTTTTATGTGTTTTTACGTTTTTTACTTAGAAATTGAACCTGAGACCGGCGTCGAAATTCACGACCACCGGCTTGTCCGTCCTGACGCTCTTGGGCTGGTCGCAAGGGAAGTAGTAGCGCAGACCCGGATCGAGATACAGGCCGAGCAGCCTGCTGAGTCTGAATTCCAGTCCGAGGCCGATGCCTGCGGAATACTGGAGTTTCTCCACCTTGTCGCTGCAGTGGATGTCCGGAGTGGAGAAAAGCGTGTACCGGCTGGAAATGCAGTATTCGGCTTCTCCGAGACCGTAGACGTAGAACTTCACGTTGTCATAGTCCAGCACGTCGTAATACAGACCGACCGGTATACCTATATAATGTAGTGCGTGTAAGACGTCGCCCGCCTCCGAGCGCTCCAGCTCACCGTTGCTTCCGTAGCTGACGTACTTGCCCGTAAACGTCCTTGTGAGCAGGGAGTAGTCCAGTCCCGTGCCGACGGAAAGCTTGGGGAGAACGTAGACACGCAGACCGAGACCCAGGGTGAACGGCACTCCGTAGGTGGAGGTGCTCAGTTCGGAAATGCCCGAAGTCCCGTATCCAGGGGCCATAACCGTATGCGGACCGGAAACGTGGATTTCGGAATCGTTGCCCCCTATCGCCCCTTTGATGTAGAGGGCGGTCTTCCGGGATCCGCTCCTGCGGGCATCTTCCATATCGAGCTGCGCGAACTCATCCTGACGGGAGTCGTCCCGCCCTCTTGCGCCCTTTGAGGCGAAAGACTTCCAGCGGCTTGTAGTGCCGTTATTCTTTGCGGGGTTCCCGGCCGCCACAGCCTCCTGCCCGCTGTCCGCTGCCGCCTTGTCCTCTCCAAGTGACTCCGACGGCGCTGCCGCACTCACGGTATAGTCTGCGGCCATCCGGACCGTTCCGGTCGTATTTAGAGGCCGGGCCTTAGGCAGGCGATCTTCCGCCACCCGCGCCACGTCCTTTTCGGAGAGCAGAGCCACCATCGCTCCAGACTCTACAGGGGAGGTCTGCGGCATCGTGCCGACGAAGAATATCCCCAGACCGAGAGCGGCCGCGAACGCGAGCGAAGCCCACGCCAGCCTTGTCCGCTCCGGACGGTATTCCCGTGTCGCCGCCGAGCTGCCGTCCAGACGGGAGGATATGCCTTTCCAGACGCGGCGGGACGGTTTCGCCTCCGCGTCTTCGAGCATAGACCTCATCCGGAGGTCAAAATCATTTAACTCTTCCTGCATCTTACTGATACCTTTCTACGGAGGCCGTCTCAAAACGGCTTCCCGATCTTTGACTGCAACAGCACTCTGGCTCTCTGAAGCTGAGAGCGGGATGTCGTCTCGGAGATGCCGAGCGCTTCCGCTATCTCCTTATGTGAATACCCTTCCAGGACATACATATTGAAGACCGTGCGGAATCCCGGAGGAAGCGCTGAGACCATCTTCAGCAGTTCGTCCTGACCTATCTTCTGTACGGGCGACGGATTGCTGTCGGCGATGTTCCAGGCGAGAGTGATGTCTTCCGTATTCTTGAGCGCATCCTTCTTTCTGAGACTCATCAGTGCAGTGTTTACAAAGATCCTGCGTGCCCAGCCTTCGAAGGAGCCTGCCCCCGAGTAGCTGTCAAGCTTGGAGAAGAGGGTCACAAACCCGTCCTGAAGGATGTCCTCCGCCACCTCCCTGTCGCCCATATACCGCAGACACACTGCGAACATCTTACGCGACAGAAGGTCGTAGATGGCCTTCTGAGATTTGCGGTCACCGCGTTTCGCCCCTTCTATCCAATCCGCTTCCCGAGTATCAAGATGCTTCCTGTTCCCGAAAAGTTGCATTGTCGTTGTGCAATAATTAGTGCTAAAGTAACCAATATTTCTCACAAAATTGCATACTTTTGTGTCAGTATGAGAAAGTTCGTCATTTCATATATTCCGCTTCTCCTCATTTGCTTCTGCCTTCACGCGCAGAATGCGGCGGACAGCGGACTCTTTATAGATGCGGTAGCGGAATATGCGGAGGGCAATTATCAGCAGGCCAGGGAGAAACTCTCCGCCCTGCTCGAGGAGGCCCCTTCCGACGATGCCGTAAACTACTATCTCGGCCTCTGTGAACTCGCCCTGAACGATAACGGAGCGGCGCAGGACCACCTTCAGATGGCTACGCAGCTCGACTCCGCCAACAGCTGGTATCTCAACGCCCTGGCTACGGCCTACAACAACGAAGGAGAGAGTGACCGACTTGCCGACATCTGCACGAAGCTTATCAGGATGAAGCCGTCGCTGTACAACACGCCATACACTCTGTCCCTCATAGCGGACGCCCGCTTCCGGCAGAAGAGCGATTCCCTCGCCCTCGCCTACTACGACCAGGCCCTAGAGCTGGACCCGGATTACGCTCCTGCGGAAATGGGGCGGATGGAAATCCTCTGGAGGCACGGCAATTTTCCTCCGTTCTTCTCCGCTCTCGAACACTTCATCGGCAACGAAGACGTCCGCACGGACATCAAGAGCGACTATCTCTCCTCCATCATCGACCATCTTGACTCCCGCTTCTGGTGGGTCTGGGGCGAACAGCTCAAAAGACTGGCGGACATCTGCCTGCAGGCGTACCCGGACGATCTGAAATCCCGCGAGAACAAGATAAAGCTGCTCTCTATCGAGAGCCGCTGGGATGAGGTCCTGAGCCAGTGCGACACTCTCGCCGCCATCGCCACCCTGCAGGGAAACAAGGAGCAGCTGCTCTTCGCCTATTCCTACGAAGGGGATGTGGCCTATCGGCAGAATGACCACAAGCGGGCATACAAGGCCTACGACAAGGCCCTGAAGGTCGACCCGGACTATGTCCACGTGCTGAACAACTACGCCTATTATCTCTCCCTCGAGAAGCGTTCCCTGCGCAAAGCCCTGAAGATGAGCGCAAGAACCGTGGAGCTTGAGCCGGACAACGCCACCTATCTCGACACCTACGGCTGGATACTCTACCTGCTGCGCCGCCCGAAGGACGCGAAGCCGTATTTCAAGCACGCGATGATCTACGGGGGCAAGGAGAGCGCCGTGATACTCGAACATTATTCCAAGGTACTGGAAGCTCTCGGCGAGACCGACCTTGCCAGCTACTACAAGTCGCTCTCCGAACAGAAATCGGCCAAATGAGCGTACTGCGCCGCATATTCGTACTCGTGCCGGCGCTCTGCCTCTGCCTCTTCACCGCAGGGCAGAACACAAAGGAGCAGGAGAACCGCAAGGCTCAGCTGGAGAAGGAGATAGCCCAGATTCAGAAGCAGCTCCGCGAGAACACGAGCAAAAGTGCGAGCGCACTCAACGAACTCACCCTCATACGCAAGCAGATATCCAACCGCAGGACTCTGGTGCAGGAGAGCGACAGGGAAATCCGCATCCTCTCCGACAGCATCAGGGCGGCGCAGGGTCGCTACGACGCTCTCCGCTCCAGGCTTGACACGATGACGGTATACTACCGTAAACTGATACGCGGGGCCTACCGCAACCGCGACACCCGCCTATGGTATGTCTACGTCCTCTCCAGCGGCGACGTCGGACAGGCTTCCCGCCGCTATTCGTACCTGAGGAATATGGCCGCCCAGATGAACGCGCAGGCGTTGAAAATCAAAGAGATGCAATCCACTCTGGAGTCCGAGCTCGCCTCTCTGGAGGCTATGAAGCGGCGCGCCGAGAGTATGAGGGCCGAGCGCCAGAGCGCACTGGACAATCTCCGCAAGGAGGAGAAACGCTCCGACACGCTCGTCGCCAATCTCAAGAAGGACAAGACCCGCTATCAGAAGCAGCTCAACTCCAAGCGCAAGCAGGTGGAGGCCCTGAACCGCGAGATAGAGCGGATCATCGCGCAATATATGGAGGAGAGCAGCCGCAAGTCTTCCTCAGGCAAGAAGCAGTCCTCGCAGGTGGACTACAAGCTCGCCGCGGAATTCGAGGCCAACAAGGGCAAACTCCCGTGGCCGGCCGACGGCCCGGTGGTGGAGAAGTTCGGCAAGCACAAACATCCGGTCTATACCACGCTCGTGATGCCGTTCAACAACGGCATAGGCATTTCCCTCTCTCCGGGGACGGAGGTGCAGGCCGTGTTCGACGGGGAAGTGCGCAGGGTGATAGTGATGCCGGGATACAACAGGTGCGTGCTTGTACAGCACGGAAACTACTTCACCTTCTACTGCAAGCTGGACGCGGTGTCCGTCAAGGCCGGAGACAAGGTGAAGACGGGCCAGAGCATAGGGAAGGTCGACACGATAGACGGTCAGACCCAGCTGCACTTCCAGGTATGGAAGGAGAAGACTCCGCAGAATCCTGAAAGCTGGCTCAGACCGCGCTGATCAGGACTTTCGCTCTAATTCATCTGTCTATCAGTCGTGTACGTCCGGTGCGCTCCTTTATGGAATTTTCAGCGGAATCAGCCGGCGACCCAGACGAGGACGTGCCTGTCGAAGGTCATATACTCCAGATGGAGTTCCTCTTCGAAGCCGTCCTTCTGGATAAAGGTGGCGTCCAGCTCCCCTTCGCCGCGAAGCCTGAAATCATCGATCTCGATCTGCTCGGCGAAGTCCACGTTGTGCTGTGACATCTTCTTGTAGACGGCCTCCTTGGCGCACCAGTAGATGGCGAGCTGCTCGTTGCGCTTCTCCTCGTCAAGCCCGTCGATCTCATCTTCCGAGAGGGCCTTCTTCTCGACGGCGGAGAAATCCCTGTCGAGGGACTCGCAGTCGATGCCCACCTCCTCCGTATCGTTCAGGATGACTGCGACATATCTGTCGGTGTGGGTGATGCTGATGTTGATGGCCGAATTTTCGATATAAGGCTTGCCGTTGTCGTGGTGGCTGAGGTACACCTTCTCCTCGAAGAGGGTGTCGAGCAGAGCCCTTACCGCAAGCTTCTGTTTTCTGAGCGATTCGCTCCTGATGTAGGAAATTTCTTCAAGTTCGTCTGACGGGACCGAAGAGAGCTCGCGAAGCTCGTCTTCAGACTCTGTGATCTGCCATACCCCCAGTTTCGAGTGGTAATCGTCGTCAAGATCCTTTATAAGATATAGTGCCATAAAATTTTTATAACGCCGCAAAGATAACGATTTTTATTATATTTGTCCCACTTTTTGAAAACGACAAAATTTCGATATCGTTATGAAATACCTTACTAATGAAAAGTTGGTCATCGTGGGCGCCGGTGGAATGATCGGTTCCAACATGGCCCAGACGGCCCTTATGCTCGGGCTTACGCCAAACATCTGCCTCTACGATATCTTCGAGCCGGGCGTTCACGGCGTGGCGGAGGAAATGTATCACTGCGGATTCGAGGGTGCGAATGTCAGCTGGACGGTTGATCCTGCGGTCGCGTTCAAGGATGCGAAATATATCATCTCTTCCGGCGGAGCTCCTCGCAAGGAGGGTATGACCCGCGAGGATCTGCTCAAGGGCAACTGCCAGATTGCGGCCCAGTTCGGCGACTACATCAAGCAGTATTGCCCTGACGTCAAGCACGTTGTGGTCATCTTCAACCCGGCGGACGTGACGGCCCTCACCGCCCTCATCCACTCAGGACTGAAGCCTGAGCAGCTCACCTCTCTCGCCGCTCTCGACTCCACCCGTCTCCAGAGCAACCTTGCCAGGGAGTTCGGCGTACCGCAGAGTTCAGTGACCAATGCATATACCTACGGCGGCCACGGCGAGGCCATGGCGGTATTCGCCTCCAAGGCCCTCATCGACGGCGCTCCTCTCGCCGAGAAGCATCTCTCCGATGAGAAGTGGGCCGAAATCAAGCACGACACCATCCAGGGCGGCTCCAACATCATCAAGCTTCGCGGACGCAGCTCATTCCAGAGTCCGGCCTACAATGCGGTCAAGATGATCGAGGCCGCTATGGGAGGCGAGAAGTTCACCTGGCCGGCAGGCTGCTACGTCAACTGTGACGTCTGCGGCTACAAGAACGTGATGATGGCTATGCCGACGGTCATCGACGCCACCGGCGTACATTATTCCAAGCCGGAAGGCACTGCGCAGGAGATGGCTGACCTGAAGGCCTCATACGAGCACCTCTGCAAGATGCGCGACGAGATTGTCTCCCTCGGCATCGTCCCTCCTGTCAGCGAGTGGAAGAAGTCCAATCCGAACCTCTGACAATCACTCACATACACCAGATAAGCAACAAGCCCGGAGCAGAAGACGCCCCGGGCTTGCCGTTTCAATATGTATGACCTATTCCGCCTGAATCCCCTTGCTGAACAGGGTGACCGCGTCGGCGGTGAGACCCGTGGACGAGAATCCTCCGTCGTGGTAGAGGGTCTGCATCGTGACGTGCCTCGTAAGGTCAGAGAACAGGGTCACGAGGTAGTCGGCGCAGTCCGAAGCGTCGGCGTTGCCCAGAGGAGACATCCTGTCGGCGTAGCCGAACATATCCTGCATCCCGGCGATGCCGCTGCCTGCGGTCGTGAGCGTCGGGGACTGGGACACGGTGTTGATGCGCACGTGCCGGCGCTTGCCGTAGATGACCCCGAAACTGCGGGCTATGGACTCCAGCAGGGCCTTGGCGTCAGCCATATCGTTGTAGCCCTCGAAGCTGCGCTGCGCCGCGATATAGGTGAGTGCGGCGACTGATCCCCATTCCTTGAGCGCGTCCTTGCGGTAAAGCACGTTGAGCAGCTTGTGGAAGGAGATGGCCGAGATGTCGAGAGTCTTGTCCAGGAAGTCGTAGTTGAGATCCTCGTAAGCGCGGCCCTTGCGGATGTTGGGAGACATCCCGACGGAATGCAGTACGAAGTCGAACTGCCCGCCGAAATGTTCCATAGCCTTGTCCACCAGGGAGTTGAGGTCTTCGAGAGAAGTCGCGTCAGCCGGTACTACGATAGCCCCGCACTCCTGCGCGAGTTCGTTGATGGTGCCGAGCCTGATGGAGACAGGGGTATTGGTCAGCACAAGCTCCGCCCCTTCTTCACGGGCCTTCTGTGCAGCTTTCCAAGCGATGGACTGCTCGTTGAGTGCGCCGAAGATGATGCCCTTCTTGCCTTTGAGTAAACCGTATGCCATAATATTACTTCTTCAGATTTTCATTGGGTACGAGCATAAACGTGAGCTTGCCCTGGCAGCAGAGGTTCCCGTTGACGGTGGCCTTAGCTTCTATGAATACTGCCGGCCCCTTGCGCCCGACAAGTCGGGAGCGGGTGCAGACCGTATCTCCGGGGAAGACGGAGTGCTTGAACTTGACCCCGTCCAGAGCGGCATAGAATGCGGTATGTGTCTTGAGTTCCTCGGCCGGGATGAGCAGAAAGCTCGCCTGCGCCATAATCTCGCAAAGTATAACCCCCGGCACTACCGGGTATCCCGGGAAGTGGCCGGTGGTGAAAAATTCGTTGTCCTTTATCGTATATTCAGAACAAACGCCCTCTCCGTCCCATTCGGACTTGTCAATCAGGAGCATCGGCTCCCTGTGGGGGAGAACCCCCTTGATTTCGTCTCTGGTCATTTTGAATATTTCCTTAATGCCACGCAAACATTATGCCCTCCGAAGCCGAGGGAGTTGGAAATCGCGACATCGAGTTCCTTCCTGCGGGCCGTAAGCGGAGTGTAGTCGAGATCACATTCCGGGTCCGGTTCGCGGAGTCCGAGCGTCGGCGGGACTATCCCGTCCCTGAGGGCGAGGGCGGAGGCAATCAGCTCTGCCGCACCGGTGGCGCCGAACATATGCCCTGTCATAGACTTGGTGGAGCTGATTGACGCCTTGCGGGCATCCTCTTCGCCGAGGGCGAGCTTGATGGCGTTGGTCTCAGCCACGTCGTTGAGGTGGGTGCCGGTCCCGTGCGCGTTGATATAGAGCGATTCTCCCGGCCTGTATCCGGCTTCGGCGAGCGCATCCCTTATGGCCTTGGCCGCCGGGATGCCGTCCTGACGCGGAGCCGTGTAGTGATATGCATCGCAGGTGCAGCCGTAGCCGCAGACTTCCGCTATGATGTCCGCTCCGCGTGAGACGGCGTGGGAGTATTCCTCCAGCATCATCATCGCAGAGCCTTCCGCCATCACGAACCCGCCTCTGCGGCGGTCGAACGGCAGGCAGGCATTGTCCGGATCCTCTTCGGTCGTGAGGGCCTTGCAGTTGGCGAAGCCTCCGATGGCAAGCGGGTTGATCACGGCCTCGCTGCCGCCGGTGAGTATCGCGTCGGCACGTCCGCAGAGAATGGCGAGATACGCCTCCCCGATGGAGTTGGTGCCTGTGGCGCAGGCGGAGACGTGGGTCAGGCAGGGGCCCTGGGCATTGTACTTGATGGCAATGTTGCCTCCGGCGATATTTGGGATCATCATCGGGATGAAGAGCGGAGAAATCCTTCCCGCCCCCTCCTCGAGCATCACCTTGGTCTGGGCGACGAAAGTGTTCATCCCCCCGATGCCGGTGCCGACATATACTCCGAATCTCTCGGGATCCACATTCTCCCCGGACACGAGTCCGCTGGAAGCCATAGTCTGGAAGGCGGCGGCGAGGGCATACTGGCTGTAGAGATCGTTGCGGCGGCGGTCGGCCCCGTTCAGACCGTAGGAGTCAGGGTTGAAATCCTTGATCTGCCCCGCCACGTGAATCGGGAGATTATGCTCCTCGAACCTCTCCAGCCTGCTGATGCCGCAGTGTCCGCTCTTGAGGCTGTCCCAGAATGTGGCTATGTCATTGCCGACCGGGGAGATTACTCCCAGGCCGGTGATGACTACTCTTCTTTCCTTATTCATACATAAATCTTCTGATGCTTCCCTTCGGAGTCTTGGTGAAAGGCTCGAAGCGGAGCTCGTAGGAACTTACCTGGGAATATCCCGGAATCTTCTTGTTGAGGGCCGTGAGGTTGGCGTCCATCACGCTCTTGAGCGCGGCGGCATCCATATCTCCGGCGAGGTTGTGGTCAGGCACTATGAGCGCCACGAGCCTGCCTTCGCGGGAGACGATGAGGGACTCGCCCACGTACGGCAGTGCGTTCAGCACCACTTCTATCTCTTCCGGGAAGATGTTCTGCCCGTTGGTGGAGAGAATCATACTCTTGCAGCGGCCCACGATGAAGATGCTCCTGTCCTTGTCCACCGTGCCGAGGTCTCCGGTATGGAACCATCCGTCTTCGGTGAATGCGGCGCGGGTGGCCTCCTCATTCTTGTAGTATCCGGCGAACACCACATTGCCCCTGATGAGGATTTCTCCCGGGATATGCTCCTCGTCCGTGGAGTCTATCCTGAGTTCTACGGCTTCTTCCACGTATTCTCCGCACTCCTTGAGCTTGTAGCTTCCCTTGTGTCCGAGGCTGATGGTCGGTGCGGCTTCGGTCATACCGTAGCCCGTGACGAAAGGAAGACGGAGCTTCTCCACCATCAGTTTCTCGAGGTGTTCCGGAATCGCCGCTCCGCCCGTCACGAAGAGGCCGACGTTGCCTCCGAGGGCGTTGAGGAATATGGTCGCGAGAGCCTCGCAGTAGTCGCGGTTGTGTTCGTGGTCCTCAAGCTTTGCCGCCCCGTTCTTGCTGTGGATGAATTCTCCGATGGAGTCCTCCAGAAGCTTGGTGAGAATGAGCGGAACGGCAAAAAATACATAAGGCTTGTACTGCCTGAGGGCAGGTTTGAGGTTTGCGGGTACCGGCGGGATGCAGAGCACGATGAGGTGCATTCCGAAGCAGAGCGGCGCAAGCATATCATATACCATCCCGAAAATGTGCGCGTACGGGAGGACGCTGACGTAATTGTCCTCGCGGCGGTACGGGAAGTGTACCGGGATGAGCTGTATGTTGGCCGAAAGATTTCTGTTGGTGAGCATTACGCCCTTAGGGTTGCCGGTAGAGCCGGAAGTGTACATGATGGCGGCGAGGTCGTCGAGCGAGCCTGCCTCGTAGTGGATGTCCTCCGGGGAGAGTCCGTTAGGATGCGCTTCGGCGAACAGCTTGTCCTGCTGCGCATAGACCTCGGCGAAACCCTCCCGGGATGCGAGAAGCTCGCCTGTCTTGGTGTCTATCGCTCCGATGAGGGCTCCGAGTTCTTCGAAGTCCATCTTGTCGAAAATCGTCTTTTCGGTATACAGGAGACGTGCGTCGGAGTGGTTGACCAGCTTTGCGGTGTCCTCCGGGGTGAAGCCGTTGAATATCTGTACGGCCACGAAGCCGCCCGTCTGTGCGGCGAGAAACACTTTCGCCCAGTTGGAGCTGCTCCTGGCGTTGATGACTATCTTGTCTCCCTTCTTGAGTCCGGCGGCTCTCCAGCAGAGGACCGTCTTCTCGATGTCGGCGGCGAGTTCGCCGTAGGTCACGCTGCTCGTGTTGTAGTCATCGAGGGCGGCCTTGTCCCAGCATTCCTTGACGGAATTCTCAAATGTGAGAATGAAATTGTCTTTTTGTTTGAGTTCGTACATCGTCAAAACGTTTTTTGGGTTTTTATAGGTAATCCTACTATCGCCGGCGAAGGTATGAACAGAATGGTTTACGACGTACCCGCCCGGAGGGCGTTTGTGGCTAACTCCCGCTTATGCGGGGTGTGGACGGGTTTTTGTGGTGGTTTCGGAAAAGATTCCGATTTCGCCACAAAACGGCCTCCCAGGCCTCTCTGTGGCCTGTGGTGAATGTACGGATGCCCTTGCGGGGCAGTGAAGGGCGGTCGATGTCAGAGATAGAAGTCTGCGGTGAGACGGCGGTATTCCTCCGAGCGGAGACCGTCCCGCATAAGGGTGATTTCCTCCTCTTCCGGGGTGCCGGCGTTTGAGGAGAACTCGACAATCGTGCGTCTTGTCGGCTTGTTCTCCGCTGTGCGTACGTTGAGCAGACGGAACGGCCTCAGGCCGTAGGAGGCGGCGCATCTTCTGACGGACGGGATCTGCTCCGAGGGGAGAATCATCGAGAGACGTCCGCCGCTATTGAGCGACGAGGATGCGAAAGCGAAGATGTCCCGGAAGGAAAGCGAGTCGCTGTGCCGTGCGGCGGCCTCCCGTTCGTCGGGATTGCGCAGCGAGGAGTCGTAGTAGGGAGGGTTGGAGAATATCAGGTCGAACTTCTCCTCCGGCCTGTACCCGGAGAGGGGAGTGCAGACACAACTCAGCCTGTCCGCCCAGGGGGAGGAGCTGAAGTTCTCTTCCGCTTCCGCGGCGGAGGGAGGGTCGATGTCGATGCCGATTATGCTGCACCGCTCCGTGCGCTGCGCCGCCATGAGCGCGATGACTCCGGTGCCCGTGCCGATGTCCAGGGCCAGACGGTCCGTCGGCAGCAGCGTCATCGCCGCTCCGAGCAGTACCGCGTCCGTCCCCACTTTCAGGGCCGAGTCCCGGTTGCGGACTGTGAACTGACGGAATCTGAACGTCGGTTCCGCCATCTCAGATGAAACTCCCGTCCTTCATCGTCAGACAGCGGTCGCAGAGCGAGGCGAGTTCGGGGTCGTGTGTGACTATCACTATGGTCTGTCCGAGGCTGTCCCTGAGGGAGAAGAATATGCGGTGGATTTCCTGTCTGGTGACGGAGTCGAGGTTGCCGGTGGGTTCGTCGGCCAGCAGCACCGCCGGGTCATTGATGACGGCGCGGGCTATCGCCACCCTCTGCTGCTCTCCGCCCGACATCTCCGAGGGCTTGTGGCCCTCTCTCTCTTTGAGGCCGAGGCTTTCGAGTATGCCGAGGGCCTTCCTGCGGGTCTCGCGTACGGGCTTGCCCGCTATCAGTGCGGGAATCATCACGTTCTCGAGGGCCGTGAATTCCGGCAGGAGATGGTGCGCCTGGAAGACGAAACCGATTCTGCGGCCTCTGAATGCGGCCAAGGCGTCTCTCCCGAGAGCCAGCACGTCCTGCCCGTCTATCTTCAGGCTTCCCCCGTCCGGAGAGGACAGAGTCCCGAGTATCTGCAGAAAGGTGGATTTGCCTGCTCCGGAGGCCCCGACTATCGAGACGGTCTCCCCCTTCTCCGCGTGGAAGTCCAGCCCCTTCAGCACCTCCAGCGTGCCGAAACTCTTGCGTATGTCGTGTGCCTCGATGATCATTCTGACTCCTTGGAGTGTCGTTCGAGGTGCAAATATAACAAACTCAAGTTTCGCAAGTAATAAAGTTTGTTGAAAAAATAAGCATTGTGCAGGTACTTGCAAAACTTTTCCTCCCGCACAAGCTTCGCTTATTGTTATTATATTACCCTTTCCCTAAATCCCTTTCCTCGGGAAAGGGACTTTCTTTCGGCCCTATGGGCCTCTAAAACCGTGTTTCGCATTTGCGAAACTCAAATAACAAATTATATTACCGGGTTATTTTTAAGAATGACTAAATTTGCCCTCGTGAAATCTCTCAAGGAACTCTATAAAATAGGTCGCGGGCCTTCGAGCAGCCATACGATGGGGCCGCAGAAGGCGGCGATGGCCTTTGCAGCCGGGCATCCGGAGGCGGCGTCGTTCGAGGTGACGCTCTACGGCAGCCTCGCGGCCACGGGGAAGGGGCATCTGACCGATGTCGCCATCATCGACGTACTGAAGACTGCCGGTACTCCGTCTGATCCGCAGGCCGGCACCCCGGTGGAGATTGTCTGGAAGCCGGAAGTGTTTCTCCCCTATCATCCCAACGGGATGAAATTCGTCTCGCGGGACGCAGAGGGACACGACACGGACGAATGGACGGTCTATAGCGTCGGCGGCGGTTCGATCTCCGAGGGCGGGGACTCCGCCATCGACGAGGGGCCGGAAGTCTATCCGCTCAACACGATTTCCGACATAATGCAGTGGTGCAAGGACACCGGGCGCAGTTTCTGGGAATATGTGGAGCAGTGCGAGGGCAAGGACATCTGGGACTATCTGGAAACCGTCTGGCACGCGATGAGGGCTTCGGTCGAGGCGGGCCTCAACAACGAGGGAGTACTCCCCGGGCCTCTGCACCTTTCGCGCAAGGCGGCCACCTATCATATAAAGGTCTCCGGCTACAAGGCCAATCTGCAGACGCGGGGACTCGTATTTTCGTACGCGCTTGCGGTCAGCGAGGAGAACGCCTCGGGAGGCACGGTCGTGACCGCTCCCACCTGCGGCTCCAGCGGAGTGATGCCGGGAGTGCTGTACCACATCTGGAAGGGCCACTCCTTCCCTGATAAGCGCCTCCTGCACGCCCTGGCCACCGGCGGTCTCTTCGGCAACGTGGTCAAGAAAAACGCCTCCATCTCCGGAGCGGAAGTCGGCTGCCAGGGAGAAGTCGGAGTGGCCTGCGCTATGGCCTCCGCGGCCACCTGCCAGCTCTTCGGAGGGACTCCGTCCCAGGTGGAATATGCAGCCGAGATGGGCCTTGAGCATCATCTGGGGATGACCTGCGACCCCGTGTGCGGACTTGTGCAGATACCCTGCATCGAGCGCAATGCTATGGCCGCCGCAAGAGCCCTGGACTGCAACCTCTACGCCGCATTCTCCGACGGCTTCCACCGCGTCTCGTTCGATGAGGTGGTCAGCGTGATGAAGCAGACCGGCCACGACCTGCCGTCCCTCTACAAGGAGACCGGCGCGGGAGGACTTGCGATGCGAGTCCGGGCCGACAGGAAATAAACGGACCGTACATCCGGGAAACAAAAAGCGGAGGTCGCTGTCGACCTCCGCTCTGTGCTCCCTTAGGGGCTCGAACCCTAGACACCCTGATTAAGAGTCAGGTGCTCTACCAACTGAGCTAAGGAAGCAAAAACCCTCCGCTTGTGACCCGTTCGGGGCTCGAACCCGAGACCCCCACATTAAAAGTGTGATGCTCTACCAACTGAGCTAACGAGTCATCCCGTTTTATTTTGGGACTGCAAAGGTATCCTTTTACTCCGAATTTTCCAAACTTTCGGTAAAATTATTTCAATTTTTTTATCTTTTCTATGGCCTCGAAGCTGCCGAGGTCGCTCCAGGCCCACCGTCCCGGAATCATATAGACATCGGGGGACTTTTCCATCACGGCGTAGTCTATCGAGATTTTCTCGCACGTAGGGAAGAGCCTTGCGAGTTCGGAGGTCTCGCTGTCGGTGTAGAGCGCCGGGGAGAGCTGGTCCATTACGGAGGATATCTGCGGGGCGAAGCGGCGGAGCTGGTCGTCGAAACTGCGGGCGCTGCAGATGAAGATGCCGGCGTTCCAGAAATATCCTCCGTCAGAGAGGTACTTCTGTGCGGTTTCGAGCGATGGTTTCTCCTTGAATTCCGACACTTTGACCACCTCGTCATCCCCTTCTGCGGAGTGTGCCGCGTGGATATATCCGTAGCCGGTGTGAGGAGAGTCCGGCTCGATGCCCACGCAGACTATCGCGTTGCGCACGGCGGCGAAACTGATGGCCGCGTTGACGGTGCGGGCGAAAGCCTTGTTGTCCGGGATATAGGCGTCCGAAGGGGTGACGACCACGTCGGCATCCGGGTATTTCTTGAGTATTTTCCGGCAGGCGTAGGCGATGCACGGGGCTGTGTTGCGGGCCTGCGGCTCGGCAAGTATCTGCTCATCGGGAATCTCCGGCAACAGCTCGTGGATGAAGTGGATATATTTTTCGGAAGTGACCACCCAGAAGCGGGCTTCCGGGTTGACTTCGAGAAATCTCTCGAACGTGAGTCTGATGAGGGTCTTGCCGCAGCCGAGCAGGTCGATGAACTGCTTCGGGTGTTCCGGCGTGCTGACAGGATAGAGCCTGCTGCCCACGCCTCCGGCCATTATCACAATATGGGTATCTTTCATATCCGGCAAAGATGACCAAAATGCCGCAAAATTCCTATCTTTGCGCCGCAAAACTGCAACCCCGCATCAGAGCTGGCCTGCAGGGAGCTTGGTTTCGCGCTCCGACAACGATAAGAAGCTGATTGAAAATCGGGACAGTTTCGGCTTTGGAAGGAGCAGCGCCGCAGGGCCGGAAGGGCCACGCAGGAAACAAGAGAAATTACTAAAGGAGGAAAAGAAATGCAGGGCTTATGGACGATACTGCTTCTCGTCGTATCCAACATCTTTATGACTTTCGCCTGGTACGGGCATCTGAAGCTCCAGGAGATGAAAATCTCCGACGGATGGCCGCTGATACTGGTGATACTCTTCTCCTGGGGACTGGCCTTCTTCGAATACTGCGCCCAGGTGCCGGCCAACAGGATCGGCTCCAGCATCAACGGAGGCCCTTTCAGCCTTGTGCAGCTGAAGGTGATTCAGGAGGTTGTCTCGTTGATTGTGTTCACCGTGATTGTCACCTTCGTCTTCAAGGGGCAGGCTGTACAATGGAACCATATCGCCGCGTTCGGCTGTCTGGTCCTCGCCGTGTTCTTCGTGTTTCTGAAATAGTCAGGCGCTCATCAGGGACGCGCTGCACAGGGTCTGATTGCCGGCTCTGGCGATAAACAGACACTCGTCGGGAGTCTCCCGCTTGAGGCCGAGCGACACTTTCTCTCCGAGGCGCACTTCGTGGCGGTAGTTGATGTCGAGCCGTATCGGGGAAGGACGGTCGAGGACGTCTTCCGGCAGCATATCGTAGAGCAGCTCGACGTAGCGGGTGTTGTTGAGGTGGCCGTTGAAGTCGCAGTCGCTGTAGCAGACTTTCCTGTCGTCCCTGACATCGGGGTCGAAGTCGCGGATTCTCCTCGGGCTGCGGCAGGGGATGTCGTCTTCCACGTTCACGAGCTCCAGGTCAGGGAATACCGGCCTCCTGGTTGTCCTGTCGATTATGCACCATTCGGTCGTGCCGCGTCCCAGCTCCCTGTCCCGGCTGTCGGTGATGCGGATGCAGCGGTGGTAGGTGATGCCGTTGCCCGGCCCCGGCCACACCGTCACATATATAGGAGAATAAAGTCCCGGGCGGACGTCTATCTCGAATGCCGAACGCAGCAGAATCCAGCTGCGGTTCTCCCGCGCCATCACGTCTATGCCGTAGCCTTCCTTGCGGATGTTCTGGCCTATGGCGTTGACGATATGCCCGCACAGCGACGGAACCGTGATCTGTCCCTTGAAGTCTATGTTCTCGGGAACTACCGAATATTCATACCTGTTCATAATCTCTTCTGTTTTTAAACAATTTGCGTTGTCGCCTTTGTCCATCCTCTCCGGCATCCCTCCCCGCAGGCAGTCGTGCGCCACATCGGCATACGGCTTATCTGCGGGCGTTTTCCGGATTCGGTGATGCGAAGGTACTGCCTTTGGCCTGTGGGATAAAGAAAGTGGGCCTTAACGGGTGGAAAAGGTGACCAAACCCTTGTTTTGCGGAAAAATTGCCGTATTTTTGGGACGAATGGCGCGGACTTCAGTGTCCGTCCCTTCGCATTAAGGGATAAAAACCAGGTTATGGACTCTGTTTTGAAGCTTCCTAAGAGCTATGCGGCGCATCTGATCTACGTGATTCTGATGCCGGCGTTTTTCATCGCGTTCTGCTTCCTGTACAACCCTTTCGGGATACAGGATTTCTATGTCGTCGGGGGCAAGAGCTTCGCCTTCCACCTGCTGATGCTGACCTGCATAATCCTTGCGGTACTCGCGCTGACCCGGCTGATATTCGTCGCGCTCTACAAATATATCCCCTTCCGCAAGTGGCACTACGGCATCTGGTGCATAGGGGAGGTGATGGTCTGCGCCTTCTTTATGGCGCTGTATACCGCCCTCTTCTACGGGAAGGAGATGCCTTATTTTCTTGCGCTCTCGCACTGTTTCAAGTTCTCGTACCTCATACTTATCTATCCCTACGGCCTGCTTATCCTGCTCCGCATCATCGTCAACCTGCAGGCGCAGAGCGACGCCCCGGTGCAGGACGATTCGCTCGTGAAGTTCTATGACGAACACAAGCGGCTGAAACTGACGATAGATCCGTCAGCCATACTCTACGTCAGCGCCGAGGCGAACTACGTGAAGATACACTACCTTGAGAACGAGCGTCCGAAGGTCTTTATGCTGCGCAACTCCATGCGCAGTCTGGAAGAGAACTCCGCAAGGCACGGCCTTGTGCGCTGCCACCGCTCGTACTATGTCAATCCGCGGCACATCAAGGTCCTGCGCCGCAGCAAGGAAGGTGTCATACAGGCGGAATTGCTGCCGGACGGCCTCAATCCGATACCGGTCAGCCGCCAGTATTACGACCACCTCTCCGACTTGCTCTAGAAGCCTTTCCGCCAATCCCGAACCACACGCTTATCCCGGACCTTCCCGCTCAATTCCGTCTCCTGCCCATTTCAGGCACATCCGCAGGCCGGCAGGCATCGAAAAAGCCGGCTCCCAACGCGGGAAGCCGGCCTTATTATGTCACGCGGACAGAGTGTCAGTCTCCGAGATTGATCGGGCCGAAACTCTCCTGAACGCTCTTGTGCAGCTTGCGCAGACGCAGGGAGCCGGCAATCATTATCGCGCCGATCACAACCAGGGCCACACCCGTGAGAATCACCACGACGGCGGCTCCGAAGAACGGCTTGAAGATGATGAGGACGGAGAGAATCAGCAGCAGAATGCCTCCGGCGATACCCCAT
This sequence comes from Alloprevotella sp., assembly GCA_963643135.1. Taxonomy (GTDB): domain Bacteria; phylum Bacteroidota; class Bacteroidia; order Bacteroidales; family UBA932; genus Cryptobacteroides. Next base: position 3,969 of record CAVIJA010000026.1, on the reverse strand, counting down.
CCGGCACCGGGAACATTGAACGATCTGAGGTCTCCGGCCAGCCCTATGATCATAAAGCTGTGGTACATGATCCAGATGCCGAGGAATACCGGCAGCAGGGCGGCGGTGACTGACGGCATCGCGCTGAGCAGTATGCCGACGATGATGTCAAGGATGCCCCCGGCGATATTGTATCCCCTCATCATAAAGTAGTTGCGGCTGCTGAACGCCACGGCGAGCTCGACGATTCCCGTCACGAGCATAACGATGCCGAAGAGCAGGCTGAGGGTCATATAACTCTCAAGCGGATTGCGGAATACGGCGATTCCCGCCGCGATGCAGAGCAGGCCGCACAGCAGAAACATCCACCAGCATCTGATGGCTCTTGCGGCCCTGTCTGACAGTTTCGAGATAAAGTTGCCCATATCGTTGCTTGTTATTACTACTTGATTACGACAGGCTTGTACTTAGGTACGAGAGCCTTCATGATGCTCCACGCGAGGACGTATGCGACACCGCAGATGCAGAACATGATGAAATATCCGCCCTGCTTGCCCTCGAATCCGAGGAAGGTGAACGCAGAGCCGAGTTCGGCAGTCTTGGTGAAGAGCAGACCGGCTCCCTTCTGAATCAGGAACGAACCGATACCGCCCGCCATGCCTCCGATACCGGTGATGGTGGCGATGGCGCTCTTAGGGAACATATCCCCGATAGTGCTGAAGAGGTTGGCGGACCAGGCCTGATGTCCCGCTCCGGCGAGGCCGATGAAAATCGCCGGCCACCACGCGGAGTGCACTCCCATAGGCTGCGCGAAGAGCGCGAAGAGAGGGAAGAAGGCGAAAAGCAGCATAGCGAGCATACGTCCCGCGTACGGGTTCATCCCCTTCTTGTCGACGAATATTCGCGGCAGATAGCCTCCGAAGATGGACAGCACCGTCACGATGGCGTAGAGGGCGGTGATAAGAATCACTCCCATACCCGAAGATGACTTGTAGCCGAACTGGTCGGAGAAGTAGGCCGGAGCCCAGAAAAGGAAGAACCACCACACGCCGTCGGTGAAGAACTTGCCGGTGATGAACGCCCAGGTCTGCTTGAAGGTGAAGCACTTCCAGAGGGAGACCTGCTTCTCGTCCTTCTTGTCCCTGGCGGCAGCGGCGGCGTCGGCCTCGTCATCCTGGTGGATGTAGGCGAGCTCGGCCTCGTTCACGTGCTTGCTCTTCTCAGGCTTCTCGTACATAAACACCCAGAGGGCCATCCATACATAGCCGATCGCACCGATGATGATGAAGGCCATCTCCCAGCCTCCGCCTACGCCCTTGTCCTTGAAATACTGGGCGAGAAGCGGAATGGTCGCAGGGGCGATGAGCGCTCCGACGGATGCTCCGGCGTTGAAGATGGAGGTCGCGAACGCGCGGTCTTTCTTAGGGAAGTATTCGGCCGTGGTCTTGATGGCGGCAGGGAAGTTGCCGGCCTCACCGAGGGCGAGTACGGCGCGTGCGGCTATAAACAGCCATACGCTCGTGGACGCTATCGCAAGTGCCGCCGCGGAGCCGTTCTGCACGGCCTGCATGGCCTTGACGGTCTCATATCCCTCGATGTGGCAGGTGGCCCATCCGCAGATGGCGTGGAGGCACGCACCCGTGGACCATATGCCTATGGCCCAGAGATATCCTTTCTTGGTGCCCATCCAGTCCACGAACTTGCCGGCGAAAAGCATACATACGGCATAGATGATGGAGAAGAGGGCGGTGATTGTACCGTAGTCGTTGTCTGTCCAGTGGAATTCAGGAGCGATGAAGTCCTTCCACGTCAGAGACAGCACCTGGCGGTCCATATAGTTGACGGTGGTTGCAAGGAAAAGCAGCACCACCATCCACCAGCGCCAGTTGGTCATCAGTTTTTTCTGTGTACTCATATGTGATTATCTAACTTGTTTTACGATTTCCAGCGCGCCGCGGCAGAGTTCCGTGATCTTGGACCATTCGCCTGCGGCGATGACGTCCTTCGGGAAGAGGTTGGAACCCATTCCGACGCAGGTGACGCCGGCCTTGAACCAGGCCTCGAGATTGCTCTTCTCCGGCTTGACCCCGCCCGTGACCATAATCTGGCTCCACGGCATAGGACCTCTCAGGTCTTTGACGAACGCCGGTCCGAGCACATCGCCCGGGAACACCTTGCACACGTCGCATCCCGCTTCCTGCGCGGTGCTGACCTCCGTGACGGAGCCGCAGCCCGGGCAGTAAGGGATGAGCCTGCGGTTGCATATCGGGGCCACGGCCGGGTTGAACACCGGTCCTACCACGAAATTCGCTCCGAGCTGGATGTAGAGAGCCGCCGTACCCGGGTCAACCACCGAGCCTACGCCCATTATCATCCCCGGAAGTTCGCTGGAGGCGTACTTCACGAGCTGCGCGAACACATCCTGTGCGAAGTCGCCGCGATTGGTGAATTCGAAGGCTCTGATGCCGCCTTCGTAGCAGGCCTTCAGCACATTCTTGCTGACCTCGACGTCAGCGTTGTAGAATACCGGTACGATGCCGGTCTCCTTCATTGTCTGCAGAACTTGCAGTTTATTGTATTTTGCCATAGTTCAATGGATATTATCTTGAAACTCTTCCGGAAGCGTCGCCCTTCATAAGGTTCTCGACTTCGGCCACGCTCACCTGGTTGTAGTCTCCGAAGATGGTGTGCTTCAGGCAGGAAGCCGCAACGGCGAAGTTGAGGGCCTTCTGGTCGTCGCCCTTGTAGTTGAGCAGGCCGTAGATGAGTCCGCCCATAAAGGAATCTCCTCCTCCGACACGGTCTACGATGTGGGTGATGTCGTAGCGCGGAGACTGGTAGAGCGTGCTGCCGTCCCAGAGGACTCCGCCCCAGGTGTTGTGGTTGGCGTTGATGGAGCCGCGCAGGGTGATGATGACCTTCTTCGCGCGCGGGAACCTCTTCATAAGCTGCTCGCCCACGCTCTGGAATCTCCTCTGGTCGATTTCTCCTCCGGTGCTGGTCACATCGAATCCCTCAGGCTTGATGCCGAACACCTTGTCCGCATCCTCCTCGTTGCCGAGGATGACGTCGCTCCCCTCGACGAGGGCAGGCATGATCTCGGAGGCCTTCTTGCCGTATTTCCAGAGGTTCTTGCGGTAGTTGAGGTCGCACGATACGGTGATTCCCATAGCGTTGGCGGCCTTGATGGCTTCGAGGCAGACGTCCGCGGCCCCCTGGCTCAGAGCCGGGGTAATGCCGGTCCAGTGGAACCAGTCCGCTCCCTCCAGTACCTTCTTCCAGTCGATGTCGCCAGGCTTTATCGTGGCGATGGACGAACCGGCGCGGTCATAGACCACCTTGCTCGGACGTGCCACGGCTCCGGTCTCGAGGAAATAGATGCCGACACGGTCGCCGCCATAGACGATGCCGCTCGTGTCGATGCCGTATGAGCGGAGGTCCTTGACGCAGGCCTTCGCTATATCGTTGTCAGGAAGCCTCGTGACGAACTTGGCGTCCATACCGTAGTTTGCAAGTGAAACGGCCACATTGGCCTCTCCGCCGCCGAAAGTGGCGTCATACTGCTTCGCCTGGCCGAATCTCAGATATCCCGGCGTTGACAGTCGGAGCATAATCTCTCCGAAAGTGATGATTTTGGGCATAAGATTAATGTTATTTTAATACAATCCGCAAATTTAGTAAAATAACTTGGTACTTTTGACGGTCTTTTTGTTCTAAATTCATTTGTTCATCAGTCACGTACCCCCGGTACGCTCCTTCTGCCCGCCGTCGCTCGGGCATCTTATGCCGCCGGCAGGGAAGGGATTGCCGGACAGGCCGGCTATGACGCTACCGTCATAGCCGGAACTATCCCGAAAAATCTTAAAATAATTAGTTACATTGCTGTCCGGAGAAATTTTACCATAAAGAGAGTTGCCTGCCGATCCCATCCTCCTGGACATCTATGGGAACGTCAGGTTTGTTATAAAAGTCACGGATATCACCTCGTTT
>CAVIJA010000025.1:0-26440 GCA_963643135.1 Alloprevotella sp. | reverse complement strand
AGAAACGGCTCAAATGCCGTTACGCAAACTTACGAGTTCTAATCGAAAAATAATTCTGTCTTTGTAACTTACTTAAATATAAAATGTTAAACCCTATTGGAGAAATTTTCTCCGGACAGCAATGTTATAGAAGTGCTTGCTGCGGCCGGGTTCTCCGGCTGCGGCTTTTTTGTGTGTTTGGAGAGTGAAATTATTAAAAAGATTTCAAAACCAACGTGGTGTTTTTATCGGATTTTATAGTAAATTTGTTAGCCAATAATTTGAAACATTTTTAATAACTAATTGTATAACCAATTTTCAGTATGATGATAGCTCATCTTAAAAAGGCTGTGCTGACCGCTCTTTCGCTCATATTGATGGGAGGGGGAGTCGCTTTTGCACAGCAGTCGATTTCGGGAACTGTCAAGGATGTCAAGGGCGAGCCTGTAATAGGCGCCGGCATCATCGTCGAAGGCACACAGAACGGTGTGATGACCGACATCGACGGCAACTGGACACTTTCCGTTCCTGCAAACTCCACTATCGTGGCCTCCTGCATCGGTTACAACGATGTGAAGGTGAAAGTTTCTGCAGCTCAGAACATCTATAACATCACCCTTGAGGAAAGCTCCCTCTATCTCGATGATGTGGTCGTGATCGGTTATCAGACCGTCAAGAGACGTGACCTCACCGGATCCGTGTCTTCAGTCAACTCCAAGCAGCTTTCCTCCAGCCCTGTCGCCAACGTGGCCCAGGCTCTCCAGGGCAAGCTCGCCGGCGTGAACGTCGTCTCTCAGGACGGCCGTCCTGACGCCACCATCAACATCCGCGTCCGCGGAGGCGGTTCCATCAGCCAGTCCAACGACCCTCTCATCCTCATCGATGGGGTGCAGGGTACTTTGAGTGATATTCCATCAGACCAGGTCGAGTCCATCGACATCCTCAAGGACGCATCTTCGACCGCCATCTACGGTGCGCGCGGTGCCAACGGCGTCGTGCTTATCACCACCAAGAGTGCCAAGGAAGGCAAGGTGAGAGTCACCTACAGCGGATACGCCAAGCTCAATACCCCTATAAAGTATACCGAAGGTCTTGATCCTTACGATTATCTTACCTACGTATGGGCCAATACCGAGGCTTACGGAACCTATTATTCCGAGCCTTTCACCAAGCTCTACGGCATCGGCGGCTACGGAGACATCGAGCGCTACAGGAACGTCGAGAAGTATGACGTGCAGAAGCAGATCTACGACAACTCCTTCTCTCACAGCCACGATCTTTCAGTTTCCGGAGGTACCGATATGACCAAAGTCCTCTTCTCGCTCAACTACAACGATGAGGACGGTATGAAGATCAACTCCTACAACAAGAGGGCCAGCGCCTCTCTCAAGGTTGATCAGAAGATCAGCGACAAGCTCAACTTCGGTCTCGATCTCCGTTACGTGGACGTGACCTCGATGGGTTACGAAGGGACGGGCAGCCGAAGCGGTTCCACCCTTTCTTCAGCCTACCGTTTCCGTCCTATCGCCACTTCGGACATACTCGGAGACACTGCGGCTTTCCGCGAGGGCGCCATCGAGCAGTACGGCAAGTCTTCCCTCTGGGACGCATACGACCCGTACAAGATGATTCTCGACTACGAGCCTCTGCGCAACCGTCAGCATATTCGCGGTACCGTTTCCCTCAACTGGAACATCATCGAGGGACTCGTATATCACACAGACCTCACTCTCGCACGCACTTATCAGCAGAACAAGACCTGGACCGGAGCCACGGCCAGCAGCTATCTTGATGACATCACCGGTAAGAAACTCTATGCGGGAAAGGCTTCTCTCTATCAGGGGAATTCTTCCAACCTGCGCTGGACCAACACCCTCAACTATCAGTTCAAACTCGGAGAGGCGCATAGCTTCAATGTTCTCCTCGGACAGGAGATGACTGACTCTCAGGGTAATTCGATGACCATCACCGCCGATCGTTTCCCTGCCAACTACACTAAGGAGAATGCTTTCTCGATGATCAACCAGTTCGATCAGGCGGCATCCACTCTCAAGATTACGGATATGTTCTCTTCCGGCTATACCACGCCTTCCAGGATTCTTTCGTTCTTCGGACGTGCGAATTACAGCCTGCTTGGCCGCTATCTCTTCACTCTTACGATGCGTGCCGACGGTTCCAGCAAGTTCGCCCCGAGTCACCGCTGGGGTTACTTCCCTGCCGCCGCATTTGCGTGGCGTGTGAGCGATGAGCCGTTCTTGGAAGATACCGACTGGATGGATGATCTCAAGCTTCGCCTTTCCTACGGCTCCGTGGGTAACGATGGCATCAGCGCTGATCTCTGGGCGCAGACGTGGAGCAGCAGCACCACCAATTCCATCATCGGCGGACAGTCTTACAGCTCATACGACCTCGCTTCATCTATGGCCAACCCTGATCTGAAGTGGGAAACCACCATCACCCGCAACCTCGGTGTCGACTTCGGAGTGCTCAACGGCAAGCTCAACGGTAGCCTCGATCTTTATTGGAACACTACCAAGGATCTGCTTATGAACGTGACCATCCCGGGTATCACCGGATTCACCTCCACTTATGAAAATGTGGGTCAGACTTCCAACAAGGGCGTTGAGCTCTCTCTCAACGGAACCATCGTCGAGACCCGCGACTGGGGACTCTCCGTAGGTGGCAACATCAACTTCAACAGGAACAACATCGATGCTCTCGCAGACAACATCTCCACGCGTTACGGCTCATCGTGGTTCCATTCCGGCAACCCGGGCAATGACTACGGCTTCGAGGTCGGAAGACCTGTAGGTCTCGTCAGGGGTCTTACCTACGAGGGTTTCTACACTGCCGATGACTTCACCTACGCTGACGGTATCTATACCCTCAAGGAAGGCGTGCCTGATCTGAGCTCCAACATCACCGGCGTATATCACGGTGCGGAGGGCAGGGTCCCTAGCGGACAGAATGCTTATCCGGGTATGGCCAAGTTCGTGGATACTGACGGAGACGGCAAGGTTGATGAGAACGACTACACCTTCATCGGCGATATGAACCCTCTCTTCACGGGCGGTTTCAACATCAACGCCAACTATAAGAACTGGGATCTCGGACTGTACTTCAACTACAGCGTGGGCAACGACATCTACAACATCAGCAAACTCGTTTCCCTCAACGGTTACAAGGAATCCGGCGTATTCGAGAACCATCTTGCTCTGCTCAAGGACTCCTACAAGCTTTATGACATCCAGAATGGCCAGATGGTACGTCTCGAGACACCGGAGCAACTCAATGCGGCCAACGCGAACGCGACTCTGCCTCTGTTCAACAACGAGAACGGTATCGTCTCCACTCTCGGTATCGAGGACGGCTCTTATCTGCGTCTCAACACTATGACTCTCGGGTACACTCTCCCTTCTGCTTCCAAGTTTGCGAAGACGATGGGCATCAGCTCCCTCAGGGTTTATGCGACGGTTTACAACGTGTTCACCCTGACCAAGTACTCGGGACTTGACCCTGAGGTCAGCACCAACAACCAGATGAATGACAACTACCCGACTCCGGGTATCGACTATGGTGCGTATCCTCGCGCCCGCTCATTCGTCCTCGGCCTTAACTTGGGATTCTAAAATATTGAAAGAAAATGAAGAAGATATTATATTCCATCGCTGCTCTTGGCGCCTGCCTGACTCTTACCCAGTGCGACAACTTCTTGAGCGTGAGTTCTCCCAACAAGGCCGAAGACGATTTCGTCACGTCTTCGGTAAGTGAGACTTACAAGACACTCTCATATTGCTATGGCGTTTACCGTGGGGTGGCCGCCGGCGGCAACTACAACTGGAACGACTCCGCTTCGGATGCCGAATACTATCCGGAAGCGACCTCGAACAACGGTCGTATGGGCTATCTTCGCCCGGCTGAAGTGGGCGTTGACAACAAAAGCAGCCAGTTCAACAATCTCTACAAGATCCTTGCAAGATGCTCCCTCGTCGCCAACATCATCGCCGAGAAGGAGGAGTTTACGAGCGCCACGGGCGTCAATGACTGGACCCAGCTCTACGGTGAGGCCTGGACAATGTGGGGCTACTGCTATCTTGAGCTTGTAAAGCACTTCGGAGACGTGCCTTTCGGAGTCGAGAACAAGATTATCGACAGTTATACTCTCGCTTCCCGTTTCGACATTCTCGATGCTGTCATCGCCAAGCTCAAGGAAGTGGAGCCGCTGATGTGTGACCTCGGAGAGGGCGGGATCACCGCCGAGAGGATGAGCCGCACGTTCGCCAACCAGGTCATCGCCGAAGCCAATCTCTTCGCCGGCGGATACCAGACTATCCGTACGGACGTGGACGGACTTTACGGAGACGTCAAGTTCGAATCCAAGGGCTATTCCTCCAACACCAAGGCTGATTATGCACGCCGCACCGATTGGCAGAGCTACTACAAGGAGGCCCAGACCTATCTGCGCAAGGTTCTCGGAGAGCGCAAGGGCACTTCCCGCCTGCTTACCGAAGATGACCGCAGCTATGCTGACAATCCTTTCCAGAGAGGTTTCCAGTATATTATGGATATGGAGGTTTCTCCGGAGTCCCTCTATGAAGTCGGCCATATGGCTGCCAACGGCAACGCCGAGCGTCCATACTCTCAGGGCCGTCCTTCAAACGGAGCCACCAAGAACGCCGCTCCTTGTAAAGTGTTCAGCGGTATCCGCGTGACCCCTACGTTCTACTACACCGGCTACGAAGACGGCGACAAGCGCTGGGATGCTTCCGCAGTAGTGACCGGTTCCGACGGCAAGGGTACAGAGCAGATTGTCTCTTTCGTTTCCGGCTCCCGTCTCAATGGCGGCATCGCCATCAACAAGTGGGACATCAACAAGATGGCCAGTCCTTATGTGGTCGCCTGCCGCAATTCCGGTATGAACTATGCGTTCTTCCGCGTGCCTATCACTATGCTTGAGCTCGCGGAGGTTGATGCCGCCCTGGGTGACAACAGCGAGGCTCTGGATATGCTCAACCAGCTGCGCTCACGTGCATTCGGAGACAACGATCACGCGCTCTCCGGACTCTCCGGTGAGGAGCTTGTGAAGGCCGTGCTCGCCGAGTACAAGAGAGAGACCCTCGGAGAGGGCAACATCAAGTACTCCCAGATACGTACGGGCTACTTCCCTGATTACTGCATCGCAGCACGCGCCGACATCAAGAAGGTGATTTCCGGACTCGAGACTGACGGATATTATACATTCGAGAACGGAAGGACTATGTCTGCCTATGTCTGGACCAAGCTCGTCGATGTCACCGGCAAGGGAGTCGCAACCAACACTTATGACGTGGCTCAGAATGAGACCAATCCTGCTCTCAAGCCGGGCTGGCGCGGAGTTTACGACTACACGACCATCTCCACCGTTGCGAGTCTCGTGACCGGAACCAACCACAATCTTGCCATCGAGGGTCTCTTCGAAAAGCTTTCCGATGAGAAGATTGCCGAGCTTGAGGCTGACGGCTACACCAAGACCAATTGGGGTGTCGATATGGTTGACGGCAAGGACGGACTCTTTGACTACAATATCCTTTCAGGTATTGAGCTTTCAAAGGTTCCTCTTTACTATCACCCGATTCCGCTTGAGACCATCCAGCAGTCAAAGGGGAACGTGACCAACGGATATGGTCTGCCTCAGCAGTAGTAGCTTGAAATTGAAAATCTTTAAGGTGACCTGTGGTTCTTTTGCCACAGGCCACCTTTTGTAAAACAAACGCAAATGAGATTAACCGCAAGAATTACCACAATCTCCCTTCTGTGCGCGTCCGCGCTTTGCGCCTCGGCGCAGCAGAGCATCAGCCCGGAGGGATTCAGCTCGCCTTCGAGCGAGAACCATACTGCCGCCTGGTGGCACTGGATGGACGGTGACATCACCAGGGAGGGCATCACCAAAGACCTTGAGGCGATGAAGGCCCAGGGCATCACCAACGCCACCGTGCTCAACATCTATCGCCTGATAGGGGTTGAGGGCTGCCAGAACGTGAAGTTCAACAGTCCTGAATGGTTCGCGATGTTCCGTCACGCAGTCGAACAGGCCGACAGGCTCGGCATCGAGATAGGGGCGGCCAACTGCGATGGCTGGAGCGAAAGCGGCGGCCCGTGGATCACCCCGGAACTGTCGATGAAGCAGTATACCTATCGCAAGACTTTCGTCAAGGGAAGCGGGCGCGAGCAAACGATATCTCTCGCAAAGCCATATTTCAAGGAGCGTTTCTACCGCGACGTGAAGGTGGTGGCGTACCGTGATGCGGCGCCGAACTCGTTTGTACAGGCATCTCCACTCATCACCGCCAACGGCGGATATCCGCTGGAGACGCTCATCAAGAGCCACAAGTATCACGACGAGACCCGCCATCTCGACCTTTTCGACGAGTTCCCCGCCGACATACTCATCGACGGCAACCCGACCACAGGACTTACTCTCGGCGAGGACAAGACAATCAAGCTCGATTTCGCCAAGCCCTTCACGGCGGAGGAGCTTCAGATATACATAATGGTTTCCGCCGCCAAGTTCCCGATTCCGGTGCTCTTGGAGGTGTCCGAAGACGGAAAGAACTACTCCGAGGTGGCGACGGTTTTCCCGTCTGCGGCCAACTCCCTGCAGAAACTTCCCTTCCCCAGGACCACTTCCAGGCATTGGCGGCTGACAGTCAACGAGAAGCTGTCCGCGACGACCCTCAGCGAGATTTGTCTTCTGAAGAAAGGGGAGAGGGGGACTTGGGACAGCACCCCGGGAGTGGCCATAGCTTCCGCGGATGACGTGCTGGATCTGAGCGACAAGATGAGTCCGGACGGCACCCTGCGCTGGAATGCCCCAAAAGGCAACTGGACCGTAATCCGCTTCGGTTATACCTCCAACGGCAAGTTCAACCATCCGGCCTCCCCTCAAGGCGTGGGGCTGGAATGTGACAAGATGGACACCACCGCTCTCAACGTGCATTTCGCCGCCTATCCCGACAAGCTCATCGAGGCTGCGGGCCCGTATGCGGGCAAGACCTTCACCTACTTCCTTGTGGACAGCTGGGAGTGCGGGCAGCAGAACTGGACGGCGGCCCTTCCGGAGGAGTTCCAAAAAAGGAGAGGGTATTCTCTCGTGAAGTACATCCCCGTGCTCTGCGGGGAGCAGATAGCAAGCAAGGCCCTCTCCGATGCGTTCGTGCACGATTTCGACAAGACACGGGGCGAACTGGTGCTCGAGAACTACTTCGAGCATCTGGCTGATCTCTGCCACAGGGCGGGGATGAAACTCTATTCCGAGGGTATCTACGGGGGCTCGTCAATGCCTCCGGTGGACGTGCTGAAGTCGTACAAATACTGCGACGTGCCGATGACAGAGTTTTGGGCGCAGGCCAGCGAGTATCGCGAGTGGCCTATCACCCACAAGCCGGGCAACTATACCGGTCACTCCATCCCGCACCACGTGCCGCTCATCTACGGCAAGCCTGTCATAGGCAGCGAGGCGTTTACGGGTATGGCTCTCTATAGCGACTCTCCGATCGATCTCAAGCTCTACGGGGATCAGGTCTATACCCTGGGGGTCAACAGGATGATACTCCACAGCTACGTGCATCAGCCGACTGACCGCAGACCGGGCGTGACCCTGGGCATCTACGGCCAGACATTCAACCGCAACAACCTATGGTTCAACTACTCCGACGGATTCTTCGCTACGCAGGCCCGCATCCAGTATATGCTTCAGGCCGGTGACCGCCGCAGCGACGCGCTCGTCTATATGGGGGACAATCTGCCTAACGCCGAACTCAAGGAGTCCGAGCTGGAAAGACTCCTCCCTGCCAACACCAAGTTCCAGTATATCAATCAGGAAGTCCTGCTTGATCGCATCAGTGTCCGTGACGGCGTACTCTACCTTGACGGGAAGCATCCGTTCAAGTATATGATGCTTCGCGGGGACAAGATGGACATCCAGACCATCCGCCGCATCGAGAAGCTCATCGAAGAGGGCGCCCTCATCTATGGACAGAAGCCCGTCTCCACCCTCTCCCTTGTCAATCACGAGGCAGAGAGCGCCGAACTCAAGGCGATTGCGGACCGTCTGTGGGACTCCGGCAAGGTCATAACTGAGCTCAAGACGCTCAAAAAGGCGTTTACCCCGGATCTCAGCGTCAGGGGAGTGGACATCGACGACCTCCTCTATACCCACAAGAGAGCAGAGGACGTGGACTACTACTACGTGGTCAACAAGGACAACTCCTCGCCGGTCAATTTCGAGGCGAGCTTCCATATCCGCAACGGCCGCCCGGAGATATGGGATCCTATGTCCGGAGAGATGCGCGAACAGATGATGTATATCAACAGGGACGAAATAACCATCGTCCCCCTGACCCTCCAGCCCCGGCAGGGCGTGTTCGTAGTCTTCCGGAGGGACGGAGATAAACGGCAGCATATCCGCCGCCTCATCGACATAGAGGGGGAAATCCTCTTCCCTAGTGAGACGGGAGATTTCAGCCGCGCGCTTCCTCAGGCATACCTCGGGGAGGACGGGGAGATACATCTGCGCGACCTCAAGGCCGGCTCATACGTGCTCGGATATTCGGATGTGCTTTCGAGCAGGGTGGATATCGAAGCTCCATCCAAGGTGGTGCTCAACGGCACGGTCGGGACTATGACCTTCGAGGACGAGCCTATGCTGGGGACGGTCAACATCGGCGGCTTCCGCAACCTTACCGGAGCCCTCGACCCGATGGTTAAATATTATTCCGGAGTCATAAGATACCGTACGGAAGCCAATCTTCCGGAGGGCTTCCTCAAGAAGGGGTGCAGGGTGCTCATCAGCATCCCGTCATTCGGCTCCACGGCGCAGCTGACCGTCAACGGACACACCCTCGAGACCATTTGGGATCCGAACTACAAGGCCGACATCACCGAATATGTGAAGACGGGACGCAATGAACTCGTGATAGTGGTGACGAACCCTTGGAGAAACCGTCTGGTGGGGGACAAGGCCGGAGTGCCGTCCAGCCAGAAGCTCTGGACCACCTCTCCGCTGCAGCAGAAACACATCCCGCCGCAGCAGATCATCCACGAATACACCTTGCTCTACCCTTCGGGCATTTCCTCTCCGATAAGCATTTATCGCGAGGGTGCTGAAAAAATCATAAATAATTAGTATATTTAGAATCAGTATATTCAGGCATATGAGAAAATTAATCTTGTCCCTCACAGCTCTGCTCGCCGCCTTTTCCCTGATGGCGCAGACCGAGGTGGAGCGCTGGGGGCGTTATGAATACAGCTGCACCGCTTCGGTAAAGGGCAATCCTTTCGAAGTGAAGTTCTCCGCCGTTTTCTCAAATGGGACTGAGAAACAGGAAGTTCGGGGCTTCTACGATGGCGACGGGGTCTATAAGGTCCGCTTTATGCCCCGGACCGAAGGGGAATGGACTTTCGTCACCAAGAGCGACCTCAAGGCTCTCAGGGGCAGGAGGGGCTCGTTCACCTGCGTGCCCGCTTCCGGGAGCAATCACGGCCCCGTAGGGCTTATGGAAGGCAATGTTCACGGCTTCAGCTATGCCGACGGCACGGTGTTCCATCCTCTCGGCACCACAGCCTACTCCTGGATGCATCAGAGCGGCGAAAGGCAGGAACAGACTCTCTCCTCGCTAGAGGCGGCACGTTTCAACAAGGTGAGAATGTGCGTCTTCCCGAAGTACTACCCGCTGTGCCGCGAGATTCCGGAGCTCTTGCCGTTCGAGAAGAAGGGCGAGGGGTTTGACCTCTCCAGGCCGAATCCGGAATATTTCAGACATATCGAATCCCTGCTTGACAGGATGGCCGCGATAGGGGTAGAGGCCGATCTGATACTCTTCCACCCTTACGACAAGGGGTTCTGGGGCTTCGACCAGATGCCGCAGAGTGCGAACTTTGCATATCTTGACTATTTCCAATCCCGCGTCGCTTCGTTCAGTAACGTGTGGTGGTCGCTGGCCAACGAGTACGACTTCTGCAAGGCCAAAAGCGCCGCCGACTGGGCAGAGCTGATTGCGCGCGTGGGGGAGAACGACCCTTACGGCCATCTGTGCTCCATCCACGGAAGCACCGCGAAATATTACCCTGTATGGGAGGGCGGCCTTACCCACGCCAGCATCCAGGATGAGGCTCCGGTCGAGGATTTCGGCAGGGCGGCCACGGTGCGCAACATCTATCCTATGCCGGTAGTTTTCGACGAGGTCTGCTATGAGGGCAATCTTCCTTCGCGCTGGGGAAGGCTCAGCGGCGAGGAGATGCTGCACCGCATCTGGCAGGGACTCATCGCCGGGACTTATGTCACGCACGGAGAATGCTATCAGTACGAAGAGGGCGATTTTGACGACATCTTCTGGGCGAAGGGCGGCCTCTGGAGAGGCGAGAGCTGGAAGAGGATAGGTTTCACCCTGGACATCCTTTCCGCTCTGAAGCGTCCTCTCGAACTTGCCGACACGAGCCGCGACCATCAGAGCGCGACCGATGGCGAAGGCAACTACTATGTCTATTTCGGAGAGAAGATGCCGTCTTCGTGGAGTTTCAACCTTCCGGCCAAGTGTGCGGGCTACGCGAAGCCTGCGGCCGGGATGAAGTACAAGGTGGATATCATTGACACCTGGGGGATGACCATCACTCCTGTCAAGGGGATCTTCGAGCTCGGTGAAGTCTCCGACTATCGTCTCTATGATAAGGACGGCAGGAAGATATGGCTCCCGAAAACTCCGTACATACTCCTCAGGATAAGCGCGGTTTTATGAGAAGATTGTTTTTGTCTCTCGCAGCCCTGCTCCTTGCCGTTTCGCTGGGTGCCCAGGTCGAGAAATGGGGCTGCTATGAACTGGAGCTCAAGGCTTCCGTGAAGGGCAATCCTTTCGATGTGAAGTTCTCCGCCGTTTTCTCGAACGGGGCTGAAAAACAGGAAGTTCGGGGCTTCTATGATGGGGGCGGGGTCTATAAGGTCCGCTTTATGCCTCAGATCGAAGGGAAGTGGAGCTTCGTCACCAAGAGCGATGTCCCGTCCCTCAAGGGGAAGAAAGGCTCTTTTGAATGTACGGCTCCCTCTGAGGACAATCACGGGCCGGTGCGGGCCGACGGCACTGCTTTCCGCTATGCCGACGGTACTCTCTATCATCCCGTGGGTACCACCTCGTACAACTGGATGCACATGGGAGGGGATTCCCCGCAGCGGACCATCTCCTCGCTCAAGCAGGCCGGGTTCAACAAGATAAGGATGCTCTTTTTCCTGCACAATCTGGAGCTGGACTATCCCGATGTATATCCTTTCGAGAAGCGCTCTGACGGCAGCTGGGACTACAGCTGCTTTAATCCGGCATATTTCCGCTACGTGGAGGAGCGCATCCTTGCGCTCCAGCAGATAGGGGTCGAGGCCGACCTCATCCTGTTCCACCCGTATGACGGGGGACGCTGGGGCTTTGACAGGATGCCGCTTGAAGTCAATCTCCGTTATCTCAGATACATAATCGCGCGCCTTTCGGCCTGCCGCAACGTGTGGTGGTCGCTGGCCAACGAGTTCGACGGCGTGAAGAACATCCCGCTCGAAGACTGGGACAAGTTCGCCGCCGAAGTCCGCGCAGCTGACCCTTACGGACACCTGTGCTCAATCCACGGATACACTGCCACTTACGCCGACTATTGGATGCCGGAATACACCCACGCCAGCATCCAGGACCAGGCTCCGGTGCTGGAAAGGGGCAGGGCCGCCATCGTAAGGCATATCTACCACAAGCCTGTGATATTCGACGAGGTGTGCTATGAGGGCAATATCGCCAGCCGCTGGGGGAATCTCAGCGGAGAGGAGGAGCTGCGCAGGATGTACAATGCCCTGATGAGCGGCACGTACGTCACCCACGCCGAGTGCTTCAATCTCAACGAAGGCTCCGACAAGGAGTCGATGACCAATTTCCTGGCTTTCGGAGGGGAGTTTCACGGGGAGTCGTGGAAGCGCATCCGCTTTATGCGCGAGATGCTCTCCGATCTGCCGGGCCCGCTTGAACTTGCCGACCTCAGCTGGGACGAGATGACTTCATCTCCGGGAGACGGCTACTATCTGATATATTTCGGGCGCGAGATGCCTTCGGAGTGGAAGTTCGAACTTCCGGTCAAGAACAAATACGGCACGGCCAGGCTCGGCGAGGGTGACCGCTTCCAGGTCGAGATTCTCGACACCTGGGGGATGAGAGTGACTCTCTGGCCCGAAGTGTTCGAGACCGGGAAGCCCGACAATTACCGTATCGGCGACGTACAGGGGCGCAGCGTGCGTCTTCCCGAAAGACCTTATCTGATGTTGAGAATCAAAAAAATATGAAAATTTTTGCAAAAATCATCGCCTGTGTGCTGCTCTTTTCGCGCTGCGGCGGCGAAGTGCCACCGCAGAATGGCACCTACACCAATCCTATACTCGGCGGGGACTATCCGGACCCGACGATTCTCAGGGACGGGAATGACTACTATATGACCCATTCCTCGTTCGACTACAACCCGGGCCTGGTCGTCTGGCATTCCACCGACCTGGTGAACTGGGAACCGATAAGTTATGCGCTGCAGACCTATCTGGGCAGCGTCTGGGCCCCGGACATCGCCAAGGTCGACGGCACATACCGCATCTATTTCACCGTACACGGGCGGGGCAACTGGGTCGTCACCGCCGAAAGTCCGTACGGGCCGTGGAGCGAGCCGAAGGACCTTCACGTGAACCAGATAGACCCTTGCATCGCGGTGGCGGAAGACGGCACCAAGTGGCTCTATCTCAGCGGAGGATGGCGCAAGCAGCTCACTCCGGACGGGCTGGACACCGTGGAGGGGACGCTGGAGAAAGTCTATGACGGCTGGCCGATTCCGGACTGCTGGGTGACGGAGGGGATGTGCCTCGAAGGGCCGAAGCTCAAGAAAATCGGAGACTGGTGGTACTACCTCAGCGCCGAGGGCGGTACGGCAGGCCCTCCTACCAGCCATATGGTAGTGGTCGCACGAAGCAAGACCCTCGACGGGCCGTGGGAGAACTCCCCATACAATCCTCTGATACATACCTGGATAGCTTCCGACCGCTGGTGGTCAAGGGGACACGGTTCGCTCGTCGATACGCCTGACGGACGCTGGTACTGCGTCTACCATTCCTACGAGAACGGATTCACCGGCCTCGGCCGTCAGACCCTGATGGAACCGGTGGAACTCGGTCCGGACGGCTGGTTCAAGTCCGTCGTCTCAGACGTGGCTGCCCCTATTGCCGCACCGCTCCCGCTCAATCCTGTCGACCGCAAGGCTCATCTCGGCGAGTTCCGGGTGGGGCTGGATTGGAAATATTATAAGGATTTCGACCCTTCACGCGCTTCAATCGAGGACGGCGTGCTGACTCTCAAGGCCGGCGGCAACTCTCCGGCAGACTCCGCTCCGCTGATGTTCGTCGCGGGGGACCACGCCTACGAGTTCGAAGTGGAGATAGAGCGCAGTCCGGAGGCCACGGCAGGCCTTGTAATCTACTACGACTCCCGATTCTACGTGGGTCAGGGCATCAACAGCCGGGGCACTCTCCGCTTCCGCCGCGACAAGGGCGGAGTGCGCAGCCGTCTCGCGGACGTAGAGCATATATGGCTCCGAATCCGCAATGACAATCAGGTGATTACCGGATACTACAGCCTTGACGGCAAGGAATGGGTCAAGGAGGAATGGGGTATGGAAATCTCCGGCTTCAACCACAACACCTTCCACGACTTCCAGAGCATGCTGCCGGGTCTGATGGCCGCAGGCAAGGGGGAGGTGAAGTTCAGCAACTTCAAATACAGGCTTCTCGATTAGTTATGAAAAGGTCGATTTTATCTCTTGTATCGCTGCTGTCTGTCCTCTCCCTCGCGGCGCAGACCATTGATTATAAGGGGACTGAGGTGCAGCTCGGGCCGCACGCCTTCTATGTGGACGGAAGTCTGAGCGAGGCTCAGGCGGCGAGCTCGCCATATATCTTCAGGTCGTTCAACGAGGCCATATCCAAGTTGACCGACGGTACTCCGTCCGACCCGATGAGGGTGTACATAGCTCCGTGGGTGTATTGGGTCGATGATCCCGATGATCCGCAGATGCGCCTGCCCGCTCCCGGGGCCGGGGCTCCGATAGGTTTGACCGTCCGTTGCGAGGCTCTTCAGCTGCTGGGCATCTGCACAGATGCCCGTGACGTGGTGCTGGCTTCAGCAAGGGGCCAGACCCAGGGGGCGAGGGGCAATTTCACGATGTTTGATTTCTATGGCAATGACCTTGTAGTCAAGGATTTGACTATGGGTAACTACTGCAATATAGATCTCGACTACCCACGCAATCCTGCTCTTAACAGGGCCAAACGCAATTCGGCCATCACCCAGGCGCAGCTCGCGTTCTGCCACGGCGACCGCATCTATGCTCAGAACGTGCGTTTCGTTTCGCGGCTTAATCTCACTCCTCTCACCAATTCCAAGAGGATACTTTTCGTGGACTGCCATTTCGAGAGTACGGATGACTCGCTGAATCACTGCGGAGTGCATCTGAGCTGCGACTTCGATTATTGGGGGAGGCAGCCGTTCGGCAGCGTCGACCGCTATGGCACCGTCTTTATGGACTGCGATTTCAACGTCCGTCACGGCGAGCAGGTTCAGGCCGTCAGCAAGGGCGTGGGAAGACACAGCCTCGTCGATGTCCGCTATCATGCGCTACGCCCCGTCCAGCTCGCCTGGACTTTCCGTCCGGAGGAGTGGCTTCGCTGCTATCAGTATGGCATCACCCTCGATGGCATCCCCGCTTTTGTAGGGGCCGCGAAGCCCTACAACACCGTGGTGCTTGACCGGAAGGCTCAGCTTTTCGCCTATCGTCTCGTCGAGGATGACGGAACGGTGCTCTACAATACCTACAATCTGCTTCGGGGTGACGATGACTGGGATCCGCAGGAAATCAAGGAAAGGGTCGAGACCTTGTCAGCAAGGGACGGGAAGGATTATGCCAATATCCCCACCTGCCTTGATATGAATCTGCGAGAGGCTTCGCTTCAGACGGGAGGGGAGAGTGTGACCCTCACCGCCGTTCCGATGCGGCATCTGGGCTATCCTCTTCATAATCAGAGGGTATATTGGAGAGTTCAGCCGGGCTATGAGCGTTTTGTCTCTTTGTCGGCTTCCGAAGGGGAGCAGTGCACACTGACGGCGGTCAACCGCGAGGACAGGACTCGGGTCTTCGACGTGATTGCATATACTCTTGAGGGGCTTGAGGTGGCCGTGAAGCTCAGCGTGGCTCCGGATTTCGTGGAGGCTCCTGCGTTCGTGAAGGATCCGGAGATAAAGTTCGATGGCCCTTCTCTTGCGAGCGTCAGCTATAAGCTTGACCTTCAGGGACGTGCGGATGAGTCGATAGTGACTTGGTATCGCTGCGATGACCGCAAAGGCCGTGGCGCGGTTCCGGTCAGCGTGTCCCGTTTCGGGGTGCCGCAGCTCAGTTATGCTCTCACCCGCGAGGATGCCGGGCACTATCTGATGGTGGGAGTGGCGCCAAAGCATCTGCGCTGTGAGGCGGGAGCTGAGGTCAGGGTCGTCAGCAAGTCTGCCATCAAAGCTTCGCTCCTTCCTGCGACAAAGCTTTATGAGACCGATTTCAGCAATTTTCCTTGTGACAATCAGCTCGAAGTGAAGCCGGGTTATTGGACGGTGGACGGCTATATGCCGGAGGATACGAGGGCGTTCTACTCTTCGCAGCCTGACTTGAGCCGGCCGTGCTGGGCCTACGGGACAGGCATCAACGGGGCCAAAGGTTATGGCATTCAGCAGCTTCAGCAGGGTGCGCGTCTTCGCTATACTCCGCTCCGGGGCAAATATGGCGATATGTCGGTGACCTGGCAGGTCGATCCGGCCAAGGACGGCGGACAGGGTTTTGCCAGTGCAAGGCAGCAGTATCTCGACCTTTTCGTGAAGTTTGACACCCGCAGTCTCAGCGGATATGCGTTGCGCGTCATCCGTACGACCAAGTATGCCAATGCCGTGGATGTGCTTCTCGTCAAGTACACTGACGGCAGGGTGGAGCCTCTCTGTGAGCCTGTCACGGTGGATTGTTTCTTGACGGGATGCACTTTGTCCGTCTCTATGGCGGGGGATGAGCTTCGCGGCTGCGTCAGCGGCCCGGGGAGAGTGGCCGAACTTGCATCGGACCCTCTCGTGCATCATTCTGCGGAGCTTTCATCCAAGGTCGCCCCGAATGATTTCGGCGGCTTCGGCCTTCAGCACACGAGCACGGTCGGCTCCGAGAGCCGCATTCTCGTACATTCGGTCAAGGCCGAATGGAAGTAAGCGATCGATGCCGGCGCAAGTAGGGGTCTGCAGAATAAACAATGGAGCTCCGCTCAACACAAAAGCATCGCGGCCCCACCCCTACTTGCATCGGCAACCCGGTATACAACAAAGGCCCCGGAGAAGCTTTATGCTGACCGGGGCCTCATTGTCAATCCGCCGAAGCGATTACTTCGCTATAAAGTTGTCCCTCATCGGGTTGAAGCAGTCGATGAGGATGCCGTCCTCCAGACATACGCATCCGTGCTCGATGTCCGGCTGCTTATAGAGGGCGTCGCCCGCCTCCACGATCTTGGTCACTCCTCCGATGGTGAACTCGAACTTGCCGGAAGCCACGTAGGTCACTTGGGAGTGAGGATGACTGTGCATCGCGCCCACGTCGCCCTTCTCGAACTTGACCTTGACCATCATCAGATTGTCGTTGTAGCCGAGCACCTGTCGCTCGGCTCCGCCGCCAGCGTCAACCCAAGGCGTCTCGGCGGCGAAAATGAAATTGCTGCTTTGATTCATAATAGTGTCGTTGTTGTCAGTGGCGGCATTTCCCCCGCCGCAGGAAGCGATGGCGAGCACGCTGGCCGCGACCGCGAGAATTTTGACGATATTTTTCATAAATCGGTATACTAAAGTTTCCCAAAGATACACAGAAATCCGTATCTTTGTGTGCTTATAACCACAATAAAATGAACACTAAAATCAAATTTATCATTCTCGGTGCGGCGTTGTGTCTGCCGCTTACCGTTGGTGCCAAATCAAAGTCGCTTGAAGACAGGGCTCTTGAAACAATGAAGACCGCCACTCAATATATGATGGACAAGGTCAGCTACAACGGCGGCTTCGTCTGGAACTATCTTCCCGATTTCTCCCGCCAGTGGGGGGAGATGGAAGCCAAACGCACAATGGCGTGGACTCAGGATCCGGGCACGCCGCAGGTGGGGCACCTCCTGCTTGACGCATATCACGCCACCGGAGACGAATATTACTACGAGGCCGCAAAGAAGGTCGCCTCGGCCCTGATCTGGGGCCAGCTCGAGTGCGGCGGTTGGAACTACTGCTTCGATTTCGCCGGAGAGGCCTCCCTCAAGGACTGGTACGCTACCGTCGGCCGGAGCGGCTGGAGGCTGGAAGAGTTCCGCCACTACTACGGCAACGCCACTTTCGATGACTCCGCCACCACCGACTGCGCCAAGTTCCTGCTCCGCATATACGTGGAGAAATATGACCCGATTTTCCGTCCGGCGCTCGACAAGGCCATCAAGTTCGTGCTGGACAGCCAATACCCTGTCGGCGGCTGGCCGCAGAGATATCCTCTGATGTACGACCATCCTTTCGAGGGCAAGGCCGACTACAGCTCCTTCATCACGCTCAACGACGACGTGATTCCGGAGGCGTGCGACTTTCTCCTCCAGTGCTACCAGTCCCTCGGCATCCCGGGGCTCAAGGAGCCTATCTACAGGGCAATGTACTGCACGGTTCTGCTCCAGCAGGGCGCTCCGTATGCCGGTTGGTCAGACCAGTACACCGTAGATGACCTCAAGCCGGCCCACGCACGTTCATACGAGCCGCGCGGCGTCAACTCCGGAACCACCGTGTCTATGATACGCCAGATGATGCAATACTACCGCCTCACGGGTGACACCCGTTTCGTGGCCGGCATCCCTGCCGCCATCGAGTTCCTGGAGTCGATGAGGCTCCCGGATTCCGAAGTAGCCAAGTGGGAGCGCAAGACCGGCAACCCGGACGCATTCCTCGTACCGCGCTTTATGGATCCGGAGGACGGCCGTCCGCTCTATGTGCACCGCGAGGGCTCCAACACCTACAACGGACATTACTTCATCAATCAGGAGATCTCCGGCACCATCGGCCACTACAGCTCCGCTTCCTGGGTTGATACCAAGGCCCTCCGCAAGGCTTATGACGAGCTGATGGCCACGCCCGTGGAGGAACTCACCAAGAATTCCCCGCTCGCCTGCGATGAACTCGTGCCTCTTGAGAGATTCTACAGCAGACTTCCTCAGGACGTAAGCGAGGGTGCGGTCAAGGAGATAATCTCCTCTCTCAGTGCCGAGGGCTGCTGGCTGACTCCGCTCACCAGCACCTCCAATCCGTACAAGGCCGGGGCCTCCACAGTTCCGAGCACCGAGACCAAGTACGTCCGCACCAATGTCGGGGACGAGTACGACACCTCCCCGTACCGTTGCGAGACCGGAGAGATGTGCATCTCCACCAAGGAATATATGAACAGGATGATGACCCTCATAATGTTCGTCAACAAAGAAAACAAATAGATGAAACGCAGTTTTATTTCAATCGCCCTTTTGGCACTGTTCCTCCCGGCCGGTGCCAAAGCTGTTGTAAACGAAGGGCCTTTCGGCTGGGCCTCCGCCGTCTCTCTTACCGCCGGGGACGCTTTCGAAGTGACGGGCGGCGACGCCTCCCGCACCATAGTTCTCCGGAGCAACGGCTCCGATATGCGCGAGGATATCCTCAAGTCCCTCAAGGACTACGACATAGTGGTGCTTGACGGCTCCAGGGGGGACTTCGTCATCTCGTCCTTTATGAAATTCAAGGGACTCAGCGGCAAGACCCTGCTCGGGGTCAACGGGGCCACCCTGCGCACCTCATTCAGCGTGACCGATGAACTGCGCAAGCTCCTGGATGATACCGGAGTCAAGGCCATGTCCGACCAGGGCGGGGGAGGAAAACTCTCCAACGGGGCCTATGTCGCCGAAGAACGCGAGCAGCACACCCGCCAGGCCATCATCGACTACACTTCCGATCCGTCCGAGGGCTACCGCAACGCCGGGCTGATAGGGCTTGACGCCTGCGAAAACGTCATAATCCGCAACATCGCCTTCGAGGGCCCCGGCCCGATAGATGTCGGCGGGGCGGATCTGCTCACCATCTCCAACGGTTCGAAGCACATCTGGGTGGACCATTGCAGCTTCACCGACGGGCTTGACGGCAACTTCGACATCAACTCCCGCTCCGACTTCATCACCGTGAGCTGGTGCGTGTTCAGATATACGGACAAGGCCTATGACCACAAGGCTTCCAATCTCATCGCCAGCAGCGAGCGTCCCGATCAGGGAGTGGACAATCTCAACGTCACCTACGCCTACTGCATCTGGGGCGAGGGCTGCGAAGTCCGTATGCCGGCCGTCCGCTGGGGGACCATCCACCTGCTCAACAACCTCTACGACTGTGCGGGCAACTACGCCAACGCCGTCTATGCCTGCATCGGGGCGGAGGTGCTGATGGAGGGCAATTACTTCGAAAAAGGGGTCAGGAACATATTCGAGGCCACCGAAGATGCCGGAGGCTGGCAGATGCGGGGCAACGTCTTCCGCGAGAAATTCACCCCTTCCGACAAGGGGGAGGTGAGGATTCCGTACAAATACGAAGTGCTTCCCGCCTCCCGCGTCCCGAAGCTGCTGCGCGGAAAGTCCGGTGCCGGTCCTACCCTCGACCTGAAGGCCCCGGAATCATCGGTCAAATTCACCATACACACCATCGGCGACTCCACGATGGCCGACAAGAACATATCCCGGGGCAATCCGGAGAGGGGATGGGGGATGGTGTTCGAGAATTTCGTCGACCCGTCGGTGCGGGTCATCAACTATGCCAAGAACGGCCGCAGTACCAAGAGCTTCATCGACGAGGGACTCTGGGACAAGGTCAAGGCCAACATCCGCCTGGGGGACTATCTGTTCATAGAGTTCGCCCACAATGACGAGAAATCCAACAAGCCTTCAGTCTATGCCGCTCCGTGGGGAGCATATCAGGACAATCTCAGACTCTTCATCCGGACGGCGCGTGAGCTGGGGGCCACTCCGGTGCTGCTTACTCCGGTGGCGCGCAGGCGCTTCGTAAACGGGGTGCTGGACGAGACCACCCACGGCGAATATCCTGCCGCGATGAAGGCCGTGGCCGCCGAGACGGGGACGGTGCTGATTGATATGGAGAAGGCCACGATAGACTGGATCAAGGCAGCCGGGGACGAGGCTTCCCGCCAATATTTCATGTGGGTCGCAGCCGGCACCTGCCCCGCCATACCTGACGGCAGACAGGACGACACCCACTCCACGCCGCGTGGCGCGCGCCGCAACTGCGACATAGTCTGCGACTCCATACGCGTCAAGCTTCCGGAACTCGCGAAGCATCTGGTGCATTACGACTTCGTGGTGGACAAGGACGGCAGGGGAGATTTCCTCACCGTTCAGGAGGCCGTCGATGCAGTGCCGGACTATCTCAAGAGCGCAAGGACGACCATACTCATAAAGCCGGGCGTGTACGAGGAGAGGATAATCATCCCGGCAAGCAAATGCAATCTGAGGCTTGTCGGCTGCGGGGCGGAGAATACCGTCATCACCTACAGCAACTCGGCCCGTATGCTCTGGCCCGACAGGGATCAGGAGATAGGCACGAGGGGCAGCGCATCCGTATTCGTAGATGCCAGCGACGTCACTTTCGAGGACCTGAGCATACGCAACGACGCCGGAGAAGTGGGTCAGGCAGTGGCCCTTATGACCAACGGCGACAGAATCCTGCTCCGCAGATGCCATATCATAGGCAATCAGGACACCATCTATACCTACGCCCGTTACGGGGAGAACGGACAAACCTGCCGCAGCCTCTATGTGGACTGCCTGATAGAGGGTACGACCGACTTCATCTTTGGCCCGGGCCGCTGCTGGTTCGAGAACTGCGAGATCCGCTCCAAGCGCAACAGCTACGTCACCGCCGCCTCCACCTTCGAGGGGGAGCAATACGGCTACGTCTTCCACCGCTGCCGTCTCACCGCCACCCCGGGTGTGGACAAGGTGTATCTCGGACGGCCTTGGAGGGACTATGCGCGCGTGGTCTATCTCGAATGTGAACTGGGCTCCCATATCACGGGCGCGGGCTGGCACAACTGGAGCAAGCCCGAGCGCGAGAAGACCGCCTACTATGCCGAATACCTCTGCACCGGCCCCGGCGCGGACACTTCCGCACGCGTGAACTGGTCTCACCGGCTCAGCGCCGCCGAGGCCGCAGCCTACACCGTCGACAAGGTGATGGAAAACGCCGGCTCCGACATCTGGAATCCGCTGAAATAGCAGCGGATCCCAGGTTCAGGCATCCGAGGCCGTTTTGCGGTATTCGGTCGGGGTTTTGCCGAAGCGCTTGCGGAAGGCCTTGCTGAAGTAGTGAGCGTCGTTGAAGCCGGTCTTGTAGGCAATCTGGGAGATGGAATATCCGCCTTCCCGTATCATCTCCCCGGCTTTCTTGAAGCGGAGCTCGCGGAGATACTCGGTAGGGGCCGTTCCGAGCAGGGTCCTGCACCTTTCGAACAGAGTTGAACGGCTGAGGTGCAAGGCCGCGGCTATGTCCTCGGCGGTCACTTCGCCGTTGTCGAGATTCTCTTCGAGGTAGGCCTGAAACGCCTTCTTGAAGCGGAGGTCGTCCCCGCTGAGGCTCTCTCCGGCATCTTCCGCGCCGCCCTCGTCAGGTATGACCGCAGCCGGTACGGCGATGTGCGCGCTTCTGCGCCTGAGCCTCATTATTGTGAGGCCTGAAGCGGCGGAAAGCACCAGCAGGACGATGACTGCCGTCAGCAGCGGATTCGGCCTTACGATAATCATCAGCGTGATGGCGTTGTCCACGTCAAGCCCGTCGGCGTTGGTGGCCCTCATCTCAAGGGCGTGCCTGCCGGGTTTCAGCCCGTCGAGACTGATTTCGGAGCCGTCGGAGAGCCTCGCCCAGGCCCCTTCCCCGCCGTCTATGCGCCAGGAGCAGGATATGTTTTCCTGGGCGCTCATATCCACGGCCGTAAAATCGACGGTGACGCTTTCGCCGTTGTGGATTTTGAGAGTCCCGCCGCTCGGGAAGACCCTCTTGCCGGACACGTGGCAGGAACGTACGAACACCTTAGGCACGTAGGAGCTGCCCGAGATTTCCTCCGGATTGAAATGCAGGATTCCCGAACTGGTGTTCAGAAGGATTCTGCCGGTCTTGGCGAGCAGCGGCTCCCCTTCGTTGAAGGCGAGCTTGTATCCGATGCGGTCGTAGGAGTATCCTATGATCGAACCGGTCTTGGGGTTGAGCCTGTTGAGGCCCTTGTGGGTGACAATCCATATGTTTCCCGAACGGTCTTCCACCGCGGACATCACGAAATCGGACAGCAGACCGTTCGCCACGGTCAGGGCGCTGAAGCCGCTGCCGCTCTCCGTGCTGTCCAAATGCAGGAATCCGTTGCCGAAAGTGGAGGCGTACGCCTGTCCGTCCGAAGTGAAGAGTATATGCTGGATGTCATATTCGCTCAAGTTCCTGAAACTCTCGAAACGCAGAAACTCCGCTCCGGCGTCGGGATTGTCGCAGGACAACAGTCCGGGCCTGCCGCAGACGTACATCTTCCCGTCAGGGCCGAAAATGACATACCTCATCTTCGAACCGTTGTCTTTGGGAAATCCCGGCATATCGCCGGTTCCGACGTATTTTCTTCTGCCGCCGGCGGTGTCCACAAAGGAGAGACGCCCGTCGAACGAGGCAATCCACACTCTGCCGTTGCGGTCAGGCCTGACGCAATAGACGAGATCCGCCGTCGTGGAGCGCGGGCCGTCCGTTTCCCTATATGACCTCGGTCTGAACGGGAGGGTGCCGCCGCTGCCCGCGGAAGTGTTTTCCACGGCTCCCTTGCCCTTTGTCCCGGCCCATATCCGTCCGTTTCCATCTTCAGAAAGCGCATAGACCTGTTCTCCGACATCCCATCGTGTCAGAAGCCGCAGATTCCTGTCGAATAGATGCACCTTGCCGTCCTTCGTCCCCGCGCAGATGACACCGTCGCCTCTCTGCATCAGGGCGCGTACGCTGTTGCCTGCGGTGGAGGAGGCGTCGCCGCCCATCGGCACCAGGCTGAACTTGTATTCTGTCAGTACCGCCTTGCCGACTCCTCCCTTGTTGCCGGCTATCCATATGTTGTTCTGCCTGTCGATGAAGGCGCAGCGGATGTTCGATTCGGCATCCCATACCGAGGCGTCGCTCTCGCCGCAGTAGAACGGCTCTATACTGCGCGTCTCCGCATCGAATATGCCTATGCCGCCGCCCGGGGAGTATATCCAGATGTTGCCGTTGCCGTCCTTGAGGCTTCTCGGCTCCGCCTCGAAATAGGCGTTTCCACCGACGGGGGAGAGCCCCCAGTCGCTGAAGCTGATGAAACTGAGCCCGTCCTCCGCAGAGCCTATGAGGAACTCCGGAGCTTCGGAGACCTTGCATATCATCTTGATGTTCCGCCCGCTGCGCGTATCTATTTCAAGGACGCGCCCGTTGATGAACTCTACGATCAGCCCGTCCTCGCTCCCTATATAGACGGACCCGTCAGCCTCCTCATAGCAGAATGCGGGACGGCTGCTGACAGGCTCGCAGTTCCTGAACAGAGTCCTGTCCGTGAGCACCCATACGTTGTCATCGGCATCCTTGCGGATGTCGGTGACCGTGACGCCGGGGTCGAGCTTCATATATTCCCGCAGCTCGTACTTCCGGCCCATATCGGAATAACGTACCGTCAGAATCGTATTGTCAGTCGTGAGGAGGCGGAAATCGTCCGGGGTCAGCCGGAAGATGTCTGCGACTCCCGCTTCGCAGCCGGCTCTCTCGAAGCTTTCCCTGCGGAGGTCGAATCTGTAGAGGGTATTGTCGTAGGCCCGCACCCAGAGCTGTCCGAACGCGTCCGCATATACCCGGTCGAATCTGTTGCCTGCCTGCCTGCCGCCTTCGCCCGTCCTGATGGTCTCTCCGCCGCCTTTCCCGCCCCTTCCACCAGTCTTGCTGTCTTCTCCGGACGCCTTGCCGCCCCCTCTGCCGGTCTGTCCGACCTTGTAGCAGGTGAATCTTCTGCCGTCATAGCGGAACAGCCCCGACCACGAGGCCAGCCACAGGCAGCCGTTCCCGTCCTGGGCGACGGCCTCGATCATAGCCCTGTTGAGGCCGCTGTGCTTGGTGTAATAGGTATATTGGTATCTCGGTGGAGCGGCGGAAGCCAGGGCTGCCGCCAGGGTTAAGAATAGGAATAGAACGGTTCTTTTGGTCATCTTCGGACGATTTTCCACCTTTTGGATATGCAAATATACCAAATTTTCCGGTGAGATATCTACTTTCGCAGCGACGGCTGTTCCTTCTGACCGAAATTATATTTTGAGACCGGCCCGGTGCTTTGTCATTGTGGTAATTTGTTGAGCGTCGTTCCGGTTTCGCATGAACGGCAGTCCCTAATCTTAGACTTCCTGGGTATTAGCGGTTAATAATTTTGTGTTTAAAAGGAGGGGCAACCAGGAGCCTCTCCTTTTTTTTATTGGGACTGCCGTCCCAAACCCCTGCGTCGCTTGAGTCGCTTTCCGACTTTTGCAAGCAAAAGTCCCGCGACCGCGCCGGCCTGCTGATGCAGGCTTTAAGGCAAGCCAAGCAGTAGCGGCAATCGCCAGGGCGGTTATTTCCAGTTCTTGTAGGGGTTTTTCGTGAGGGCGGAGTTGTAGTAGCGTCTCTCGCCGGTGACCTCCGTGGAGAGCCATGAGGGGCGCTCGAACTCCTCGTCCTCCGAGCCGAGTTCGACCTCCGCGACGGTCAGTCCGTCGTTGTCGCCGTAGAATTCGTCCACCTCGAAGGTGTGCCTGCCCTTGGGCACGAGATAGCGGGTCTTGTCGATGAGTCCGGTTTCGCAGAGTCTCAGCAGCTCGCGCGCCTCCTCGACGGGAATTTCCATCTCCCACTCGAAGCGGCCTGCTCCGCTGCGGCTGCTCGGGCCCTTGATGGTGATGTAGCCCTTGTCCCCCTTGATCCGGATGCGCACGGTCTTCCCCGAAGCCGAACAGATATACCCCTGCGTAATGCGCACAGCCCCTGTGGCCTCGGCCTTGAAGTCGCCGCAGACCAGAAACTTACGCTCTATTTCCTGCCCTATCATAAATGTAATGATTTATCCTTTTCTTGCCCGGGAACAAGCGGAAGTGACGGGTTGTTTCATGCGAAAAGGGCTTTCAACGCGAACCACAGCACGGGCACCAGAAGGGAGGGTAACAGGTTCAGAGTCTTACAGTCCTTGAGCTTGAGCAGCGACAGGCCGCTGCCCATGATGAGAAGGCCTCCTACGATGAGCAGTTCGTTCATCATGGAGTCGCTCACGGCTTGGCTCGACAGCAAGGCCACCATGTAGAACATCCCCTGCCACAGGAAGAGCACCGGGGCTGTCAGCAGCATCCCGATGCCGTAGGTGGAGGCAAAAACTATTGCGGAGACGAGATCCAGAGTGGCATTGGTGAAGAGCAGCGTGTTGTCGCCTTTGAGGGCGCTCATCACCGGACCGAGCATGGAAAGGGGGCCGACGCAGTAGAGCAGCATCGCGGTGATAAGTCCGTCCGCAAGCGGGGTGGCAGCT
Source organism: Alloprevotella sp. (assembly GCA_963643135.1). Lineage (GTDB taxonomy): Bacteria > Bacteroidota > Bacteroidia > Bacteroidales > UBA932 > Cryptobacteroides. Next base: position 730 of record CAVIJA010000025.1, on the reverse strand, counting down.
TTCCCGCCTTCCTTGACACGCCCGGAGGTGCGGCGTTCTATCAGGCCGCGGAAACGTCCGTCGATGTCGAGGGCCGTCCCCACCACGCCTCCCAGCGCAATGGCTATGATGAAAAGCACCGGGTACTGGCTATCGTGCATGTGTGAGATTGTCGCGTTGAGGCCGATGGCGATGGAGGCCAGTCCCAAGCCGTCGTAGAGAACGCGGCGGTAGCGCTCGTCAAGGCCGCGGTGAAGAGCCGTGCCGACTATCGTGCCGACGATTATGGTGGCGGTATTTACTATTGTTCCCAACATATCAGTCGGCAAAGGTACTTATTTTTTTAAAACCCGAACGCCATCCGAATAGTCAGCCTGACAGGCAAACGAGACTGAAGTTTGGTGAAAGTGCCAGGTTGATTTTTCCTGAATTCCGCAAAAAGCAAAGCTTTTTTGCCAGATCCGGTCTATTGACGGCCAGGTCCGCCCATTTTTCATCCCTGCTTGGCCATTGTCGCCTCTCGAAAGGGCTTCCGGCTCCCTCTATTATGTCTCAAATTGTGACTTTCGCAAGTGTGTCACATGCGGCGGCACCGCCTTGGGTGTCCCGGGCGGCTGTTTGCAGAGAGATATGTCGCTGTCGTTGGCCTCAGCAGGCGAGTTCCAGATAGATCCGTCGCTTGGTATAGAGGTTGAGTACGTTGCGCCGTCCGGATTTGATCCATTTTGCGGGCACGATGACGAACAGCCGC
>CAVIJA010000024.1:0-29989 GCA_963643135.1 Alloprevotella sp. | reverse complement strand
GTCTTTCATAGACAAGCCCGAACGATTTCTTGTTTGAGAGCCTTTTCGCCTCCTGCTCAAGCAGAGACCTGAGCCCGGGGTCAGATACCCTGCTTATCAAATCATTAATAGCTGCCATAATCCTACTTTATATTGCTTACGAGCAAATCCTTGACATCAACCTCCAAAAGATTGGCTATCTGATTGAATGTATGAATATCAGGTTGAGTAGCATTAGAACACCATTTGCTCACAGTACAGGTGCTTTTGCCAAGTTGTTCAGCCAACCACTTCCCTGTTCTCTTCTGCTCCACAAGAACAACTTTAATCCTGTTCAAATCTTCTGCCATATCGATAATTTATTTAACTTTGGAGCAAATATAGTAAATTATAACCATATCGAATCAAGCTCGTTTTTGCAATGACGGTTTCCGTCCTGCCCAACCCCTCCCCGTCATGCCCGACCCCTTCTCGTCATGCCCGACCTGATCGGGCATCCCATACTGCCGGCAGGGCAGATTGCCGGTCAAGCCGGCAATGACGGGGAAGGAGGGAGATTGCCGGTCGGGGCCGGCAATGACGGAGAAGGAGGGAGATTGCCGGTCAAGCCGGCAATGACGGGGAGTGCAAGCCGGCAATGACGGGGAAGGAAGAAAGTGGGAGTTTTTCCTTAAATTTGTCCTGCGCATCAGCAATGGAGGCCGGGTGCGCCGAAAGCAGCTATACCGTGGGAGAAAAAGCGACAGAGAGAAAATGCATAGCGATAGACCTGAAGTCGTTCTACGCTTCGGTCGAGTGCGTGGACAGGGGGCTTGACCCTTTGTCCGCCAGGCTTGTGGTCGCCGATGAGTCGCGTACCGACAAGACAATCTGCCTCGCCGTCACCCCCGCCCTCAAGGCCTACGGCATAGGCGGACGTGCAAGGCTTTTCGAAGTCAGACAGAAACTTCAGGAAATCTGGCGCAGGACCGGAGAGAAGGTCGATTTCATCATAGCGCCGCCGAGAATGCGCAGATATATGGAGGTCAGCTCCCGGATCTACGACATCTACCTCAGACACGTCGCCGCCGAGGACATATTCCCCTATTCCATAGATGAAATCTTCGCGGACGTGACGGGATACCTCTCATCATACAAGTGCACCGCGCACGAGCTTGCGATGCGGATGATACGTGACGTGCTCGCCCGGACAGGTATCACAGCCACGGCGGGCATAGGGACGAACCTCTTCCTCGCCAAGGTGGCCATGGACATCGAAGCCAAGCACTCCCCCGCCGACAAGGACGGGGTGAGAATAGCCGAACTTGACGAGATGACCTTCCGGCAGAAATATTGGAACCACCGTCCGCTGACCGACTTCTGGCGGATAGGTCCCGGAATCGCAAGCAGGCTCGAATCGAATTCGATGTTCACGCTCGGAGACGTGGCGCTGTGCTCAGTGCGTAGCGAAGAGATTCTCTACAAACTCTTCGGGGTCAACGCAGAACTTCTCATCGACCATGCCTGGGGCTGGGAACCCTGCACGGTCGGGGACATCAAGCGATACAAAGCACCCGTCAAGAGCATCAGCTCGGGCCAGGTGCTCTCCTGCGCATACGACTTCGCCAAAGCCGGAGTCATCGTGAGGGAGATGGCCGACGCGCTCTCGCTTGAACTCGTCTCAAAACATCTCGTATGCGACCAGATTGTCCTTACGGTGTGCTACGACATTGAGAATCTCACGGACTCCCGCAGGAGGGACAGTTATCACGGTCCCGTGGAAACGGACAGGTACGGCCGTCAGGTGCCAAAGTCATCGCACGGATCGATAAACCTCCCCAGACAGACCTCCTCCGGCGCGGTCATATCCAAGGCGGCGGCCTCCCTCTTCGACAAAATCACCGACAAGGACCTGCTTGTGCGCAGGATATACCTGGTCGCCAACAATACTGTGGACGAATCCAAGGCAAGCGCCGTCCAGCTGAGCCTCTTCGATGAGAATCAACAGGAAGAGGACAGCCGGGAACGCCGCCGGCAGGAAGCGGTACTCGAAATAAAGAGAAAATTCGGGAAGAACGCCATACTCAAGGGGCTGAACTTCGAGGAGGGGGCGACGATGAAGGAGAGGAATCTTCAAGTGGGAGGGCACAAAGGATGACGGACACTCACAAATACGATGAAATCATCGCGATGGAGCATCCGTCATCTCAGAGACATCCCAGGATGAGCATGAAGGAGCGCGCGGCCCAATTCGCACCGTTCGCTGCGTTCGGCTCCGGGGAACTTGACGCGGAGCGGCGGCAGGAGACAGAAGAAAAGTGACGCGGTGCCCTTTCCCGGCCCTGTGCTGTCAGCCTATGCTCTCGATGAGGGCGAGCACCCTGCGGCGGTTCTCGTCGATGGTGCCGGAACCTCCGTCGCACTCATAGTATTTGCCCGCTTTCTTATAGTAGTCGATAAGGGGTTCTGTCTGAGCGTGGTAGGTCTTGATGCGGTTCGTGATGGTGGCATCTGACGCGTCATCGGCGCGCCCCTCGATGGCGGCCCTGTGCTTGATGCGCTCGCGGATGAGATCGTCGGAAATCATAAGGGACACGACAGCGCTCACGCTCTCTCCCCTCTTCTCGAGAATCTTGTCGAGATCCTCGGCCTGGGCGATGTTCCTCGGGAAGCCGTCGAGCAGGAAGCCGTCGACTCCCTTGATGTTGTCGAAAGCCGACTCGATCATCCCCTCGACCACTTCGTCAGGTACGAGGGAGCCCGCATCGATGAGGGCTTTCGCCTGTTTACCTAGCTCTGTGCCGGCTGCAATCTCGGCGCGGAGCAGCTCTCCGGTCGAAATGTGCTTGAGATTGTACTTCTCCGCGATGGCTCCGGCGTGTGTGCCTTTGCCGGCCCCCGGAGGGCCAAAAAGAATGTAGTATTTCATCTTGTTTTCGTCTATGACGTAAATATCTTTCGAGTTGCGTCCAAGTTCGTTGTAGTCGAGTCCGAAGCCTACGATGAAGGCGTTGGGGATCTCCATCCCCACGTAGTCTATCTTCTCGTGCTTGTCATATACTTCCGGCTTCAGGAGCAGGGTGCAGATCCTGACGTCCGCAGCCCCCTTGCTGAGGAGCATCTCCTTGAGGGCGACGATGGTGTTGCCCGTGTCCACGATGTCCTCGCAGATGATTATCCTGCGCCCCGTGACGTCCGAGGTAAGCCCCATCACGTTGAGCACCGTGCCGGTGGATTTCGTGCCCTGATACGAGGACAGCTTGATAGAGACGAGCTGGCAGTCGAAGTCAAGTCTTTGGAGAAGCTCCCCGGTGAAAGGTATGGCCCCGTTGAGGACGCAGAGTACGACCGGGACGTCCGTGCAGCCGTTGAAGTCGCCGTTGATCCTTGCGGCCACTTCATCTATGGCCTTCAATATCCGCTCATTGCGGATGAACGGCTTGAACGTCTTGTCTTGCAAGGTTATCTTTTCTGACATAAGCATGAATTGAGGTGCTAATTTACTTATTTTTTTGTAAGTTTGACGGACTTTAAACGTGAAGACTATGAAATCGCTTCTTTTGATTGCCGCCCTTCTCGGGCCGGCGGATTTTCAGCAGGCAATGCTGACTCTCTGCGGGGCTTCCTGCGTGGAGGAACTCTCCGATGATGAAGTGCAACGCTATCATGATTTTGTGCTGCATCCGCTTAATCTTAATCTTGCGGGTGAGAGCAGACTGCGTTCCAGCGGGCTTTTCTCCCCCTTTCAGCTCGCCTCCCTGCTGGAATACAGGAGGGAGTCCGGTGACATCCTTTCCTTTGCCGAACTCGGCCTTGTCGACGGGTTCTCCCCCGCCCTTGCCGAGGCGCTCTCGTTCTTCGTCCGCCTGGACAGTTCCTCTCCGCCCGGAAGCCGCCGCTCTTCGGATCTGAGGGGCGGCATTACGCTCAGAGGGGCTACGGAGGAGTTTCAGAAATATGCCGGAAGCCTCAGGTGCGAGGCTTCGCTGGGAGAAACGGCGGAACTCAAATGGACATCCCGCACCACGTATTCGAAACCGGAGATTGGCCTTGGGACAGTCAGCGCCGCCATCTACGGCAGAGGGCACCTCGGCAAGGTGGTGGCGGGTTGCTTCAACGCCCGTTTCGGGCAGGGGCTGGTGAGCTGGAGCGGATTCTCGCTGAGCGGATATTCCTCAGCTGCATCGTTTTACCGCAACCCGAGCGGGATTTCTCCCACTGGGGCGGCCGGGGCTGAACTGTGCGGAGCCGGTGCCGACTGGCGGCTCGGACGATATACGCTCAGCACTGCCTGGGATATGCGGGGAAATGGAGGAATAGTCAATCTCAGCCGTCTTGGAAGGTACTCCACTCTGGGGATGACGGCTACGATGAGTGCGGCTTCCCTCGACTGGAGGGTTTCGCTGCCGGGGACGAGCCTTTTCGGGGAGACTGCCTGCAGCTACGCGGGTGAGTTTTCGGCGCTCGCCGGGGCGTTGTGGGTCCCACAGTACGGGCGGAAGTTCACGATTCAGGCGCGCTGGTTTGACAGGAGTATCAACAAATACAGTGGAGTCGCTCTCGGGATGGACACTCCCTCATGTGTGCTGACGGCGGATATGGCTCTCCGGCGCGACAAGTCCCAATCCCAGCACAAGCTGCTCCTGCTGCTTCGCAGGGACCTTGCCGGACAGGATTCTCTCGCCATAAGGCCTTCTCTTCGCTTCGCCGCGCGACTGCGACCTGCAGACATAAGTCCGCTGAGGAGCGATGTGAGGGCGGATCTATCGCTGCAGAGAGGGGAATGGATCCTTGCCGGCAGGTTCAATGCCCTGTGGTGCAAGGCTTTCGCCTGTCTTGGATACCTGGAGGGTGCATACTCTGTAGAGAAATTCCAGCTGTGGCTGCGCGGCGGCCTCTTCAGGGTAGACAATTGGGATGACCGCATCTATGCCTATGAAAGGGACGCACCGGGGAGTTTCAACGTCCCGGCTTATTACGGCAGGGGCTGGAACGCCTCGCTGTACCTTGTCTGGCACCTGAGCCGGTGGCACTCCCTCTGGCTGCGTGCGGAAACCGTCGATTATCCCTGGAACCCCGCCCCCAAAGAGGGCAGGACCCGCCTGAGCCTCCAATATAGATGGAAGCTGTGACAGTATGGCTCCGGCGTGAAGATTTTTCGGCACGGATGATGTATATATGACGAAAAAAAAGTACCTTTGTCAAGATACACAGATAACATAATTTATAACCATTATGCCCATTAAAAATTACCTTGCGGTAGATCTCGGAGCCACCAGCGGAAGGACGATAATCGCCTCCTATGACGGCAAAAAGCTTGATATGCGGGAGCTTACCCGCTTCAAAAACCCGATGGTCCCTCTTGGGGGACATCTTTTCTGGGACCTTCCGGCCCTTTACAACGAGATAGTCTCGGCCATCAGGAAGACGGTCGAAGAGAAGATAGCCATCGACTCGATAGGTATAGACACCTGGGGCTGCGACTTCGCCTTCTTCGGCAAGGACGGACAGCTTCTCGGCCTGCCGTACTGCTACCGTGACCCGCATACCGACGGAGCCATCGAACGCTATATGAAGATGCACGACAAGCGTGAAGTCTATGAGCGTACCGGCATCCAGTTCATGGAGTTCAACTCCCTCTTCCAGCTCGACACCCTGCGTCACAACGGCTGCACCGCTCTGGAAAACGCCGACAAGATACTCTTCATCCCTGACGCGCTGACCTATATGCTTACGGGCAAGGCCATCTGCGAATATACCGTAGCCTCCACCTCACAGCTGCTCAATCCTGTCACGGGCGACCTCGACAGGGAACTTCTGATGAGCATAGGTCTCAGACGCGATCAGTTCGGAGAACTCACCCAGCCGGGTACGGTCATCGGCCCTCTCTCCGGGCAGGTGAGGAAAGTCACCGGCATCGGCGAGGACGTGAAGGTGGTTGCAGTGGCCGGACACGACACGGCTTCCGCAGTGGCGGCGGTCCCGGCAAAGGACAGCGAATACGCCTACCTGAGCTGCGGAACCTGGTCTCTTATGGGCATTGAGTCCCCGTCCCCGATCATCACGGACGAGAGCTACAGACAGAACTTCACCAACGAGGGCGGCATCGACGGCACGACCCGTTTCCTCAAGAATATCTGCGGTCTCTGGCTCTTCGAGCAGTGCAGGCCGGAATTCAAGGACGTGCCGACCGAGATAGGCCCTCTGACCGCTCTCTGCCAGACCACGACTTTCGATTCCATCATCAACCCGGACGACCCGTCGTTCGCCCACCCGGTCTCTATGGCCGCGGCAATCAGGGATTACTGCGAACGCACCGGGCAGATAGCCCCGAGGACTCCTGCGGAGTATATAAGATGTATCTACAAGAGCCTTGCGCACCGCTATACCGCCATCATCGACATCCTCCGGTCGATGTCGCCGAACAAGATCAAGTGCCTGCACGTGATAGGCGGCGGCTCTCTCAACCCATATCTGATGCAGTTTACGGCTGACGCGCTCCATATGCCTGTCATCTGCGGGCCGACCGAAGGTACGGCTTTGGGCAATGTGCTGCTTCAGATCAGGGCCGAAGGGCTCGTCAAGTCTCTGCCGGAGATGCGCCGCATCGTCGCCGCATCGGTGGAACTCAAAGAATTTCAACCAACAAAACAATAATTCACACACCACGATGAAAGAATCAGTAAACAAAGCTTACGCCATCGCCAAGGAGCGTTATGCCGCTCTCGGCGTGGACACCGAAAAGGTACTCTCACAGATGCAGGATTTCCACCTCTCCCTCCACTGCTGGCAGGCAGATGACGTCAAGGGATTCGAGGTGCAGGCAGGATCCCTCTCCGGAGGCATCCAGTCCACGGGCAACTATCCGGGAGCCGCACGCAATATCGATGAACTCCGTGCGGACGTCCTCAAGGCCAAGAGCATCATCCCGGGCAACCACCGTCTCAATCTCCACGAGATTTACGGAGATTTCCAGGGCAAGGTCGTAGACCGTGACGAGGTGAGCGTAGATTATTTCAAGAGCTGGATCGACTGGGGCAAGGCAAACGACACCAAGCTCGACTTCAACTCCACCTCATTCTCCCACCCTAAGAGCGGCAACCTCTCGCTCTCCAACCCTGACAAGGGCATACGCGACTTCTGGATCGAGCATACCAAGCGCTGCCGCGAGATTGCGGAGGCTATGGGAAAGGCCCAGGGCGACCCTTGTATTATGAACGTATGGGTGCACGACGGCTGCAAGGACGTATCTGTCAACCACTACCTCTATCGCAAGCTCCTCAAGGAGTCTCTCGACGAGATCTTCGCGAAGAAGTACGACAATATGAAGGACTGCATCGAGGGCAAGGTGTTCGGCATCGGACTTGAAAGCTTCACCGTAGGTTCACACGACTTCTATACCGCATACGCTGCCAAGAACGGCAAGATCCTCACCATCGACACCGGTCACTACCACCCGACGGAGAGTCCTGCGGACAAGGTTTCCGCCGTACTCCAGTTCGTGCCTGAGCTTATGCTCCACGTCAGCCGTCCTATCAGATGGGACTCCGACCACGTGACCATCATGGATGACAACACCCAGGACCTCTTCTCCGAGATCGTACGCGCCGACGCTCTCGACCGCGTACACTACGGACTCGACTTCTTCGACGGTTCCATCAACCGCATCGGAGCCTACGTCATCGGAGCCCGTTCAGCTCAGAAGTGCATGATCAAGGCTCTGCTCGAGCCGAAGGAGATGATAGGCAAGTACGAGCTCGAAGGCCGCACCTTCGAAGTGCTCCAGCTTATCGAAGAGGGCAAGACGATGCCTTGGAACGCCGTCTATGACGAGTTCTGCGTCAGGAACAATGTCCCTGTCGGCAACGAGGTCATCCCTGTCATCGAGCAGTACGAGAAGGAAGTCACCTCTAAGAGATAGGTTCTATGCACTCCTCTATCTTTCTGGGACTGTTGATCATAGCGGTGGGGGCGTTCTGCCAGTCAAGCTGCTATGTGCCTATCAACAAGATACGGAAGTGGAGCTGGGAGAGTTATTGGCTGATACAGGGCGTTTTCGCGTGGCTGGTGTTCCCGCTGCTCGGCGCCCTGCTCGCCGTACCTTCCGGACACGGTCTCTTCGAGATATACGCCCAGTATCCTAAGGAAAGCCTTCTCACGATACTCTTCGGCGTGCTTTGGGGTGTCGGCGGTCTGACATTCGGATTGTCGATGCGCTATCTCGGAGTCGCCCTCGGCCAGAGCATCGCGCTCGGCACCTGCGCCGGACTCGGAGCCATCCTCGGACCGGTGTTCACCGGCCAGGCTGCGACGCTGACTTCCGCCATATGGATCGGCGTGATCGTGACTCTTGTCGGCATCGCCATCATCGGCATCGCCGGCGGGATGAAGTCCGCCTCGCTGTCCGAAGAAGCCAAGAAGGAAGCCGTCAAGGACTTCAACTTCGGCAAAGGCATAATCGTGGCGCTGCTCTGCGGCTTTATGAGCGCCTGCTTCAACATCGGACTCAGTTTCGGCGCTCCGCTCCGCTGGGCGGAGACGAAGGACATCTTCGCCACGCTTCCGGCCACCCTGCTTGTGACGGTGGGAGGATTTGTGACCAACGCGATATACTGTCTCTATCAGAACAGCAAGAACCGCACTTTCGGCGATTACCGCGAAACTTCGCTCTGGGGCAACAATATCCTCTTCTGCGCACTTGCGGGTCTGCTCTGGTACAGCCAGTTCTTCGGGCTGAGTCTCGGCAAGGGCTTCCTCGTGGACTTCCCTGTCCTCATCACCTTCAGCTGGTGCATACTTATGGCTCTCAACGTGACGTTCTCCAATGTCTGGGGTATTATCCTCAAGGAGTGGAAAGGCTGCTCCCGCAAGACTGTCGTTGTCCTGCTCTGCGGCCTCGCAGTGCTGATTTTCAGCACTTTCCTTCCGCAGCTTCTCGGATAGGGAGACGGGTCGATATGGAAAAGTCCGCAAGGGGAAACCCATTGCGGACTTTTTTCGTCGTATGGATGTCGGCGCTGAATCGTCAGAGTTCCGCTATGGCCTTCTCCATCCCTATGCTCCTGGAGCCTTTGATGAGGATCGTTCTCCCTTCGAGGGGATGCTGCCCAAGGTATTGCGCGAGCTGTTCCGAATCCGCGAACCGAAGCCATCCTTCCGCTCCCCCTTCGGCTTCGAGGGCCTTGCGGAATTCGTCCCCGACCAGATATACTTCGAAGCCTTCGCCCTTGAGAGTGCGGACTATCTTGCGGTGTTCTTCGAGCGAATCCTCTCCCAGTTCGCGCATGTCACCGAGCATCACCGTCTTATGTTCGGAGAGCATCGCCGAAAAGTTGTCGAGGGAGGCAGCCATAGAGGACGGGTTGGCGTTGTAGGCGTCCACGATGAGGGTGTTGTGCGCGGTGTGCATCAGCTGCGAGCGGCTGTTGGACGGGACGAAGGAAGCGACGGCTTCCAGCGCCTCCCTGCGCGGGACTCCGAAACGGTCGCCGACGGCGATCGCTGCGAGGACGTTGGCGGCGTTGTAGCTTCCGACAAGATTGGTGTCGATGGTCTCTCCGTCCAGTCTCATCCTGAGGAACGGGGCCTCCGGGCTGCACGGCAGAATCTCAGCGCCCTGATATTCAAGTCCGTAGCCGAATATGTGGCAGGACTCCGCGTAGGCCATTTCCCTGAGGTCCGGGTCGTCCTCGTTAAGGAAAAGCAGCGATGCTTCATTCTTCCCGAGCCAGCGGTAAAGCTCTCCCTTGGCCTTCTTCACGCCCTCGAAAGACCCGAATCCGAGCAGATGCGCCCTTCCGACGTTGGTGATGAGTCCATAGTCGGGGCGGCATATCTTCACCAGTTTCGCTATGTCGTCAGGGTGGCTCGCTCCCATCTCTATGACGGCAATCTGAGTCTGCGGAGTGATTTTGAGCAGAGAGAGCGGCACTCCTATGTCGTTGTTGAGATTGCCTTCAGTGGCCGTGACACGGTATTTTCGGGAAAGCACTTCACGGATGAGGTTCTTGGTGGTCGTCTTGCCGTTGGTGCCGGTAAGGCCGATCACCGGCAGACTGCCTCCGCAGACGTGCGTCCTGTGCCACAGGGCAAGCTCCCGGAGAGTCCTGAAGCTGTCGTCGACTATGACAAGTCCATCCCTTCCGGGCAGGGATGCATTGTCCGCGACCGCCATAGCCGCCCCCTTGTCAAGAGCGGAGAGCGCATAGTCGTTGCCGTCGAAATTCTCCCCTTTCAGCGCGAAGAATATTTCCCCTCCGCTGATGCTGCGGCTGTCGGTGGTGACCCTATAGCCGCACTCGCAGTACTTCCCGTATAGTTCTTCTATGGTCATAATCACTTGGTTCCAGTGCTGCCGAAGCCACCCTCGCCTCTGAGGGTCTCTTCCAGCGTCTCCACTTCCTCCCACTCCATTCTCCCGTGTGCGGCAAGCACAATCTGCGCGATTCTCTCCCCTCTCTCGACGATGAAGTCCTCATTGCCGAGATTGACGAGAATCACCCGCAGTTCGCCCCGGTAGTCGGCATCCACCGTCCCCGGAGAATTGAGTACGGTAATTCCCTTCTTTATCGCGAGTCCGCTCCGGGGACGCACCTGCACTTCATAACCGGCAGGTATCTCCAGATACAGCCCCGTCGGCACCAGCGCCCTTTCGAGGGGCTTCAGCTTTATCGGCTCGGCGTTGTCGGCCCTGACATCCATTCCCGCTGCGAGCGGGGTCGCGTATTCGGGCAGCGGATTGAGACTTCTGTTGATGATTTTGACTTTCATATCTTCTATTTCGGAGCAAGTTTGTACAGGAACACCGCGATGACGGCGAAGAGCAGGTTCGGAATCCAGAGGGCGATTCCCGGCGGAAGCGTGTCGGTATATACGAACATCTCGCTGAATCGCAGGAACAGGATGTAGGAAAACGCGAGCGCTATGCCTACGCCTATGTTCCAGCCTATGCCTCCGCGCTTCTTTTTCGAGGACAGGGTCACCCCTATGATGGTGAGTATGATGGCCGAGAACGGCATCGCCCACCGTCGGTTCTGCTCGATCAGCGCATACATCACGTTGGCGTCCCCTCTCATCTTCTGGGTGGCTATCAGTTCGTTGAGCTGTTTCATGCTGAGGGTCTCCACCGTCTTCTCGTTGTTGAAGAGGTCCTTGAGCTTGAGGGCGATTACCGTGTCGACTCTCTCCTTGTAGCTGATGCGGTCTTCAAGCCCGGCGGAATAGTCCCGGGTGAAGACTCTGCGCATCTTCCAGCCTCCCGAGGTGCTGTCCCAGGCGGCGCTCTCCGCGCTTACCTTGCGCGTCAGGCGGTTCCCTTCGATATTTTCGATGGTGAACTTGTACGCCGTCTTGTTCCAGCGGCTGAACGACTCGATATAGACGAACTGTCCGGGTGCTATCTGGTAGTGTATATTCTTGAGATTCAGATTGTTGTGCCGTTTTATATATTTGCTCTCGAACTCCACCCGCGTCGCGTTGGATCTGGGTATGACATAAAAGTTCAGCCCGAGCGAGAGCAGCGTGATCAGAGAGGCGGAGACAAGATATGGCACGAGCATCCTGCGGTAGCTGATACCTCCGGACAATATGGCGATGATCTCCGAGTTCGCGGCCATCCTCGAGGTGAAGAATATCACCGTGATGAACACGAAGAGCGGAGAGAACATATTTACGAAATATGGGATGAAATTGAGATAATAGTCGAATATGATCGACTCCAGCGGGGCCTTGTTCTTGACGAAATACTCAATCTTCTCCGAAATGTCGAAAATGATGACGATGCCGATGATGAGCAGCAGCGACATAAAGAAGGAGAGGATGAACTTCTTCGAGATGTAGAGGTCTATCTTCTTGATTGTGGGGAAGTTCATAGTCTTGAACCTATTCGTTTGACTGTCGCTTCTTTCCAGTGGCTGAAATCCCCCGCTTCTATATGCCTGCGGGCTTCCCTGACGAGAGAGAGGTAGAACGCGAGGTTGTGTTCGCTTGCCAGCATTGCCGCGAACATCTCACCGGCGATGAAGAGGTGGTGGAGATAGGCCTTGGTATACGTATGGTCCACGAAGGAAGCCCCGTCCGGATCGAGTTCGGAGAAGTCCTGCGCCCACTTCGCGTTGCGCATATTCATTATTCCGTTCCAGGTGAAGAGCATCCCGTTGCGCCCGTTGCGGGTCGGCATCACGCAGTCGAACATATCCACCCCTCTCGCTATCCCTTCGAGTATATTGACCGGAGTTCCCACTCCCATCAGATACCGGGCCTTGTCCCGCGGAATCACCGGATTGAGGGTCTCCAGGATTTCATACATCGTCTCCGTCGGTTCGCCTACCGCAAGGCCGCCTATGGCTATGCCGACTTCGGAGAATTCCAGCGCGTGTTCCGCGGCCTCCACCCTCAGGTCCGGATACGTGCAGCCCTGGATGATGGGGAAGAAAGTCTGGGAGTAGCCGTAGAGAGGCTCCGTCTCCTTGAACTTCCGGGCGTATCTTTCGAGCCAGTCTTTCGTGAGGTTCAGGCTCTTGCGGGCATATTCGCGGTCCGCGTCTCCGGGGCAGCATTCGTCGAGGGCCATCATAATGTCCGCTCCGATGATGCGCTGCGTGTCAACGTTGTTCTCCGGGGTGAAGCTGTGTTTCGAACCGTCGATATGGCTTCGGAAGGTGCATCCCTCCGGGGTCAGCTTGCGGATCTGCGTGAGGGAGAAGACCTGGAATCCGCCGCTGTCCGTGAGTATCGGACGGTCCCAGTTCTCGAAGCGGTGAAGTCCCCCCGCCGCCCTGAGCGTGTCAAGCCCGGGGCGCAGGTAGAGGTGGTAGGTGTTGCCCAGTATGATTTCCGCTCCTATGTCTTCCTTAAGGTCCCGGTGATAGACCCCCTTGACGGAACCCACGGTTCCGACAGGCATGAAAATCGGGGTATGTATGACGCCGTGGTCTGTCTCAAGCACTCCGCATCTTGCGCCGGAGATATGGTCAGAGGCGGTTTCCGTGAATTTCATCTCAAATCCGTTTATCCTGCAAAGATAAGTAATTCCTAAAAAAATTTATCTGCGAAAATCCTTCACAAAACTTTACCAACTTATTTTTTCAGCATTACTAAGTTGTTTTTTGGCAGGCGCCAAGTAATTCCCAAAAAGCTCCGCTTTGCCAAAACTGCGGCAACATATTTTTTGTCGCTTACTTAGGATTTGCTAATTTTATGCCCTGAAACAAATCTTAAAGGAAATGAATGATTCAAAAGTCAGCCTTAAGCTGATAGTTATGAACTTCCTCGAGTTCGCGGTGTGGGGAGCATACCTCACCTCGATGGGAAGTTTTCTTGCGAAGTCGGGATTCGGCCCTCAAATCTGGCTTTTCTTTGCCACACAGGGCTTCGTCTCCATCTTTATGCCCGCTCTGATGGGAATAGTCGCCGACAAGTGGATTCCGGCTCAGAAGGTTCTCAGCCTGTGTCAGGGACTTGCCGGACTTTTTATGCTCGGTGCCGGTCTCTATGCCAAATCCGCCGGTGCGGGAATCGAATTCGGAGTCTTCTATGCGCTCTATGCCCTCAGCGTGGCGTTCTTCATGCCGACCATCGCCATCTCCAATTCGGTGGCATATAATGCCTTGGAGAAGGCAGGCAAGGACCCGGTCAAGGCCTTCCCTCCTATCCGCGTGTTCGGTACTGTCGGCTTCATCTGCACCATGCTCTTCGTCAATTTCATCAAGGGAGCGGACGGGGTGCAGTTCCAGCACAGCTGCAACCAGTTCCTCGTCTCCGGCGGACTGAGCCTCGTGCTGTGCATCTACGCGCTCACCCTTCCGGACTGTCCGTGCAAGCCTAAGACCGCCGAGGTGCAGAGCTTCGCGGAGGTTACAGGACTCAATGCCTTCAAGCTGTTCAGCGACAAGCAGTTCGCGATATTTTTCATCTTCTCGATGCTGCTCGGCGCCGCGCTTCAGATCACCAACGGCTACGCCAACACTTTCATCACCTCATTCAAGGACAATCCCGCGTTTGCGGACAGCTGGGGAGCCAACAACGCCAATGCGCTCATCTCCCTGAGCCAGATGTCGGAGACTCTCTGCATCCTGCTCATTCCGTTCTTCATGAAGAGGTTCGGCATCAAGAAGGTGATGCTCATCGCGATGTTCGCCTGGGTGTTCCGCTTCGGTTTCTTCGGACTCGGCAATCCCGGCAGCGGGGTGTGGCTCTTTGTGCTGAGCTGCCTTGTATACGGTGTAGCTTTCGACTTCTTCAACATCTCCGGGTCGCTTTTCGTCAACGAGAATGTGGACAAGAGCATGCGCTCTTCGGCGCAGGGCCTCTTTATGCTGATGACCAACGGACTGGGCGCGTCCATCGGCACCTGGGTCGCGGGACTCGTCGTCAACAGCCTGGTCTATAACGCCGCCGTTCCGGACTGGAGCAGGGCCTGGTATATCTTCGCCGCCTACGCCCTTGTCGTCGGAATCCTCTTTATGATTTTCTTCAAGGAGCCGAAGGGAAGAGATTGCCGGTCAAGCCGGCAATGACGAAGAGAGCAAGCCGGCAATGACGAATGTTCCGTCATGCCCGACCTGATCGGGCATCTATCTACTTGTCCTGCGGCAAAGTCAGGTCATCGACGATGAAGTCGCAGGCGACCCGCGATTCGCGGACTTTCTTGCAATAGGAAGAGACTGCAACGTGAGCCGGATGGTCCTTGTAGCGATTGAGGGCCTCAAGCGACTCGAATGTCGCAATAAGACAGGCGTCATAGTTGCCGTCCTTGACATTGATTCCGACCTCGCAGGAGAGCAGTTCCGGCACCACTCCCATCAGAGACTCCAGACTCTCCTTCATCCACCGGGCATTCTCCCCGGCACTCTTCCCCTCGGCCTGAGGCAGAAGCTTCCACATTACAACGTGCTTAATCATTAACTTCTTGCTTTGCGGCGTGAGCCTTTGCGACGGGACTTGTTGAGTTTGGAGGAGACTCCGGCTATCAGAGCGACGGCGAGGAACGCCACGATGACGATGACGGTCATACTGTTGGCGTTGTCGCCCTTGACGCGTGACCACATTGCGATGAGCGGCTCCGTCCTCTCGCCCCAGTCGTGTTCCATCGTACTGCGCGCAATAGTCTCGGTATCAGGATACAGCACCGGGTCCGCGCAGATTGCGGTGGCATCCGGACCGAAGAAATAGCTGAGGTCCGCCGGCGCGTATTCCTCGTCGGAGAATGCCTCCAGGAGTTCCGGCGAGCCGAGTACGGACACGTAGCCCGTCACGTCCACGTTGCGTATCGCGACATCCGGACGGCACATATAGTTGATCCAGTATTTGGCTGCCTTGGTGTTGCGGGCATACTTCGGAATCACCCAGCCGTCGAACCACACCGTGAAGCCCTCCTTCGGGCAGACGTATCTCAGGTCCACGCCGATTTCTCTGGCCTCCTCTATGGCCCAGACCGCGTCCCCGCTCCAGGTCAGGTTGACCCAGCCGCGCTCCTGCGTCATCTGCTCCTTGCCGAAGTCGGCCTCCCAGCCGGCCACGAGGTCCTTGACCTGTTTCATATAGTTCTCCACCTCGGCGAGGGACTCGTCCGAAGAGTCGTACATCAGAGAGTCGAGAGTGACTTTTCCCTCCTGCAACTCCTTCTGTCTCAGGTAGATGATGATCTGCGAATACACGTCGCGCGGTGAATCCTTGATGAATATCTTGCCCGCGAACTTCGGGTTGCGTATTATGTCCCAGCTCGAAGCCTCCTCGTCCGTGACGTATTTGGCATTGTAGAGGATGCCGGTAGTACCCCACATATAGCCGACGGAATAGTCGTTGGCGTTCTTCCCCTTGCCGTCCATCTTGTCGAAACAGCTGCGGATATACGGGGCGATATTGCCGTCGATATAGTTCGGAGTCTGACCGAAGTCCCTGTCTATGGGCAGCAGCAGGTCGTGCTGGAGCATCCTCTCTATGATATAGTCGGACGGGCAGACCACGTCGTAGTCCTCCTGGCCCTTCTCGATTTTGGAGAGCATGGTCTCGTTGATGTCGAAGGTCTGGTAGATGACCTTTACGGTCTCGCCCGTCTGTTCGCGGTACCATTCTTCGAAGTCGCCGATCACCTCTTCATCGATGTAGTCGGACCAGTTGTACACCTTGAGGACCTGATTTCTGTCCTCGGCGCAGCCGCAGAGCAGTGATGCGGCTGCGATGATGGTCAATAATCTTCTCATTGTCAATTATTTGCAAGGTTTTTAGTATGTCTGGCCTGCCGGAGATTGATAACCACCAGCAACACCAGAATGATGAGGAATATCAGAGTCATCAGCGGACGCAGTTCGGGAGTCAGACCGCCCTTGCGCGCATCCGTGTAGATATAGGTCGAGAGCGTGTCCAGGCCTATCGTGCCTCGGGTGAAGAAGGTCACGGCGAAGTCATCCAGCGACATCGTGAACGAGAGGATGAAGCCGGAAATCATCCCCGGCTTGAGTTCCGGCACCATCACCTTCCATAGCGCCCGGGCAGGGGTGGCCCCGAGATCGAGCGCGGCCTCGTAGATGTTGGGATTCATCTGCCGGAGCTTGGGCAGCACGCTCAGCACCACGTAAGGGGTGCAGAAGCTGATATGTGCCAGCACTACGGTCACATAGCCCTGGCTGACGTGCAGGAATACGAAGAGCAGGAAGAGCGACACGCCGGTGATGATATCCGGATTGATCATCGGGATATTGTTAAGGAAAGTGATGGCCTGACGCTTGCGTCCGCTCATATTGTGGATGCCTATCGCGGCCACCGTGCCGAGCAGGGTCGAAATCCCCGCTGCGATCAGGGCTATCAGCAGCGTGTTCTCGACAGCCGACAGCAGGGAACCCGTCCCCTGCATATTGCCGGTGAAAAGATTGCTGTACAGTCGGGTGGAGAAGCCGGTCCAGTTGCCCAGCACCTTGCTCTCCGTAAAGGAGAATACCGCGATGAAAATCAGCGGCGCATAGAGCAGGGCGAGCAGCAGCCAGATATAGATTTGCGCGAAAAGCTTTTTCATATCCTCGACGCGCCCTCCTCGGCCTCCTTGCGGCTATCCGTAAACAATGAGGATATACCGATGATTATCAGCATAATGAGTGCAAGCGCGGCACCATAGTTCCACATCGAGGAGTTGATATTCTCCTGGATGATGGTGCCGAAGAGCTTTATCTTGTTGTTGGTGAGGAACTCCGATATCGCAAAGGTGCTGACGGTAGGCATAAACACCATAAGTATCCCGCTCGTAACGCCGGGCATCGAGAGCGGCACGACCACTTTGCGGAACACCGTCCACGGGGTGGCTCCGAGATCCTGCGCGGCCTCCGCATAGGACTTGTCCATCCTGTTGAGAACGTTGTAGATGGGATAAATCATAAACGGTAGATAATCATACACCATACCGAAGAGCAGGGTCCCCTTGCCGAGAGTGATGCCGAGCATATTGAAGAGTTCCGCGGTGGCCAGCGTGCGCATCAGCGCGTTGATCCACATCGGAAGTATGAAGAGAATTACCGTGACGGCGCTGCGGTTCAGCTCCCTGTTGGCGAGTATCCATGCCGCCGGATAGCCGAGCAGGATACAGATGAGCGTGTTTTCTATCGCCACTTCTATCGAGAGCGCGAAAGTCCCCATCGCATCCGAATCCGAGAAGAACTTCGTGATGTTCGCCACGGTGAAGTGGCCGTAGCTGTCCTGAAATGCATATACAAGTACCAGCACCAGTGGCAGAAGCACGAATATTATGAGGAAAATCAGATAAGGGATGCTCCAGCTGCTTCTCTTACTCATCGCACTTCTTTATCTTGATGTCCTTGGCTTCGAAGCTGATGCCCACGAGGTCGCCCTTGTCCCAGATGTCGTTGGTGTCGACCCAGATATGGTCGCCTCCGTCGGTGAGAATGGTCAGATGATAGTGGTCGCCCTTGTACAGCAGGAAGTGCACCTCCCCTTCCAACATTCCGTCTTCCTGATGGTCGAGCAGTTCCACCTTGTTGAACGCTATCGAGACCTGAACCCTGTCCCCGGCCTCCAGACCCGGCTGAGGCCTGCATTCGAACTCCTCTCCGAGGAAGCGCACATGGTTTCCGTCCACCATTTCGCCTTCGAACGTGTTGCAGAGCCGTTCTTTGCGCATCACCTGGATGTCGTTAGGGCGTATTATCAGCCCCACCGTGGAGCCGACCTCGAACGCGTTGTAGTCCTGGATCATCAGCTCGTACCCGCTGTCCGTATCCACGAACATCTCGTAGTGTACGCCCTTGAAGGTGCAGGACTTGACCGTGGCGCTGAACTGGGCCCCCTCGAGCTGGTTCATTATATATATGTCTTCCGGACGTATGACCACATCCACGGGGACGTTCTCCCCGAAGCCCTCGTCCACGCAGTCGAAGGCGTGGCCGGCGAATTCCACCCTGCGGTCGCGTACCATCGTGCCGTTCAGGATGTTGGACTCTCCGATGAAGTCAGCAACAAAAGAGTTCTGCGGCTCGTTGTATATGTCCACGGGGCTTCCCGTCTGCTGAATCCTCCCTTCGTTCATCACCACTATGGTGTCGGAAAGCGTGAGCGCCTCCTCCTGGTCGTGGGTCACGTAGATGAAGGTGATGCCGAGTTTGCTGTGCATCTCCTTCAGCTCTATCTGCATGTCCTTGCGCATCTTGAGGTCGAGCGCCGCAAGCGGCTCGTCCAGGAGCAGAATCTTGGGCTGGTTCACGATGGCGCGCGCGATGGCGACCCTCTGCTGCTGGCCTCCGGAGAGGGTGGACACGTCCCTGTCCTCATAGTCCGTCATACTGACCAGCTTGAGCACCCGGCGGACTTTCTTGTCTATCTCATCGGACGGCAGCTTGCGCAGCTTCAGTCCGAAGGCTATATTGTCATATACGTCGAGATGCGGAAAGAGCGCATAACGCTGAAATACCGTATTGAACGGCCTCTTATATGGAGGGATGGACGAAATGTCCCTGCCATCGAGCAGAATCTCCCCCTCATCCGGAGCGAGAAATCCGGCTATGAGTCTCAAGGTGGTCGTCTTGCCGCAGCCTGACGGGCCGAGCAGGGTCACGAACTCCCCTTTTCTGATGTTGATGCTCACGTTGTCAAGCACCTTCTTGCCGGCAAACGACTTGCTCACCTGCCGGAGCGAAATGACAGTGTCGGATTTGACCATCGGACTAGAACAGTCTGAAATTGATATTCCAGCGGACTCCGGCGCTCAGAGTCGTCTGAGAGATAACGGAGTTGTAGGCGAGAAGAGCGTGGAAACGCAATCCCTGCAGGCTCTCGAACGGGCAGAATTCCGCGATGCATCCGGCCGTCCAGTGGTCTCCTACGGCCGCAGCTGAGGGCGCAAGCACGAGGGAAGTCTTGGCGGAGACGTTGAAGCGTTCCGAAGGCTCGTATTTCAGAGTGCCGGCGAAAGTGCCGCCGCCTGTCTCGCTGAACTCATCGGAGCCGTAGCTGTTGCTCCAGTCGAGAGTCAGGCTCGCATCTCCGAACGCGACCCTCTGTCCGAGCCAGACAAGATATTTGTAGCTGTGTTTCTCGTATTCCAGGGCGCTGACGCTCCAGATGTTGGAGACAGCCCCGTACTCCCCTCTCCACATTGCGGAATAAGCCCAGAGGCCGCTGCTGAACGGATGCTCCCCGAATGGAGAGGAGGTCATCTGCACGCTGAAGCTGCTCATTTCGGAAGCGCTTGTGTACGCAGCCTTGCCTCCCCATTGGTAGCAGGGCAGGCAATATGCCATAGGAGTGGAGAAAACCGGATAGATGTCCCAGTCCCATTCGTCATATTCGAAGCCTCCGGTGCTGATCATGTCCTTCCCGAGCGTGAGCGTCCAGGCCCCGGCGCTGAAATCGGCTTTGAAATAGTCCAGCCATCCCGTCGAGTCCGAGTGACCTATATATTTATAAGGCCACAGGCAGTCTTCGCTGTCATATTGCAGCCAGTGATTGACTATCGTCCAGGAAAAATGCTCCGAAAACGAGCCTTCGAAAAGAGTGTAAAGTGAAGAATTGCCAAGGTCGAACCCGAATTCCGAATCTTCGGAACTGTAGCCCGGGTTTACGTCAAGGCGTGGAATGACGGTAACCTCGGCGTGCCTACCGAGGTTGTCAGCCTCTTGCGAGTACGCAAGGAAGCCCAGCAGCAAGGCTGCAATCGATAAAACTGTTTTCTTCATTTCTTACCATAAAAAAGGGCTTGGTGAAACTTGGCCGCGAAGATACAAAAAAAATTTATAGATTTGCATTTCGAAAAAAGCAACTTGCTTTTTGACGCTTAGCAATTTGAGTTTCGCAAATGCGAAACACGGTTTTAGAGGCCCATAGGGCCGAAAGAAAGTCCCTTTCCCGAGGAAAGGGATTTAGGGAAAGGGTAATATAATAACAATAAGCGAAGCTTGTGCGGGAGGAAAAGTTTTGCAAGTACCTGCACAATGCTTATTTTTTAACAAACTTTATTACTTGCGAAACTTGAGTTAGCAATATCTAGCAATACTTCGATAATGTACGATTTTGATGAAATAATCGACCGCCGCGGCACGCGTTGCTGCAAGGTTGACACGCTTCAGGAGACTTTCGGGCGCTCGGATCTCAGGGCCCTGTGGATTGCCGATATGGATTTCCGCACCCCGGACTTCATACTCGACGCCCTCCGCCGCCGGCTTGACCATCCTGTTCTTGGATATCCTACGACCGGCTCCGACTATTTCGAGATAGTCTCTGACTGGGTGAATTCGCTGCACGGCTGGAAGGTCTCAGCGGAGCACTTCCGCTTCATTCCGGGTATAGTCAAGGGTCTCGGCTTCGCCGAACGCTGTTTTCTCAATCCCGGAGACAAGGTCATCATACAGCCTCCGGTCTATCATCCGTTCCACAACGTCACCGTCGCCTGCGGCTTCGAGGTCGTGAACAATCCGCTCCGCCCGATATATGACGGGGACGGATTCCTGCAGACCTACGAGATGGATCTCGACTCCCTCGAATCTCTGATTGACGACAGGACGAAGATGCTCATCCTCTGCAATCCGCATAATCCCTGCGGGGTCTGCTTCAGCGAAGAGTCACTGCGCAGGCTCGCACACATCTGCCGCAGCCACGGCATCATAGTCCTTTCGGACGAGATACACGCGGAGATGCTCCTCGGAGGGCGCACTCATCATCCTTTCGCCTCCGTAAGCGAGGATGCGGCGCAGTGCAGCATCAGTTTCCTCGCCCCTTCCAAGACCTTCAACATAGCCGGAGTCGTCAGCTCCTACTGCATTGCGCAGAATCCGGAAATCGCCGCGAAGTTTTTCGACTACATAGAGGCGGTCGAGATAGACTATCCGACCATCTTCTCCGCCGAAGCGACAAGGGCCGCCTACACCCCCAAGGGCCGTGAATGGCGCGATGAGATGCTCGCCTATGTGGAGGGCAACGTCGATTTCGTGCTGGACTGGTTCAGGGAGCATCTGCCCGTCATCCGTCCGGTAAGGCCTCAGGCATCTTTCCTCGTGTGGCTCGACTGCCGCAAGCTCGGCCTCAGTCAGGAGAAGCTCGTGGATCTCTTCGTTGACGGAGCGCATCTCGCGCTCAACGACGGCGCAATGTTCGGAGCGGAAGGCACGGGTTTTATGAGACTTAACGTCGGCTGTCCGCGCAGCGTCCTGAAATCTTCGCTGGAGGCTCTGGAGGAGGCCGTGAAGAGAATGTAATTTTTTTCAGGAAACTTTGCCCTTAGGATTTGCAGGTTCGCAATTTTTGACTACCTTTGCATTCCCGTTGGGGCAACGAGGTGCTGTAGCTCAGGTGGTAGAGCAATGGACTGAAAATCCATGTGTCGCCGGTTCAACTCCTGCCAGCACCACTGAATCGGCCTTGTAGATTTCTGCAAGGCCGATTTTTTGTTAAGTAATGATGAAAAAATAAATTGGTAAAGTTTTGTAAAGGATTTTTGTAGATTAGAACAAAAAGACCGGCAAAAGTACCAAGTTATTTTTTAGGAATTACTAAAAATTTTCCTGATACGGATATGAAGACTTATATCGAACAGAACAGGGAGCGGTTTTTCGAAGAGCTTTTTTCGCTTCTCCGCATCCCCTCGGTCAGTGCCCAACCAGAGCATAAGCAGGACATGATACGCTGCGCACAGCGGCTCTCGGAGCTTCTCATCGAAGCCGGCGCGGACAGGGCCGGACTCTACCCTACCGACGGCAATCCCGTCGTGTACGGAGAGAGGCTCATCTCTCCCGACGCCAGGACCATCCTCGTCTACGGGCATTACGACGTGCAGCCGGCGGAACCTCTGGAAAAATGGGATTCGGATCCGTTCGAACCCGAGATCCGCGACGGGGCGATCCGGGGCCGCGGTGCCAATGACGACAAGGGCCAGCTGTTCATGCACATCAAGGCCTTCGAACACGAAGTGCGCTCAGGTCTTCTGCACCACAACGTCAAGTTCCTCTTCGAGGGCGAGGAGGAGATCGGCAGTCCTAGCCTCCCGAAGTGGATAGAGGCGCACAAGGAGATGCTCAAGGCGGACATCTGCCTGGTGTCGGACACCACTATGATAAGCGACAAGGTGCCGAGCATCAACTGCGGAATGCGCGGACTCAGCTATCTGGAGGTCAAAGTGACAGGCCCGAACAAAGACCTGCACAGCGGACACTATGGCGGAGCGGTGGCCAATCCCATAACCGTACTCTGCGAGATGATATCCTCGCTTCACGACTCCGACGGGAGGGTGGCGGTCCCGGGCTTCTATGACAACGTGGTCGAGCTCAGCCGCGAAGACCGCGACCTTCTGGGGAAGGCTCCGTTCGATCTTGAGGAATACAAGACTTTCCTCGGAATAGAGGAAGTGCGCGGAGAGAAAGGTTATACCACGCTTGAGCGTACGGGGATAAGGCCTTGCCTTGACGTGTGCGGCATATGGGGCGGATATACCGGAGAGGGGGCCAAGACTGTCATTCCGAGCGAAGCCCACGCCAAGATTTCGATGCGGCTGGTGCCCAATCAGCGCAGTGCGGAGATTACCCGCCTCTTCAAGGAGCATTTTGAGAACATCGCCCCGCGTGAAGTCAAAGTGGAGGTCACGCCGTGTGAAGGAGGTGACGGATTCCTTATCCCCATCAGTTCACACGCCTACAAGGCCGGCTCGCGCGCCATGGCGGAGGTTTACGGGATTGAACCCGTCCCGAGCCGCGGCGGCGGGAGCATAGCAGTGCTTGCCGAAGTGCAGAAGATTCTGGGCATCGACCCGCTTCTCATGGGCTTCGGACTGGAGCGGGACACCATCCACTCCCCTAACGAGAGCTACCTGTTGAGCCAATTCTTCGCCGGGATGGAGTCTCTGGCGCTGTTCTACAAATATTTTTAGAGGCTGTACCCCGATATGAAATTCAGAGACTATCTCATATTGGGCCTCATCGCGATATGCATGATGGCCTGCGGAAGAAAGGGTAACGCTCCGGAAGCGGAGGACAATACTCCTCCGCCTCTCGGCTTCCATACCGACCGGTATTCTGCCGACACCACCGTGGTAAGGAGCGGCGACACGTTTTCGGTATTGATGCACCGTCTCGGAATGAGCGCCTCGGATGCCTACACTCTGAGCAGTCTTTGCAGCCGCGACATATTCGACCTTCGGAAAATGCGCGCCGGCAACCATCTGCACGCCTATTATGAAGAGACAGACAGCAGCAGGATCCTCCGCTACGTGGTATATGAGCAGGACAAAGTCCGCTCCACAGTGTTTCAGTGCAGCGACTCGCTCGCGATATGGAACGTCGACAAGCCTGTAGAGCATCAGCGCCGTCTTGCGGACGTCACGATACGGAGTTCCCTGTGGAATGATATGATTGCCGCAGGCGCGTCTCCCAACCTCATAATGAACCTCGCGGACATCTATCAGTGGAGTGTCAATTTCTTCACCCTGCGCGGGGGCGACCGCTTCCGCGTCATATATTCCCAGACGGTATGCGAGAATGAAGTAGTATCGATAGACACGGTGCATTTCAGCCTCTTCAACGGCAATGACGGCAAGCAGGTGGCGGCGGTACGTTTCCAGACGGCAGACGGCGGGGGCAACACCTATTGGGACAAGGGCGGCGTGAGCCTCAAGAGAATGTTCCTGAAAGCGCCTCTCAAATACAACCGCATCAGCAGCCGCTTCTCCTACCAC
The DNA here is from genome assembly GCA_963643135.1 of Alloprevotella sp. Taxonomy (GTDB): domain Bacteria; phylum Bacteroidota; class Bacteroidia; order Bacteroidales; family UBA932; genus Cryptobacteroides. The sequence continues at coordinate 5,871 of CAVIJA010000024.1, read as the reverse complement.
CGCAAGCACCCTGTCACGGGCAAGGTCAAGGCGCATACGGCAGTGGATTACGCAGCCCCTACAGGCACGGAGGTCCACGCCATCGGGGACGGAGTCGTCACCAAATGCGGCTGGGACGCTACCGGCGGAGGCAACCGCATCCGCATCAAGCATATGCAGGGATACGAAAGCTGCTATATGCATCTTTCGCGCTTTGCGAAGGGCATAAAGGTCGGGACAAGAGTCTCGCAGGGGCAGCTCATAGGATATGTCGGAGCCACAGGCACGGCCACCGGTCCGCATCTGGATTTCCGCATCTGGGAGAAAGGCAGGCCTATAGACCCTCTCTCGCTCAACTCTCCGGCTTCCGAGCCGCTCGCCAAGAAATACATGGAGGAGTTCAACGCTCTCTACGACAAGTATATCGCAGAGGTGGAGGCGGCTTCCTCCGCTGCGGAAGCCCCTGCGGAAAGCGTCGATGGAGATTAGGCCCATAGCATATTTCCGCTCTCCCGTGGAAGGCAAGTTCGGGCTGCCGCGTCAGGCCGGAGTCGCCTCCTCTCTGCCGGGACGGATAGTGCTGGAAAAGGAATTCCGGTCTCCGGACGCCCTCAGGGGGATTGAGGGCTTCGACTATCTCTGGCTGATATGGGGTTTCAACCTGAACCGTGCGACATCCTCCCCGACGCATCTTACCGTGCGTCCGCCCAGACTCGGGGGCAACGCGAGGGTCGGGGTGTTCGCCTCACGCTCCCCTTTCCGTCCCAATCCTCTGGGTCTCAGCTCAGTAAGGCTTCAGTCCGTAGACTATGATGCGGGCATCCTCGACGTTCTGGGGGCGGATCTTGCCGACGGGACTCCCATCTATGACATCAAGCCGTATATCGGATATGCCGACAGCCATGAGGGAGTGCGCAGCGGCTTCACTGACGCTCGCTCGTGGAACAGGCTGAAAGTGGAATTCCCGGAAGGGGCTGACGGGATTTTCTCCCCTTCCGAACTCGAAGCACTCCGGGAACTTCTCTCGGAAGACCCGCGACCGCAGTATCACGACGACCCCGCGCGCATCTACGGCCTAGGTTATCTTGGACGCGACATCCGCTTCAGGGTGGACGCGGAGTGCCTCTTCGTCACGGAGATCATCTGAGCCTCTCCGGTGGTTTCGTCGAGGGAATCGCGGTGTTCGTCGATTTCGCTTTGGATGCTTCTTATAGGAGCATAATTTCGCGACCTGAATATTCAAAGTCAGGATATGAAAGCGAAATCAATCATTCTCACACTTGTCTTTGCGCTCACTCCGCTCTATGATGCGGAGTCTGCGGCCCAGACCCCTCAGACCGGGAAGTGGAGTCTTCAGGACTGCATCGACTATGCGATGGAAAACAACATCTCCCTCCGGCAGGTCCGCAACAGGCAGCTCTCCGGCATGGAAGACACCCGTCAGGCCGAGGCGGCCTTCTTCCCGAGCCTCAACGCCTCCGTCAGCCAGGGCATCACCAACAGGCCTTTCACTGACAGCGGCAACAGCACAGTCATCGGATCCGACGTCTACAGCACCTCGGGCGCTACAAGCTATTCGGGCAACTACGGCCTCAACGCCTCCTGGACACTCTTCAGCGGAGGGAGTCTCATCACTTCCCTCAAGCAGAGCAGGGTGCAGAACTCCGTGGACTCCCTCTCGGTGCAGGAAACGGCCAATGACATAGCGCTTTCCCTCGTGCAGGCATATATGCAGTGCCTCTATGCCGCCGAGGCCGTCAGGCTCGGGGAACTCACAGCCGAATCTTCCAAGGCCCAGCTAGACAGGGCCGTAGAACTCAAGAACGTGGGCCAGCTCAGCAAGGTCGATGTGGCGCAGCTCGAGAGCCAATACGCCGGCGACTGCTACCAGATCACGTCCGCCAAGGCCAATCTCGACAGCTACCGCCTGCAACTCAAGCAGTTGCTCGAACTCGGAGTGAGCGACGAGATGGAACTCGAAGACCCTTCCGACAGCGAGGCGGAAGTGCTCAGAATCCTTCCTCCGAAAGAGGAGGTCTGCTTCAAGGCGCTCGAAGCTATGCCTGAAATCAGGAAGTCGGATCTCAGCGTGACGGCCGCCGAACTCGGCATACGGCAGGCGCAGTCCGCCTACTCTCCGACACTGATGGCGACCGCCTCCCTCGGGACGACCAACGTCTCCGGCCTGGACTCCTCTTTCGGCTCCCAGGTCAAGAAGAACTTCAGCGAAAGCATAGGACTCAGCCTTCAGATTCCGATTTTTCAGGGACGCAAGGCGAAAACGGCCGTCAACAAGGCCAAAATTGCGCTCGACGACAGCCGACTGGAGCAGTTGAGCGCCCGGAAGACCCTCCTCAAGGAAGTCGAAAGCGTCTATCTCAATGCGGTGTCGGCGCAGTCCAAGTACACTTCCGCCAAAGAACAGGAGAAATACGCCGAGCAGAGCTACAATCTCACTTTCGAGCAGTTCAACGTGGGGATGAAGAATACGGTGGAGCTGATCACGGCCAAGAACAATCTTCTCAATGCCCGCACGGAACTCCTGCAGGCCAAATATACGGCACTGATGAACAATGCCTTACTCGATATTTATCAGGGAAACAATAAATTCAATACACAATATGAAAGCGAACAATAAATCTCTGTGGATTGCCATAGCGGTACTCTGCGCGGCTGCGGCCGCATTCTTCCTCTTCCGCCCGGATAGCGGGAGCGGCGTAAGTCTGGAGACCGCAGGAGTCGGGAGAATCGACATCGTCAACTCCGTGACCGCCACCGGAACCGTCGAGCCTGTCACCAAGGTCGAGGTCGGCACGCAGGTGTCCGGCATCATCGACAAGCTCTTCGCGGATTACAACGACATCGTAAAGGCCGGGCAGATCATAGCCGAGATGGACAAGGTCAATCTCGAAGCCGAACTTGTGTCGTCCGAAGCCCAGCTCGCCGCTGCGAGGACTGAATACGAATACCGCGAGAAGGAATACAGGCGCACCGAGCAGCTCCACGAAAAGGAACTCGTGAGCGACTCGGACTACGACTCAGCCTACTATCAGTACCAGACGGCCAAGAACAGCTACAGCCAGGCCCAGGCCGCCTACACCAAGGTGAAGCGCAACCTCAGCTACGCGACCATCACCTCCCCTATCGACGGGGTCGTAATCAGCCGTGCCGTCGAGGAAGGCCAGACTGTGGCGGCCGGATTCGAGACCCCTACCCTTTTCACCATAGCGAAGGACCTTACCGATATGCAGGTGATAGCCGATGTGGACGAAGCCGACATAGGACAGGTCAAGGAGGGGCAGAAAGTCGTCTTCACCGTCGATGCCTACCCTGACGACGAGTTCGCCGGCATAGTGGAGCAGGTCCGTCTGGAGGCCACCACCACGTCCAACGTGGTCACCTACGAAGTTGTGATTTCGGCCCCGAATCCGGACCTCAAGCTCAAGCCGGGACTTACCGCCAACGTCACCGTGACCACCCTGGAGGAGAAGGGAGTGCTTGCCGTGCCGACCAAGGCCCTGAGATTCACCCCCGACCCGGATATGCTCTCATCCATCGGCATCAGCATAGAGGGTTCCGCCTCCGCAGGGCCGGACAGCAGGACGGTATGGGTCAGAAAGGGCAATGTCATCAGTCAGCGGAGCGTCACTGTCGGCAACACCAGCGGCGACAAGACTGGAATCGTCAGCGGAATTTCCGAGGGAGATGAAGTGGTGACGGGACTCGAAGTGGCCGTGGCCGCAAAGACCGCCACGACTGAGAGGAGTCCGTTCGCACCGGGTCCGAGAAACGAGAAAAAGAAATAGCGCGATGAAAGAGGTCATCAAACTGGAGAACATACGCCGCGACTTCATCGTAGGCGGCGAGACGGTCCACGCCCTGCGCGGAGTGTCCTTCACCATAGAGGAAGGCGAATTCGTCACCATCGTGGGTTCCTCCGGTTCGGGCAAATCCACCCTGCTGAACATACTCGGCTGTCTGGACACGCCGACGTCGGGGGAATATCTGCTTGACGGAGTGTCCGTGCGTACAATGGACAAAAACGAAAGGGCCACGCTCCGCAACCGCAAGATAGGCTTCGTATTCCAGAACTACAATCTGCTCGCCAAGACCACTGCGGTGGAGAATGTCGAGCTGCCTCTGATGTACAATCCCAAATACTCCTCGTCCGAGCGCTACGAACGTTCCGTCAAGGCCCTCAAGGCCGTGGGACTGGGCGACAGGCTCGAACACAAGAGCAACCAGATGTCCGGAGGTCAGATGCAGAGAGTCGCCATTGCGAGAGCCCTGGTCAATGACCCGGCGGTAATTCTCGCCGACGAGGCGACCGGCAACCTCGACACCCGCACGAGTTTCGAAGTGCTGGTACTTTTCCAGCAGCTCCACTCCGAGGGAAGAACCATAATTTTCGTGACCCACAACCCGGAGATTGTCAACTACAGCACCCGGACCATCACCCTGCGCGACGGGAAGGTGACGAGCGACGTGCGCAACGCCGATATCCTCGATGCGGCGGAAGCCCTCGCAAAGCTCCCGATAGATAATGAGATTTAAGTTTCGCAAGTGCGAAACTTAAATTAAATACTTGCGAAACTTGAGTAATGAGATATAAGAATCCGAAGAGAAATGAATTTTGGAAATTTATTTAGAATAGCCATCAAGGCGTTGGGCAACAATAAGTTCCGTGGATTCCTCACGATGCTCGGCATCATCATAGGCGTGGGTTCCGTAATCACTATGCTCGCCATAGGACAAGGGTCCAAGAAGAGCATCCAGGAGGAAATCAGCGAGATGGGGTCGAATATGATAATGATCCATCCGGGCGGGGATATGAGGGGCGGCGTGATGCTGAGCGCCGATGACATGCAGTCGCTCAAGGTCAAGGACTTCGAGGACATCATCAGCGAATGCGCCCACGTGTCGCTCGTGTCCCCTTCGGTCAATTCGGCGGGACAGGCGGTCTACGGGGCCAACAATACGCCGACCTCGGTATATGGCGTAAATCAGGATTATCTCGAAATCCGTGGCTACAAGGTGCAGGACGGGGACATCTTCTCCGACCAGGACATCAAGACCGCGGCGAAGGTCTGCCTTGTGGGCAAGACGGTTGCGGACGAACTGTTCACCAACGGGGAGAACCCCGTCGGCAGGGTGATCCGCTTCGGCTCCATCCCGTTCCGCATCGTGGGCGTGCTGGAGAGCAAGGGCTACAACAGTATGGGTATGGACCAGGATGACCTGATCGTCACCCCTTATACCACCGTGATGAAGAGGATTCTGGCCGTCACCTACCTGCAGGAGATCGTCTGCTCCGCGCTCAGCGAGGACTTCACGGACGAGGCGATAGAGGAAATCACCGCCGTGCTGCGCACCAACCACAAGCTCAAGGAGAGCGACGAGGACGATTTCGACATCCGCTCCCAGCAGGAACTCTCGTCGATGATGACCAGCACCAGCGATATGATGTCGACTCTGCTCGCCGCAGTCGCGGGAATCTCCCTGCTTGTCGGAGGCATAGGCATTATGAACATAATGTACGTCTCCGTGACCGAGCGCACCAAGGAAATCGGCCTCCGAATGAGCATAGGCGCGAAGGGACGGGACATACTGGCACAGTTCCTCATAGAGGCGACGCTGATAAGCATCACGGGCGGACTGCTCGGAGTCGTGCTGGGGGTGGCGGCATCCTATCTTGTCAAGGCGCTGCTCTCCTACCCTATAGTGATACAGGCTTGGAGCATCGTGCTCTCGTTTCTGGTCTGCACGATCATCGGCATCTTCTTCGGCTGGTACCCTGCGCGTAAGGCTTCCAACCTTGACCCTATCGAGGCCATCAGATACGAATAGCGAACGATAAGAAGAAGTTGTTGCAAAAGCGCAGCAACTTCTTTA
>CAVIJA010000023.1:0-30008 GCA_963643135.1 Alloprevotella sp. | reverse complement strand
TGACGGGGAAAGTCAGGCATACAATTCGTTACCAAGTTGGTAACGAATCAAAGAGGCTACGTATTTCTGATTTTATTTGCCGTGATTAATAAAATAGCTATCTTTGTCAAGAATTTTAAACACAATTAACAAAATGACAGACATCATCTATCGCCCGACATATACCGACGCCATTATCCCGTTTATCGGGAAAAACATAATAAAAGTACTGACCGGACAACGAAGAGTAGGGAAAAGCTGCATCCTTAAACAGATACAGGAATACATTGACAAGACCAGACCGGAAAGCAACACCATATTCATCAACAAAGAGTTCGATGAATTTCTGTCTATCCGTACAAATGTGGATTTGTCAGAGTATGTATCAAATCATATGAAACAGGGAGTGGAGAATTATCTGTTTATCGATGAGATTCAGGACATAGAAGGTTTCGAGCACACATTGCGCAGCCTGCAGGCACAGGACGCATGCGACATATTCATAACCGGCAGTAACGCGACAATGCTCTCCGGAGAGCTTTCCACTTATCTTTCAGGAAGGTATGTGGAATTTCATATACACAGCCTCACATATACCGAGTTTCTCACTTTCCACTCGCTTTCAGACACGACCGAGAGCCTCCGTAATTATCTGACCTTCGGAGGACTTCCATATTTGCATAACTTGCCGCTTCAGCGTGATGTGGCTTTTGAATATCTGAAGAATGTCTATTCGACGATTATCCTGAAAGATGTCATCAAACGTGAGGGCATACGCAATGTTGATTTTCTTGAGACTCTGGCAGCCTATGCGGCGGACAATGTCGGCAATCTGTTTTCGGCAAACAATATAAGCCGCTATCTTAAATCACAGAGAATCAATATTTCACCATTGCAGGTAATTAATTATCTTAAGGCTCTCCAGAATGCCTTTCTCCTGCATAAGGTGAGAAGGATTGATGTGAATGGTCTGCATACTTTTGAAATAGGAGACAAGTATTTCTTTGAAGATTTAGGATTGCGCAACTGCCATTTAGGTTTCAATCTGCTGAATGACATCCACAAACTGATCGAAAACGCGATATTCCTTCACTTGAAACAGAACAATTACGAAGTTTTTACCGGTCAGAATTCTTCGGGAAAAGAAGTCGATTTCGTGGCACGCAAAGATGATGAGATGATTTATATCCAGTCCTGCTACCTCTTAGCTGACGAGTCCACAAAAAAACGCGAGTTCGGCAACCTCAGTGCAATTAAAAACAACTACCCCAAATATGTCGTCAGTCTCGATGAATGGACAAGCGGCGGAAGTATAGAAGGAATAAGGCACATTCACTTACGGGAGTTTCTGCAAACGAGATTATGAATGCGGGCGAACGATGATGAAATGCGTTGACGAGGGATTCTCAACTTCCCGAAAATAATGATTACATTTGCATAGTCAGTAGAAACTTATGCCAGAGAGCAACTTTATAGACTACGTCAAGATATACTGCGCGTCCGGACACGGAGGCGCGGGCTCGGTGCATCTGCACAGGGCGAAATACATCCCGAAGGGAGGCCCGGACGGCGGGGACGGCGGCAGGGGAGGGCATATCATCCTCAGGGCCAATCCGCAGTTCTGGACGCTCATCCACCTCAAATACCGCAAACACATCAAGGCCGAGGACGGGGAGAAGGGCGGCTCGGGCAACCGCAGCGGCAGGAACGGCGAGGACATATGGCTCGACGTGCCGGTCGGCACGGTAGCGAAGGACGCGGAAAGCGGGGAAACGCTTTTCGAAATGATGGAACCGGGCGAGGAGCGCATCCTCTGCAAGGGAGGCAGGGGAGGCCTTGGCAACAGCAACTTCAAATCCCCCACGATGCAGACCCCACGCTTCGCGCAGCCCGGAGAGGAAGGGCAGGAGGGAGTCTATATACTTGAACTGAAACTGCTTGCAGACGTAGGACTGGTGGGATTCCCGAATGCGGGCAAATCCACGCTTCTCAGCACGATAACCGCAGCGAAGCCGAAGATAGCATCCTATGCCTTCACCACGCTCGAGCCAAATCTGGGCATCGTAAAATACCGTGACGGCCGTTCCTTCGTGATGGCCGACATCCCCGGAATCATCGAGGGTGCGCACGACGGCAAGGGGATAGGTTTGAGGTTTCTGCGCCACATAGAACGCAACTCCGTACTTCTATTCATGGTGAGCGTGGAAGAGGAGAACATTGCGGCGGGGTACGAAACCCTGCTCAATGAACTCAAGCTCTACAACCCGGAACTCCTCACGAAAGAGCTGGTGCTCGCCGTCACCAAGTGCGACATCATCGACAAGGAAATCGAAGCTCAGCTCCGACCGTCTCTCCCGAAAGGAGTTTCTTGCGTATTCATCTCCTCCAGCACCGGAGAGGGACTGGACAAACTCAAGGACGAATTATGGAAGGCATTGCAAAAATAGAACTCCTGGAAATTCTGGAACACGGAGACAAAACGGCGACCCTGGCGATCAACTCGCTCCACAGCACGCTGAGTGACGCGATATGGGTGACATTTTCCGACAGGGAGATCTGGTATCCTCTGTATTTTATCGTGATGGTGTTTCTTTTCATCCGTCTCGGCTGGAAAAAAGCCCTCATCGTGATTGCCGCCTGCATCCTTACCGTAGTGGCCTGCGACCAGTTCGCGAATTTCACCAAGTCGTTAGTAGCAAGGCTCAGGCCATGCTGGGATTATTCAGTGGCCGGGAGAGGCCTGCATCTGCTCGAGAAGAGGGGCAACTTATACGGTTTCTACTCCTCACACGCGGCCAGCGCCATCGGATTTGCGGTATGTTCCGTTCTCGGATTCAAGAACGCCAGCAGGCTGGGGAAGAACACCCACAGGGCCTATATGTACGGCATCACGACCTGGGCGCTGCTGGTTGGTATAAGCCGGATATTCGTGGGCAAGCACTTCCTTGGGGACGTGCTGACGGGATTTGTCGTCGGGACGCTCTTCGCCTTCGGGATGGCATACCTGGCTAAGATGGTCATTCTGAGACTGAAGCTGCAATCGCGTTGATTCTCTCCCCGGTGACTTCAATCGTTATCGGCAGTCTTCCCTCTATCTCTCCGTCGAGTTCGACGATGTCGGCCGAATCCTCCGTCATCGGCATCAGCTGCAGAACGCGGCATTTCCCTCCGATGATGGCTTCGGACTCGTGCAGGTTGCCCTTATATAGGCGGGGCATCTCGCGCACGACCCTGCTCAGGGGCATTTTCGGTATTATCGTGTAGTCGAGAAGTCCGTCGTCGGTCAGTGCAACCGGCACCTGACGCATCCCGCCGCCGGAATATCTGCCGTTGCCGAAAGCAACGGAAAAGCAGGGTCCGGAGAAAACCACCGCCCCGTCGGCCACGAGACAGACATCTATCGACTTGAGGTTCAACATGGTATAGCGGAGGGCATTGAGATATATCAGTTTGCCTCTTTTGCCGCCCTCCTTCTGCGAATTCACCCGCCGGCACACGTGCGAGTCAAAGCCCACTCCGCCTATATTGGCCATATACGAGACCTTGTTGCCGGAACATCTTACCCTTATCACGTCCATCGCGACGGTGGAGCCGCGGCATATCAGGTCAACGGCCTGAGCGGCATCGTTGGGTATTCCGAAAGACTTGATCCAGTCATTGCCGGAGCCTATGGGGACCACGCCGATAGTGAACTTGTCCGGTGACACCCCGTGTTCGCCGCACCAGCCGCATATCCCGTTGAAGACTTCGTGTACCGAACCGTCTCCGCCCACCGCGAATATCCTGCGGTAACCGTTGGAAGCCGCCTCCCCGGCAAGTGCCGTGGCGTGTCGCCTGTGGTCGGTGAGAGCCGTCACGAAGGGGATGCCCAGACGCTCCAGTTTACGCTCGGCCGGCAGCCATTCGCACATTGTCCTGCCTGAACCGGCGCGTGGATTTACGATGAAGTAACAATCGGTTTTTGTTCCGGACATACCGCAAATGTAGGAATAAATTATTATTTTTGCATTCATATATGGGAAAAGTCATAGCTATAGCGAACCAGAAGGGCGGGGTGGGCAAAACCACCACCGCCATCAATTTAGCCGCGTCCCTGGCGGTACTTGAGAAGCGGGTTCTCATCATCGACGCCGATCCTCAGGCCAACACCACCTCCGGACTCAATTTCTCCCCGGACAACGACGAGAAGCGTACCCTGTACGAAGTGATGATAGGCAGCATAGACATCTCAGACGCTCTGATACAGACTGAGATAGAGCGGCTTCATATGATCCCTTCACATATCAATCTTGTCGGAGCGGAGATCGAACTGCCCAACGCCAAGAACAGGGAATCCATTCTGAAGTCGGCTCTGGCCCCCATCAAGGACAATTACGACTACATCATAATCGACTGTTCCCCTTCGCTCGGGCTGATCACGGTCAACTGCCTGACCGCAGCGGACTCGGTGATGATTCCGGTGCAGCCGGAGTTTTTCGCACTCGAAGGTCTGGGCAAGCTTCTGCAGACCATAAGGCTGGTACAGGGCGGATTCAACCCGGAGCTTTCCATAGAAGGCTTTGTCGTGACGATGTTCGACGGACGCACCAAGGTTCACGCCCAGGTGCTGGAAGAGTTGAAGGGGCATTTCCGCGAACTGGTGTTCAAGACCATCATCCAGCGGAACATACGCCTCAGCGAAGCTCCCTCGCACGGCAAGCCGATCATACTCTACGACGTGCTGTGCAAGGGTTCGGACAACTATCTCGCTCTCGCGAAGGAACTGATGGAGCATAACGGAGAACAGCTATGAGCAAGGAACCAAGAGGTCTCGGAAAAGGGCTGGGTGCGCTGCTGAACGCAGTGCCGAACGCGGACCAGCTGCGCAAGCCGGTAGGTTATGTCAACAAGGAGCTGGTCGGCGCCCGCGGACAGCAGGAGAATACCGCCGACATACTCAGGATTCCGGTCGAAATGATCGAACCGAATCCGTTCCAGCCGCGAATGTCCTTCGACCAGACGGCTCTCGAAGAGTTGGCCTCGTCCATCCGTACGCTCGGCCTGATACAGCCGATTACGGTCAGGCGCATCGCCGACAAGCGTTACCAGATAATCAGCGGAGAGCGCAGATATAAGGCGTGCAGACTTGCCGGGATGACCACAGTGCCTGCATATATCCGCGACGCCAACGACCAGGGAATGCTCGAAATGGCGATTGTGGAGAACGTCCAGAGAGAGAATCTCGACCCCATCGAGCTCGCCCTCAGCTATCAGCGGCTTATCGACGAATGTTCGCTCACGCAGGATATGCTGGCGGACAGGGTGGGGAAGAAGCGCGCCACCGTCACCAACACCATACGGCTCCTGAAACTTCCCGCAAAGGTGCAGCACGACATCAAGGTGGGGCTGCTCAGCGCCGGACACGCCAAGGCCATCCTCAGCGTGGACGACCCTCAGCTGCAGGAAAAGCTCTGCGACCTGGTGATAAGGGACGGCCTGTCGGTGCGCGAACTTGAATCCCTCTCCCGTAAGATTACTCTCGAGCCGAAGTCCGGCCAGGGGGGAGGAGCCAAGGAGCAGGACCTCCCCGACGTCTACTACCGGGTGCTTGAACACGTCGGGAAGTACTTCTCAAGCAGCATATCGATGAAGCGCAACTCCTCCGGCAAGGGGACGATGACCATACGTTTCAACTCCGACGATGAGGTAAAGGCCTTCGTCAAAGCATTGGAGGAGAAGCAGTTCTGATGAAGTTTCGCGGACATCTGAGGCTGCTTGCGCTCTCGGCGGGGATTTTCCTCTCCGGTTTTGCGGCTTCTGCACAGTTCAGGGAGGAAGCCTTCTCCCAGCAATACAATTCCGACCCTGCATCCGCAGTGGACACCACGGACGTGCTGTTCTCGCTCAAGGATTATTTCGGAGGGCTGCGGCATCGCCGGGAGATAAAGATAGGCACGATGTTCATCGGTTCCACGGTGTTCGTAGGCGGATGCCAGATTTACAACCGTGACTACTGGAAACTTCCCCTGGTCTATACCGCCGTCGGAGGCGGTCTCGGTGCCGGAATCTATCTCAACACGCAGGGGAATCACGATGCGGCGAAATGGTGCTTTGCCGGCGCGGGCTTCGCATATTGGGCGACGCTGATGGACGGCGTGAGAAGCTATAAGCCGGACGATTATCCGCACGCCGGCAAGGCGACGCTGTATTCGCTGCTTGTGCCGGGACTCGGGCAGATATATAACAGAGAATACTGGAAACTCCCGCTGTATCTCGGCCTGATGGGCTACGGGTTGCACTGCTACTCCGACTTCTCGCGTAATTTCGAGCGTTTCAGGAGCATATACAAGGAGGCCTCCGAACAGGGGTCCGAGTATTCCGGCCTGATTACGACAGAGCAGGCACTCTACTACAAAAACGTCTACCGACGCTATCGGGACTATTCCCTGCTGTGCATCGCCGGGCTTTACCTGCTCCAGGTGATGGACGCCAACGTATTCTCCTATATGCACAACTTCGAGGTCGACGACGACATATCGCTGAGGATGGGGCCGACCGTACTGATGCCCGATATGCAGTTCGCTTCGGCGGGAGGCGGCGCTTATCCGGCATTGGGGCTGAAACTAGGACTGAATTTTTAGAATCTGATGAGAAAATTGACTATAATACTGCCGGCGATATTGCTGCTGGCAATTCCGGTTCAGGCGCAGAGCCTTCACGATTTTTTCAACAGGCCGTCACGCAAGGCGCTTCAGGCCGAGAATACGCAGCTCCGTGCAAGTCTGGATTCGCTTCAGGCTCTCGTGGACAGCCTCGAGGAGCGGAGATACCTGGAGGACAGCGAACTGAGGGCGGTGATAGAGGGCAATGACGAGTCGGAAGCCGAGCAGGAGATAGAATATACCGCAGAAGTCAGCGACAGCCTCCTGCATCTCTGGTACAAAAACTCCTTTGCCGGGGATTTCAACACCGTCACCGAATACGATATGGACTCCGTGAAGTTCTCGTCCAACATCTCCGACAAGGAGATGACGGAAAGGCTCGCGGCGATGAACTCCTTCATCTCTCTCCCGTTCAACGACAACGTCAAGAACTACATCATCCTCTACTCCGAGAGGATGCCGAGCCGTATGGGGCGTGTGATGGGACTGAGCAACTACTATTTCCCTCTCTTCGAGGAAGTCCTCAGCCGCTACGGCCTGCCGCTCGAACTGAAGTATATGGCCGTAATCGAATCCATGCTCAATCCTGTGGCCACATCTCGTGCCGGAGCGAGGGGGATATGGCAGTTCATGTACGGCACGGCCCGCAGCTACGGGCTGGAAATCAATTCTTTCGTCGACGAGAGGCTCGACGTGGAGAAGGCGATGGACGCGGCAGCACGCTACCTGAGGGACGCATATAGGATTTTCGGGGATTGGGCGCTTGCCATCAGCTCCTACAATTGCGGAGCCGGCAATGTCTCCAAGGCCATCCGCAGGGCGGGCGGCAGCAGGGATTTCTGGAGCATCTACCCTTTCCTCCCGCGTGAGACCCGAGGATACGTACCGGCCTTCGTGGGAGCGATGTACGCGATGACATATTACAGGGAATACGGGATAGTGCCGCAGAATGTGGGCATGCCGGCGCAGACCGACACCTTCGAGATCCACAGGAACCTGCATTTCGCGCAGATAAACCAGGTGGTCGGGGTGCCTATGGACGCCCTGAAGAATCTCAATCCGCAATACGTTCACGACATCATCCCCGGCAACAACAAGACTTACGTCCTGAAACTTCCGTACACCTGGACAAACGCGTTCTTGGAGACCGACCGCGATTCGCTCTACAGGTTCAAGGCGGATTCGCTTTTGAGCCAGAAGGTGCTTAAGGACGTGCAGAACTCCGCGCGCAAGGGGCAGCAGAGGATTGCCTACCGCGTCAAGAGCGGAGACTATCTGGGACGCATCGCTTCCAGACACGGGGTTAGCGTCAGCCAGATCAAGAAATGGAACAACCTCAAGTCCTCCAACATCAGGGCGGGACAGATACTGTATATCTACGGTTCATCGGGCAACAGCTCTTCCTCAGGGACGGAGAAGGCCTCTTCCAATACAGGACAGACCACCTCGTCTTCAAGGATTTACACCGTCAAATCGGGAGATTCCCTATATACCATCGCGAAACACTATCCCGGTGTGAGCGCCGCCAACATCAAGGCGGCCAACGGTCTGAAAAGCGACAAGATACGCCCGGGGCAGAGGCTCAAGATTCCTCTTCCTTAGGAGAGAGGATGGCCTACTTGGAATAGTACTTGGGCCAGCAGGACAGAAGATAGGCCTTGAGGCTGTCCTCGTGGCGGTTCGGCTGCGGCTCATAGAAGACTTTCCCGGCAAATTCCTTCGGCATATATTCCTGGTCGGCGAAGTGGCCGGGGAAATCGTGCGCGTATTTGTATCCGTCGGAATATCCGAGTTCGGACATCAGTTTGGTCGGAGCGTTGCGCAGGTACAGCGGAACTGCAGCGACGGGATTGCTTTTGGCAGCCGCCAAGGCCGAGTCGACGGCGAGGTAGGCGGAGTTGCTCTTGGGAGAACTCGCAAGATATATCGCACATTCGCTCAACGGAATACGCGCCTCGGGCATACCTATTTCGTGTACGATTCTGAATGTCGCCTCCGCAAGCAGCAGGGCGTTGGGATTGGCAAGCCCCACGTCTTCTGCCGCAAGGATGCAGAGTCTCCTGGCGATGAACAGGGGATCCTCTCCTCCGTCCAGCATCCTCGCCATCCAATAGACGGCTGCATTGGGGTCGGAGCCGCGGACGCTCTTGATAAATGCGGAGATGAGGTCGTAGTGCATCTCTCCGTCCTTGTCGTAGATGGCGACGCTGTCCTGAAGGCAGGAGGTCACCGCCGCATCGTCTATTGACACTTCGTCCTTACCGGCCTGCGAGTCGACCACCAGTTCCAGGATATTGAGCAGTTTGCGGGCGTCACCGCCGCTGTGGCGGAAGAGAGCCCCCGTCTGCACGATGCTGATATTCTTCTTGCTGAGGACTTCGTCCTCCCGAAGAGCCCTGTCCAGAAGCGTCTGCAGGTCTTCCGCCTCCAGACTCTTGAGGGTAAAGACCTGACAGCGGGACAGAAGGGGAGTGATGACCTCGAAAGACGGGTTCTCGGTCGTAGCCCCTATCAGCGTCACCGTACCGGCCTCGACCGCTCCGAGGAGGGCGTCCTGCTGGGCCTTGTTGAAACGGTGTATCTCGTCGATGAAGAGTATCGGCGGAGAGGCGATCGAGAAAAGCGACTTCGACTTTGCGGAATCTATCACCTCCCGCACGTCTTTGACTCCCGAACTGACTGCGGACAGAGTGTAGAACTCGCGGTCGAGCGTGTTGGAGATGATCCGGGCCAGAGTGGTCTTGCCCACACCCGGAGGCCCCCACAGAATAAATGAACTCAAGCTGCCGGAATCGATCATCCTTTTCAGTATGCAGCCTTTCCCGACGAGGTGTTTCTGTCCGACGTATTCCGACAGATTTTTCGGCCTCATTCTCTCCGGGAGTGGCGACAACACTTTTGTTATCAATTCTGACACTATTGTTTTATTGCTTAATATTCAAGCTTTTTGATGTAAGACCTGCGACGCTTCTTGCAGTCGTGTTCGAATTCCTTGAACTGCCCCTGATTCTTGATGTTGGTCTCCAGGATGGCGTTGGTCTCAGCCCATTTCATACCGGCTTCGGTATATTTCCGGAACACGTCCGCCTGCACGAGGGTATTGACTCCGGAGTTCCTGTAGTCCGGACGCACCCCGACGAGCAGCATCTCCACGCCCTCTTCGTGCTTTATGAAAAGGGAGCGCATCAGATGCCACCATCCGAACGGGAACAGTTTCCCGCGGCTCCTCTGGAGAGCATTCGCTATGGACGGCATAGTGATGCCGAAAGCCACGATTTCGTCCTTTTCGTTCTCCACGATGCTGACGAAGCGCAGGTCGAGGATGTCGAGGTAGAATCCGAGATACTTGTCGGCCATCTTGTCCGGAAGGACAGTGAAATTGTAGAGGTCCTTGTAGCACTCGTTTATCAGTTTGAGGAGCTTATGCCCATAGTCCTCCTTGCGCACAAGCTTCCTGGTGAGCTGCTTGAGGTGTACGTTGGCCCTCTCCTGTACGATCTTGGCCATACGTCCCACCCTCTCCGGGAACACTTCCGGGAGATAGACCTTGTATTCGATCCAGTCCGCGTCCTTTTCGAAACCCATGGCGTCGATATGGTCGACATAATAGGGATAGTTGTATATGAGGGCCATCGTGCTCATCTGGTCGTAGCCTTCCACGAGCAGTCCCTCCGGGTCGAAGTCGGTGAATCCCAGCGGCCCGACCACAGACTCCATACCGTACTGCCGTCCGAACTCCTCCACCTTGTCCATCAGGGCTCCGGACACCTCGCGGTCATCGATGAAGTCGTACCAGCCGAATCGGACCTCCTTGTGGTCCCATTGCTTGTTGGCCAGTTCGTTGACTATCGCCGCAACCCTGCCTGCCGGCTTCCCGTCCTTATAGGCCAGATACAGCTTGGACTTGCAGAATTCCTGGGCTGCGCCCTTCTTCTGGTCAAGCGTGTCCATCTGATCGAAGACGAGAGGCGGGACATAATAGGGGTTGTTTCTGTAGAGTCTTTCCGGAAAATTGACAAACTCCCGCAGTTGCCTGCGGGTGGTGACTTCTTTGATTTCTACTGACATTATCGGTCAAGGTTTTAATATACTGTAGCGCGAAGGTACGCTTTTGTATGAAAAAAAACAAAGAAATGCCTATATTCGCCCCCGGATGAGAAGTCTCGGACATATATTCATATCTCTTGCGGTCTTGCTGAGCTTCAGCGTCTCCGCACCCGCGAGGGAACGCTATCTGGGGACGTTCCATTCTCCTAAAGGCTTCGGGGCGGGGCTGCTTGTCGGTTCAGAGGAGGGCAGCGAAATCAATCTCTTCAGCCTCTACGCCGATATGTTCGGAGTCTTCTCCGGCAGGACAAAGGACGTGGGGATTGCGCTATGCTATTCGCGGGACTACGTGATATCTTCCTTCGATCTGGAGTTTTCGTCGGTGACGCTTCACGGGGGACCGGGATTTATGACCGGATACCTCCACGACTACGAGCGCAGCTTCTTCAGTCACGACACGGACAGGAATATGGGCTTCGTCGCCGCTCTATCCGGAAACATCGGGCTGCTGACCGACTTTTACAGCCACCGCATCAGCATCGACTTGGGCTTCTGCGTCAATCCGGGCATCCACGTCAGGCGCGACAGCGACGACGGGGCGGTGCTGATATCCATGTACAAGCGGGGGATTTACTTCTGCCTCTATCCGCAGCTCTGCATTTATTACCGTTTCTAGAAGCCTATGAAGAAGTCTATATCCGCTCTCATCGCACTTGCGCTACTTTCCGCCCTCGCCTGCCAGGCACGGACAGGAGGGGAGACCAGCGGAAGCAGAATCAGCTTCGGTCTGGAGTGGGGATACTTCCAGAACCTGTACAAATACCGCCATATCAATATCATAAGTCAGGAAGGCTCACGCATCAACGACTCCTTTCTCGGCCTCAGCGCTTACCCTGACGGCAGTGTGATGGCCAAGATATCCTACAATCTCCACGAGAAGGTCTGCGCGACACTCTGCGGCGGCTATGCTGGCATCTCCGAAGGATGCAGGGCATATCCTGTGCTGCTGAGACTCAGTTTCGCGCCTAAAGGTCTCTACAGCGAGGGTTTCTTTTCGTTTATCGACGGGGGACTGGGATTCCGGATAAAGCCTGCGGAATACGACAGACGGACGGTGACGATAGGGGATATCGGGGAAGGGTATCGCATACGCCTTTCGCCGGGCTGCAGCCTGGACCTGATGCTCAGCCTGCGCGCTTCATATGACAGCCCCTCCATCGACAATCCGGAAGGGGAGGGATACGTGTTGCCGGAAAACGTCCGCAGCAATGAGGCGGAATACTATTCCGTCAATCTCTCGATAGCCCTAAGCTTCTAATTCCAGACGGCACACGTTCTCTACGTGCTGCGTATGCGGGAACATATCCACCGGCTGCACGTCCGTGATGCGGTATTTCCTGCACAGGAGTTCAAGGTCACGCGCCTGCGAAGCCGGATTGCAGCTGACATATACGATTATCTTCGGGGCGGCGTCGAGAATGGTCCTGACCACGTCAGGATGCATCCCGGCACGCGGCGGGTCGGCTATGATTACGTCCGGACGGCCGTGTTCGGCGATGAAGCCGCTGTTGAGGATGTCCTTCATATCCCCGGCGAAGAACTCGCAGTTGACTATGCCGTTGGCCCGTGCGTTCACCTTCGCGTCTTCGATGGCCTCCGGCACATACTCGATGCCTATCACCTTGGCGGCGCGGCGGCTGACGAACTGGGCTATCGTACCAGTACCGGTATAGAGGTCATAGACCGTCTCATTCCCGCTCAGGGAAGCGAAGTCCCGCGCAATCGAATATAGCTTCAGGGCCTGCGCATTGTTGGTCTGATAGAAAGACTTGGGGCCGATTCTGAATCGCAGTCCCTCCATCGTCTCGCAGATGGCCTCCTCGCCGCAGTGGAGTATGCACTCCCTGTCGCCGATGCTGTCGTTGAGTTTGTCGTTGATGACATAATAGAGAGAACGTATCTGCGGGAACTGCTCCGCTATCGAGTCGAGCATAGTCCCGCGTCCCTCGAAGTCCGCGGCGAAACATACTATCAGCATCACGCTGCCGTCATCCGCGGTGCGTACAAACATATTGCGGAATATGCCCTTGTTCTCCCTGATATTATAGAAAGGAATCCCGTGACTTATGGCGTACTGCTTGATATAGAGGCGGATGGCGTTGGACGGCTCGCTCTGAAGGTAGCACTTCCGGATGTCCAGCACCTTGTCGAAGAATTTCCCTACGTGGAAGCCGAGTCCCTGACGGCAGTCTTCCGGAAGCCCCTCAGGGTCTTCGTCGGGGAGTATCCACCTCCGGTCTGAGGCGGAGAATTCCAGCTTGTTACGGTAGAATTCGGTCTTGTCGGAACCGATAGTGGGGGAGACTTCCGGGAAGTCCAGATGCCCTATCCGCCTGAACTGGTCTTCCACCTGCTTCCGCTTGGATTCAAGCTGCATCGGATAGGGGATAAGTTGCCAACGGCAGCCGCCGCACACCCCGAAATGTTCGCAGAACGGCTTCTGTCGGTCCGGAGACGGCTTTACTATCTCCGTGATTCTGGCATCGATATAGTTTTTCTTCTTGCGCAGCACCCGCGCATTGACCACATCGCCCGGCACCGCATACTCCACAAACACCACCATCCCGTCCACGTGCGCGATGCATTTGCCCTCGGCCGCGATGCTCTCAACCGTCAGATTCTCCAGAATCTGCTCTTCTCTGTTCCTTTTCGCCATATCACGCAAAGATAGTCATAGTTTCCGGATTATCCGCAGTTACCCCCGTATATGGTGCGGCATAGATTCGGGGGTGATGATGGAGATTTCGCACAGGCCTGCGACCTTGCCGTCCAGAGTCCAGGCACTCTGAAAAATCAACTTATGAACTCCTTCTTTCTCAATGGTATAGCAATTCGAACCCCCGGTTTCCAGAAGACCGCGGATGATTTCCCGCGAACGTTCGCCGTGGCAGTCGAAGAGATTGCGGCCTATCAGATTGCCGCGCTTGCGGTATTGCTCAACCGCCATATCATTCATATAGATGATGACCCCGTCGCTGTCGCACACGGTGATGGAACACTTGAGGCCCCTGGCCCAATCCGGCACTATTTCATTTCCCATATGTTACAATTGTTGCTGTTATATCCAACTCCCGATTTCTACCGTTTTTCAGTTTTGTTACACAATTTATATTATGTTAAGTTGGTGCTGTTCCTGGGCCAGGACCGGGTTTCCGTAGATCTGGTAGAACACTTTCCGGAGCTCTACCCTGTCCAGGCCGGATTCCACGGTATCCATCCTCCGCTCGGCATACTCCACGAAGGCTTCCCGCTCGGAGTCCGAATACAGGCTTGAATATCTGTCCGTTCCGGTCATAAGATCATAAGCGATATAATTGGTGTGCCACAGCTTATATCCCTCCAGAATGCGGGCGTCAATCATCTTCCTGACCATCTGGTAACGCTCGCTGTGCTCACAGACCGAAGCCAGGCGGAGTTCTTTCTCCGACAGCGGACGGCAGACCGAAAGATGAATTCCGCCCTTCCACAGGCGTATGCCGTCCAGGATGCTGCGCGTATCCTCCCCGTGCTTCTTGACATACCTTTCTCCGAGAGATGAAATCAGCACCTCGCGGGCCTTGCGGATATCACAGGGTTCATATTCATATGAAATGCTCATCGGGGTGATATTGAGTTCGGAGAAATTCTCGAAAAATCCGCTCATTCCGCTCATATCCAGCATCTTGACAATTCCGTGTGCGGTGCGGTCGAGGCCGTTTTTCGCACGACCCTCCTTCTGGGCTATCCATATCGAACTGCGCGAGGACGCGACAGATTCACGGATATACTCCGACAGCAGCCCGGAGGCGTCGTACATCTCGCGCGCCGACAAACCACGCCTGACCCTCACCATACGCAGGGAACGCAGCAGAGCCGAAGCCACGCGGTTGTCATCCATAAGATTGCTGCCGATGCATACCTCCATCATAGGCATTCCGCGGCTGTACAGCGCCCACTGGGTAAGCGCGGCATCCAGGGATATGTCCCGGTGGTTCGAAACCGCAAGGAAAGCCCTGTCAGGCCTGATGTTCTCCAGCCCGTCGCAGCTGAAACCGGAAGAAGTCCGGGCAAGCACACCCTCCACGACCTTGGAGATCACGTTGCGCTGAAAATCATCAATGGAAGTGACCGCACGGAACATTCTTGAAAGACGATAGAACGGTTCACCCGGAAAAAGAAACTTCGACGCCACGAAAAGCAGCGGATTATACGAAAGGCGGCGAAGCGCCTTCACGGCTTCCGCATCGGAATACGGTCTTATGCTGTCGAATCTGGAGTCTGTCTGTATTTCTGCCATCGGAAAATCAATTATTTTAGCCCCTGCCCCGGGGTCGTATCGAGAAACGCCCTCTCCCTGCCGTTATCCGAACGGCAAAGCAGGGAACTGTCGCCATAGCTCAGGAATCGGAATCCGTGCGCGAGAGCATAGTCATAAATGCGTCGCCAATCCCCTCCCACAAATGCCGAAATCAGCAGAAGCAGCGTACTCTGAGGCTGGTGGAAGTTGGTGACCATCATATCGACGGCCCTGAAACGGAATCCCGGCACGATGATGATGCGTGTCCCCACCTTCAATTCTTCAAGTGAATTCGATTCCAGATAGCGGATTATGGCATCCAGAGCCTCCTGCCGGCTATAGGTATAATTCCTCATATACGGATCCCACTGCCCGACATCCTCCGGAATTCCCTTTTCGATGCAGGACACCCCTACATAATAGAGAGATTCGAGGGTACGCACCGAAGTCGTCCCGACGGCCACCACCTTCCTGTCAGCACGCCTTAGTGCCTTGAGCAGCCCCAGGCTGACGGAAAACGGCTCCCTGTGCATCGTATGTCCGGCAATCAGGGAACTCTTGACCGGCAGGAAAGTCCCGGCCCCCACGTGCAGGCAGACCTTCTCCATCGCCACCCCCTTCCCTTCAAGTCGGGAGAGGACATCCTCCGTGAAATGCAGACCCGCCGTAGGAGCGGCCACAGAGCCCCTTACTCGCGCATAGAGAGTCTGATAACGCTCTGTATCAATATCTTCAGTAGCCCGGTTGAGATACGGAGGAATAGGTATCTGTCCGCAGAGTTCCAGTACGCGGGAGAAGGGCAGACCTCCTTTCCAACTGAACGATACGACCCCCGTCTGCCCGTCCCTCGACTCCAGACTGGCCTTCAGCTCCACATCGGCGAGTTCCCCCTCCTGTACGTCCAGCGAAAGCACATCGTCCTTCCAGCGCTTCGCATTGCCTATCACGCAGGTCCAGCTGCAGGACTCGGTGGAAGCGAAATTGAGATTATACTCCGCAGGCGAATGCGGCTCGAGGCAGAAAACCTCTATATGAGCCCCCGAATCCCTGCGGAAGAAGAGTCTCGCCGGCACAACCTTGGTGTCGTTGAATATCATCATCGCATCGGAGGGTATCTCCTCCGGAATGTCCCTGAACACTCTTTCACTAATCCTCCCGTCTTCACCATAGAGGAGGAGTTTCGATGAATCCCTCTCCGCGAGCGGATATTTTGCGATTCTCCCGTCGGGGAGCGTATAGTTGAAATCTTCTATTCTTATCTCTGGTATCACAGCGTAATCTTGTATTTGCCGCGTCGGACGGCTTCCATTTCGGCAGCAAAGTTAACAAATATAATCGGGTTTCAATTTGTATATTTTTGTAAACTGATATGATATTTATGTAAATTTTACATTATACACAGGTTTGATGTAACTCGTTTTAGTTTTGTAAAATAAGTTCCTCTTATACCCATACCAATAACCTTGTTTTCGCCTTTATTATCAGTTATTTAGATAGATTACCTATAGTTCAGATTTGCTTGTTTTTACCCAACTCTCCCCTATCCGGCGCCATACGGCGATAAAAGCAGCGCTTTCTTAATAATCAACTGCCGATATATCAAATATTTTATAGATTCAATCTATACCTTTGTTTAAGGATAATTCATTAACAAGTTATCAACAACACCTTATTGTTTACAAGTGTAAAACTTGCATACCTGGGAAATATTGATTACTTTTGTAAAAACAACCGTTACATTATGAACAAGCGTTTGGAACAGTTTCTGAAGGCTGAAAATATCAGCCAGTCGCAGTTCGCCGACAACATCGGAGTCGCGAGGGGCAGCGTCTCCCACATTCTCTCCGGACGCAACAGGCCGGGCTTCGACTTCCTGCTCAATATGGCCAAGGCCTACCCTTCCCTCAATCTGGACTGGCTGATCACGGGGAAAGGCAAGATGTACGGCACCGGCAAGGGTCCCTCTACCCTATTCGAAGAGGAAGATGACAATCTTTGGGGCCGGAAAACGCCCCATAACGACATCACTGCAGCCGTGACCGCCTCCACGCAGCTGCCGTCCATAGAGACGCAGCGGCCGCAGAATGTCGAACTATCTAAAGCCAGCACTTTAGCTGCCTCAACTAAAGACAATGAAAATAAGCGTGGTATATCTAGAATAATCGTCTTTTTCAACGACAACACCTTCCAGGAATTCCGCAATCCATAAGATTTTGAGAATAATGTCTAAATTTGCGCCGTATGAGCCTATATGATATTATAGTAAAGCCTGTCGCACGCAGAATGGATCTCGAGAGAGCTTCCGGCATCGGCTTGAGATATTTTCAGCTCATCGGCAAGATTCCCTTCGGCAGGACAGTGAACCGCTGGATACACGGCAACCGTCCGGAAGGTCTGGAGCGCGAAGTGTTCGGACTGGATTTCTACAATCCTCTCGGACTCGGGGCAGGTCTCGACATCAACGGAGAACTCTACAACGACCTCAACAATCTCGGCTTCAGTTTCGTGGAAATAGGGCCGATGGATGCGGACGGGGTGCGGAGAGCGCTGCAACACCTGCAGTCCGATCCTCCGGACGACATCCTCGCCATCTGCATATCCAAGGACTACCTCACGGCTTTTACACTCGCCTATGACTTCTGCGACTTCTTCGTGATTGACCTCACGGACGACCCCGGCACGGAGGAAGTCAGCCCCCTGCTCGAATCAAGGTTGGCGGAACAGGAATACAAGCCGATAGTCATAAAACTGCCCGACTACCTCAACGACGCCGAACTCGACTCGGTGGCCGACTTCTGCCTGATGAACGGAATAGACGGCGTAGAACTCAGGGCGAACTCCCAGGTAAAGCACATCCACGAATACACGGCGGGACGGCTGCCGATAATAGCCAACTGCCACATCGACAGTCCGCAGCAGGCGGCCGAAGCGCTCCGCTGCGGAGCGTCACTCGTCGAACTGCGCACCGGACTCCTGCGCGAAGGCCCCGGAATCGTCCGGAAGACACTCAAATATCTTCTGCACGACAGCAGAAATGACGGCAACAAATGAAAAAGGAAATGAAAGCAGCTGTACAATATAGAATCGCCAGCCTGCTCAAGGAAAGCGGGCGGACGCTCAGTGCGGCGGAATCCTGCACGGGCGGATATATCTCGCATCTGATTACAATGGTCTCCGGATCCTCGGCCTACTACCTCGGGTCCGTCACCTCATATGCCATAAGCATCAAGGAGAAAATCCTGTCCGTCCCATCTGATACCATAAAGGAAAATGGGGTGGTCAGTTCCCAGGTAGCCGCGGCGATGGCGGAGGGAGTAAGAGCCCTGAGCGGAAGCAGCTACTCCGTGGCGACCACGGGTCTCGCCGAAGGCGGGGACGAACGCTATCCGGAGGGTACGGTATGGATTGGAGTGAGCGGTCCGCACGGCACTTTCTGCAGAATCTATCACTGCAATCTCGGTCGAAAAGCCAATATCCGCCGCTTTGCGCGTGTCGCTTTGGAAACTTTGGAAGATTACATAAGTGAAGACTTAACTCATTAATATATACTATATAAAACTAATGTGTTTAATAGTATAACACAAATGTTAAGCAAAATTTATAGGCCATAATCAGAATTTATGGCACTTTCTCACCTCTTTCAGCACCCTGAGAATATTGCCTGAAGCAATCTTTGAAATATCACTTCTTCCGAAGCCGCGTCTCCTCATCTCATCCGTCACAAGACCGAAGCGGGAGATGTCTTCAAGCCCCTCCGCGGTGACCTCGATCCCGTCATAATCCGTACCGATTCCCACGTGTTCAATCCCCACGGTGGCGACGGCGTGTTCGATATGATCCACCACCCTTGACACCCCCGGACGGGGCAGAGCCGCAAGCTCATCTGTCAGGGCAAACCAGGCCTCCCTTTTCTGCGGGTCGAAAGGGTCGCGGATGAATTCATCCTCTATATATGACTTCTCCTCGAGTCCGGATTCGGAGAGAGTCTTGACGAAAGCATCATCCAGGAAGCAGGGATAGATACTCATACAGACTACCCCTCCGGTATCCACTATGCCCTTCATCAGTTCGTCAGAGATATTGCGCCTATGAGATGCGAGAGCCCTGCAGCAGCCGTGGGTATATGCCAGCGGAGCTGAGGTCAGGGAGATCGCGTCACGCATCGTGTCATCCGAAGCATGGGCGAGGTCTATCATCATCCCGATATCGTTCATCTCGCCAACGAGCCGCCTGCCGAGCGGGCTGAGACCTCCCCAACGCCCCTTGCCGGTACAGCTGTCGGCGTAGCTGTTGTCGGCGCTGTGGGTGAGCGTGACATATCGCACTCCCCTTCTGTAGAATGACCTGAGCAGCACTGAAGCGTCACCGCCGTCGAGGGCTGAGGCGTTCTCTATTCCGAGCATCACGGCAACTCTGCCGCTTCCGGCGATATTCCGCACCGCGCTTGCCGAAGTGGCCAGGGCGGCCTTGTCCGTATTGGCAAGAACCTGCCCTCGGGCGGCATCTATCAGCCTGAGAGCATAATCAGTAGCGGCCTTCCCCTCAAGTGAGGCAGGGACATACGCCGCAAAGAACGAGGCTCCGACTCCCCCTCTTCTCATCTTCGGGAAATCCACCTGCCCGCGAGGATTGTCCTTCCCGAAATCCCTCAGCCGCAGCATCTGCGACGGCGCGTCGCAATGGGCGTCAAATACGGTCATCATATCTTACTGTTCAGTCTATCAGTTCGCCCCACTCCTCCGTCCGTGCATCAAGCTCCCGCTTGAGTTCCAGATAACTCCGGGTGAGTTCCATTATGTCGTCGCCCTCCTTCGGAGCCGAGAGCACCAGTTCAATCTCCTTCATTTTCGACTCAAGCGAGGATATCTCCTTCTCCAGGAAAGCCACACGGCTCTTTCGCTTCCTGTCCTCGCGCACAGCCTGCCGGTTCTCCTCGAATGCCTTTTTCTGCTGCGTACAGGCGGGCTGCACCGCCGGAGCGCATTTGCGCTCAAGTTCCTGAAGATTCTCTATCCTGCGCTTCTCGAGGAACTCGCTCACCGTCCCGAGATGCTCAGTCACCTTCCCGTCGCGGAACTCATACATCTTGTTCACCAACCCGTCAAGGAAATCCCTGTCGTGCGAGACCACGACCAGCGTCCCGTCAAAGGCGGCGAGTGCCTGCTTGAGTATATCCTTGGATTTCACGTCCATATGGTTGGTAGGCTCATCGAGGGCAAGCAGATTGTGGCTCTGAAGCATCAGCCGGGCCATCCCCAGCCGCGCCCGCTCCCCTCCGGAAAGCACCGACACCCGCTTGTCTATATCTTCCCCCCGGAAGAGGAACTGCGCGAGCAGATCCCTGAGTTTGCTGCGGATATCCCCCACCGCGATGCGGTCGAGAGTGGAGAACACCGTCTCGTTGCGGTCAAGCACGTCTTCCTGATTCTGGGCGAAATAACCGATTTCGACATTATGTCCGAGCCTGGCCTCCCCCTCCAACGGCGTGAGTTCGCCGGTTATAACCCTCATCATCGTAGTCTTGCCCTCTCCGTTGCGCCCGACAAAGGCCACCTTCTCCCCTCTCCGTATCTCGATATCGGCATTGCGGAACACCACTTTCCCCGGATAACCCACAGTGAGACCGCTTCCCTTGAACACCACGTCCCCCGAACGCGGAGCGGGAGGGAATTTCACCGTAAGACGCACATTGTCAGTCTCATCTATCTCTATTCTGTCCAGTTTCTCCAGAGCCTTGATGCGCGACTGCACCTGATTGGACTTGGTCGGCTTGTAACGGAACGCCTGTATGAATTCCTGCGTCTTCTGAATCATCTTCTGCTGGTTCTCGTAGGCGGCGGTCTGCTGCTGGATACGCTCGGCGCGCAGTTCCAGATAGCGGCTGTAAGGCACTTTGTAGTCGTTGATATGCCCGAGCATCACTTCCACGGTACGATTGGTCACATTGTCGAGAAAACGCCTGTCGTGGCTGACCAGAAGCAGGGAGCAGCGCACGGACTTGAGATAATCCTCCAGCCACTCGATGGACTCGATGTCAAGGTGGTTGGTAGGCTCGTCGAGCAGGAGCAGCTGCGGCTTGCGCAGCAGAATCTTGGCCAGTTCTATACGCATATTCCAGCCCTGGGAGAAAGTCTCAGTGTTGCGTCCCAGTTCTTCGTCGCGGAAACCCAGCCCGAGCAGAGTCCTGCGGGCCTGCACCTCGGGAGGTTCGCTGTGGCTCAGTTCCAGCCTGTCATTAAGATTGTTAAGCCGTTCTATCAGAGCGGAATACGCATCAGACTCATAATCCGTGCGGATTTCGAGTTCACGTGTGATCTCCTCTATCTCCTTCCCGATACGGGAGATGTCGTCGAACGCCGTCATCGTCTCGTTCAGTACGGAAAGCCCCTTATGGTGTTCCATTATCTGCGGCAGATAGCCCAGCGTCAGTTCGTTAGGCTTGTCTATCCGGCCCGACGTCGGACTCTGAAGACCGCATATCATCTTCAGTATGGTCGATTTGCCCGCACCGTTCTTCCCGACGAGACCTATCTTGTCCGTCTCGCTGATATGGAAATTGATCCTGTCCAGCAGCACGAAGCCGCCGTACGATACGCTCACGTCCTCTATTGAAACCATTATTCGAATCTTATGCTGTCAAAAAACTCCGGGCGGTGGAAGTCCGGCTTCTCCGTCCTCACGGGGAAAAGGCTCAGATAGTGCCTGGTCGGAAGAGAATCCCCGCATTTATAGAAATTGCCCTTCGCTTCAAGAGCGCCGAAATCCGCGATATCATGATGCACGAACGTGGAGGCCGGTATGTCCAGCTCCAGCTCCCATTCCACCGGACCTTCCCTCAAAGCAAAAGGACTGCTCCCCAGGCTGCTCCTGCGCCGGATTCCCCGATAAGCCTCCTCCGGCAGGGATTCGCGGCTGAACCGGTCGGGGCCGCAGCACAGGAGTATGCGGCCTATGCAGCTGCACTCCATATTATAATATAGCCCGTCATCCGAAGGCGCAAAGAAGAACTCCACGCAGGAATCCTTATATACCGCCCCTCCGTCCTCCTCACAGGAAGCGGCCACGGCATCCTCCTTTACCTTGAAGTGAAGGTGCAGCTGCGCTCCGCTGCAGCTTGCTTCCACCGACACTTGAGGTCGGTACGGATACACTTCCGGCCAATTGACGCAGCCTATTTCGTATTCACGAGGGATTCGGGTGATGAGCATAGCAGAATTGAAAGTTCATAAAGCAGATAAAGAGGTATCGCCAGCACGAACATCGACACCGGATCGGCCGGGGTGACGAGGGCGGCGAACACCAGAACTAGCACCAGCGCATATTTCCTCCCCCGCCGCAGCACGGAACGGTCGATGATGCCGAGCCGGGACAGGACAAGCGCCACTGTCGGGAATTCGAAGGCCACACCGTTCAGCAGCACCAGAGAGGTGAACATAGTCATATAGGAACTGAGGCTGATGGTATTGACAACCGTCGCGGACACCGTGTAGTTCACAAAGAACTGCAGGCACAGCGGGAGAATGAGGAAATACCCTATGGCAACTCCGACATAGAAAAGCAGCGTCGAGAGCAGAAACGCCGTCCCGATGGCCTTCTTCTCCCTTTCGTAGAGCGCGGGTGCGACAAAGCGCCACAATTCCCTCACGACAAACGGAAAGGAGAGTATGAGGCCGGCGGCAAGCGAAGCGCGCATATGTACAAAAAACTGCGCGCTGAGTTCGATGTTGACAAGGCTGAAACTGAAATCCCAGCCGAGCAGCCTGTAGATGCAGAAGTCCGACCTCGTCGGGGCGAGTATTATCCCGTCGAAGAGTATGCTGCGGAAGCACAGACCGAGGCAGGCGAAGGCACAGAGATAGAGAGCCGAGCGAATGATGCAGCCCCTCAGCTCTTCAAGGTGGTCCCAGAAGGACATTTCCTTGCCGGCACTCCCCTCCGCCACCGTCTATTCCTGTTTTGAAGAGCCGTCTCCCAGTCTCTTGTCCCTGTCGTTGTCGTCGTTGTCGTCAATCCCGTTGAGACCTTCCTTGAAGCTCCTGACACCTTTGCCGAGTCCCTTCATAAGCTCCGGCACCTTCTTGCCTCCGAAGAGGAGAAGGACGATAAGTGCGATGGCCACTACGTTCCACCAGCCCATAACGAGAGGATAGGTAAACATAAGCATATGAAAATATATCGTCATTTGAGAGAATTCAACGATGCCTCGAGAGCCTCGATGCGGGCGAGGCTGTCGGCCTCCTTCTTCCTTTCGACCTCGATTACGGCCTGAGGCGCGTGCGCTGTGAACTTCTCATTGGAGAGCTTCGCCCTCACTCCGGAAAGGAACTTGCGCTGATGCTCCAGCTCGGAGAGGAGTCTGGCCCTCTCGTCATCGGAGTCGATCAGCCCTTCCAGCGGAACGCTGAATCCTACCGTCCCGCAGATGAACGACACCGCGGAACCTTCGGCCTTGCCCGTCCTGACGGCTGAGAGGTTGGCGGCCTTCACGAGGACAGGAGAGAGTTCTTCCGGGAAATCCCCGTCCACGTAGAGTTCCAGGCTCTGCTTCGGGGATATCTGCTTCTGCGCACGGATGCCGCGCACGGAGACCACGGCCTCCTTGAGCATATCGAATGCCGTCAGGAATCCGGCATCATACGGCCCGGCCACGGGAGTGCGCTGGAACATTATGCTGTCCCCGTCTTCGCGTCTGTCCATAGCCTGCCACAGCTCCTCCGTGATGAAAGGCATCACAGGGTGAATGAGCTTGAGCAGCTTCTCGAAGAAGGTGAGAGTCGCCTCATATGTCTTCCCGTCCACGGCACATCCGTAGGCCGGCTTGACGATTTCCAGGTACCAGCTGCAATACTCGTCCCAGAAGAGTTTATATACGGCCATCAGGGCATCGCTGATGCGGAACTTGCGGTAATGGTCCTCGACCGTCTCGATGGTACGGGAAAGCAGGTTGTCGAACCACTTGACAGCAACCCTCGCCTCCTCGCTCTGCGCGGCCTTCACGTCCACGTGCCAGCCGCTGACAAGCCTCCACGAGTTCCATATCTTGCCGCAGAAGTTGCGCCCCTGCTCGACCTGGGACTCGTCATAGAGGATGTCGTTGCCCGCGGAGGAGCAGAGAAGCATCCCGAGCCGCACGGCATCAGCGCCGTATTTCTCTATAAGCACCAGCGGATCAGGGCTGTTGCCGAGGGTCTTGCTCATCTTGCGCCCGAGCTTGTCGCGGACTATGCCGGTGAAATATACGTTCCTGAACGGGATGTCACCCATAAACTCATCCCCCGCCATAATCATCCTCGCCACCCAGAAGAAGATGATGTCCGGGCCGGTGACAAGGTCATTGGTAGGATAATAGTAGCTCAGGTCCCTGTTAGGCTCATGTTCCGGATGTCCGGGACGCTGAGGGTCGAACACGGATATCGGCCACAGCCAGCTGGAGAACCAGGTGTCAAGCACGTCTTCGTCCTGCCTGATGTCCGCGGCCTGGAGGGACGGATCAATCTTCCTCGCCTCGGCGAGCGCCTTTTCGGCGGACTCCTCCACGACGACCTGTCCGTCAGGGAGATAATATGCAGGTATCCGCTGCCCCCACCAGAGCTGACGGGAGATGCACCAGTCGTGCACGTTCTCCATCCAGTGGCGGTAGATGTTGCGGTATTTGTCAGGTATGAACTTAATCTTTCCTGACTCCACGCTGTCGAGCGCCCTGGCCGCAAGAGAGTCCATCTTGAGGAACCACTGCGCCGAGAGTTTCGGCTCAATCACCGCGTCGGTACGCTCCGAATAGCCTACCGGGGAGACATATTCCTCCACCTTGACGAGGTTTCCGGCCTCCTCGAGCATCTTCACAATCTTCTTTCTCGCCTCGAAGCGGTCCTCCCCGACGAGTATCCGGGCCTTTTCGTTGAGCCTCCCGTGGTCGTCTATGATTTCCATCACCGGAAGCTTGTGGCGAAGACCTATCTCGTAATCGTGGGCGTCGTGCGCCGGAGTCACCTTGAGGCAGCCGGTACCGAAGTCCATCTCCACATAATCGTCTTCAATCACAGGTATCTCCCTGTTGATGAGAGGGATGAGCACCTTCTTGCCGCGCAGGTGGTGATAGCGTCCGTCAGCGGGGTTGACGCAGATGGCGGCATCGGCCATAATGGTCTCCGGACGTGTGGTCGCAATCACGAGACAGTCGTCCGTCGGATTCCCGGCGCCGTCCGATATATAATATCTGAGGTGATAGAAATGGCTCTTGGTGTCCCTGTGGATCACCTCGTCGTCGCTGATGGCCGTGAGAGCCACCGGATCCCAGTTCACCATACGGACACCCCTATATATCATACCCTTCTTATAGAAGTGGCAGAAGGTCGCGATCACGGCCTCGGAAAGCTCCGGTTCCATCGTGAAGCGGGTGCGGTCCCAGTCGCAGGACGCGCCAAGCTTGCGGAGCTGCTTGAGTATGATTCCCCCGTGTTCCTCCTTCCACTCCCACGCGTAGCGCAGGAATTCCTCGCGGCCTATGTCCTCCTTGCTTATGCCCTTCTCCTTGAGACGGGCCACCACCTTCGACTCCGTGGCTATGCTCGCGTGGTCGGTGCCCGGCACCCAGCAGGCATTCTTCCCGTCCATCCTGGCCTTGCGCACCAGCACGTCGTTGAGGGTGTTGTTCAGCACGTGTCCCATATGAAGTATGCCCGTAACGTTAGGCGGCGGGATCACGACCGTATATGGTTCACGCCCGTCAGGTTCAGAATGGAAGCACCTGTGCTGCGTCCAGTAAGAGTACCATTTGTCCTCCACTGAGGAGGGGTTGTATTTCGCTTCAATTTCCATATCGGGCAAAGATAGGCATTTTTTCGATAGCTTTTTACTAACTTTGCGACCTGAAAGCAACGACGGACTTGTTTCGGCAAGCGGCAGGAAACAAGTTGCCGGAGATGAATTTTAACAGATTATGGAAAAAGACGAAAAGAAGATCAACATCGAACTCAAGCCGGAAGTGGCGCGGGGTTCGTATTCCAATCTCGCCATCATAACCCACTCCAGGAGCGAATTCATACTCGACTTCGCCACCATCCTTCCCGGACTTCCGAAGCCGGACGTGCAGAGCCGCATCGTGATGGCCCCGGAACACTGCAAGCGGCTGCTCAACGCGCTGTTGGACAATATCAGCAAATATGAGGCGCAGTTCGGCCCTATAGAGACCGAAGGGCGCAGGGCATCGCAGGGAGACACTTTCAACATAGCCGACTTCAATCCCAATGGCACCAAATCTTAATCTCATACGGGCCATCGTCTATGACATAGACGGTGTGCTGACCGACGGATGCATCATCCCCATAGGTCCCAATCCCGACGACCTCGTGCGCGTAGTGGACGCCAAAGACTCCTTCGCATCGCGGGTCGCCGCGGCCAAGGGCTTCACAATCGGAGTCATCTCCGGCGGAGAGACCTCCGCCCTCCAGAGCCGCTGCCGCCATATGGGAGTGCGCGAGGAGAACCTGCACCTGGGTGTGCGCGGCAAACTCAAAGTCTTCGAAAGCTTCTGCAAGGACAACGGTCTCCGTGCGGAGGAGGTCGCATATTTCGGTGACGACATTCCCGACACCCAGGTCCTCCGGGCCTGCGGGGCCGGATTCGCCCCCGCAGACGCCGCGCCCGAGGCGCGGCAGGCCGCCGACTTCGTCACCGTCCGGCCCGGCGGCCACGGCTGCCTGCGCGAGGGCATAGAGATGATTCTCAAGGCCCAGGACAAGTGGAGCTTCGACGAGGACAAGTTCGACCAGATCTATTGAGATGAAACGCCTCATTCTCGGCAGCGGCTCGCCCCGCAGAAAGGAGCTGCTCGCCGGACTCAATCTCGAATTCACCGTCGACAAGGAGACGCTTTTCGACGAAGGCCCTGAACCCGGCGTGGACCCGCATCAGGTGCCGCTTGACATGAGCCGCGGCAAGTCCCTCGGCTTCCACCGTCCGCTGGAGGAGGACGAAGTTCTCGTCACCGCCGACACCGTGGTGATAATCGACGGCAGGGTGCTGGGCAAACCGCACTCCAGACAGCAGGCGGAGGAGATGCTCCGCACCCTGTCCGGGCGCTGCCACGAAGTCGTGACCGCGGTGACCATCAGGGACAGTCATCGCGAGAAGAGTTTCAGCGACAGCACCGAAGTCGAATTCCTGCCGCTCAGCGACGCCCAGATAGACTATTATCTGGACAATTGCCGCCCCTACGACAAGGCCGGGGCCTACGGAGTGCAGGAATGGATAGGATATGTCGGCATAGCCGGGATACGGGGTTCATTCTACAACGTGATGGGGCTCCCCGTGCACCGCGTGGCGCAGGAACTCGCTGAATTTCTATAACATACGGAAAGGGCAATCACCCAAATGCATAAAAAGAAATGAGTTGTGACCATCTCGGCAACAACTCATACTAACCACATAATTAATAACACTAAAACTAATAACCAATAGGTTGACGGGCCAGAACGGTCACTTGCTCAACCCGGATGCAAAGGTACTACAAAAAATTTATTCTGCAAATATTTTTTGAAAAATTTTTAATAATTTTTCTAACCCCTGCAAATCAAGACCTTAGAATTAAGAAAATATTTTAACTCCCCATCTGTCTGACTTCTTCGGGACCGCCGCCCTAAAGCTGGCTTACGGACTTTCGTCCCTTGGGGAATTCGGAGATTCTCCGTATCTTGCGCTCCGTTTGGCCGCGCTCTGACATCCCGGATTACACGCGGCAGCGAAAACTACTATAAAGCATATGGAATCAAATACTTACAAATCCCGCTTCCAGTTACTGCCCACCCTGTCCGCACTTGCGGTCCTGGCGGGACTCGCAGCCTGCGGCAAGGAAAACTTCAACTCCTCCTCCCCCTCTCGCAGTGGCAGGGACGCCGTCAAGGTCATCCTCATAGCAGGGCAGGAAGGCGGCACAGGCACCCGCGCCGCAATCGGGGAAACCGCCGGCAGCAGGACTGCTGTCCTCTGGTCTGCGGGAGACAGGCTCAGCGTATTCGACGGAGCGGACAAGAATATTGAATTCAAGCTCACGGACGGCTCGGACAAGACTTCCGGCACATTCGAGGGAGAAGTGTCGAAGGCCTCCGGGAGCTATGTAGCCCTCCACCCTTATCAGAGTACGGCAAGCATCAACTCCGGCAGGAACACCATCAGCGGCGTGACCCTGAAAAGCTCCCAGACCGCCGTGGCCGGGACTTTCGACCCTGATGCCGCCCTGATGGCGGCAACAGAATCAACGGACGGAACTCTCGCGTTCAAGAACGCGGTGGGCTTTGTCAAGCTCACCCCGGAATTCGACTGCCAGAGAATCACGCTCACAGGCCAGAGCGATTCGGACACTCTCGCGGGGACTGTCGACATAAGCCTCGCCTCCGACGGGACTCCGAAGGCCGGCATCGCTTCCGGCGCTTCAAGCAGTGTCTCGATAGCGGGAGAGATCAAGAAGGGCAGCACATACTATATCGCAGCACTTCCTGCGACACTCAAGAGCGGATTCGAACTTGTCTTCACCGACAGCGACGGGAACGACCATTACGGCGGATCCGCCAAAACTCTCGAAATCAAGCGCAATACCATAACAGACCTCGGCAGCGGCATCCCCTACCTCAGCTTCTCGGCATCGTGCGAGAGGGAATTCAAGATGAACTTGACTTCCGGCATAGGCGATTTCCAATATTCCGTCGGAGGGGCGGAATGGGAAACCCTCGAGTCAGGGGAATCCATAGTATTCGGCGGCGACAAAGGAGATCTGAGACTGCGCGGCATCAGTCCACTAGGTACGGCAACCGGCAGCGGGGATTACAAATACAGTACGATATCATTCGACAGCAAGTCCCCGGTCTCATCATACCCGGTATCCTGCACGGGAGATATCAGAACTCTGGTTGACTGGCAGAACTACCATGCCGCCGATACCGGGAAAGCGAAGTTCTGCCATTTGTTCAGCGGCAACAGTTTCCTCTCTTCCGTACCTGACCTCCCCGCCACGACTCTTGCCGGGCAGTGCTACTATAATATGTTCAATGACTGCAAGAGCCTGACTTCACTTCCGGAGGATCTGCTCCCGGCGACGAGTCTGAGTCCCGGCTGCTATAAAAAAATGTTCTATAGCTGCACGGGCCTGACTTCCCTTCCCGAGAAGCTGCTCCCGGCAACCAGCCTGTCAGAATTCTGTTATGATTCGA
The DNA here is from genome assembly GCA_963643135.1 of Alloprevotella sp. Lineage (GTDB taxonomy): Bacteria > Bacteroidota > Bacteroidia > Bacteroidales > UBA932 > Cryptobacteroides. Next base: position 801 of record CAVIJA010000023.1, on the reverse strand, counting down.
TGTTCTCTAGCTGCACGGGCCTGGCCTCCCTCCCGGAGAAGCTGCTCCCGGCGACAAGTCTGGAAAAATGCTGCTATGAGTATATGTTCTACTACTGCAAGAACTTAACCTCCCTCCCGGAGGGGCTGCTGTCCGCCGCAAAAGAGTTGAAATATCTCTGCTATGCCTATATGTTTAAAGACTGCATCGGCCTGGGCACCCTCCCCGAGAACCTGCTCCCGGCGACGACTCTTGCAAACGACTGCTATCAATGTATGTTTGATGGCTGCGCAGGTCTTGCCTCCGTCCCTGAGGGACTGCTGTCCGCCGCAACAGAATTGAAATCCGGCTGCTATGGCTATATGTTCCGGAAATGCACGGCCCTCACCACCGCTCCGGAATTGCCGGCAACGATGCTTCCGGCGAGATGCTACAGCTATATGTTCCAGAACTGCACCTCGCTCACGAGCATAAAGCTCAGGGCCGGCTCAAAGGCATCCGACTCCCTGAAGGACTGGCTTTACGGCACGGTTCCGTCCCCATCCGACGGGAAGACCCGCACCATCCATACCAATCTCCACCTTACGGAAGGCACCGACTACCCTGGCGGATGGGAAGTCGCGGAACTCAGCGACTGACAGCATAGGATGCCCGATCAAGTCGGGCATGACGCAAGCGGTCTGGGCATGACGAAAGCGGTTCGGGCATGACGAGATCGCCGTCATTGCCGGCTTGACCGGCAATCCTCTCCTTGCCTTCCCCGTCATTGCCGGCTTGACCGGCAATCTCCGGCTTTGAGAAGTCGGAGATTATTAGTACCTT
>CAVIJA010000022.1:0-30246 GCA_963643135.1 Alloprevotella sp. | reverse complement strand
CTTTTGGGAGTGGAAGCAAGGGTTTCGGTCTGCCCGAAACATAAACTTGCTTCCCATTTAGAACCTGTTTTGAAAGTATTCGCCTCAGATTTTTGCCAAGCATCCGATAAATCACGGTTTCAATCGCGCGGAGTGAACCAAAACCTTTCCGGAGCCGTCATGCCCGGCAACGACCGGGCATCTAACGCTTCCGGCGGAAAGGGAGATTGCCGGTCGAGCCGGCAATGACGGGAAAGGCAGAGACAGATACTGCCGGCTTTGCCTTCGGGGGCAAGGCCGGCAGTATCACTTCCGCCGAATTTGCGGGCAGGTATTACTTAGTGTCCTTGACGCAGCGGACGGCGCAGCCGAAGCGGTAGCCGGAATAGGCCACGTTGAGGGTGCCGTTTTTCCTGAGGGTCATCGCAGAATAGTACTGGACGTTCTTGATGCTTCCGTCAGTGTTGGCGGTGAGCGCATATGCCGATGAGCCGAGGACATACTCGGTGTTCATCGTCTTGTCAGGAGCCGTGCCGATGTGACCGATCAGCGTACCCTTCTCGGCGGCGGCATTGGCGACGCTGACTGCGCCCGTCTCAGGGAATACGAGCCCGTCTGCGGCGGCCTTCGCGATGGAGCCGAAGCCTTTGAGATCAGCGTCATAGTAAGGAGCCTCGGGGTTGTCGGGAAAATCCTTGCTGTTGGAAGTGTGTCCGATGAGGCCGAACCAGTCTTCGAAATCAGGGATATGCCAGCCCTCCGGGCAGATGCCCTGAACCTTGGCGAAAGATTTGTAGTTGTCCTTGGTCACGGCCTCTCCGAAAGCGATGTCGGCGGAGTAGAGATAGCCGGCCTTGTCAACGGCGCTCTTGTCGAAAGAGAGGTTGGTGCCGTCGGTGGTAAGAGGATAATATACTCCGGTGAGATTGTTCACGTCATCGGAGACGGTCACTCCCTCCGGGACGTAGCGGAGGTTCTCGGCCATCCAGTACTTGCCGTCAGCAAGATAGACAACGCCGTAGCTTACCCCGCCCAGCTCCACTGAAGGCTTAGGCTGCTCGATATTCACGACACTGTTGACCACCTCGTCAGCCGTATTCTTGAAAGCAACGGTAAAGCTGTAGGCCAGAGCGTCACTTGTCGTGTTGTCAGGCAGGGTGACTGTAATGTCAGTGGTGCCTTCCACGCCCTCAAGAGGCTCTACGCTGAGCTTGGAGTCCTCGGCAAGGACGATGGTCCAGTCGCAGTTGGAGGTGACGCTGTAGGTAAGAGCGGTACTCCAGAAATTAACGGTCTGAGCGGCAGGATTGAGGGCTACCGCTCCTTCCGGTGCAGGGACAACTTCGTCCTTCTTGCAGGATGCGACTGCCAGAAGCGAGAGCAGCGCGAATCCGAAAAGTGATGTTTTTTTCATATCTGAACTGTTTTTAAGAAAATTTACCAATTTATTAAAAATTATAACCTGTCCTGATTCCGGCGCTCCAGCGCAGAGAACCGGATATATGATCGAGGGAGAATGCTTGCAGATAGTCCCCGAAGGCCTCGGCGTAGAGTCCGCGCAGGAAGTTCCACCTCAGGGAGAGGCCGGCACAGGCGCGGGGCGCCGTGGCGAATTCGCAGAGGGAGTCGTAGCGTTCCTGCAGACGGTACGGCTCTGACGCGCTCCCGGAGAAGCCTTTGACAAGGCGCTGCCCGTCGGAGACACAGCCCTGAAGATAAGAGACGGAGGCCCCGAGGTCGAATGCGGCGATATGCACGAGAGCCTCCAGCGATGCGGAATATGGTCTCAAATCCTGCGTATAGACATAAGGATATGTCGGAGTGGCGAGACTCCGCTGCTGCATCGCAGAGAGGGCCGCGCGAAGCTCCAGAGCGTTTCCGAGATACTCGTACTCCACGCGGGAGTCGAGGGAAGAGCGGCGCAGGATGCCGTTGCTGCCATATTCGCGGGTGACGGTTATGCCGCCCTCGATGGTCTTGTCAAGTATGCTTTCGCGGTTGGAGAGACTTGTCCAGAGCGAAACTCCCCTCAGGGTATGACGGCCTCTCCGCAGGGCAAGGCGCAGTCCGGCGCGAGGGCCCTCGTAGCGATACCAGACGGTCTGCCTCTCGCCCACCCTGCCGCTAAGATAGCTGAACTCGGCCTCGGCATAGAGGGAGCGGCACGGCTGCAGCTGCGCTGCCAGCCCGTGAGCGGTCTGCACTACGGGCAGACCGCTCACGCCCGGCTCGCTGAGCCGGGTGCCGCTCCCGGTCCAGGCCTGCAGATTGCCCAGGCTCAGCCCCTCGTCGAAAAAGGCCGTCGGGGCATTCGTCGCCGAGCCTATCTGCTCCGCGTTCACGGTCTCCGTCTTGCGCTCATATATCAGCGCGAGACCCGCGGCAAGATCCCCCGAAGAATACGTCAGAGCCGGCCTGAAGCTCAAGTCCAGCGCATAGTCCGTATATCTCAAGTCCTTGCGTTTCGCGGCGTTGCGTGACTTGAAATCCATCGCGGCCCCCACTCTCCATCCCTCCGCGAGGTCCACCGCGATCCCGCCGTACATAGTATAGGTCTGATATGTCTTGCGGCCCGGAGTGAACTCCACGACATCCACCGGGAAGCGTCCGCTCTCGAGAAACATAGAGCCGCACTCGTCATACGCCTCCCTGTCCTCGAAGCCGAAAGAGCCGCGCATAGAGAACTTCTCCAAATGCTTCACCGTCTTCGCCTCCAGACCGGCGCTCCACTCGGAAGCGGCTTCGTCCGGACTGCGGAAATCTCCCGCACGGTAAAGCCCGACGACCTCGGCGTTGGAGAAACTCAGGCTGTCCTGCCTCAGTCCGGCGACGTTGTTCCCCTCGTTCCAGAAATTGGCGCGCAGCAGCCGCTCATAGCGCCGCACACCCTGAGCCGAAGCGCCGAACGCGACACAGAGTGCGAGGACAGCGGAGAGCGTCCCTCTGCTATTCATCTTTAAGCGACTGAGTATCACGTTCATAGAAATCATTATCACTGTCGTTGGTATCCACCAGCACCTCATATCCGAGCTGCTGTGAGCGGGCTTCATTAATCCGGCGCATCAGGGTGCGGCCCTCGTGTACGTTGGAGAGGGTCACATACGACGCGTCTATCGCGGAGTTCATCCGTTTCCTGTTGGAGGAAGACTGCCCGTTGAAAACCTCCACCCCGTCGACGATCCAACCGTTAGGCACGCAGACCACCCTGTCCCTGGAGCTGCCCGGCTTGTAGATGACATTGTCGCTCCCGGCGACGAACTCCTGTATCGTCTGCCCCTGGGCGCGGAATATCACCACCGCAGGGGAATTTATCGAGAAGGTATAGGCATTGGACTGTCCGGTCTTTATCACCACGTTGAGAAAACGGTCGCGGCTCACCTTGTCGCCCGGAGCCGGATGGTAGGTGGTGTTCGGGAAGTAAGTCGGACTGTAGCAGGTGAAGACATCCTCCCGGTTGAGATTGACCGACAGCGGATAATGCGCCGTATGGTCGATGGCCCCGTAGATTGCGACCACCGCATCCTCCCCCTTTTCCAGAGGGTAGCTTGTCCCGTCCCCCGGGAACTGCCATACGGCCTGGATCACAGGGCTGAACTCGATATCCTCGTCCCAGACGGCGGCGGAGTTGGAGTTGTACGGGTCAAGCGTCCCGAAGCACAGGCTGTCCAGCCATACCGTATGGTCGGTATTGTTGTGCAGGATAATATAAGCGTCTGACTGATAAGTCCCTTCCTCCGGAAGCTTCATACAGCCGCCGCAATAAATCTCCTTTATCAATATGTCCCCCGTAAAAATGCGGTTGAGCTGAAGGTCCATCGCGAGCGCAGTGCCGTTCAGCACTATCCCGCCCTTCGAGGCGTTGTACCTCTCGTCGTATATCACCGTTCCCGCCGTAGCCCGATAGAGGCCGTTCGGCAGGAGCAGGGAGGCATTGCCGGAAGCATCGCAGACGGCCTCGTAGGAGGAGTCGTCGTTGACGTTGCGAATGACTATCCTGACGCCGGAGAGGTCCGCACCGGCACTGTCCTCCGGCAGGCGGAGGCTCAGACTCAGCTCGTGCAGGTCGGAGGAGTACGGGTTCGACTCCTCCAGATTGAGGCAGGACACTGCCAGAAAAGACAATATTATGATTGTCAGATACTTCCTCATAACTTTATCCTGCAAGTCAGTCCGTAATAGAAGGCCGGGGTGAATATCGCCCCCACTCCGGTGGCGAGAGACACGACGTATGGCCGCGAATTGGTGAAATTGTTGGCGAAGAACGACAGGCTCAGCTTGTCGCCTATCTCCTTGGTCACGCTGAGGTTGGCGGAGGCGTAAGTGCCGTATCCGTCAAGAGAGAAGACGTGGTCGTTGGACGGTTTGAGCAGCAGGTCGCGGAACTTCTCATCGGTCCTGTCCTCCACGGTGAACTCGTGAAGCGTCGGGACATCGTCCTCCACGTCCAGATATGCGACCGGATACAGCACGTCCTCATCCCCCGCAGGGATGTTCTGCGAACGGGAGAAGAGCGACACCTCCAGCCGGCAGGTAATTATCAGCCGGGCCTCCGGGATATGGCTTATCGCCGTCAGGTTGGCGTCCAGCGAGCGGCTGCGCTTGCCGCGCACGACCATATTGGAATTGCCGCCGTTGGCATAGACTCCCACATACTGATAGGAACGACCGGAGAGCCAGGTGTGCGACCAGCCCGTATTGTAATAGTAGTACAGACCGTCGTCGTCGGTCTTCGAACGGTTGTAGGAGGCATCCAGCCGCAGCGAAGTGCGCAGAGGCCTGATCTCCGGAAAATCCGCCGTCAACTCGACTCCCGAGCGATATACCGGGGCACCGTTATCCTGCCGCCTCGTAGCCACGAAAGTCCTGTCCTCTCCGCTGTCGCGGACAAGGGACACCACGGAATAGCTGTTGGAGAACTTGTACGGGTTGCGCGTTATGTTGCTGAATCCCACCAGCGACAGGTTCACTCCGAAGAATTCTGCATCGACGCCGATTTCGGCGTTCTCGTTGCGCTGCCACTTGAGGTCAGGATTGTATTCTATCGTATACGGCTTGGTGTAGTACCTGTAGTAGAGCTGCCCGGCCTCGTCATAGCCGCTGCCCACGAGTATGTCCCGGTATTCCTGCTTCGGATAGAGGATGTAGAAGGACGGGAGTTTCTCGGCCACACCCCATCCGGCCCTCAGGGAGAGTTTCGGGACTACTTGCCACTTGGCGTTGAATCGCGGGGAAAACGAGCGCACATTGTCATAGACCGCCCCCTTCACGAAAACATTGTCCATACGCAGCCCGGCCGTAAGCTGAAGTCCGAAGGGGAAAGTGAAATCCTCCTCGACGTACGGGGAGAGGGTATGCATGAAGGGATAATCCTTATAAGGGCGCGGCCTGTAGCCGTCCGCGGCAAGGTCGGGATCGAGATAATATTCCCCCTCGCCCACGTTGCCGTTGGCCTTCCACTGCACGCCGGCCTTGAACGAACTCTTCCAGTCGCCGCTCCTCCTTATCCGGGAATATTTCAGCGACGCGCCGTAGTCCAGCTCGCGGGAGTCGGTCATCTGGTCGGAGAAATACTTCCCCGCAGGCAGCAGGGTGGCGTTGCTGTAGCCCTCCACCTCCGAATGTACCGCAGGCAGCTGTGATGCCGAGGAGTTGTATTTATGGACGTGCGCGAGATTGTCCGAGTAGCTGACGAAGGCTTCCGCCTTGAGGTTGGTGATCCAGCTGCGGTTGAGCAGCCAGGTAAGGGAGGTGTTGGCACGCAGGGAATTGTCCCTCACCTTGGAATATTCCCCCACGAAGGCGTCCGGGTCGTCGCTGCTGTCCATTCCTCCGAGATTGCCGTTGACGCCGGCCTCGAAGCGCAGGTTCTTGAGGAAAGTATTGGAATACGAAAGCCCCAGACCGCGCCTGACATATGACTCGTAGGGTGAGGTCAGTTTCTTGGTGGCGTTGGCCCACTCCGCGCTCAGGTTCAGCACTCCCGCATCCCCGGGCAGGCCGATTCCCTTGGAGACCGAGGTCTGGTACGTGCGGGGATTGACCGTGAAGCTGACGCTCAGAGGAGTCCTCCCGCGCTTGGTGCGTATCTTGACCATCCCCGTGCCGAGGTCTCCGTATTCCGCGGACGGAACGCCGGAGATGACCTCAACCGATTCCACGTTGTCCACCGCTATGCTTCTCGTGTCCACCCCGGACATCTCCGAAAAGGCGGCGTTGTTGCCCACCCGCACTCCGTCGACCTCCACCGCGGTCGAGAAGGCCGCATTGCCGGCGGACACTCCGCCGGAACGGATGGAGAAGCTGCTGGAGCTGGTCAGGTCGGGATTGGATGTCTTGCCTCCCGGAAGCAGCGCGGACATATCCGTCATATTGCTGAGCTGCAAGTGGTTGAGCGCATCCCGCCCGATATTGTGGGAAGTCCCTGTCCCATCCTTGGGACGCTGCGCCGTGACCACCACCTCCTTAAGTGCCAGGGTGCTGAGCTGCATCTTCACGGTGAAGCCTGAGACATCCCCCTTCACCTCAAGAGGAACGGCCAGGTCGAGATAACCGAGCAGCGAGACCTTGAGCTGATACTTGCCCTGCGGGACTCTCGTGATGCCGAATGTCCCGTTCTCGTCGCTTATCGCCCAGAGCTCGTCGACATTGACCACGGCCCCCGCGAGAGGCTCTCCGGTGGAAGCGTCAATCACCTTGCCGCCAACCTCGTGCAGAGCGCTCTGCGCATACGCTCCGCCTCCCGCCGCACAAAGCAGCAAGGAGAGCAGAACTGCGGCAATATGACCGAAACGACTTGACACCGTACAAAAAACCGAGTTGCAAAATTACTCTTTCCGCGCCGATTCCCCGCTCATCATTTATTGGGGTTTGTATGGCAGCACCCGTCCCGGCGTACTGAACTTGATACGCGCCCCCTCCTCGCGGACATCGTCCTGCGAATAGGTGATTGTCCAGGTATCCATCGTCATAAGCTCCCAGAGCCTCTCGGAGGTCATAGGGGCGGCGAAGCGGATCTGTATGCTCGGCACGAGATCGTCGTTGAGCCTGAGATAGGTTCCTATCACGCCCTCCTCCCTGGAGAGATGGTTGCTGAGGTACGGCAGGACTCTCTTGATTATCGGCTTCTCGTAATTCCGGTCGGCGATTTCGTAGATATACTGCTCCGCGTCCCTATACACCTCAACCCTCTTGCGTACGACGGTGCTGTCGCCGTCAGGGTATCTGCCCGCATATTCGGCGGTGAACGGGTCGAACATCAGCTCGAGATATTCTCCGACAGGCAGCATCTTCTCCCCCTTCTCCATCCTGATGAACTCGAAATCCACCGGCGTGGTCTTCACTCCGCCGCCGTGAACCGGCATATCGAGACTCTTCTTCTCCACCACCTCGCGGAACCACTCCTCATCAGCCTGCTCGTCCGGGGCCATATAGACATGCACTATCAGAGGGCAGTCGTACTCGGATTCGAGTCCGAATATCTTCCTGCCGGTCAGACGCAGCTGAAGTCCGAGATAATTGAGGTCGAGCTTGTCGGACATATGCTCCGTGCGTATCGTGACGCGCTTTATCAGCGGATATTCCTTCGGATCCGGGCTCACCACGCGGAAATGTGAAGGCACGAAGACCTCCTCCTGCACCTTTTCGGCAGAGGTCACTTCCGGGTCGTAGGCTATCACCACGGTATGGCTGCCCACATAGGTCTTGACCCCGTGTACGCCGCGCACCTTCTCCATACGGGACTTGAAGGCCATAGAGCTTCCGTAGCACTTCACGGAGCGGAGATTATTGACCGTCACGGTCTCAAGGGTCATCCCCTCCGTCACGCCCCAGCTCTCGTTGATGGTAGGCAGTTCGAAGCGTCCTCCGACGAAATAGGCCGCAAGGACGAGCAATATCGTGACTATGGCAGGGAAAAAGCGCATAAATCTCTTCGTCCCGCTCTTCTCTCCCGGACTCACCCCGATGGAAAGCGCCCCTGTCGGGCAGGCAGCCACACACTCTCCGCAGAGGGTGCAGTCAACCGAGTTCACCCGGCCTCCGGAATATGAATATACGCTGATTCCGTACGGGCAGTTCTTCTGGCAGGAATGACAGCGGTGGCCGCAGCGGGCCTGGTTGATGGTGACGGTGACCGGATGCAGTTTCGGAGCGCCGTGGAATATCTCAAGCAGGTAGCCCCCCAGGCAGAATGCACCGAGATACCATATCCAGGCGATATGCACATCCACAAGATTGAGAACCAGGCAGATGAGCGACAGGACAATGAGCGCGACCCAGAACTTGAGCGTATTGGACACCGCTCCGAGCGGGCAGACATATCTGCACCAGAAACGGTCTATCACCAGTCCGAGCAGAATCACTACCCCGACGCTGACGAGCGACATCCATAGGGTTATCTCCCCCTTGAAGCCGGTGGCGGCGGCATAGTACGGGTCAAGGTTCTTGCAGAAGAGTTCGCTGCTGCTGACGGTCATATAGACTATCCAGAAAAGGAGGGCGTACTTGACTATGCGCAGCAGCTTGTCCGCGAAGCAGCCCTGTCTGACGCTTATGCTGTTGAGTCCTATGGCATCGCGCAGTTTCTTGAGCAGATCCTCCACCGTCCCTATCGGGCAGAGGTAGCCGCAGAAGAGCTTGCTGCAAAATATCACGGCCGCGGCGAGGGCCACACCCATCATTATCTGCATAGTGGTCATCGAGCAGGGCAGTGATCCCCCCACGATAAAAGTCACCAGGGCCTGAAGCCCGCCGAACGGGCAATATTTCTCCGGATCGGGAGTTTCCAGTCCCAGGACTTTCGCGCCGAGTCCGCTGAAGAGGAACAGTATCAGTGCAAGCACTCCCCACTGGAGGACGTACTTCTGCCAGTTGGTGCAGATTGTGGATTTCTTCTTTGACATAGCCTATTTCTTAGAAGTGATTCCGAGTTTCTTGAGCAGAGCCTCCGGCTGCGGGTCGTGTCCGCGGAACTTGCGGTAAAGCACCGCCTCGTCCTCGCTGCTGCCGCGCCTGAGGATATTGTCGAGGAAAGCATCCGCCGCCTCGCGGCTGAAGATGCCCTTCTCCTCGAAGAGGGAGTAGGCGTCGGCTTCGAGAACCTCGGCCCACTTGTAGGAGTAGTATCCGGCTGAATAGCCTCCGGAGAATATGTGGCTGAACGACGTGGAGGTGCAGGTGCCGTCCACCCCAGGCAGTGTGAGCGCCGGCGCGAGGGCCTTCTTCTCCACTTCTTCGGTGCTGCCCGAAACAGGGGAGCTGATATTGTGCCAGGCCATATCGAGCAGACCGAACTGGAGCTGGCGCACCTGCAGATAGGCCGAGAGGTAGTTCTTCGAAGCCACTATCTTGTCTATCAGCTCATCGGGAATCTCCTCCCCTGTCCTGTAGTCCTTGGCGAAAGGCTTGAGGTACTCCGGCTCGTATCCCCAGTTCTCCATTATCTGCGACGGGAGTTCCACGAAGTCGCGGGCGACGCTGGTGCCGGTCAGGGACGGATACCTGCCTTCGGCGAGCATCCCGTGCAGGGCGTGTCCGAATTCGTGCAGGAAGGTCGTCAGCTCGTAGTGGGTGAGCAGCGCCGGGCTGTCGGCGGTCGGCTTGCTGAAATTGGTGACTATCGACACGAACGGCCGGCTCTCGCGTCCGTCCCGTATGCTCTGCTCGCGGAAGGAGGTCATCCACGCCCCTCCCCTCTTGCTCTCGCGCGGGAAGAAGTCGGCGTAGAAGAGGGCGAGATGTCTGCCGCTGCTGTCGCTGACCTCATAGACCTTCACGTCCTCGTGATAGGCGGGGATGTCGGGCCTCGGAGTGAAACGGAGTCCATAGAGCCTGGTGGCGAGACCGAACACGGCGTCGATGCAGTTCTCAAGCCTGAAATAAGGCTTCAGGGCCTCGTCGCTGATGGAGTATTCGGCATCCTTGTACTTCTCCGACCAGTAGCTGAAGTCCCAGGCCTGAAGGCTTCTGCGCCTGTAGCCGTTCTTCCGGGCGAAGGCGAGGATTTCCGCGACTTCCTCCCGTGCGGCAGGCAGGGACGGAGTGAGCAGGGCGTCCATCAGAGAGTTGACGTTGGTCATATTCTTCGCCATCTTGTCCTCGAGGGCGTAGTCGGCGTAAGTGGCATAGCCGAGGATATTGGCTATCTTGAGCCTCAGGTCGGCTATCTGACGGCAGATGTCGGAGTTGTCGTATTCGCCTCCGAAGGCCCTGGAGTTGTAGGCCAGGTAGAGCTTCTTGCGCAGGTCGCTGCGGGAGCTGTACTGCATAAACGGGGAATAACTCGGATAGGAGAGGTCGAAGGTCCAGCCGCTCTGCCCCTTCTCCGCCGCCGTGGCCGCCCCCATATCGCGCACATACTGCGGCAGACCCTCCAGGTCGGCCTCGTCCGTAAGGTTGAGACAGAAGGCGTTGGTGGAGGCGAGCAGGTTCTTGCTGAACTTGAGCTGGAGCAGGGAGAGCTGCTCCTCATAAGAGCTGTAGAGCTTCTTGTCCTCCTCGGAGAGCAGGGCCCCGCCGCGCACGAACTCCCTGTACCTGTCGTCCAGCAGCTTCTTCTGCACCGCATCGAGTCCGAGACTCTCCCTGCGCTCCCAGACGGACCTTATCCTCTCGAAGAGCTTGGAGTTGAGCGAGACGTACATAGAATATTCCGTCATCATCGGAGAGATCTCCTCGGCTATCTCCTGCATCCGGGGGTTGCTGTCGGCTTCGAGCAGATTGTAGAATATGGCGGACACGTCGGTGAGGGTCTGCCCCGCGAATTCGAGGGCTTCCACCGTGTTGGTGAAGTCCGGTTCCGCCGGATTGGAGGTGATGGCGTCGATTTCGGCCTTGGCGCGGGCGATTCCTTCCTTGAACGCCGGCAGATAGTGTTCGATCTTTATCCTGTCGAACTGCGGAGCTCCGTATGGGAGCGGAGATTTTGTGAGAAGCGGATTTTCCATTTCACACGAGTCGCATTGGTTGATTTCCCTGAGAATATTGTATGCTCCGGCGTAGTTTTTCAGCGTCCACAGCACGAAGCGTATGTCCACATTGACGCATCTGTTGAAGTCTTCCGTCCAGCTGACGTCCCCGGCGAGGGATTCCTTGTTGCCGTCGAAGGCGAGTCCCGTCAGCTCCCCTCTCGAATTGAGCACCGGCGAGCCGGAATTGCCTCCCGTTATGTCGTTGTCGCTGAGGAAGTCCACCGGGATTCCCGCCCCGTCCGGAGAAGAGACCGCCTCAAGCAGGGACTTCCACCCGGGCAGGAGACGGAAGTCGTAGCTGCCGCCGTCCTCCTTGGCGAGAATCTCACCGGAGAAAGTCTGATACGGGAGTTCCGCTCCGTCGCGGCTGTAGCTGCGCACCTTGCCGTAAGTCAGACGCATAGTGGAATTGGCGTCAGGATACTGGAGTATGCCGTGGGCCTCGCGCCAGCGGTAGAGATATGCGGCATATTCCTTCTCGAGGGCGGCGGCGCCCACATCCCCGGCAGCCTTGTCGGCTTCGCTCCTGAAATCCGAGATGTTCACATCGGTGAAGAACTTGTAGATGCGGTCGTCCTTTGTCATCTGAGCGTCCGTCCACAGCCAGTCCGCGAGAGCGTCCCAGTCCTTGCCGAACTCCGCTGCGGCCTGCGTCTGGAATGGTCCCCACAGCTTCCTGTCCACATTTTCGTAATATGCCTGAATGCAGTAGCGGAAGAGTTCCTTTTCGAGACGCATATCCAGCGCGGCATAGTCGGGAGCGGGGTCATATCTGTCGCCGCGATTCTTCATACGGGTGGCGATGAGGGCGAGCGAGGTGCCGCGGACAAGGGTCTCACGATACCACAGCACGTTCTTCTCGGCCTTGGATATGGCTTTGTATTTTCTGTACAGCTCCTTCACGAGAGCCTTCCCCTCCCTGTCGAATCCGCGCTCCAGAGCCTTCTTCTCCTTCACCACGGCGAATCTCCTGCAGCACTGCTCCAGGCCTTCGTTGTTTTCCTGGACATTGCTCAGGGAGAAGTAGCGGTTGGAATATTTGAGCCTTGTCTGCGGGTCGGCGTCCATCCACTTCCTGATTATCTCCATCTGGGCGGCCCGCACGCCGTTGGTTATAGGCAGCTGCACATTGAGCAGATAGTCCACCCTGGCCGAAGAGGAATATCTCGAGGTGGAACCCGGATAACCCATCACCATAGTGAAATCCCCCGGCTTGAGGCCGTCCGTGCTTATATTGAGGAAACGCTTCGGACACATAGGCCGGTTGGTCTCCGAATACGGAGCCGGCTTCCCGTCAGGCCCGGCGTAGATGCGGTACATCGCGAAATCGCATTTCTGCTGCGGCCATTCCCAATTGTCCACATCACCCCCGAAAGCGGCTATGCTTACAGGAGGCGCAGCCACGAGCCGTATATCCGTATATACTTCATAAAGAGCGAGATAGTATCTCTCCCCGGCCCACATCGAACTGAGCGAAGCCTCATAGCCGCTCGCCGTGGCATAGCGCTTCTCGACAAGATAGCCTATCCGTCTGAGTCCGTGCGGCCTTCCCGCCTCCTTCTCTTCGGCGATGAGCTTTTCGACCTCGTCTGTCACGTCCAGCACCTTCTGGAGGAAATACGCCTTTTTGCCCGGAATCGGAATCTCCTCCGACATCACGTCCGCGAAGAATCCGTCTTCGAGATAGTTGTGTTCCTCCGTGCTGAGACGGTGCACGTCGCTGTAGGCGCAGTGGTGGTTGGTGATGAGCAGGCCCTTGGAAGAAATCATGCTTCCCGTGCAGCCGAAGTCCAGCGAGACTATCGCGTCCTTGAGCGACACGGTGTCGGCATTGTAGATCTCTCCGGCCTTGAGTTCAAGTCCGCTCCCCTGCATCTTCCGCGCAAGGGCTTCCGAGATGGAGTTCACCATCCACATCCCCTCGTCCGCCACCGCCGCCACAGAACACAGTGACAGCAATATGACGATGGCAAGTCTCTTTACTTTCATTTTTGCAAAATTAGCCCGTAAACCACAAATTTACACATTAAATCATTGACACGCAAGTACGGACATCCTTACGGCGGAATGGCCGCCTCCTTCAGCAGGGAGACGGCCATCGAATGCAGGAGAGCGCTTCTACTATATCTCGAAGCTGTCACCGTCCTGCGCGGCGACAGTATTCGGGAAAATGGCGGTACATTCGCCGAGATAGGCGTCGAAATCCACAATTCTGGAAGAATAGTGTCCGACAATCAGCCTCCCCGCCCCTGCGAGAAGGGCGCAGCGCGCCGCCTGCTCCGTCGTGGAATGGAAGCGGAACGCGGCCTTGTCCTCCATATCTTTCTGATAGGTGGCCTCGTGGTAGAGACAGTCCACGCCCCTGACCCATTCCGGCAGGGCCTCGAAGGGGGCCGTGTCCGAGCAATAGGCATATGACTTCGGGACTATGGAAGGGTCCGCAGCGGCGGCAAGCAGTCTCTTGGGAGTCAGAATCCCGTCGAAGCGGTAGCCGTAGCACTCGATTTTGTGGTTGAGAGGGAAAGCGCTGACCTTCACTGCTTTGGACTCGTGTATGAGCTGCGGCTCACGGCACTTGACAGCGGTGAACACGATGCGGTAGTTCATCCCCTCCCCGAAGAACGACTCGTAGAACTTCAGCACGGAGCCCAGGGCCTGCGGACCGTATACATACAAGTCGGCGACCCGCCCGTACATAGCCATCGAACTGAGCAGCCCGAAGAGACCGAAAAGGTGGTCTCCGTGAATATGCGACACGAATATCGCCTCTACCTTAAGGAAGGAAAGGTGCATCCTGCGCATCTGGCGCTGCGTCCCCTCGCCGCAGTCTATAAGAAACAAGCGCCCGTGCACGGACAGCATCTGGGCGCTTGGATTCCTATCAGAAATGGGCATGGCCGAAGCCGTGCCCATTATCTTGAGAGTAAAGTTCATAACTTTGGAAGGAGAGGGATTATTCTCCCTTCTCGAGCTTCTCCTTGAGAGCCGCCAGGGCGTCGATGTCACCGAGGGTGGTCTTCTCGACGTTGGAGTTGACTCTCTTGACAGCCTTCTTGGTGTTCTCGGCTTCAGCTATGGCCGCCTTCTCCTTGACCTCGGCGTAGGTGCGGAGGTGTGAGAGGAGGATACGGCGGGTTGAGCGGCGAAGCTCGATCACCTTGAACGGAAGGGTCTCGCCGGCCACGGCCTGCTTGCCGTCTTCCTTGACGAGCTCACGGCTGAACGCAAATCCTTCCGCATTGCCCTCGAGGGCGATGTTGGCGCCCTTGTCGGTCAGGGAAGCGACCGTTCCCTCGACGGTGGAGCCTACAGGGAACTTGGCCTCGATCTCATCCCAAGGGTTAGGGGTGAGCTGCTTCAGACCGAGTGAGAGCTTGTGGTTGGCCTCGTCGAAGTCGAGAATCTGCACGTCGATGGCATCGCCCGTAGCGACGAGCTCTGAAGGATGCTTGATCTTGTTCCAGCTGAGGTCGCTGATATGGATGAGTCCTTCTACGCCGTCCTCAAGCTCGGCGAACACGCCGAAGTTGGTGATGTTGCGTACGACAGCCTTGTGCTTGCTTCCGACAGGGTACTTGTCGCGGATGTTCTCCCAAGGGTTAGGGGTGAGCTGCTTGAGTCCGAGAGAAATCTTGCGGGCCTCACGGTCGATGGAGAGAATCTGTGCCTCCACCTCGTCTCCGGCCTTCAGGAACTCCTGGGCGGAGTGCAGACGAGGTGACCAGGACATCTCTGACACGTGTACGAGTCCCTCTACGCCCGGCTCAATCTCGACGAATGCGCCGTAGTCAGCGATGAGGATGACCTTGCCCTTGACCCTGTCGCCGACCTTGAGGTCAGGATTGAGCTTGTCCCAAGGATGCGGGGTGAGCTGCTTGAGTCCGAGAGCGATTCTCTTCTGCTGCTCGTTGAAATCGAGTACGACGACCTTGATCTTCTCGTCGAGGGAAACGACTTCCTCAGGATGGTTGATACGGCCCCAGGAGAGGTCCGTGATATGGATGAGACCGTCCACACCGCCGAGATCCACGAACACGCCGTAGTTGGTGATGTTCTTGACGACGCCCTCGAGAATCTGGCCCTTTTCGAGCTTGCTGATGAGTTCGGCCCTCTTCTGCTCCTGCTCCGCCTCAAGGAGAGCCTTGTGGGATACCACCACGTTGCGGAACTCCTGATTGATCTTGACGATCTTGCAGTCTATATTCTGATTGACGTACTGGTCGTAGTCACGGATAGGCTTGATATCGATCTGTGAACCCGGGAGGAAGGCCTCAATGCCGAACACGTCGACTATCATACCGCCCTTGGTGCGGGTCTTGACGAAACCCTTGACGATCTCGTCGTTCTCGAAGGCCTCGTTGACCCTGTCCCAGGACTTGAGTGTACGTGCCTTGCGGTGAGAGAGTACGAGCTGGCCCTTCTTGTCTTCGGCTGACTCGACGTATACCTCGACCTTGTCTCCGACCTTGATGTCCGGATCATAGCGGAACTCGGACACCGGGATGACGCCCTCGCTCTTGCCTCCTATGGTGACAACCACCTCACGCTTGGTGAGAGATGTGATTTCTCCTTCGACGACTTCGTTCTCCACAACCTTGGAGAGAGTCTTGTCGTATGCTTCCTCGATGGCCTTCCTGTCGGCGCTGCCGTAGACGTCGCCGCCCTCGAAAGCGTCCCAGTCGAAGTCTTCCGGCTTCACTGAAGCGTTGAGGATGCTGCTCTTCTTCGCAGCTTTCGGAGCCTCTTCCACGACCGGCTCCTCCGCCTTGACGGCCTCTTCCTTGACAGGCTCTGCCGCAACGGCCTCTACCGTCTGATTTTCAATCTGCTCGACGGTCTCTGCCGCCTTGTTTTCAATTTCACTCATTTGTAAGAATAAAACAAACTACTGGTTGAACTTTATGTACTGTGCTCTCTTCCCCGGCACGCCGGTGGAGAATAGCGCGCAAAGATAACAAAAAATCTGATACTCAAAGCATTTTCTTGCGTTTGAATATAATCCAGATGCCGGCGGCCAGCACGGCCATCAGCAGCAGGATGAGCAGCCACGCCAGAGGGCTGGAGGCCAGCGGAAGGGTGACGTTCATCCCGTAGAAGCTCGCGACGAGCGTGGCAGGCATCAGGAGCAGGGAGACGAAGGTGAATATCTTCATTATCCTGTTCTGGTCGAGGTTGATGATTCCGACCACGGTATCCTGCATATACTCCAGCCTCTCGAAGGTGAAGGTGATGTGATTGATCAGGGACGAGATGTCCTGGAGTATGATGCCCAGGTCCTGGCGGAAATCCGGATCCTTGGGGCAGAGGCGGCTCTTGAGCACGTTGGATATCAGACGCTGCTTGTCGACTATGTTCTCACGCACGTTCATCGCGTTCTGCTGCAGCTGGTTGATGTCCAGGAGGAACTTCTCGTTGATGTCCTCCATCTGGTTGATGCGCCGGCTGAAACGGGACACGTCCTTGGATATCAGCTCCACGATGTCGGCATCCAGATCGACACGCCTGTCCATAATCGAAAGGAAGATGGAGAATCCGTCCGGAAACTGCTCCGGCAGGGCCTGCATCTTGAGCTGGAGGGTGTCGATGGAACGGAGGGGTATCTCCCTGATGGTGGTGAGTATCCCGCCGGCTATGATGAACGAGACCGGATCCATAAGCATCTCGTCGTCGGCAGGGGAAAGGAAGTTGGTATTGGCGAATATCACTCCCCCTTCCTCGGAGAAACGGGACGAACTCTCGATTTCCTCCGCCTCGGCACGGCTCTGGATTTCGGTGCCGAGATATGCCTCGACCGCCCTCTTCTGCTCTCCCGACGGCTGCAGGAGGTCTATCCAGAGGACATTTTCCTTGCTGATAGCAGCAAACTCCGCTTCAGACTGGCCGAACACTATCTCAGCTCCCTGTCTGTAGAAAATCTTGATCATAAGCCTTCCTTTATTGGATCCTGGCGTCCGCATACGGAGAAGCGGGCGCGCAAATATAGGAAATATTTGTCAAAATTGCTTACCTTTGCCGACTCTTGATCAGCTGGATTATGACCCTTCTGGAACCCATACTCACGGCATCGTCGCTCTGCGCCGACTGCTTCGCCGTCGCGCTGTGTTCGAGCGTGTCGCTCGGGAAGACCTCACTGAGGAGCGTCTCGGCGGTCGCCCTCTCGTTTGCGGTCATCCAGACCGGGCTGCTGCTGGCGGGTTGGTTTCTTGGAGGCCTGTTCGTGGAGTACATATACAGGATTTCGCATATCACCGGATGCGTCCTGCTCTCATACGTGGGAGGCTCGATGATAGCGGAGGGGGCGAAGGGAGGCGGCAAGAAGTGCAGGCTCGACGGATTCAGAAACATAGTCCTCGGCGGAATCGCCACCAGCATAGACGCGCTGACGGTCGGGGTCGCACAGTCGATGACACACGCGGAGAAGCCGGTGACGGCCCTCGCCGTGTCGGTCTTCGTCATCACCCCGCTCTCGGTCGTGGCGGGAATCTGCGGCGGCCACAGGATAGGTCAGCGCTTCGGGCGATGGGCCGAGATCGTCGGCGGGGCCGTCCTCATCCTCATCGGCATCTCATTCCTGCTGTAAGAAAGCCTGTTATCAATGACTCAAGTTTTGCAAGTAATAAAGTTTGTTGAAAAATAAGCATTGTGCAGGTACTTGCAAAACTTTTCCTCCCGCACAAGCTTCGCTTATTGTTATTATATTACCCTTTCCCTAAATCCCTTTCCTCGGGAAAGGGACTTTCTTTCGGCCCTATGGGCCTCTAAAACCGTGTTTCGCATTTGCGAAACTCAAATCAATGGTGGAAAAAGCCGCAGATTACTGCGGCTTGAAAATCTGACGGTTGACTATCGAGCGGCCGAGAGTCAGCGAATCGGCGTATTCGAGGTTGTCGCCGAAACCGAGGCCTCTCGCAAGGGTCGAGACCTTGACCCCGAAATCCTCTATCTGACGATATATATAGAAGGAGGTGGTCTCCCCCTCCACGTCTCCGCTCAACGCGAGTATGACCTCCACCGGACCTTCGGCGGCCTTGAGGCGCTCGGTCAGCTGGCGGATATTGAGATCCGACGGCCCGACTCCGTTGATCGGGGAGATGATTCCGCCCAGCACGTGATAGACCCCGCGGTACTGCCCCGTGTCCTCTATGCTCATCACGTCACGCACGCTCTCCACCACGCAGATGGTGTTGTGGTCGCGGCTGCGGTCGGAGCAGATGGAGCAGACGTCCCCGTCGCAGATCATCATACAGTTGCGGCAATAGCGCACGTCGTCCGCGAGACGGTCTATCGCCGAGGCGAAGCGGTGCACGTTCTCCGGCGGCTGCCGGAGCAGATGCAGGGCCAGTCGCAAAGCGCTGCGGGAGCCCACTCCCGGAAGGGAGCTGATGGCTTCCACAGCGTCTTTCAACAGTCCTGATGGATACTTGTCCGTCAATTATTATCTGGCTTTTCCGTTGGAGCCGAGTACGTTCATAATCTTGTGGACGTACATCTTCTTCATCTCCTCGCGGGCCGGCTTGAGATACTGGCGCGGGTCGAAATGCTCCGGATGCTCGGCGAAGTGTTCGCGGATGGCGGCGGTCATCGCAAGACGTGAATCGGAGTCGATGTTGATCTTGCATACCGCGCTCTTGGCGGCCTTGCGGAGCTGCTCCTCAGGGATGCCCACCGCGTCAGGCAGCTTGCCGCCGAACTTGTTGATGGTGTCCACGTACTCCTGAGGCACTGAAGAAGAGCCGTGCAGCACGATAGGGAATCCGGGAAGCTTCTTCTCGATGGCCTTCAGCACGTCGAATGCGAGAGGCGGCGGCACGAGGCGGCCGGTCTGCGGGTCGCGGGTGCACTGCTCAGGCTTGAACTTGTATGCGCCGTGGGAGGTGCCGATGGAGATGGCGAGAGAGTCGCAGCCGGTCTTCTTGACGAAGTCGATGACCTCTTCCGGCTTGGTGTAGTGGGACTCTTCGGCGGCCACCTCGTCCTCGACTCCGGCGAGCACTCCGAGTTCAGCCTCAACGGTCACGTCATATTTGTGGGCGTATTTTACCACCTTCTTGGTGAGGGCCACGTTCTCGTCATAAGGGAGGGAGGATCCGTCGATCATCACGGAAGAGAAGCCGAAATCCACACAGCTCTTGCAGAGTTCGTAGCTGTCGCCGTGGTCGAGATGAAGCACGATCTGAGGCTTTTTCCATCCGAGTTCCTTGGCGTATTCCACGGCTCCCTGGGCCATATAGCGGAGAAGAGTCTGGTTGGCGTAGTTGCGCGCACCCTTGGACACCTGGAGGATTACCGGAGACTTGGTCTCGGCGGAGGCCTGGATGATGGCCTGAAGCTGCTCCATATTGTTGAAATTGAATGCAGGTACGGCATAACCGCCCTTCACGGCCTTGGCAAACATCTCGCGGGTGTTTACAAGTCCAAGATCCTTAAAAGAAACCTTCATAAGACAATAAATTTATATTAACGACTATCTGATTTCAAAAATCGCGTAAATTTAGTTATTTTTGTAGAAAATCCACATATGATGTCGGGGAAAGTCCTCATATTTTCAGCACCTTCCGGAGCGGGCAAGAGCACGGTCGTGGGCCATCTGCTCAAGCTGCATCCCGAATTCGAATTCTCGGTTTCGGCCACTTCCCGGCCACCGCGCGGGACGGAGCGCGACGGAGTGGAATACCGCTTCATCTCCGCCGGCAGATTCCGCGAACTGATTGCGGAAGACGCTTTCGTAGAGTACGAAGAAGTCTATCACGACCGCTTCTACGGCACGCTCAAGAGTGAAGTCGAGCGCATCTGGGCCGCGGGACACGTCATCATATTCGACGTGGACGTAAAGGGAGGGGTCAATCTCAAGAAATATTTCGGCAAGGCCGCGCTCTCCATCCTGATTCTGCCACCGGATATGCAGGAACTCGAGCGCAGGCTGCGGGGACGCGGCACCGACAGCGAGGAGGCGATATGCGAGAGGCTTGCCAAGGCTTCCTCCGAAATCGGCTTCGCCAGAGGCCGCTTCGACCGGGAGATAGTAAACGACAGGCTTGAGGAGACCTTCGCGCAGGCCGAGAGCATCGTAAACGACTTCCTATGCGGATAGCCGTCTATTCCGGCTCCTTCGACCCCCTGCACGTCGGACATCAGGCCATAATGGAATACCTGACCAACGAGCGGGATTTCGACTGGGTATATCTGGTCATCTCCCCGCAGAACCCGATGAAGAGTCCGGAGAAAGCCCTCACCGCCGTCCAGCGGTACCGCGCCGCCGTGGAAGCCGTGCTGAGACATCCAGAGCTGCACGTGTGGGTCGACGACATCGAGCTCCGCATGCCGGCGCCGCACTACACGATAAAGACTCTGGACGCGCTGAAAAAACGCGAACCGGAGAACGATTTCACACTCGTGATCGGGGCTGACAACCTGCAGAACATCCACAGATGGAGGGACGCGCCGAGACTGCTGAGCGAATACGGGGTCACGGTCTACCCCCGCAAGGGCTACGATGTGCACCGCATACGGCAGATGCTGCTCGAAGAGTGCCGGCACTTCCCCGCCCCTTACGTGCTTGACTTCTGGACCACTCCCGATACTGCGAATCTGGAGCAGCTCGACCGGCTCTACAACATCCGCATCATAGACGCTCCGATAGTGGACGTCTCCTCCACGGAGATCCGCGAGAAGGAAGCCGAAGGCCTGGATATGTCGGAATTCCTTATGTAGCCAGCCGCGCCTGTCTCTGCTCCTGCTCCTCCGCCTTCCGTCTTCCGTCTGCTTCTCCTACTGCTTCTGCTTTTCCGTCTCCGGCCGGAAGAGGTCGAGGGCGTCGTCTAGCGAAATGGCGTCGTCAAGGGTGAAGCCGCCGTTGCGGCTGCGGCGAAGACTGCTCAGAAAGGCTCCGCTGCCCAGGGCCTCGCCAAGGTCCCTCGCGAGAGAGCGTATATATGTCCCCTTGCTGCAGCTGACACGCAGCATCGCCGTCGGAAGCGAATATGCGCTGATATCGGCGACGTTGATTCTCCCGCTACGGCCTTCCGCAGGGGATGGCGGGACGAATGCGGAGGTCCCGAACGAGAGGAGTTCGAGTTCGTGGATTTCTATCCTGTTGGCGCTTATGATGTCCGACCCCTCTGCGAGTCTCCCCTGCCGGTAGAGCCGGCGCGCCGTCTCATATGCCCGCACCCCGTCCACCGACTTCGCGCTGAAGAGCGGCGCGACCTGCATCTGCTCTCCTGTGAAGGACGGGAGCAGCGAGCGGAGGGAGGCTTCGCTCACGCCCTCCAGGGGGAATTCCCTGTCTATCTCCTTCTCCAGGTCGTATGAGGGGGTTGTAGCCCCGAAAGTCACGCCCGCGAGATATTCCTTGGGAGACACCTGCAGGAGTTCGGCCCGCTTCGTGGCCTCGCCTATGCACACTATAAGTATGCCGGTGGCCAGCGGGTCGAGGGTGCCGGCGTGTCCGACCTTGAGATTCTTCTTGTGGAAATGCCGCGTCGCGGCGAACTTGATTCTACGCACCACGTCCGCCGAAGTCCAGCGATAGGGCTTGTCTATCGGCAGGACTATCCCCTCCGGATATTCGGAGATGTTATCCGAGAGCAATCTTGTCAATTCTCCTCTGATGCCGTCCTCCGGCAAATTCCGTATTGAGCCAGGCCCTGACCATCATCACTGCCTTGCGGTAGGATACGAAACGCGCCGGCAGCACGAGCACGTTGGCGTTGTTGTGCGCTTTGACGAGGGTGGCCACCTCGACATTCCAGGCAAGGCCCGCACGCACGCCATCGTGGCGGTTGAGAGAGAGGGCCATCCCGTTGCCGGTGCCGCAGAGCGCTATGCCCGCATCCACCTCACCTCTCCCGACGGCCTCGCCGAGGGGATGCGCGAAGTCCGGATAGTCGCAGCTCTGAGTGGAATCGGTGCCGAAGTTGACCACCTCATAGCCCTTTCCGAGCAGATACGCAATCAGCCGGGACTTGTACTCCACCCCGGTATGGTCGCTGCAGATTCCGATTTTCATTTGCTTCCTGGTCATTTGCTGTTAGGTAATTCCCACGTAATTACCGGCAAGCCTCACTTGCCGGGTGCAAATATAACAATTATTCGCCTCTTAAGCGCGGCCTCCACGGCATAAGACAGGTCTCATCACGCAAAAGCGGCGACAACCGGCAAAGGTCGCCGCCGCCCTTCTCCCGTCACGCCGTGAGGGATTGCAAGGAGTTCTATTTGTAGAATTCGGCCTTGGCGAATTCTACGTATTTGTTCGATGACGTAGTGTTGGTCATATTGTACACTATACGGTAATATTTCCCGGTCCAGTCGGCAGAGGAGTCCGGGGTGAAGACAGTGGTGCCGCCTGCCGCATACGTCCCATCCAGCGTAGCCGTCGGATTCGTTCCCGCGGCAGCGTCAGTCGCCGTATCGAAGACCATAAGCTTCATCGAGTTGACCGTAATTTTACCACTGGCTCCGTGAGTAACCTCGACCTTGATGATTTTGTCAGCAATAGGATTTTTGCTGTAGATGGCCCTGTCCACACCTGAGATATTTTTTCCGCCGATGCGCCAGTAATTACCACTTTGGCTGCTGTTGCCCGTCACGTTCCATGTAATTCCCTCTATCGCTATATCACAAGACGCTGCGTATGAAGCATTCTTTCCTTTGTTTGTCGCCGAAAGAGTATAGGCACATACAGAAGTGCCGGCAGGGCTGACATTGACTGTGGTGGTGACGGAGGCGGCAGAGTATCCCGTTACCGCATCCACGCTGGCGGTGACTTCCACCGATCCCTCCTTGATGCCGGTCACTACCCCGTCAGACGAGACGGTGGCGATGCCGGTATCCGCCGAAGCATATTTCACGGTGGCTCCGGACGAAGCCGCTGCGGCAAGAGTTATGGTAGACCCAACGTTCATATTATAACTTGAATTGAGACCGGTGATTTCGGTCTGAACGATACCGGAAGAAGTGAAATCATCCTTGTCCCAGAAGTAGAGCTGCTTTGTGGTGCCATATATGGCAGGATATGCGTATATGTCACCTATGGTGAGTGCCTTATAGGAGAATTCCTCCTTCTTGTTCTTTACATATACGGGGATTTCGCTTCCGTTCTGGGCGAGCTCGCCGCTGGCGCTCGAATTGGAGAACGCCGTCTTGACCGTCACGCCTGTGAGCTTGACCTTGCAGTTGAGATATTTGTTGAAGTCCGCAAGCAGATCCGCGATGGTGGCCTCCTTGTAGATGCCAGTCCCATCATTTCCTATGGTGGCCTTCGTGCAGTCCAGAGAAGTCACTTCCGGAAGGCCCTTGAACAATACGGCAGTGCCGCTCACTTCGCCCTTGATGGTGGTCTTTTCCGCAGCGCCTGTGATAGATGGAATCTCGGCTGTACTGTACAGCATTATGGCACCGGTGGCATCCTGGATGTAGGTTGTCTGCCCGTCGGCACACTGCTTTACGATTTCGGCGGCTGAGGAGAGATTGAGCCGGAAGCTCATCTCCGTCGCCCCGTCAGAGAGAATCGCGGCATTGAGTTCCCCGAGGTTGGCATATACTTTCTTGTTCTCTCCCTCGATCCCGGAGAAGCTCACCGTAAACGAAGATGCGCGGCCTTCATTGAACGCGAGAGCCCCGTTGCTCGGGATGGTCACAGTCTTGGTAAATATCTGGCTCTCAGTCTCCAGCTTCAACTCGAAAGTGTCATCCTTGGCGAATTCGCAAGGCCAGCAGGTAAAATATGCCGTCATCCCGTTGGCCGCTATGTCCTGCCCGAGATAGGACAGCACGATATTGTCGCTCGAGTTGCCGGAGTAGCCGTATTCTGTCACAAGGCCCGTGACAAGATTGACATAGCTCCTGCCCGCAAGAGTCTTGCCCGCAGCCGTAAACGTTATGCTCTGGACCTTTTCCGTGGAATTGAGGTCGGCAATCTTCATCTTGGCGACGGCGATGATTCTCGCGAATTGGAGATCGAGCGCCGCAGGCTGCGTGGCGAGTCCGGTCACCGGTTTGGAGATGAGGATGTCGGCGCCATTGTCGAAGCTCGCTTCGGCAGGAGTCTGATTCGACTCCAGAATCACCTTCAGCCTCTCTACGTTCGTATTGCTGCTGGTGACATACGCGGATGACGGATACAGCGCATAGTAGCCATATGATGACGCCGTGCCGGCCTTGAAGCTCACCCCGAAAGTCATCGTCGCCCCGGAGTCGGTAGTCTTGCCTTCGGACGATACGGCGGAAGAGACTGTCCCCGCAGCATTCTGAAGGACTTCAATCTTTTCTCCGGAGCTGTTCCAGCTGACCTTGCCGTCAGTCCCGAGTGCCGTGCGGGTGGCGACGTCAAGTCCTGCCGTCACGGTCATGTTCACCATCCCGTCTCCGACGGGAGCATCCTGCTTCGTGCAGGCCGAGAGGAGAAGCGCCGATACGGCGACCGCTCCCAAAGTTTCAAATACTCTTTTCATAAGGCCTGCGCTAGAATGTGATGTAATCGTCAAACGTCAAATCATCTCCCGGCGCGTTAGGCGAGCCGTACGAGTCGCGTTGGCTTCCGCAGAGTACACCTTCCGGACTGAAGGTAACAGCCTTGCAGTCAGGCGCCACATACCGGACCTGAGCAATCTTGATTGAGTCTTTTCTCATAATATCTGTTGTATTTGAAGGATTTGCACGCAAAAAGCCTCCTCCGGCCACCGAAGCCGAAGGAGACTTTATGTTTGAGCCAGGTAGAGTTAAGCCGTCAAGACACCACCCCCCCCACGTAGGGTGACAACTATAATCCAATGTGACGGTATCGGTCATTTCGCTCGTACGGTGTAAACTCGGAGGCTAATATACGAATATCTCTCCGATTTATCAAGCGCGGGCGGCTTTGTATTCCACCGGCATCACCTTGATGAACTGCGCGGCGTAGGAGTCCCACTCGGAGAGTATGCGTGCGGCGAGCGGGCTGCCCGTGTGGGCGTAGTGCGCCTTGATGAGCGACTTGACCTCGCGGCGGTCTTCGTCCGTCTCCAGCAGGGAGAGTTCGACCATGTCCATATTGCAATAGTAGTCGAAGTCCCCGTCGACATCAAGCACGTAGGCGATGCCGCCGCTCATCCCGGCGGCGAAATTGCGCCCCGTCTTCCCCAGCACGACGACCCGCCCCCCGGTCATATATTCGCAGCAGTGGTCCCCCGCCCCCTCCACGACGGCGATCGCGCCGCTGTTGCGCACACAGCAGCGCTCTCCGACCTGACCGTTGATGTACATCTGTCCGGCCGTGGCGCCGTAGCCTATGGTATTGCCGGCGATGATGTTGTCCTCCGCGCTGAAGAGGGATTCCGGCGAGGGCGTGACGATGATCTTGCCGCCGGAGAGGCCCTTGCCGAGATAGTCGTTGGCATCGCCCTCCAGTTTAAAGGTAAGCCCCTGACACAGGAATGCGCCGAAACTCTGTCCCGCGGCCCCCGTAAAGGTCACCGTGATACAGTCCTCCGGCAGTCCGTCTCCGCCGTACAGAGAGCTGACCCTGCCGCTCAGCATAGCCCCGACACTGCGGTCCGTGTTGCGTATCTGCACCCCGAGGCCGACCTTTCTGCGCGACTCCACCGCCGGCCACACCATCTCGATCACCTCCCTGTCCTTGGCGCAGAGCTGCGCGCCGACCTGCCCGGAAGTGCGGGTGTGCGCATTGGCCCTGGCCTCGTCCGGGATATACAGCACTCTGTCGAGCGTGACCTTCCGGGCCTTCGAGCCTTGAGGGAAACTTCTCTTGTGCAGAAGGTCGGCCCGGCCGATGACTTCCTGGAGAGAACGGTATCCCATCAGGGCGAGATACTCGCGCAACTGCCTTGCAATAAAGCGGAAATAGGTCTCCAGATGTTCTTTGCGCCCGGAGAATTTCGCCCTCAGGGCGGGATTCTGCGTGGCTATCCCGACAGGGCAGGTATTGGTGTTGCAGCGGCGGCATACGAGACAGCCGAGAGATACCAGTGAAGCGGTGCCGAAGCCGAATTCCTCGGCCCCGAGCATAGCCATAAACAGCACGTCACGAGCGGTTTTCAGACCTCCGTCCACCTGAAGGCGCACCCGTCCGCGGAGATTGTTGACCACGAGGGTCTGCTGCACCTGCGCGAGTCCGGTTTCCGCCGGGCTGCCGGTGTGCTTGACGGAACTTGCGGGACTTGCACCGGTGCCGCCGTCGCCGCCGCTTATCAGGATGACGTCGGCCTTGGCCTTGGCCACTCCTGCGGCAATCGTGCCGACTCCGGCTTCGGAGACAAGCTTGACGCTGATGCGTGCGGAGTCATTGATATTCTTGAGGTCGTATATCAGCTGCGCGAGGTCCTCGATGGAGTAGATGTCGTGATGGGGCGGCGGAGATATGAGCGTGATTCCCGGCACGGAATGTCTTGTGCTGGCGATGAGTTCGTCCACCTTGAATCCCGGCAGCTGCCCGCCTTCTCCGGGCTTCGCGCCCTGGGCGACCTTGATCTGTATTTCGTCGGCATTGACCAGATACTGCGCGTCGACTCCGAATCTTCCCGAGGCGACCTGCTTCACCGCACTGCGCATCGAGCTTCCGTCCGGGAGAGGGACGTTGCGCAGCGGAGGCTCCCCGCCTTCGCCCGTATTGCTCTGACCGCCTATGGCGTTCATTGCCAGGGCTATGGTCTCGTGGGCCTCCTTGCTTATGGCTCCCAGCGAGATGGCTTCCGTCACGAAGCGCTTCATCAGTTCCTCCTCGCTCTCGACCTCCGAAATGTCTATGGGACTGCGGTCGCTCTCTATCTCCATCAGGTCGCGGAGGTATGTCGGAGACGTCCTGTTGGCGGCCATATCGCTGAACTGCCTGAACGCCCCGTAGTCCTGCTCCCTGACGGCTTTGTGCAGAAGCCTGACACGGGAAGGCTCCCAGGCGTGGGACTCCCCGCCCTGCCTGCAGGCATAGAAGCCGTAATCCTCCAGCTCCCCTTCTCCGGACTGCTCCCCGGCCTTCCCGGCGGATTGGCCGCCGGCCTGCGCTCCAGGCCGAGCCCCGGACTCTTCCACGGATTGTCCCGCGACCCGCGCTCCAGCCCGAGCCTCGGACTCTCCGGAGCCGAAGGCCGCCTTGTGGGCCGTCAGCACGTCGGATGCGATGTCCTCGAGCGTGACCCCGCCTATCTGGGAAGTCCCGCCGCCCATATAATTGTCCAGCACCTCCTGGCTCACTCCGAGATTTTCGAAGAGGGAGGCGCCCCTGTAGCTGCGTATCGTGGAGATTCCCATCTTGGAGAGAATCTTGAGCATACCCTTGTTGACGGCCTTGACATAGTGCTCCTCCGCCGCCTGATAGTCGAGCTGTATGGCCTTCTCCTTGACGAGATGGTCGAGTATCGCGAAGGTCATATACGGATTGACGGCGCTCGCTCCGTATCCTACCAGCAGCGCCACGTGCATCACTTCGCACACCTCCGCGGACTCCACGATTATGGCGGTCTGCGAACGCTTCATATTGTGTATGAGGTGGTGATGCACCGCAGCCGTCGCGAGCAGAGACGGGATGGCGGCGTGAGAGCTGTCCACGTTGCGGTCGCTGATGATGATATAGTTGTAGCCCGCGTCAACGGCCTTGATGGCATCCTTGCAGAGCCTGGAGAGTGCGGCCTCCATCGCCCCCTCACCGCCCTCCGTCTCGAAGAGCATCGGAAGGGTGATGGTCTTGAACCCTTTGTATCTCAAGTTCTTGAGCGTCTCGAGTTCGGCATTGGAGAGGATGGGTGAATTGAGACGCACCACCTTGCAGAGTTCCGGCGACGGGGTGAGGATATCGCCCTTGACGGCTCCTATGTAGCTTGTCAGGGACATCACCGTGCTTTCCCTTATGGAGTCGATGGGAGGGTTGGTGACCTGCGCGAATTTCTGCTTGAAGTAGTTGAAGAACCTCTGCGGCTTCTCCGAGAGGACGGCGAGGGGCGTGTCGTCCCCCATCGCGTAGAGCGGCTCGGCGCTGTCCACTGTCATCGGCACGATGATGCGGTCTATGTCCTCACGGCTATAATTGAACGCCCTCAGAAGCCTCCTGTAATCGGGGACGGAATGTTCCACCTTGCGGCCGCTGCGGATGTCCTTCAGCACGATGCGTCCGCTGTGCAGCCAGTCGGCGTACGGGTAGGCGTCGCTGAGTTCGGCCTTTATCTGATCGTCGCGGAGAATCTTGCCCTTGAGGGTGTCCACCATCATTATCTTCCCCGGACGCAACCTGCCCTTGGAGGCGATTTCCTCCGGCGGGACATCGCACACGCCCGTCTCCGAAGCCATCACGAGCATCCCTCCCTTGGTGACAAAATACCGGCACGGCCTCAACCCGTTGCGGTCCAGCATACCTCCGGCATATCTGCCGTCGGAGAATATGATCGTGGCCGGCCCGTCCCAGGGTTCCATAAATATGGAGTGGTATTCGTAGAAACTTTTGAGCTTGTGGCTCAACGGGTTGCCTTCCTTGTAGCTTTCCGGGACGAGCATCGAGAGGACGTGCGGGATGGAATATCCGGCACGCGTGAAGAACTCCAGCACGTTGTCGAACGATGCGCTGTCGCTCATACCCGGTTCGACTATCGGGCTGACGTTCTCGGTGATTTTCCCGAGCTTTTCCGTCTTGAGCAGGCTCTCTCGCGCCTTGATCCACAGCCTGTTGCCACGGATGGTATTAATCTCCCCGTTGTGGCCTATCATACGGAAGGGCTGCGCGAGGCTCCAGGTCGGGAAGGTGTTGGTGGAGAAACGCGAATGTACGAGGGCTATGGCCGAAGTGAAATATTTGTCCGTGAGATCGGTGAAATAGTGCCTCAACTGCCCCGAGGTCAGCATCCCCTTATATGTGAGAGTCCGCGTGGAGAGGCTGACGAAGTAGCAGGATTTCTTGTCCCTGATGGACGATACCGCGACCCGCCGCTCGGCTTCCTTGCGTATCAGATAGAGTTTGGTCTCGAGTTCCTCCTGATTGTCGCAACCCTCGATGAAGAGCTGCCTGATGTCCGGTTCTGTCATCCTGGCCTTGCTGCCGAGGACGTCGGAATTGACCGGTACCTCCCTTATATGCATTATGCTCAGGG
Organism: Alloprevotella sp.; assembly: GCA_963643135.1. Classification (GTDB taxonomy): domain Bacteria; phylum Bacteroidota; class Bacteroidia; order Bacteroidales; family UBA932; genus Cryptobacteroides. The sequence continues at coordinate 1,232 of CAVIJA010000022.1, read as the reverse complement.
AGTTGGCTTCAGTGCATTCCTTGATTATCTCCATAAACGCCCCGGCATCCGCCGCGTCTTTCGGGAAGAAGACCATCCCGACTCCGTAGCGGCCTTTCTCCGGCACCGGAATCCCGTGGAGCAGTATGAACTCGTGCGGAATCTGGACCATTATCCCGGCTCCGTCGCCCGTGTTGGGGTCTCCGCCCTCGGCTCCCCGATGGGCCATATTCTCCAGGACGGAGAGGCCTTTCTCTATGATATCGTGATATTTGGCCCCGTTTATGTTGACGACCAGACCCACGCCGCACGCGTCGTGTTCCCATTCCTGCGAATATAGGCCGCGGGACTGCAATGATTCCAGAGGGTTCATAGCTACGTTGTTTCGAACTCGCAAAGATACAATTTCCGCCAAGCATTTTCAAGGGAAGTCAAAGGCTGCTTCCGGGAAGCATTGCCTCACGGGACTTTTCGCGTCCGGCACATATTGACGGATCCCTCCCCGTCGTCATACCCGACCTGCTCGGGTATCTCCAAGCGCAAAAACAAGGAAGCCGCCGGCTTACAGCGGCTTCCTGCGTGTGAAGCATATTCGTGATTGTCAGAGTACAGTCACTGTCCATCCACTTGGGTAGGTTTCGCTTTTTTCAGTGTAGGTGCCTTCTATAATGCTAGAATCGGCACAATAGATGGTGCGGGTCTTCCCGTCGGACGTAGTCGGAACCGTGCGTGAAAGCCAGCAGGTCAACGAGTCGGATTCTTTTGAGGTGGCCTGAAGGGTTATGCTCGTGAGCGAGGTGCAGCAGTAGAACATAAAATGATAGCATCCTCTTACAAGTGTCTCAGCGGGCAGCTCAATGCCGCCTGTGAGCGATCCGCAGCCCTCGAACATATATCCGTAGCAGTCTGATTTGAGAGTTTTAGCTGGCAGCTTTGGAGCGGTTTTGAGCTTGGTGCAGAAGCCGAACATATCATAATAGCAGTAGTCTGCAAGAGTCGTGGCCGGCAGTTCCGGAGCGGTAGTGAGGACTATGCAGTCTCTGAACAGACCTATGAATCTCGCATCCTTGGTGTCGGCGCTTGCGTAGTGCTCATAGTCGACCAGAGTCCTGATGTCTCCGGAACATTCCACCTCCACATTGCTGTCCGTAAAACTGATAGTGGTGTGGTTGTAGTTGCCTGCTGCTGTGCCGACGGAACTCTTTCCGCGCAGCCTCAAATTTCCATAGGCGCCTCCGAATGACACTGCTGTA
>CAVIJA010000021.1:0-30982 GCA_963643135.1 Alloprevotella sp. | reverse complement strand
TAATCTTTGCAGTTTAGTATTATTTGTCCCGCAAACATAGCATCTTTTTCGTTAGCTCGCCATACGGAAATAGCAATTCTAATAAGAAACGTAAAAGTTTTTCTTCGTCATGCCCGACTTGATCGGGCATCTGACGCTTCCGGCGGAAAGAGATTGCCGGTCAAGCCGGCAATGACGGAGAGAGGGTCGGCAATGACGGAAGACAGGGCCGTCCTGTGAGGGACGGCCCTGTCAAATTATCATTGTGGCGTTTTCTATTAATCCCAACCGGTGTTCTGCTTAAGATTGCCGTTCTTCATCACCTCGGTCTGAGGAATAGGGAAGAAGTACATCTTGTCGTCCCACTGACGGCTGACGATCTTGCGGGCATAGCTGAAAGTGCCGTCATCGTTCTTGCTGATATTCATCTGGGTGATGCTCTTGAAGTACTTGTCGGCCTCTTTCCAGCGGCGCACGTCCCAGAAGCGATAACCCTCGAAGGCGAGTTCCACCATACGCTCGTTCTGGTACTTGGTCCAGAACGCATCGTTTGACAGACCGGCCTCGATCTCAGGCATTCCGACGCGGACTCTGGTCTTGCTTGCCAGCTCCCTCGCGGACATCGGGAATTCGGAGCTCGTAGCGTCCGCGCTGCCGAGATACTTGAACACGGCCTCGGCATAGTCGAGATAAGCCGCTCCGAGACGGTAAAGCACGTAGGTGTGGAAGTTGTTCTGCACACGTCCGTTGCTCGCGAGAGAAATCTCGCCGTGGCAGAGCTTCCTGAGGTAGTAGCCCGTGGTGGTGCCTCCTGAGATAGGCTGAGCGTTGGCTCCCCCGATATAGGTCTGGAGCAGAGGAGCGCCCGAATAGGTAGGCCACTGCGCCCCGTTGTAGGCTACGGTCAGAGCGAAGCGCGGATCGCGATCCTTGTATGGATTGCTCTCGTCATAGCCGCTCCCCTCTTCGTCTATGGCCTTGCCGTTCAGCATATCATAGGCGTCCACGAGATTCTGGGTAGGGCAGTTGCCGCCCGCGCCTCCTTCAATGCCGACAGGATAGTTGTACCCTTCGACAAGATGGTCTCCGCTGGCGCTCGAATAATAACGGCGGGCGAGAAGAATCTCCTTGGTGATGCCGGCGGTCGTGTAGTTGTTGGTGTCCCAGAGGTCCTGATAGTTCGCGGCAAGTCCCTTGCCCCTCTGTTCGCAGGCTTCGAGCAGCTCCTTGTAGTAGAGAGCGGCGGTATGCCAGCGTTCCGTGTCGCCTGAAGGGTTGAAAAGCGGGCTTGCCATATACAGGGCGGCCTGGGCCTTGAGCGAAAGCACTGCAAGACGGTCTGCACGTCCGGTCTCGGAGGATGACAGGGCCATGTCACCGAGGTCGGCATAGTCGGCTATAATCTTGTCCTGTATGGCCTCGCACTCAGAGATGACATAACTGAACACCTCGTCGGAGGACGAACGTCTGAGGACATTGATCTCCTCCGGAGTCATAGTCTCTCCCACCATAGGGACTCCGCCGTACTGCCTTGCGAGCAGGAAGTAGAAATAGGCGCGCATAAAGCGGCTCTCGTACTGATAGTTCTCGTATCTGTACATCTGCTGCTTGTAGTCGTCGTTGAGTACCAGTTCGTCGAAGGTCAAGCCCTGCATCTCGGTAAGCACCGTGTTGCAGGTGGCGATGCCGGCATAGAGGTTGGTCCAGAGACTTCCCTTCGCGTTGGACGGGCTCCAGGCTCCGTTGTAGAAGTCTTCGATGGCGTTGCCCATCTTGCTGTATTCGCTCTCATCGGTCGCGGAAGCGAGCATCGCACCGCTATAGATGCCGAAGTCGTACGGGACAGCCTTGTAGATTTCGGTCATGAATCCGCCCACATTGCTGAAATTGCTGGCAATGTAGTCCTTGTCGTAGATATTGTACTCGTTGTAGTCCATCTGTTCGCAGGAAGCGAGAAGCAGGACCGCGGCGGAGATAAGTATTATCTTATGTTTCATATCTGTTTCGGGTTACAGTTGTTAAAAGGTCAGACTCACTCCGGCCACAACGCTGCGGTAGAGCTGCGCAGTGCCATACGCCTCAGGGTCGCTGACGTCGAGCTTGTCGATGCAGAAGAGGTCGTTGCCCCTGACATAGAGCTTGGAACCCCTGATGAAGCGGGTGCGGCTGAGCAGAGACTCAGGAAGCTTGTAGTAAAGCTCGAAGTTGCGCAGCTTGAGGAATGAGCGGTCGGCGAGGAACACCGTGTTGTTGCGGTAGTTGTTCGCATTGCTCTCACTGCTCAGGCGCGGGAACTTCGCATCCTGCGCGGACGGAGTCCAGCGGTTGTCGTAGTAGTATTGCGAGATGGTGGTGTTGCCCACAAGCGGATAGTACATGCTCTTGGTGTTGAGCATCGCGCTGTAGTTGCCGGCACCCTGGAAGAGAGCGTAGAATCCGAGACCCTTCCACTCCGCACCGAGGTGGAAATTGAAGTAGAGTTCCGGAGCGGCGGCGGTGTAGCCGATAGCCGTGACGTCGTTGGAGTCGATCACGCCGTCTCCGTTGACGTCCTCATACTTGATGTCGCCAGGACGGACGGTGGAGAAGTTCTGCGAAGGACTTGCGGCGATGTCTGCCTCATCCTTGAAGAAACCGATGGCCTTCAGACCGTAGATCTGGCTGACTCTGCCGCCGGTACGCACGAGGTTGTCGTAGAGACGCGGCTCTTCCAGCTGCTCGACGATCTTGTTGCGGTTGTAGTTGAGGTTGGTGCCGAGAGTGTAGCTGAAATCCCCGCTGCGGCCGTTGTAGCCGACGCCGAGTTCTGCACCCCAGCTGTCCACGATACCGCCGTTCTCATAAGGGGCTGTCTTGCCCACGACATCAGAGTACTTGCCCTCGGAGCTCACCCAGATGTCCGAGCGGCGCTGATAGTATGCGTCGGCGCTGACGCTGAGGCCGCCGAGGACGCGGGCGTCGAGACCCAGGTTGAGCTTGGTAGCCTTCTCGTGGCGCGGATCCGAAGTAGCGAGCTGCCCGAGATAGGTGCTTCCGAACTCGGAAGTGAAACCGTTGGAGAACGGATAGACTCCGCCGCTGGTGGAATACTGCTGCGCATAGTATGTCCATACGTCGTCCCCCGGAAGGAAGTCGGCATTGATGATGCCGGCGGAAGCACGGAGTTTCATATAGTCAATCCACTCCACGCCACTGAGAAAGTCCTCCTTGGAGAGCATCCACGCGAGGGAGAGGGTCGGAGAGAAACTCCACTTCGTGCCGGGAGCAAGCCTGCTGGAGCCGCTCTCCACGAGAGCGAGGTCGGCGAAGTACTTGCCCGCATATCCGTAGTGTGTCCACCAGCTGATGTTCTGACGATAGACGGTCTGGTTGACGCCGTTGATGTCGCTGTAGTCGTAATCCCACTTCAGCTGGGTGTTGAGGCTGTGGTCTCCGAATGTGCGGTCATAAGTGGTACCGAGCTCGATGTGTGCACGGCGGCTGTAGCTGTTGGCGTTGGCGCTTGAACCCATCTCGGAGTCACTTCCGTAGGCGGTGGTGGTGGAGGTAGGTGCGGCTTCGCCTGACGGCCAGCTAGGTACGGTAACGTTGTAGATATAGGTTTTACTGTGATTCTCGTAGATATTGGCCATCTGGTCGTAACCCGCCTTGAGGAAAGCCCCCAGTCCGTTCACCCATCCGGAAAGATCCTGCTTGAGGGTCATGTCGGCGAAGAGCAGACGGTTGTGGTTCTTGTAGTAGGCGGCGCCCTGCGTCTGTGCGACAGGGTTGATCTCGCCGGACCAGGTGCCGCTTCCTGCCCATACGCCGCTGTCGTCCTTGATAGGGAATGCTGCGGACGGCACGACATAGATCATATCGCCCCATATGTCCACGTCGTCTCCCGGACGGCTGTTCTCGAGCATCATACCGAGAAGGTTGACGCTGAGGTCGGTGGTCGGGGTGAGGTCGATGTCCATATTGAGACGCATATTGCCCTTCACGTACTTGTCCTGCGTGCTGTAGCCGTCGTTGGTGTTGGCATTTTTGATGAAACCCTTGTCGGAGATGAGGTCAAGCATCGCGAAATAGCGGAATCTGCCTTCGCCGCCGCTGAACTCCATATTGAAGTTGTCGGTGGAGGCGGTGTTGCGGAAGGTCTCGTCCACCCAGTTGACGCTCGGATAGAGAGTCGGGTACTGGCCGCTCTTCAGGGCTCCGAGTTCATCGTCGGAATAGCGGGCGGAGAGTCCGTCATTGGCGCGGGCCTCGTTGATGGCCAGGCCGTAGGTATAGCCGTCGACGAACTGAGGCCTGTTGATCAGGGAGTTGAACTGATGATCATAGGTGAAGCGCACGGAACGGGTGTTGTACTCGCCGCGCTTGGTCGTGATCTGAATCGCGCCGTTGATGCCCCTGTAGCCGTAGAGAGCCACGGCTGCGGCATCCTTGAGGATGGCTACGGACTCGACTTCCTCGGCCGATACGGCCGTGATGTCGCGCTCTATGCCGTCGACAAGTATCAGAGGGGTGTTGTTGCCGTTGAGGGTCTGGAGACCGCGCACATAGAAGGTAGGGTTCTGCTCGGCGTATATGCCGGCTCCCTGCAGGGATATGAGGCCGAGGCCCTGTCCGAGCATACTGTTGCCTATGTTCTTGGAGTCACGCCGCTCGATATCTTCGGCATTGATGACGGAAACTGCCGCCGTGGTCTCCTCCAGCGTCACAGGACGGGAGGTCCCGATGTCGACGGTCCGTTTCTCCGGTCCGGCGGCCTTATCCGAGCCGCTATCCTGCGCCGCAAGCGTCAGACTGAAGCAGAATGACAATGCAAGCGCTAAAACGTATTTGTTTTTCATTTTTTCCATTTTTTGTTATGACACTCAGACTACCAGCCAGGATTCTGAACGAGGCCGTAATGCTTGTTCATCTCCGTGATAGGGAACGGCTGCAGATACCACTTGGCATCGAATCCGCCCTTGGAAGCGTCCCACCACGCTCTTCTGCCGACGGTAATCTCAGCCTTCTCGTAGTCGAAATGCGTAGGCTCGTAAAAATTAGGATCATCCTCCGAGAGGCCCTTGGCGAAACTGGTCTTGTACCACTGGGTCTCGGTGCGGGCGCCGCTCGCGTCGAGACGATAGATGAGCAGACGATGGAGAGGCTTCTCGAAATCCTCCTTCAGCTTGTAGCGTATCATATCGAAGTAGCGGGAATCCTGGAACGCGAACTCGCAGGCCCTCTCGCGGAGAATCTCGTCGATGAGCGCATCCTTGTCGGAAGTGAGGTTCTTGTCAGGATTGCACTCCACGAGGCCCTTGAGACCCACGCGGGCGCGTACCGCATCCACATATTCCACAGCCTTGGCAAGTTCGCCCGTCTGAGCGAGAGCTTCCGCATAGCCGAGATAAATCTCCGGCACGCTGAGCCACACCCACTGAGGATACTTCCCGAGGAAGGCCTCTCCGGCGTAATACTTGAGATAACGGTAGCCTGTGCCATAGTGGTCGTTCTGGGCGATGGCCTTTGTCCCGGCCGTAGTGCCGCCGACCCAGAGCTCGTAATTGGCTCCGCTGGTCTTGCCGTTGTTCCATTCGATGGTCTGAAGCGCTCCGTTGACCGCCACGGTCTCATAAAGACGCGGGTCGCGGGTATAGACCCTGTTCTGAAGCATCTGCTCCCCCTCGACCTTGTCGCCCTTGACGAACATCTCGTCGAGACGGCCTTCGGCCTCGGTCTTGTCCCAGTCGAAAGGAGTACCGTCGGCCCACGGGAACATCTCCACATACTCCTGAGTAGGGCAATAGCTGAAACGCGCATTGGTGCGGAGGTTGATCCAACCGTAGTCGTTGCCCTTGGCGTTGCGATGCACGCGGATGCCCATAATCACCTCCGGACTGCCCTGAAGCAGGTACGAAGCCCTGTACGCATAGCGGTAGTCCTCCTGGGTCGTACCGGCAGGGACGATCAGATGATAGACTCCCGGATTGGCGTTCATCTTCTGGATGAAGTCCTCGCAGGCCGTCCTGAATCTCTGCCAGCGGGAGGCGTCATAGTTGCCGTACCACGCCGGAGAGGTATCCTCCATCGTGTATCCGCTGCCGTCCCAGTAAGGCTTGTCGCTGTTGAAGAGAGGGGAAGCGGCGAACTGGAGTATCTTGCACTTGAGCGCCATCGCTCCGCCTATGGTCCAGCGCCCCGTCTCCGAAGCGGCGTCGGTGGTGCCCGGATAGCCCCACGGCAGATGGTTGCCGCTGATGACCTCGTCGAGCAGACCGACCATAAAGTTCACGGTCTCCTCCACGCTTGCGCGAGGATAGTTGTACTCGCTCTCATCCCCCTGGAAAGTCCCCTTGATGATAGGGAGTCCCCCGTAGAAACGGAACGGCACGAAATAGGCGTTGACGAGCAGACACCTCGCCTCGTCCTTCATCTTCTCCTTCTCGGCGGAGTCGAGGCCCGGCACGCCGTCTATCTTCTCGAGGAGAAGGTAGCAGTTGCGCACGTTCTGCCAGATATATTCATTGAGATAAGGGTAGATATTGCCGTTGTTCTTGCTGTCCACAGCCGAAGTGAGGGCTCCGGTGTAGTACATGTTGCCGACGATGGTATTCGAGAAGAACAGCTGGAAGTTGTCTGACAGAGCGTCCGGCATACCCTTCCAGTAGTTGAGGCACTGAGGCGGGTTGTTGGTGGAGTTGGTAGGGAGGGCGTGATACATCTTGTTGTAGATGGCGGCCAGGAACTGGCGCGTGTACTCCGCATTGGTAAACACCGTATCGGCGGTGACCGTACCACCCGGAGCCTTCTCCAGGAATTCGTTGCCGAACTTGAGAGGGTCAGTGCAGGAGTTGATTGCAAATCCGGTGACGAATGCCGCCACGGTCGCTATGATGGCTTTTGAAACGATTTTCATTGCATTTAGAAATTAAGTCTTACACTGATTGTATAGGTTTTCTGCAATGGATATGACGGGTCCGTGCTGGCTTTGGTCTCAGGGTCACCCCAGATGAACGGAGTGAAGGTGAGAAGGTTGTATCCGCTCAAAGCTATCTGCATACGGCTCACGCCGATAGAGGAGAGGAATCTTCCGCTCATATTGTAGGCGAGCATGAGGGTCTTCAGACGAAGATACCTTGCATCCTGCTCATAAAGAGCGCAATCCTGGTAGTTGTTGGTCTGTCCGTTGGTGAACGTGGCCCTCGGGTACTTGGCGTTCTGCGAAGGATTCTCCGGATCCCAGGTGTTGTCCACGTGGTACTGGAGCAGACCTCCCGTGGTGTAGTCGGTCCTCGAGCGGAAAGGCATCCTGAAGGACTCGCCGATCATACGGCTCACATCCCACGCTCCCGTCCACTGGGTGTTGAACTCGAAGTTCCTCCAGATGAAACCGGCGTTGATACCGATCAGATACTGAGGGTCGTCGGTCATACCGAGCTCACGGGTCATATCGTCGGAGTTGATGACTCCGTTGCCGTCGAGGTCGACGAACACCGCGTCACCGTCCTGAAGCTCAACCAGCTGCTGAGGGAACGGCTGTCCGAAGGTCTCCTCGTAGAGACGAGGCGTATCGGCGTCGTAGTAGCGGAAGAACTTGTACATATAGCGGGATCCGATGCGGTTGCCCTTCTCGTACTGATATTCGTTGGTGTACGGGGTCTCCTTCTTCTCGACAATCGTGTTCTGGTTGTTGGAGAGGTTTACGTTGACCCAGTAGTTGAAGTCCTTGTTGATCCTGTCCTTCCACTTGAGGGAGAGCTCCCATCCCCAGCTGTCCACTATGCCGAGATTGGCATAAGGTACGGAGAATCCGATGATTGCCGGAGCGGAAAGGTCACGCAGAAGGATGTCGGTACGATGCTCCTTGTAGTAGTCGAAGGAAGCCTGCAGACGCTCGTTGAGGAAGTTGGCGTCCACGCCGTAGTTCTGCTTGAAGGCCTTCTCCCAAGAGACGTTAGGGTTGTTACGGGAGTTCTCGTAGGCGCCCAGGAAGGCGGTGGAGTTGTCCACGCCGAAGTTGTAGGCGTAACCGCTGCGGGTCGCGTAGTTGCTGCTGTTGACCGTGTACGGGTCATCCGTGTACATGAAGCGGGAACCGCCGATCTTGTCGTTGCCGACAAGACCCCAGGAAGCGCGGAGCTTGAAGAAAGACACCACACCCTTGGCGAAGTCGAAGAACGGCTCGTCGCTGACCACCCAGCCGAGAGAGCCTGCCGGGAACACGCCGAAACGGCGTGACGGGTGGAAGTTCTCGGAACCGTTGTAACCGATGTTGACCTCGGCGAGATAGCGCTTCTTATAGTCGTAGGTCATACGTCCGACAAGTCCCACATAGCCGCGAGGGATGTCCGAATAGGTGCTAGGGTAGTATTCCTTGCTCTGGTTGTAGAGCACGAGGCCGCCCACGCTGTGGTCGCCGAAAGTGCGGTTGTAGTTGAGGGAGGTCTCGAAGTACCAGTTCCTCGCCTTGCTGAGCAACTCGGAATAGGACACCGGAGAGTTTTCTCCCGACTTGCGGTACTTCATCGAGCCGTCGTCCTGGATGACAGGATAATAGGTGGCCACGCCGGCGGTGCCGGTCTGGGTGGAGGTGAAGATGCTGTTGTATGAGCCCTTCATCTTGAACGAGAGCCCCTTGGTGATGAACTTCAGATCCTGATTGAGGCCGAGGTCCATCTGGAGCTTGTTGATATTGGTGGAGATGAATCCGCCAATCGTGTAGTACTCAAGTCCGTTGGTGCCGGTGAAAGGCAGGGTGAGTCCGTCGGAATAGTCGGTGGTGGTGGCCACGTACTTGCCGTCCACAAGACCCGGGCTGGAGAACGGAGTGGAGTAGTAGATGTTGCGGATCATACCGGTCGAACCCTGGCCCGTACGAGGCTTGTCGGCGGTGTTGACGTTGCCGGACACGTCGAAGGAGATCTTCGTGGTGTTCGTGACGTTGATGTCGAGGTTGGAGCGGTAGTTGAAACGCTGGTACTGGTAGCCGAAGCTGTACGGCGCATCGAACTCCTTGAAGAGGCCTCCCTGGTTCATGAATCCTGCGGAGACGAAATACTTCACCCGCTTCGTGCCTCCGGAGATGTTGACGCTGTGGTTGGACTGCGTGGTGACCTTCTTCATCATATAGTCCGTCCACTGGGTGCTAGGGAAGCGGATAGGGTCTGACTGGTCCTTGAACTTCTGAATCACCTCATCGGAGAAGACGGCAGGGTTGCCGTCGTTGGCGCGCATCTGATTGTAGAACATCGCGTAATCGTAGGAGTTCGCCTGCTGGACGAGCTCCGTCGGAGTGAGGAGGGAGAAGGAGGTGTTGACCGTAATCTTGGCCTTGCCTTCACTACCGCGCTTGGTCGTGACGAGAATAACGCCGTTGGCGCCGCGCACACCGAATACGGCCGTGGCGGAGGCGTCCTTGAGTACGGTGATGTTCTCGATGTCCTCAGGGTTGATGTCGGACATGGAGCGCTCGACACCGTCCACCTGGATAAGAGGTGAGGAGTCGCTCCAGGTACCCTTACCCCGGACGAACACGGTGGCGGCATCTTCTCCCGGCTCACCTGAATACTGAACGGTCGTGACACCGGAGAGCTGACCGGCGAGTACGTTGTTGACATTGCTGACAGGAGTGCGCAGGAGGTCATCGCTCTTGACGCTCGAGAGGGCGCCCGTCACGGAGACCTTCTTCTGTACTCCGTAGGCGACGATTTCGACTCCTTCGAGGACCGTGCTGTCTTCTTCCAGCACGAGATCATAACTGTTCTGATTCCCGACCGTGAAAGTGATGTCCCTGTAACCTATACAGGACACCGTCACTACGGATTTGGCAGGTACAGAAAGTGAGAATTTTCCGTCAACGTCGGTAATCGTGCCGGTTGTTGAATCTTTCAGGAAGACGCCGGCACCGATGATGACTTCACCCTTGGAATCCCGGACGGTCCCGGAGATTTTCTGCTGCGCAAAGGCCACCCCCCCCATCACCAGGGCCGAGAGCAGCGAAAGCACGAGCTTTCTTAGATGGACTTTCATCTTTAGTGAGTTTGGTTAATAGTTTGGTTAATGTGTTGGTTAAAATCCATTTGATTAAACAACATCGGCAAATATATGCAAAAAATTTACAAACCCCAACCCACACAATAAAAAAGTCCTGCGGGAACCTCCCGCAGGACCTGGTACTTTTGTCGGTCTGTCTGAAAAAACCTTACTCTCCCACGTGGAAGGCCACGCGAAGATCCTCAACTTCCTTGTCCGTGATAGGGTGCAGCTTGCCCGCAGGGGCGGCCAGCACGAGAGACTTGGCGCTGAACTCGGCGACTTCGAGACGGTCGAAGGCATTGATCAGGGAGTCGGAAGCCACCACGATGGAGTCGTTGGAGAGCATCACGCAAGGACGGCTCTTGAACACGTCCGCAATCTTGACAGGGTCGCTGTACTGGAGACCGAACGGGAATTTAGGCACGTCCTGAAGGAAAATCCAGCTCTCAGGGATGGTGCGCACGTTGAATTCGGCATCCGTCGTACAGAAGCCCATCAGAGAAGGGCACTGGGTGAGGACGATGGCCTTGACCTTCGGATTCCTGCGGTAGATCTCATAGTGGAGGGCCGTAGCGCGGCTCGGATTCTTGCCGGCCTCGACCATGCCGTCGCGGACCTGTACGATGTCCTCCTCGTCGATGTCCCAGCGCTGTACGCCCGTAGGGGTGATGAGGAAGTCGTTGTCACGCCAGCGCATAGAGACTGTGCCGTAGGAGCTGCTCATAAGATGCTGATCGCAGGCACGGCGTACCATACGGCAGATTTCGGTGCGGAGAGCCCTCTCGTCAGAAGGATGGGTGACATCCATGAAATGCTGGAAATTGGGCTGATGCTTCTCGTGCATAAGAATCTGCTCTTCGCTGAGATACTTCGGCTCGCCGAGGGTCTTGGCGTTGAGGATGGTGCGGGCGCAGAGTTCGAGGGTCTCGAAACGCTGGTATGCGTCTCCGATATCCTCTCCGCAGAGTACCACTCCGTGGTTCTCCATTATGACCGCCTTGTACTCGGGATTCTTCTTGAACTCTTCGGCAATGCTCTTGCCGAGGGCCTCGCTGCCCGGGACGTCATATTTCGCAAAACCGATAGGACCGCAGACGTTGCGGGCCTGAGGGATGATGCTCGTGTCCGGAATCTGGTGGATGACGCTGAAGGTCACGAGTCCCGGAGGATGGGCGTGGATGACGGCGCGCATCTTCGGACGAATCTTGTAGATGGCCTTGTGGAAAGGATATTCGGATGAAGGGCGGTGAGGTCCGACTATCGTTCCGTCCGCCTTCACGCACATAATGTCCTTCGCGGTAAGGGAACCCTTGTCGATGCCGGCAGGGGTAATCCACATATCGCCGTTGTCGTCCATAATGGACAGGTTGCCTCCGGAAGTCGTAGTGAGACCTCCGCGGTAGATGCGTCCGATGATCAGGGCGAGCTGCTCCGCCGGATGCATAAGATTTGTGTTAAGCTGTTTCATTTCAGCACTATGTATTTGAATTATACTATAAGTTCAGCAAGTTCATCCGCGCTCACGCCGGTGAAATATTTCTCCGCCCCGAGACGCTTCAACGCGTCCCGCACGGCCTTCTTTTCAAACTTCGTACCCTTGAGGGCGGAGGCGAGTTCCCCGGCGGGCCTGTCCCCGAGGAAATCTCCGGAGAACTCCAGCCCGGAGATTCTGCCCCGGTCTATGCTTATCCCCGCCTCGACCGTGCCGCAGGCGAGCTTCGCCCGGCGGCGGAAATCGGCTTCGCGGGAATGTCCGTACACCCACTCCCAGGTGGCAAACTTCTCTTCCGCCATACGCCCTATCTCGGCAATATCCCCCTCCCCCATCGGCACCTGCCCGTCTCCGGCGGCCAGAATCCCGTGCAGGGCGTCCTGCAGCTCATCCAGGGAGGCGAACTGCGGCAGAGTGTCCTTGAGATTGGCCACACGGCTGCGCACGGAGGCGATTCCCTTCGCCTCCATCTTGGATCCGGGCGCGTCAAGCACTCTGGTCAGGGTGTCTATGTCCACGTCATACATCAGTGTCCCGTGCACAATCTCGCGGTCGTGCCATACCCTGCGGGCATAGCCGGACACCTTGCGTCCGCCGACGAATATGTCGTTGCGTCCCGTAAGCTCCGCCTCCACGCCCAGTTCGCGCAGAGCCGCGACGAAAGGCTGCGGACTCACCGAATGGCCGATGAAGGTGTAGTTGAGGTTCTGCAGGTCGTGGTAGACGGCCCCTCCCCCCGTGACACGTCGCGCCAGAGTGATGCCGTGCGAGTCGAGGTAGTCGAGATTGACCTCGCTGTAGGCATTCTGGTTGAGGCCTATGATGACGGACGGACGGTTTCTCCACAGATAGAAGAAATCCTCGTCCGAGCGGTACTGCTGGAGGCAGTACTCGTCGAAGGCCAGGTTGAAATGCGGGTCCGTGGACGTGTTGACGGCGTACTTCATCTTCCTCTCACAAAACTTTACCGGGTTATTTTCAGTTTCGAAAGCGTCGCGATATTGTCCGCGGTCTGAGTGCGGATCTGCTGCACGAAGCTGTCGGAGTCAAGCGGGCCGATGGCGGCGATCATCTCCTCCTCATTGCGGTAGGTGGCACGGCGGAAAGGATTGAGGTAGTCCTTCCGGCGGGTCTGATATACCTGTTCGCAGATAAAGTTCTGTATTCTCTCCTCGTCGGATATGGCCCTGCGCCACAGGTCTGCGTCGAGGGCGTCCGCCCCGTAGACACAGCGCAGCGCTTGCAGCGAATGGACCAGCTTATCCTCGGGGTAACGCTTCCACAACTCGTCATAGCGCTTGTGGATGGAATCCCAGGAGGCGAGCTTCCCGGAGCGTATGTCGGCCCTGAGAGCATCCACGTCGGCCTCCTTCATCAGTTGTCCGCCGAGATTGCCCCAGACTCTGTCGCGCTCCCCGCAGGCGAGCGGAGAAAGCGACTCCAGCCGGAGGGACGGCTCCGCCTCGAAGCGGCGCATCACGTTGAGCATCGCATAATGCACGATCATATCGCCATAGGCGTGGTAGGCCGCGTATGCGTGGCGGACAAGCACCTTGCGGGAGCTTTTCTCCATCCCCTCGCCGAGTATCTCCAGCGAGTTCACGACCGCAGGGTCTCCCTCCAGCAGGGCCTTGCCCTCAGAGCGCAGAGCCCGGGCATCGGGGGACGAAACGTCCCTTCCCGTCGAGAGGAGACAGGCCTTGCCCGTCCACTCCTCCAGAAGGTCCCTCGCGCCGAGAGCCTCCTCCATACTGTCGGGAGCGAAGGGGTCGAACTCTATATTCTGCACCTTGGTGATGCGCTTGTCGCGGGTCCGGTATTTCCGGCTGTTGCGGGCGAGCGCGTACATATTGTAAAGCCACCAGAACGCCGGCAACACCTCCAGCCTGCCCTCGGTCTCGTTGTTGCTCACCATACTGAAAGGCAGCCTGATATTCATCTCGGCGGGGTAGGCCCCCTTCGCGAGAAGCACATAAGAGGCAAATACCGAAGAATGCTTGACCGAGGTGCAGAGTCCCGGCCAGAAGCCGCGTCCCGCCAGGACCTCGTTGTCGTTGGTGCGGCTGTTGTGGTTGGAACCCACGGTCGCACCCGCGGCAATATTGCTCTGTCCCTTAAGGCAGGAAGCTATCAGGAACGAATTGTTGTGGTGCTGCTCGTGTGCGGGGAAGATCAGGTTGTTGAGCACTTCGCAGCAGGAGATGGTGCTGTTGTCTCCCAGGATGGAGTCGATGACCCGCGCTCCGTACTTGAGCTTGCAGTTGACTCCGACCACGAACTTGACGGCCGTGCAGCCGTAGAAGATATGGCAGCCGTATCCCACTATCCCGTTGACGAGTATCACGTTCTCCCCTATCCGGGAAGGTTCCTTTTCGGAAGAGTTGATGGTGACGTTCTTGAGTTTGCCGGCACCATTGATATAGCAGCAGGGGCCTATCTTGACGTCTTTTATGATTTCAGAGGTCTTGATGACGCAGCCCTCCCCCACCGTGCCGTAGTATCCCCGGCTGCTGTCCGCGCTCTTCTGGGTGATGGAGCGCAGCTCGGCCTGCAGGGGGCTGTCATCCACATACCTGGCCCAGAGATACGCGTCCGCCGTCGTCATCCCGTCGAAGGGATATACCTCCCGGCTGCCCGTCTCGTTCATCACCTGCAGGCGGACTCTCACGGACTCGTCCTCGCCGTCCTTAATGATGCCGTTGCCGAACTTGGCGTGGTCGGTCGTGCACATCTCGTGTATGTTGAAGAGCATACAGCGGTCACCGATGATATAGTGGCTGAGATAGTGGACGTCGTGTATGGCGCAGTCGTCGCCTATGTCGCAGGAGTGTATGGAGGAATTGGTGATGCCGACAGGAAGCCTGAGGTCGTGGAACTGCAAGCCGTTGTCGGAGACCCTGCCTATGCGTACCGTGCCGTAGAAGCGGTTGTTCTTGAGCATCCCGGGGATGAATTCGTCCGTGACCCAGATCGTGTCCCAGCCGGATGCGGTGTTGCCGTTTTTGACCAGACGCTCTATCTCGTTGTTCGTCAGATGCCTCCACCCGCCACGCGGGACTCGTACCTGGCGGTTGCGGATGTAGTATTTGTCCTCTCCTGCCGGGAGGAAGGAAGGATCAATCCAACCGTTTATCAACTTCTCCGGAGGAAGTACTGTCACCTTTTCCATAAGCCGTCCGTTTTTCGTACAGAGTAGCAAAGATACGCATTGTCCCCGAAAATCAAAAATCGCCGCCTCCCTCCCCGGCGAGTCCAGCCGCAATCGGCAGGAGATATTTCTTCAGCACAGGGAAGGTCGGAAGGTGCCCGCCGGGACAGGAGAAGGCCCTCCCGGGATAGTGCAGGACGAACTCGTCGCCGCAGTGCACCAGCTCGTCGTCCTCCGCGAACATGCCGGCGGAGAGAGAGGTCTCCTCAGGTCCGAGAGCGTCGAACTCCGTCCGCTCCAGAGCCTCGTAACGGCAGCAGATATCGTCGGTGATGACGAAAGTCTTCGCCCCGTCCGCACGCGGGGACAGGTATTCGCGCTCCCCCGTCATCGTACGCAGCAGGCGGGAAGGATGGAAGTCGGGATTGACAAGTATCTTGCGGTATCCCCGCAGCTTCTGCGCCCAGAATCCTCCGAGCGACAATCCCACCACCAGGTCGGGCTTCACCTCCTCGCAGAGTCCGCGCAGCATCTCCAGAGCCTCATCCGGGTCGATGGGTACGTCCGGAGCCGTCACCTCGCAGGGACGGAACAGAATTCTCAGAGAAGATGACATCTTGTAGGCCCCGGAGGAGGCCAGCCCGTGTATGAAAAGAATTTTCATGCCGCAAATATACAAAGTGTTCCCGTTTCACAACGGGAACACTCGGCAATTCTAACCTAAAATTAAACCTATGAAAAAACTATTCAAGGCCTATTTACTGCAAATCTTGTGCCGCAGGAGCGGTTTCATCGAGTTTTATCGTGATGATTTTGACTTCCTGGAGCGGGCAGTCTCTGTTGTCCGTGTCCACGGCCGCAATCTTGTCAATCACGTCCAGACCTTCGAGCGTCTCGCCGAAGACGGTGTAGTCTCCGTCAAGCTGTGCGCAGGCCCTCGCGTCCTGGACGATATAGAACTGCGAGCCGGAGGATTCCTTGAGAGGATTTGCCGCATCCCCGCGCCTTGCCGCTGCAAGAGCGCCCTTCTTGTGGGTGTATTCCGGGACGAACTCGGCAGGGACATTGTATCCCGGCCCGCCGGTGCCGAAGCTGGCCTTGTTGGCCGGGTTCTTGCTGAGAGGGTCGCCCGTCTGAATCATAAATCCGTTGATGACACGGTGGAAGAGGATGCCGTCATAGAATTTCTCCAGCGCGAGCTTCTCGAAATTCTCGCGATGCTTCGGGGTCTTGGAGTAGAGTCTGACCTTGATGACACCCATGCTGGTGATGATGTCGAATACCGGTTCTTCCGGGAGCTGTGCGATTTTTTCCATTGTTCTTTGGGATTGTTCCGCTGCGGCGAGCGAGTCGGCCGTAGCCTTTTCCGCGGCTTTGCGGGCCTGTTCTTCAGCCTTCCGGGCGTTGTTGCCGCAACTGCAGACGAGGGCTATCGCGCTCAGGCAGCAGAGAGTTGTTGTGATGAATGATTTCATTGTATTAAAGTGTTTATCGTATTTGACGGCGGGAACGCAGCAGGCTGCGCGCAGGCGGAAGGCAGTAGACGCAGAGCAGCAGCGTGTTGAATATGAGAGTGATGACTGTCGGGACCTCTCCGAAAATCCGTCCCGGCAGCAGGGAAAGGACGTAGAGCAGGGCGGCAAGCGCGGCATAGCTGAAGATGGCCCTGTAGTCGTAAGGGACGGGAAAGCTCCTCCGCCCTATCGCCCAGCTGAGCAGCATAGCCGTGCCGTAGCCGGCGAATCCGCCCCAGGCGCAGGCCCAGTACCCGATTTTCGGTACGAAAATGACGTTGACGGCAATCATCACCGCAGCCCCGACCGTGCTTATCAGCGCTCCCCACCAGGTCCGGTCGGTGAGCTTGTACCAGAACGAGAGATTGAAATATATCCCCATGAATATCTCGGCCATCATCACTATCGGCACCACTCCGAGACCCTCCCGGTAGGACTGTCCGACGAAATATTGCAGCAGCGGCATATAGAAGGTCACCGCGAGGAAGGCGAGCAGGGTGAAGACGACGAAATACTTCATCCCGTCCGCAAGAGTGCGCGGGCTGTCGCGTCCGTCTCCGGAGCTGAAGACTATAGGCTCGTAGGCATAGCGGAACGCCTGGGTGAGCAGCGACATTATCATGGCTATCTTCACGCAGGCCCCGTAGACTCCCAGCTGCACCAGGCCTTCTTCTCCGCTCACCAGATGCGGGTAGAGTATCTTGTCGGCGACCTGATTGAGAATGCCTATCAGGCTGAGCAGCAGCAGCGGCCAGGTGTAGGCGAGCATACGGCGGGAGAGAGCGCGGTCAAAGCCGTAGCGTATGCCGCGGATCTCCGGGACGAAAGCGAGGGTCACGAGCGAGGTGCAGAGCAGGTTGGCGAAGAATATCAGCCCCACTCCGCCGTTGAAGCGCGCATATACCCCCTGCAGGGCCGGAACGTCATCCAACACGAGGAAGATGAGCAGATTGAGCAGGATGCTCGGGATGATGTAGGCGAATTTCAGGGCCATGAAGCGCAGCGGCCTGTGAAGCTGGCGCAGACGACTGAACATTATCGCCTGGAAAGCGTCGAGAGCGGTGATGAGGGCGAAACAGCCTATATACTCGGGATGGTCGGCATAGCCCATCGCGGAGGAAATCGGACGCAGAAAGAGAAAAACCGCCGCAACGAACGCCAGCCCCACGCCTCCGACCATGCGGAGGGCGGTGCTGTACACCATCCTGCCGTCCTCGTCCTTGCGGGAACCGAAGCGGAAAAGGGTGGTCTCCATCCCGAAAGTCAGCAGGGCGAGAAAGAGGGCCGTGTAGGCGTAGAGATTGGTGACTATGCCGTAGCCGCCGCTGCCGGCTGCAATCTTATAGGTATAGAGCGGGACGAGCAGGTAGTTGAGGAACCTCCCCACTATGCTGCTCAGGCCGTATATCGCGGTGTCCTTGGCGAGTGACTTAAGATTCATACGCTCTTCCTCGGCAGTTCAAAGACCTCCATATCGCAGACCTTCCCCTCCCGTATCCTGAAGCGGAGCGCGGTACGCACCAGCTGCCAGCCCTGAAGCCCTGCGGCCCCGGGATTGATGTAGAGGAGATTATGGGCCTTGTCATTCATCACTTTCAGAATATGGGAATGTCCGCAGACGAACACATCCGGGCGGTAAGCGTCTATAAGTTCGGCGGCCTTGGCGTCATAATGCCCCGGAGAACCCCCTATGTGGGTCATTATCACCCTCAGGCTCTGTTCCTCGATATATTGGAACTGAGGATATTGAAAGCGTATGTCCTGCCCGTCGCAGTTGCCGTACACCCCGACGAGGGGCTTGAAGGCGGCGATGGACTCGGCGAAGGCCGCGCCCCCGCCGAAGTCTCCGGCGTGCCATATCACGTCGACGGGGGAGAAGAACTCCCTGAAGGCGTCACCGAATACGCCGTGCGTGTCGCTGATGAGTCCTACGTACATTATTGTCTTCCGGCAAGACGCTTCTCCCAGGCCCAGGCCGCGGCGAGAGTCTCCTCCACGCTGCGCTGCGCCTTCCACCCCAGCTCCTTCTCGGCAAGAGACGGGTCAGCCCAGACGGCCGTCACGTCCCCGGCCCTGCGGGGAGCGAATTTCCAATTGAGTTTCAATCCGTTGACCTTTTCGAAGGAGTTTATCAGCTCCAGCACCGAGACCGGACGGCCCGTGCCGATGTTGAACACTTCGTAATCTTCCTTCATCCCGCCGTCAATCATCCTCGCGACGGCACATACGTGCGCCTTGGCCAGATCCACGATGTCGATATAGTCACGCAGGCAGGTCCCGTCGGCGGTAGGGTAGTCGTTGCCGAAGACAGACAGACATTCCCTCTTGCCTATCGCGGTCTGGGTGATGAAAGGGACGAGATTGTTGGGCACTCCGCGCGGAAGTTCGCCGATGAGTGCGGAAGGATGCGCCCCGATGGGGTTGAAGTAGCGGAGAGCTATGCCCTTCACTCCGGGGTAGGCCTTCACGCTGTCGCGCAGGATGTCCTCGCATATCTGCTTGGTGTTGCCGTAGGGCGAAGTGGCGCTCTGGCGCGGCGACTGCTCGGTCACCGGCAGCTGCTCAGGTTCGCCATAGACGGTCGCGGAGGAGCTGAACAGCACATTGCACCCGCCTGTTTCCCTTGCGGCGTCGATGATGTTGACGAAGGAGAGAAGATTGTTGCGGTAGTATTTGAGCGGATCGGCGACGGACTCCCCCACGGCCTTGTAGGCCGCGAAATGGATCACCGCGTCTATCTGATGCTCGGCGAAGAGCTTGCGCACCGCAGGCATATCGCAGAAATCCATCTTCAGCAGAGGAGGGCGCTTCCCGAGTATCTCGCAGACCCCGTCGTAGTTGGTCTCGTCGCAATTGGACATATTGTCCGCCACGATCACCTCATAGCCGGCCTGAGAAAGTTCCACCGTGACGTGGCTCCCGATAAATCCGGCCCCGCCGGACACAAGAACAGTCTTCTTCATACCAAGGTTCCTTTTTTCACACTATCCCGCAAAGATGCGACTTTTTTGGCTCACCTGCAAACTTCCGTGTCATTACTCGTCATTGCCGGCTTGACTTTCCCGTCATTGCCGGCCCCGAGCGGCAATCTTCTTCCTGCGGCGGCAGGAGATGCCCGATCAGGTCGGGCATGACGGAAGGGGGTCGGGCATGACGGAAGAGGGGCGCAAGATGCCCGATCAATCAGAAAACGATATCCTCTACTTTGTAGAAGTCGAGAAGTCGTGTCTGGAAGAGGCACTCGTAGCGGGACTTGAGGTATTCCGACTCGGCTTTCAGATAGCTGTTCTTTGCATCGTTGTAGTCGGTGACGCTGGCCTTGCCGTTGAGATATTTCTCCTCGGTCAGGGCGTAGTGCTGCGCGGCGCTTGAGGAGGACTCGCCGCTGCTGACATATTTGGCCTGGGAGGCGACGGCGTTGTAGTAGGCCTGCTGTATCTCCTTGTAGAGGCTCTTCTTCACGCTTTCGAGCTGAAGGAGCATATTGTCGCGGCTGATTTCCGCTATGCGCACGGAGTTGCGCGTGGAGAAGCGGGAGAATACCGGGATGCTCAGCGAGACTCCCACGTACTGGCTGAAGTTGTTGCGCAGCTGTTCGCCGAAGCTCGTGGCCCTGATGTTGGAGGTGTTGTAATAATTGGTGCCTATGCCTCCGTTCAGGGACAGGGACGGCAGGTATCCGCCTTTGGCCCTCTCGATGGCGACCCCGGCCGATTCGAGCTGAATCCTTGCGGACTGCACCGCCGGCCGGATTCCTTCGGCGCGGGCATATATCTCCTCCGGAGTCATCAGCAGCTCAAGTTCGAGTCCGGACACGTCGGGGCTTACTATCTCGAAGCCCTCCGGAGAAGGGAGTTCCAGCAACTGCGTCAGGTCCAACTTCGAGAGAATCAGACTGTTGGAGGCCTGCGTCTCAGAGAGGCGGCTCTGCGCGAGGGTGGCCTTCTGCGCGGAGACTTCGGCTTCGCTGGCCTTGCCCGCAAGCAGTCTGGCCTGTACTTCTTCGAGCAGCCGCCCGTCGTGCGCGGTCTGCGCGGAGGCGACCTTCAGCAGCTCTTCGTTGTAGAGAATCTCCACGTAGGCCTGCGCCACGGCCACCCTTATGTCGTCCTTCGCCTTCTGAAGATCCGCAGTCGCGGAAGAGAGGTCGAGACGGCTTATCTTGATGCCGTTGCTTATGTCAAAGCCCTGGAAGAGAGGGACGTCGGCACCGAGGCTGAAGGAAGTGGAAGCCGTGTTGGAGTTGGCATAGGTGTTGTCCGCGGTAAGACCTCGCCCGAAGGAGAAGTTCTGCGATGCGGATGCGCTGACCCCGGGCAGACGGCGGCTTCTGGCCGTATTGAGTTCTATCTCCTTTTGCTGCACGGAGAGGGCCGTCTGCTGCACGCTCAAGTTGTGTTCGAGCGCATAGCTTATGCAGTCTTCCAGACTCCACGGGGAGTTCTGCGCGGCCGCGGACAGGACGCCGGCAAGCGAGATGGCCGCCAATGTCAGGATTCGTTTCATATCAGTCAAGCTTGATGACCCTCGGGCCGCGAACCTTGTCGCCAGCCTTGAGGCCGGATTTGATTTCGATATTGACTCCGTCGCTCAGGCCCGTCGTCACGGCTGTGCGGGTGTATTCCTGCTCCGCAGTCTTGAGATAGACGAAGGTGCTGTCCCCCTCGAATTCGAGAGTACTCTCCGGGATGGAGACCACGTCCTTCGCTTCCTGCAGCACGACCTCGGCATTGGCGCTGTAGCCGGAGCGTATCATGTATTCGTCGCTCGCCCTGACCGCGGCCTTGATTTCGAACTGGTTGGCCCCGTTGCTCTCCACGGCCTTCGGGGAGATGTATTCGAGAGTGGCTTCGGAACTGTAGTCAGGGAGAGCACCGACGGTGATGAGTATGTTCATCCCCTCGGAGAGCGAACCCACCTCGGTCTCGTCGATGTTGCCGTCGAAGATGAGGTCCGACATATTGGCCACGGTGGCCACCGTGGTGCCGTCATTCATCGTGTTGGCCTGTATCACGGAGTTGCCGACCTTCACCGGGATGTCCAGGATGAGACCCGTGATGGTGGAGCGGACGAGCGTGGAGCTTCCGGTGGCGTTGGTGGAGGACACGCCGTCGCGGATGACTTCAAGCGCATCCTGGGCCGCGGCACGTTCTTCCTTGGCCTGGTTGTAGGACTGCACGACCTTGTCGTATTCCTCGGCGCTGACGAGCTTCTTGTCGTAGAGGGCCTTCTCCCTCTCGTAGTCGGTCTTGGCCTGCTTGAGGTTGAGTTCGGCGAGACGCACCCTGGACTCCGCGGAGCTCAGGGAACTCATATCCGGAATCACCTTGAGTTTGGCGATGATTTCATTTTCCTGCACCTGCTGGCCTGCCTCCTTGTAGAGTTCGGAGATGATGCCGTTGATCTGCGGCTTGACGTTGACCTCGTTGCGCGGCTCTATCTTGCCTGTCACCACCGAAGTCTTACGTATGGTCGCAACGGTCGCTTCAAGCTCCTGATAGACAACCTTCTCCGGTCTGGACTTGAGGAAAAGGAACACGAAAGTCCCGATAAAAATCACTCCGATAAGAGCCAGAATGACGTACTTGAATGCCTTTTTCATATTCTTGAGTTGTTTTTATTATTCGTCTCTCATCGCATCCACAGGTTTGATTTTCATCGCGCGGGATGCAGGCGCGAGTCCGGCCAGCACGCCGAGGGCGGCAAGCAGCAGGGCCGCCACGACAGCCGTCCAGAAACCTATCTGGAATACGGCCTGGTGCCCGGTGACTGTCTCCAGCAGGCTGAGCAGGAGCACCGAGAACACTATGCCGAACGAACCGGACACCAGCGTCAGCGAGATGCTCTCCAGGATAATCTGGGAGAGGATATCGGACGGAGTGGCCCCTATCGCACGGCGTATGCCTATCTCCGTGGTGCGTTCCCTGACCGTGACCATCATAATGTTGCTCACGCCGATGGCCCCGGCGAGTATCGTACCCAGTCCTACGAGCAGAATCAGGAAGTTCACTCCGTTGAAGAGATTGTCCATCAGGGAGAACATCTCCTGCGTGTTCAGGACGAAGAGAGCCTGCTTGTCGGAAGGGTCGAACTTGTGCTGCCGGGCTACAATCTGCCGGATTCTCGGCTCTATCCCGGACATCCTCACCCCCGGCTTGCCGGTCATACAGATGAGGTCAATCGAACTGCCCCGGCGGAATATCTTCTGCGCGACGGTCAGAGGGACGGTGACAGCCTGGTCGGCCGTACCGTTGATGCTTATCGCACCGGAATTGTAGTCCACGCCGACGACCGTAAACCAGATGGAACCCACCTTCACCCGGCTTCCGCAGGGGTCTCCCCCCTCGGGGAAGAGGGAAGTGTAGAT
This sequence comes from Alloprevotella sp., assembly GCA_963643135.1. Lineage (GTDB taxonomy): Bacteria > Bacteroidota > Bacteroidia > Bacteroidales > UBA932 > Cryptobacteroides. Next base: position 8,468 of record CAVIJA010000021.1, on the reverse strand, counting down.
TCTCTTGCCTATCACGCAGACCTTGCGCTCCTGAAGCACATCGGCATCGTTGATATAGCGCCCGTATTTGAGTTTCGGAGTCTCCACACGGGCATAATCGGCATAGACGCCCTTGACGCTGGCTTCCGTGCTGCTGATGTCCCTCATCACGGTCTGCCCCCAGCGGGATATCACCGGAGTCACCACATCGAGTTCCGGCACCATAGTGCGCAGCCTGGGGATGTCGTTGTAGGTCAAGCCCCACCATCTCCCCTGCCTGAAACCGAAGGCGGGCTTGGTCGTCCTGGACGGGAAGAGCATAGTGGTGTTGGTGGCGAAACCGTCGAAATTCTTGGAGAGCATCTGCTTGAGCCCCTGTCCACCCCCGGAGAGGAAAAGCAGCATAAATATGCCCCAGAACACCCCGAAGCCGGTCAGCAGGCTGCGGCTGCGGTTGCGGGTCAGGGAGTCCGTTATCTCCTTGAAAGTGTCCGTATCGAATCTCATTCCGCTCTAAGTGCTTCAATGGGTCTTACACGAGCCGCCCTGCGCGCGGGCGCAAGGCCGGCGAGAGTTCCGGCAATCACCAGCAGCAGAGTGGCTTCCAGCGCCACGTCCACTCCTACGGTAGGATTGACCAGCATCGCTATCTGCTGGTCCATAATGGAAGCCGTAGCCTGCCCTACGGTCTTGTCGAGGATTTCGCAGGCCAGCAGTCCCAGTATCATCCCGATGTAGCCGAACACCGCAGTGATCGACACACTCTCGGCGATGATGAGTTTCATTATGCTCCACGGCCCGGCCCCTATGGCCTTGCGGATGCCGAACTCGTGCGTGCGCTCCTTGACGGTGATGAGCATTATGTTGCTCACCCCGACTATTCCGCTGAGGAGGGTGAAGATGCCGATGATCCACAGGGCCGTGCGGATGATGTCATTGCCCTTCTCCATCTGCATATTCTGCGTGAAGCGGTTCCATATCCAGGTCGCGCTCTCGTCGTCCGGGGCCGCACCGTGGCTCAGGTTGACGGCGGCCTTGTATTCTCTCTCGAATTCTTCGTTCTCCTCCTCGGTCTTCAGGCCGTGGAAGGTGAATGTCAGGTCATCTATAACCCTGCCCTTGGAGAATATGGTCCTGACCGTGGTGAACGGGGCGTAGAAGAGATTGGTCCCCCGCGACTTGTCGGTACGTCTGATGCCCACGACCGTGAAGAGGAAGTTGCCTACCTTCACCTTTTCTCCGATAAACGAGGATACGGGGGCCTTGCCGTCGAGCAGATCTTCCACTTTGTTCTCCGGGAGGACCACCACCTTGCGGCTGTATTTGACGTCGTTGCTGTTGATGAAGCGGCCGTGGAGCATTTCTATCTTCTCCATTTCGAGACGCTCCGGGTAGTTCCCCTCAATATAGCCGTCGAACGACCTCCGGCCGTACGTCACCGTCGCGCTTGTCCCCACCGTCGCCACCACCTCATCCACGTGGGCGGCGAAAAGTTCGCTCTTGGTGATGTCTATGTCCCTCTCGTCCAGCATAATTCCGCGTCCGGCCCTGAGTCCGCCGTAAGGCTTGGAAGTCCATCCGCCGCCGAGCTGCATCGTGTTGGTGGCGATGTGTCCTCCTCCCTGCTGGAAGGAGTTGAGAAGGCCGTTTCCGGAGCCGAGCAGCACGATGAGCATAAAGATGCCCCAGGCCACCGCGAATCCGGTCAGGCAGGTGCGCAGCTTGTTGCGCCTGACGCTCTCCCATATTTCGATGAAGACGTCTCTCATTTCATTATGCTTCCTGCACCGAACACCGATGCGTGATGTTCACGGTTGTCTTCGATTCTGCCGATAAGACCGTCCTTGATGTGGATGATCCTGTCGGTGCAGTTGGCTACGCCGCTCTCGTGGGTGACGACGACTATCGTCACCCCGTCTTCGCGGTTGAGCCGCCCCAGGAGGGTCATCACCTCTTCGGAGGTCTTGGAGTCGAGAGCGCCCGTAGGCTCGTCGGCAAGGATGATTTTCGGCTTCGTGATGAGGGCCCTCGCGATGGCCACCCTCTGCTTCTGTCCTCCGGACATCTCATTGGGATAGTGCGAGGCCCAGTCCGCTATGCCGAGTTTTTCAAGATACTCCATAGCCTTTTCGTGGCGGAGCCTGCGGCCCACGCCCTGATAGAAAAGCGGCAGCTCGACATTCTCGACCGCAGTCTTGAACGAAATCAGATTGAAAGATTGGAAGATAAAGCCAATCAGACGATTACGGTAGTCCGCCGCCTGCCTCTCGCTGAGATTTTTGATGAGCGTGCCGTCGATGCGGTACTCACCGCTGTCGTAGTTGTCGAGGATGCCCAGGATATTGAGCAGAGTGGACTTGCCCGAACCGGACGCGCCCATTATCGAGACGAACTCCCCTTCGGCGATGCTGAGGTCGATGCCCTTCAGCACGTGAAGCGGCTGTCCGTTGTCGTAGGTCTTGTTTACCCCCTTTACTTCTATCAGCATATATTATAAGCCGTTTAGTAATCCCTTTTTGTACGGCCTGTACGGCCATTTATTGTAGTGTCTTATTGTTCTAATACACTGCAAAGATAGACATATTTTTTGATTTCCAAACGTTTGGACTCCTTTTGCGAAAATTTCTTCCTTTCCCTGCGCGGCGCGGGCTTTGCGCTCCGCCATGCCCGGCCCCTTTTCGTCATTCCCGGACCTTCCTTTCCGTCATTCCCGACCTGCTCGGGAATCTCTCCCGCCAGGGCAAGATTGCCGGTCAAGCCGGCAATGACGCCTCTTTCTATCTGGCGTTACGCTTCGGAGGTCAGAAGAGGCTTTCCGTCAGGGTCAGAGGCTCGCGGAGGGGTTCCGCCTCCGGCTTCGCGGGAGCGGAATGGCACCTGGAGAATTCGCAGCCGCAGAAAGTCTGGTTGTAGAATCCCTGTTCCTTTATGATCTCGGCCCGGCGCGGTTGAAGGCCGCCCTTGCGCCAGTTCTGAACCCACCAGACAAGCGGTTCGGAATCCGGGAAAGTCTCGTTTATCATATCGCAGGCCCACGCCCCGGCGGCATTGACCTGGTCCACGTTCTTCCACCTCGAGGAGGCGAGGGACGAGGTCACCACGCGGATTCCGTGAGCGGAAGCCCAGGCCGCAGCCCTGAACAGGCGGAAACGGAAGCACTTGACGCAGCGCGGGCCGCGTTCCGGAAGATTCTCGAGGCCGCTGACGACATTGAGCCACGAAGAGTGCGAATATTCGTCCTCATACGTCTCCACGCCGAGCGAATCACAGAATCTGCGCAGTTCGGCGAGACGGTGTCCGTACTCCTCCGAAGTGCAGATGTTGGAGTTGCTGAAGAAAACGACGGGAGTGATGCCGTTTGCAAGCATACACTCTATGATGGCACCGCTGCAGGGTGCGCAACAGGAATGAAGGAGCACCTTGTCCGCTCCTCCTGGGACCGTCAGTTGAAGCATTACTTTACTCAAGTTTTGCAAGTAATAAAGTTTGTTGAAAAATAAGCATTGTGCAGGTACTTGCAAAACTTTTCCTCCCGCACAAGCTTCGCTTATTGTTATTATATTACCCTTTCCCTAAATCCCTTTCCTCGGGAAAGGGACTTTCTTTCGGCCCTATGGGCCTCTAAAACCGTGTTTCGCATTTGCGAAACTCAAATTACTTTATCTCTATAAGGTTGTTCAGTATCGCATAGACCGTAAGGCCGGCCACCGTCTTGATGCCCGTCTTGCGCGTGATGTTCTTGCGGTGGGAGATGACCGTATTGACGGATATGTGGTGCCGGTCGGCTATCTCCTTGTTAATCATCCCCCGGGCGACGCACACGAGTATCTCCTTCTCCCGCTCGGAGAGTTCGGCCCCCTTTTCGGCGGCGGGGTCGTCCTCCTTCGGCCCGATGTCGCTGCGCAGAGGATTCTCCAGCAGCCGCACCATAGGCACGAGGATGTTGTCTTCTATATAGGTGTGCGACCTGAGGTCGTCGCGCAGGTTGAATATGAAGCTTAGCAGGGCTATCCTCCCGTCGTCGTCACATTCGTGCGGAAGCGACTTCATCACGATGCTCTTGAGGTCGGAGAGCTTCTCGTCTATGTTGGAGTGGTTCTCCTCGAAGTCGTCTATGCTGAACGAGGGATCCTGCCGCCCGAGTATCAGATTGCGCACATAGGGTATCACCTTGCCCTCTTCGAACTCGAAGTGGCTTCTGAGTTCGAGCTTGTATTCGGTGAAGAAGTCCCATATCACCTGCTGCTGGGGCTTCCCGCAAGGCTCGATGAGGCTCTCTATCGACGAGGCCATGGTTTCGAGCGCCTTCTTGAGGTAGTAGTCGTGGGAGGCGTGGAGATATCTCAGCACGTCGGAGACGCTGCATCTCCTCAGGTCGGCGGACGCAGGCACGAAGTCCGGGGACGAATAGACCCTGCACAACAATACGGCCGTGTCCGAGTCAAGTCCGTGCTGCACACAGACTTCAGACACTGTCCTTTCACCGAAACTGCCGGTAATACCAAGCCGCGAAAGCACCTTCAACAGACCGGGATTCTGCTCCACGAGGTCCGCCGCTTTCATATTGGCGGAAAATAACTCCATACTTTCGCAAATATAAGCAAGATGCCGCTGAAAAACAATTTCTATTCCCCGCCGCGCAGACTTTCCGTTCATTTTTCGGTCACGCGGCCGCTTTCCTCTTCCATCATCGTCATAGGCAACCCGCTCGGGCATCTCTTCCGCCAGGGCAAGATTGCCGGTCAAGCCAGCAATGACGCTTCTTTCTATCTGGCCGGCAATGACGCCTCTTTCTATCTGGCCGGCAATGACGGACTCTTCGGTCTGACCAGAGCTAATCGGATATCTCTCCGCGCCAAAGCAGGACTGCCGGGCGGATCACTTCGGGCGCTTCTCCCGGGCGGAGCGGCACAGATCGCCGGCAGCGCAGCCCTTGCAGGACGGGCAGCGCGAACTCCCGCAGCAGCTGCCGCCCGCGCAGTGACCGTCCCGGAAGAAGGTCCGCAGCGCGAGGGCAAGTGCAGCGAGCACTGATACAAGTATGATAATAGAAGCTAAATTCATCTCAGACAAACAATCCGGCGACAATATATACGAGGAACGCACACAGATAGGCCACCAGACACTGGAACACGACCATGGACCAGGCCCACCTGTCACCGAGCTCCCGGCGGACGGAAGCTATCGCCGCCACGCAAGGGGTGTACAGCAGGCAGAAAGCCAGCATCGGCACCGCCGTCAGCGGATTCAGGACGGAAGCCGCCCCCAGCACCTGCAGGGTCGCGACCACGCTCTCCTTGGCGAGGAATCCCGTAATCAGCGCGGTGACAATCCGCCAGTCGCCGAGGCCCACGGGGGCGAAGAGCGGTGCGAGCAGGCCGGCGATGGAAGAGAGCATACTGTCCCCCGCATCCACCAGACGCAGTCGGAAATCGAACGACTGCAGAAACCATATGACGATGGAGGCTATGAATATCACCGTGAACGCCCTCTGGAGGAAGTCCTTGGTCTTGTCCCACAGCAGATGGCCCACGTTTTTCGCGCCGGGCATACGGTAGTTGGGGAGTTCCAGCACAAACGGGGCAGGCTCTCCGGTGCGGGGCAGAGCCTTGGCGCAGAGCGCCACTATGACTCCGACGAGTATGGCCGAGAGATATAGTATCACCAGCACCAGGCCGCCGTGTCCCGGGAAGAATGCATCCGTCAGGAAGGCATAAATCGGAATCTTGGCCGAACAGCTCATAAACGGGGTCAGGAGAACCGTCATCCTTCTGTCGTGCGCCGACGAGAGCGTGCGGGTGGCCATCACCGCAGGCACAGAGCAGCCGAAGCCTATGAGCAGAGGGACGATGCTGCGCCCGCTGAGGCCTATCCTGCGCAGAAGCTTGTCGCTCACGAAGGCGACCCTCGCCATATAGCCGCTGTCCTCAAGCAGCGAGAGGAAGAAGAAGAGTATGATTATGACCGGCACGAAGCTCACCACCGTGCCGACCCCGCCGAAAATGCCTCCGGTGACAAGCAGCCTGACTGCCGGAGCGACGTCCAGCCTCTCCATTCCCGCATCGCAGACTCCGGAGAGCGCGTCTATCCCGCTCTGCAGCAAGTCCTGCAGGGGTGCGCCCAGCACATCGACGGACAGCCATATCACGAGCGATATGACCGCAAGGAATATCGGTATCGCGGTATATTTGCCTGTCAGCACCCTGTCTATCTTACGGCTGCGGCGGTATTCCCTGCTCTCGCGGGGCTTGACCACCGTGCGGGCGCACAGCTTGCGTATGAAGGAGAAGCGCATATCGGCCATGGCCGCACAGCGGTCCAGACCCCTCTCCTGCTCCATCTGGCAGATGATATGCTCTATCATCTCCTTTTCGTTGTCCGAGAGGCCTAGAGCCGAGATGACGGCCTCGTCCCCCTCCACTATCCTGCTCGCGGCGAAACGCAGCGGAAGGCCCGCGCGTTCCGCGTGGTCCTGCACGAGGTGCATTATCCCGTGCAGACAGCGGTGGACTGCCCCGCCGTATTCGTCCGGACTGCAGAAGTCCTGGCGCAGCGGCTTCTCCTGATATCTGGCGATATGCACGGCGTGCTGCACAAGTTCCTCGATGCCCTCATCCTTCGCAGCGGAGATCGGCACCACCGGCAGGCCCAGGATATCCTCCATCTCATTGACGTTGACGGAGCCGCCGTTGCCCCTCACTTCGTCCATCATATTGAGGGCCAGAACCATAGGGACATCCAGCTCCATCAGCTGCATCGTCAGGTAGAGGTTGCGCTCTATGTTGCCGGCATCCACTATGTTGATGATGCCCTTGGGTTTCTCGTCGAGGATGAACTGTCTGGAGACAATCTCCTCGGAGGAATATGGCGAGAGGGAATATATCCCCGGAAGGTCTGTGACACGAGTCTCCGGATATCCCCTTATGACCCCATCCTTGCGGTCGACCGTCACACCCGGAAAATTGCCGACGTGCTGATTCGCGCCGGTAAGCTGATTGAAAAGAGTGGTCTTGCCGCAGTTTTGATTGCCCGCGAGGGCAAAACTCAGGATGCTGTCCTTCGGGAGAGGATTCTCGTGTCCCGTATGGTATTTTCCGCCTTCGCCAAGGCCCGGATGCGCGCTCTCTCCGATATAGAGCCAGTCGTCGTCTCCGGAAGGGGCCTTGTCGGCGGGGGTGCTGACAGGCTCGACTTCAATCCGTGCGGCATCCGCCTTGCGGAGGGTCAGGGTGTAGCCGTTGATGAGCAGTTCCATCGGGTCGCCGAGAGGAGCGTATTTGGTCAATTTGATCTCCTGCCCCGGTATCATACCCATATCGAGGAAATGCTGACGCAGCGGGCCGTTCCCGCCCACTGTCCTTATCAAAGCCGTCTCGCCGATAGCAAGCCTGTCAAGTGTCATTGTCTGTTCCACTTAATCACGGCTGCAAATTTCGGAATTGCTCCGCATGCGGTCAATCCCAAGATATGATGATTCGCGAGGGGAAGGGGGAGGGAGGGAAAATTTTAATATTTTCGCGGGAGAGTGTTGGATTTCCGATAAATCTGCGTAAATTTGCAGTCCCAAAGTATTGCGGACGTGGTGAAATGGTAGACACGCTACTTTGAGGGGGTAGTGGGCGTTGGCCTGTGTGAGTTCGAGTCTCACCGTCCGCACTAGAAGAAGACGACTGACAAGTCCAAGGACTGAATCGGCCGTCTTCTTTCTTTTGTGCTGCTCCGCGCACTGCACGCAATGTCAAGAATTCCTTGCCGGAAGCGTCAGATGCCCGATCAGGTCGGGCATGACGGGAAAGACAAGATGCCCGATCGGGTCGGGCATGACGCAAACATCCGTCATTGCCGGCTTGACCGGCAATCTCCCACCTGCTGACGAGAATGCTGAACCTCCTGCTGCCGGAGGACGGGACGGTGGTGGAGATAGAGGAGTATCTCGACCGGGAGAGAACCCCCGACTTCCTCGTCGGGAAGGGTGTGCGTCTCGACCTCGTGTGCCGGGGTACGGACGGGAGGAAGTTCATCGTCGAGATGCAGAAGCGGCGGGAGGAGCGCTTCTTCGAGAGGTGCGTGTACTACGGGAGCGGGCTGTACCGGGAGAGCGTGGAGCGGGGAGATGAATACGAGGAGCTGCGTCCGGTGTATGTCGTCGGCATACTCGACTACAATCTCCGCCACGAGGACGAGTCCCTCTGGGACACCGACAACGTCGTGTCGGAGTATCAGATGACAGAAAAGAGGACCGGGGAGCTTGCACCTCCGACAATTTCTTGTATATTCGCGGAGCTGAGGCGCTTCACCAAGGACGCATCGGAGTGCCGTTCCGACAGGGACTGGCTATTCTACATCTTCCGTAACGGAGGAGTCCTCGAGGGGGTCCTGGACGAATTGAGGGGACGGGGGTTCGCAGGGGAGCTCGTCAAGGCCTGCGAGGTGGCCGGCTTCGGCAGGGAGAAGAAACTAAAGTACGAACAGGATATGATTACAGAACG
>CAVIJA010000020.1:0-33415 GCA_963643135.1 Alloprevotella sp. | reverse complement strand
CTTTCAGCCCCTTCCAAAGAGATTCGTGAACTCGTTTATCGAAATTATGTTAAAAACTGCAATATAATCGGTGCAACCTGTAGTTCAATCGGTGACAAGAAAGCTGATGGTAAAGGGAACACTCAATTCTTTCGTAATTTCAAGGAAGTATTCAATCCAAACGGTCGAAATGTTAAAATTGAGTTTACGACCGTGATTCAGGACGAGTCTTCCAAGGCGACTCCCGCCGAGTTGGTTTTGCCATTCGTTTATGGGAATAGAGCGATTGTCATCGGCGATCATCGTCAGCTGCCTCCAATGCTTGACCGAGAAGAAATGGAATCCTCGCTTGATTATGCCCTATCTACCTCTAAAAATCCTGAAGAAAGAGAAAAGGTAACCAGACTTCAAAGATTCCTTGATACTCAATTCGAAAAAATTGAAGAGTCGCACTTCCAAAGATTATATGAGAATGCGGATTCATCTATCAAAGAGACTTTCAATCTGCAATATCGAATGCACCCGGACATCAACGAAGTAATCAAGCAATTCTATTTGAAAGACGGTGGCCTTGATTGCGGCTTAATCAAGCCCACAGATATGGGGGTAAACGATGCTGATTTTAACAACCCAGCCTCTCGCTATCATGGCATAGAGACAGAACCGCTCATTGGCTCTGACACACACGTATTGTTCATAAATACGGATAGTCCTGAAATGATTGACGGGACCTCACGAGTTAATTATGGAGAGGTAAATGCCATAGGCAAACTGCTCGACAAATTCGCATCTTCGTCCTCTTTCTCCAAATATCTTGATAGGTTTGAAAAAGAAGAAGATAGGCAGATTGGAATAATTAGTTTCTACGGAAAACAAATCAAGTTGCTACGTTCGCTAGCTAAACTCCATAAAGAGATTCCCATCCGAGTCAGCACCGTTGACCGATTCCAGGGCATGGAACGCAACATTGTCATTGTCTCAATGGTTCGAAGTCATGTGATTCAATCACACAAAAATGATACTCCCAACTATGCGAGGTTCCCCAAATATGGTTTTCCCGAACAGACCTCTCTCGGATTCGCTCAATCTCCGAACAGACTAAACGTGGCGTTGTCACGTGCTAAAAGACTATTGGTGATTGTGGGCAACGAAAAGCATTTTTCGCGACACCCCATCTATGCGCAACTGTTTAAAACAATAAGGAGCAATCCCAACAATAGGGTTATAGAACAAAGCGAACCATGAAACCTGACTTCCTAAATAATGCTGAATACATCTATTCAAGCCGGTTCAAATGGGGTTTGAAACGTTATTCCTGCCATGTGCAGTATTACACTGAAGAACCTCTACCGGATCTTGATTATGTCATATGTTCTTTGTTAGAATCTGCCGAGGATGGTGCCTATGACAAGAAAAGTCTTGGCATAATGCTGGGTTTCAGCATGGTGGATAACCAACCGCAGTCCTACTACGACAAAGCGGAAGTCCAACTGTTCGAAGATATTCTTTCAATTGTTGAAAAGGACCACTTGATTCGTGTCACTACTGACAATGTAGCAATTACCAATCTTGGAAAGTTATCCTTGGCGAACAACACCTTTTATCATTTCTTCAGCGGCAAACAAGATCTCTACGAACACTTAACTTTCTCTTACCCGTACCTAGATGCTCTTCAAATGTTCCCTTTCTTTATGGATATGGGCATACACGCCGAATTGCAGCTAGGAGCTCAATATTGGCCGGAAGACGAAGATGTTCCGTCGATTATAGGAAGGAGACCAAATCACCTCATAAAACGACTAAAACTCCAATCTAAAAAATCAAACAACATATTTGAAGCCTCGATAGATGAGTATTACGATATCGAGGTGCGAAATATCCCCATCAAACTTTATGCGGAAAACGGGAAGTACTTCCCGATAGTATACAATGGAGAAGAGGTTGCGCCTTTGGCTACCCAACTCTTTGAATTTGCCGAGAATGCAATTCAGAAGGAGAATGCCATCTTGGAGTGTTTGTTCGCAAAATTGTGGGATGACAAATCCGCAGTTTTGGACTACGAGGCCCTTGAATCATATTTTGAACTAGTTAATCTCGAAGAACTTACAAAAGATTCAAGGACAAAATGGAACGATGAACGCTTGTTTGCCAAAATCGTAGAGATGTCAAACAGTAATTGTTGGCTGAATATGTCCAACAATTGCGACATTGATGTCATTTACAAGCATTTGGAGGAGCATGTGGATCACTGGGATTGGGATGCTCTTACCGGCAGGGTCGGAGACGATTTCTTACTTGAACACTTCTCAGAATATCCGTGGGATCTTGAGGTTATTTCAAACGATACTGTTAGGGATGTGTCACTAATTGAGAGCTTGATTCTCAAAGCCGGAGCTTACTCATCAGAGTGGGACTGGGAGGTGCTTGGGGGGCGTCTTGAAAAAGACTTTGTCCTGAACAATCTTTCCTTGACAAACGTAGATTTGTCGGCATACACTGAAGATTCCACGGCTATCAGGTCTCGCATTCTTGAATATGCAGACAAACGCTGGGATTGGGACAAAATTGAAGATTCTTTCGACCTCTCGTTTGTTTTAGATAACATTCTCACTCTTCAAGGGCATCTTAAGTTTATTCGTCTTTTTGACAGGGTCTTCACAAAGGACAAAACAACACAATCCTTCATCAATAATGTGTCGTTCGTTTCGGCTATACGTGCGAACATCATAGGCGGCAGTTCGCTTTCGACATTGTTGTTCAATGATAAAACGTATACATGGTCGGATGAGTTGATTCAAGTCTTTGAGTCCCTAGGGCTGATTGATTGGCATTCAACACGTTATTCTATTGGATTTGAATGTAATCCGAATCTGATTTGGGATAAGGAACACTTCTCTCATTATCATGACCGCTTAACAACTCAAACCGGCAAGGATTGGGTTTCAGAGAGGATAACTGACGAATCGACTATAATTGATTTCAAAGATTTCGGATGGAACTGGTCTAAATTGTCCTGCAACCCGAATGTCACTATTGGTTTTGTTAAGTCAAACTATTCTTTACCTTGGGATTGGAAGGTTCTAACGGAAAGAATGTTTTCTAGTCTCAAATACAACAATATCGGGCATTCGGCATTTGTTGATAAATGGGATTGGGACTACCTGTCTGTAAACCTCCCTACCCAGTTCCTTATTGACAATCTTACTAAATATGCTGACCATTGGTCCTGGCATATTGTCTTTGATAGAATCATAAATGAACAGAATCGTCGCGACATCTCGTGGCTCTCATCAATAGCCGCATCTCTTAATTCTATCAGCGACATAACTGTTAAGGAATACGCATGGTCATATCTTTCCGAGGAATATCCTTATGAGGAGTTCAAGGACATTCTAAGAAACACATACCAAGACAGCAGATTCTCATGGGACAGGTCGGCACTTTATTCGAGGAAGGAATTTGACATCTTCTCCGAACTTGAAGACTGTGCAGATTATATCGATTGGGAATCTCTCTCTTATTCCAAAAACTTCAATACACTATTGAGATTCGACCCGAAGTCTGGCATCAAGGAAGCATCGTGGAATAAGGATATCAAACAGCTGATTATTGGATTTGAGGACAAGTGGGATTTCGCCGGTCTTTCCACGTTAGATAGCCTTAATGACAAAGATTGGTTCTTGGCGAAGTACGCAAAAAAACTTGATTGGGAGTACATCTCGCTACATAGCCATATTTTTACAGTTGACGACAAACAACAACTCTACAACATAGTCAACGCCTATCGTTCCTACATCTCGTTTGAGTCATTGTCCGGACGACAAGATGTGGATCTCGCTCAAATTATCAAAGGATTTCCCAAAGAGCAGTATGACTATAACACGCTAATTGCAAATGGCAAATGGAACGTAACCCAATCCGACATCGAATCTATGCCTAGGTATCAGTGGGATTGGAGAATGCTAAGTTCCGTGGAGACATTCAAACCGACGGAAGAGTTCTTGGTTCGATATTCAAATAAAGATTGGGATTGGGAGGCATTATCAAAAAGAGATTCCTCAAAGTTGTGGTCTTCACGTCCTCTGTTGCTATTGATGGCAAAGGAAGACCGCATTTCGTCACAAGTGGATTGGATGACCATCACTGGACGTCAATACTTTCCGGTCAATGCTCCACTAATCTCGCTCATCCCGGAGGGAAAAGTGAATTGGGAGAGATTGTCATCTTCGAAACAGGTGATGAACCTGCTTCCCGATTTCGCAGATGAATTGAATTGGCAGGAGGTTTCTAAGAATGAGAAATTCCCTGTTACAGATATAGAAGCCCTCGAAGAATATGCGGATGATTTGAATTGGAACATCGTCTGCGGGCGCAAGGATTTCACATTCACTAACGAAATCCTCGAAAAATTCTCGGACAGTTTAGATTGGACGAAGGCTTCAGCTTCCGAAACCATCAATTTCTCGTCAGCTCTTGTAGACAAATATGTAGATTATTGGGATTGGCCGTCTCTTGTCAGGAACAAGGCATTTTTCAATAAGGTTGAGATACGCGAAAAGGGGTATCTCCGACAAGAGAATATCATCAGTTTTGTGGATGCATTTCCTTACAAACCGGTGGCTTATCATTTCACGCATATGAGCAATGCCGTGAAGATAATCAAGAGCCATTCGTTGCAGAGCCGTAATAAAGCTGACGGAGCCTTTGAAAACAGCGCCGGCACGAATGTTTCAATTACTGCAAAGGCGCACGGTTTCGCAAGATTTTATTTTATCCCCAAATCCCCAACTCAATTTTATAATGAATGTTTGGGCAAAGACCAAGGTGACGAGTATTATGACCGCGCTCTGAGTCTCGGCCTTCCCAAATGCCCGATGCCGGTATTTTTTGTCATTGATATTGAAGAATTGCTGGCTAAATATCCTGACAAATGCTATTATAGCAACGGTAATATGCAGAAACGCTCGACCCGAGCATTCAAGGTGATTGATGATCCGCATCATATATGCGCAAACGAAATCTTCCTTGGCTTCAATAAAGATGCCCGGCAACAAGAATTTCTTGTTCGAGATGAGGTCGATTTATCTTCTCTGTCCTCCCTGCATATATGCTGTTATGACAACTATCAACGTAACATGCTAAGGGAGCTGGTAGCCACATCGCCTCTGAAAGACCGCATAATAGCAAGAGAAGACCTGTTTGAAAGAGTCAACCGTGAACTGCATTTTAATGATTCTTCAGACAAACTTGAAATAACAACCGATTATAGCAATCCCTTCGAATTTAGAATATCTTATGAAGGCGATGGCTCCCCTGAAATATGCAATCCCGGTTCTATCATAAGAGCAAAGGGCAACGACATTTACATGAGCCGTTCGTTGGAGATTAAAAAAAACAAACCGTTCAACATATTTTTTGAGGTGTCAGAGCCTCGCAAAAATAGTTGGCTGATATATACCAACAAGTAGCATGAATTCAAATATATCAATAGTTCGCGGAAACATCTTCAACACGAAAACGCAGACAATCGTCAATACCGTCAATTGTGTCGGCGTAATGGGCAAAGGTATTGCATTGGTGTTCAAATTACGTTACCCTAATATGTTCGACATCTACAAGGGATTTTGCAAGTCCAGGCAAATAGGGATAGGTAAGTTGTGGTTGTATAAGGGAGAGCCAGATGAGCCTTGGGTTTTGAACTTCCCTACGAAATTCCATTGGAAATATCCTAGCAAGATTGAATACATTGAACTTGGGCTTGAGAAGTTTGTGGCTTCATATAGGGATAAAGGGATAACGTCCATTGCTTTTCCAATGCTGGGCACGAACAATGGTGGGTTAAGCAAAGATGAAGTCATGCCGGTAATGGTGAGCTATCTTTCATCTTGTGATATCCCCGTTGAGATATATGACTATGACCCTGCTGCGCCAGACGACCTGTTTGATAAGTTTAAGAATACTTGGTTGTCAATTGATGACAGCGAAAAGAAAATGTGTGGCATAAGAAGTATTACACAAATTAGAGCCATCAATAAGGCCTTGGAAGACGAATCAATCAAATCAATGATTGCATTGATTAATTACAAAGGCGTGGGAATGAAGACTATGGAAGGGTGCTTCAAGCTTGTGATGAATTACAAAAAAGAACAAACATTATTATAGTCATGGGGTTGCTTGTTTATAAAGTTGCGGATTACTCGTTCACGGCTGAAAGGGAGCAATATCGCTCAATATGTGAACTGCTTAAGAAACCAATTTAGGTGAAATTTCTGACATACGCAAGCCCTGCTAATGGTTTCTTTATCAGGGCTTTTCAACTTTTTTAGCAGCTTAGGCTGCGGAATTTAGGTTTTTAGGAAACACTAAACGGAAATCTTGCGAATATTTCGTAATTTCGCGGCGTTACGAAACTCTGTCTTAACCAACTCTAGAATGGACAATAAATACGAATGGAAGTACTGCTCCCTCGGCGGAGCCATCAGGGTGAACGTCTCCTCGGGCGAGGACATAGCCCATCTGGGCGAACTGGACCGGAAACTCTGGACCGTGCTGAGCTGTCCCGTGGACTCTCTGGAATTCGACCGCCGCACCCTCGACTGCATCGACACCGATGCCGACGGCTGCATCAAGGTCGACGAAGTTATCGCCGCCGCGCAGTGGCTGACTTCCGTCATCAAGGACAAGGACTCGATACTCCAGGGGGAGAGCAGTCTGGATGTCAATAATATAGACACTTCCACCGAGAGAGGCCGACGCCTCTGTGACTCCGCACGGCGGATTCTTTCCGACCTGGGGCGCGAGGGGGATGTCATTACGCTGGACGAGGCTTCCGACAGCGCGGCCATATTCGCCGGGACCAAGCTCAACGGAGACGGCCTCATCACCGTCGCCACCGCCGATGACGCGGCTCTCAAGAAGGTGATTGCCGAGATTATCGCCAGGATAGGCTCCGGCACCGACCGCAGCGGAGACCCGGGAGTGGGCGCGCAGCAGATAGAGACCTTCTATAAGGAATGCGCTGACTACGCCGCGTGGATGGATGCCGCCGACGCCGACCGCAATAACGTCTTCCCTTACGGCGAAGACACGGCCGCCGCTTACGCCGCCTGCAATGCGCTGAAAGACAAGATGTCGGACTTTTTCACCCGTTGCCGCCTGCTGCGCTACGACGCCGGGACGGCCGCCGCGGTGGCCGTGAGCGTGGATGACATCTCGCAGATTGCCGCCTGCCCGATAGCCCGTCCGGATGCCGGGGGGATTCTGCCTTTCGACGATGTCAATCCCGCCTGGCAGGCCCAGTTCGACACGCTCAGAAGCCTTGTGCCGGCTATGCGGCTCGAAGGGGCGAAGGGCGTCAGCGAGTCGGAATGGAATGCGGTGCTTGCCGGATTCTCCGCCTATGCCTCCTGGCTCGCGTCCAAGAAGGGCGAAGCCGTGGAGTCGCTCGGCATAGACGAGGTGCGTTCAATCCTCGCCTCCGGCAGCAGGGAGGCCCTCCTCTCTCTGGTCGCCGCAGACCTCGCCCTCAAGGAGGAAGCCGACTCGACAGACGAGGTCAAAAAGCTGATGCTGCTCTATCGCGATTTCTATCACCTGCTCCGCAACTATGTAATATTCACTGACTTCTATTCCCGCGAACAGGGAGCCAGGGCCATGTTCGAGGCCGGACGGCTCTATATAGACCAGCGCTGCTGCGAACTCTGCATCAAGGTCTCCGACATGTCCCAGCACGCCGATATGTCCCGGCTCAGCGGGATGTTCCTCATATACTGCATCTGCACTTCCAAGGAACTCGGCAAGAGTATGGACATCGTGGCGTTGCTGACCGCAGGGGAGATTGCCGCGCTGCGTCCCGGCAAGAACGGCATCTTCTACGACCGCGAAGGACGCGGCTGGGATGCCGTCGTGACCAGGGTGGTGGACAATCCTATAAGCATAAGTCAGGCGTTCTGGGCCCCGTACCGCAAGTTCTGGGACTTCTGCGTCGGCCTGATCAACAAGTCCGCCGCCGACAAGGACTCCAAGGTCACCGCCGACATCCAGGCCAGGATTGCCGCGGCGGCCTCGGCCCCGACATCTGACGCCTCCGCCGACTCCTCGAAGAAACCCGTATTCGACATTGCCAAGTTTGCCGGTATCTTCGCCGCCTTGGGCATGGCTCTGGGCTACATAGGCTCGGCCCTCACCAAGATAGTGTCCGGCATCGCGGCCACCCCGTGGTATGATACGCTCGCCGCCGTCGCGCTAATCATCCTGCTCATCTCCGGCCCGTCCTGCTTCCTCGCGTGGAGCAAACTGCGCCGCCGCAACCTGGGTCCCGTGCTCAACGCCAACGGCTGGGCCATCAACTCCAACGTTCTCGTCAACATTCTCTTCGGCTCAAAGCTCACCGGCGTGGCCAAATATCCGAGACTCAAACTCTCCGACCCATATAGGAAGGAGCCTCCTGCGTGGAGGAAATGGGTGCTTGCGATTGTCCTGGTGATTGCCGCGGCCTTCGCCCTGCTGTACGTGACCGGCAAGATGGACATCTTCGTATCTCTTTTTCAGTAATATGGCAACAATCTTTTCTCCCGAGAAGGTCAACGTCGGTCTCTTCTGCGACTGCTTCCCTCCCGTGATGGACGGAGTGTCGGTATGTATGCAGAACTATGCGTACTGGATGCAGAAAAAGGTCGGCGGGACCTGCGTGATCACCCCCACCGTACCCGGGGCGGACTACTCCAAGCTCGACTATAAGGTGTTCGACTACTTTTCCGTACCTGTACCCAAGCGGCATCCGTACGTGACGGGGCTTGCCGGCATCGACCCGACATTCCTCGCCCAGATTGCGAAAATCCGCTTCAAGCTGGTACACGCCCACTGCCCCTTCGCTTCCGGCGCCGCCGCACTCAACATAGCCCGGCTCCAGAAGATTCCGCTCGTGGCCACCTTCCACTCCAAATACCGCGACGACTTCGCGCGCGTACTGCCCAAGGCGGCGGTCAATATGGTCGTGAAATACATAATAGACTTCTACGAGAAGGCCGACCTCGTCTGGGTGCCGCAGGAGTCCGTGATAGACGTGATCCGGGAATACGGTTACAAGGGTCCGGTGGAAGTGATGGACAACGGCTCCGATCTCGTCGCCGAATACCCGGACAGCTTCTTCGCGGAGGCGAGGGAATACCTGGGAATAGGGAAGGACGAATTCGTCCTGCTCTTCGTGGGACAGCACATCTGGGAGAAGAACCCGAAGCTCATCATCGAATCCCTCGCCCGAATGTCCGACGTGCCGTTCAGGATGTATTTCGTCGGGACGGGCTATGCCGAGGGCGAGATGAAGGCCCTGGTCTCCGAGCGCGGACTCGATGACAAAGTGACCTTCGTCGGATCCATCACCGACCGCAGCCGCCTCACGACCTACTATGCCGCCTCCGATCTCTTCCTCTTCCCTTCGCTCTACGACAACGCCCCTCTCGTCGTGAGGGAGGCCGCCGCCCTGCACACCCCGGCGGTGATGGCGAAGGGGGCCACCGCATCCACGATTCTCACCGACGGGGAGAACGGATTCCTGGTGGACAACGACCCGGACCGCATGGCCGCCCTGCTGCGCGAACTCTCCTCCGACCGGGAGCGGGTGCATCGCGTCGGACTCCGGGCCTCGAAGACCATCGTCCGCTCGTGGGAGGACTGCGTGGACGAGGTCATCCGCCGCTACAACGCCCTGCTCGACTCCCGCGGACTTCCGCTGATCGAGCGCGACTGAACCGCCAAATAATTATGAAAGAATGAATTTCCGAGAATAACTAAAATGAAGCAACTTATTGGATTGTGCGGAAATTTGTGTAAATTTGCAGGCTTTATCCTTTTGAGGAATTACTGAGGGATGGAGTATTGAAATATTAACTTTAATTTTTTGCTAAGATGGCTGAATATTTGATGCCTGAGAAGAAGCAAGAGATTTTCGCGAAGTACGGAAAGTCTAATAAGGACACCGGCTCACCTGAGAGTCAAGTTGCTTTATTTTCCTACCGTATCGCTCACCTTACCGAGCACGTGAAGAAGAACAAGAAGGATGTGGTGACACGCCGTTCTCTTCTCCGCCTCGTCGGCAAGCGTCGTCAGGTTCTGGACTATCTCCAGAAGGTTGACATCGAGAGATACAGAAATATCGTCAAGGAGCTCGGTCTCCGCCGATAGTCAGGATAGGAAAGATTCAGGGATGGTTCCCGCACGCGGGGCCATCCCTTTTTTCGGAGAAAAGACGTAAAGAAACACGATAATGAACATCATCAACAAAAGAATTGAGCTTGCGGACGGTCGCGTGATCGAGATTGAGACCGGCAAGCTCGCGAAGCAGGCAGCAGGATCGGCCGTAGTGAAGATGGGTGGCACTATGCTTCTCGCCACCGTGACGGCAGCGGAGGAAGTCAAGGAAGGAACGGACTTCATGCCGCTGACCGTAGATTACAAGGAAAAGTATTACTCCGCGGGACGTTTCCCGGGAGGATTTATGAAGAGGGAAGGCAAGTCGAGCGACTACGAGATTCTCATCTCCCGTCTCATCGACCGCCCTATCCGCCCGCTGTGGCCGGATGATTTCCACCTCGAAGTATTTGTCAACGTGACGCTTATCTCTGCGGAGAAAGACACTCAGCCGGACGCTCTCGCAGGCCTTGCAGCCTCCTGCGCCCTCGCCACCTCCGACCTTCCGTTCGGAGGCCCTATCTCCGAAGTCCGCGTGAGCCGCGTCAACGGAGAGTTCGTAATCAACCCGAGCTTCTCCCAGATGAAGGACAGCGACCTCGAACTTATGGTCGCCGCCACCGAGGAGAACATCATGATGGTCGAGGGAGAGATGAGCGAAGTCAGCGAGCACGATATGCTCGAGGCCATCAAGTTCGCCCACGAGGAGATCAAGAAGCACTGCCGCGTGCAGAAGGAGCTGATGCACGAGCTCGGCACCGACGTCAACAAACGTGACTACCCTCACGACGTCCAGGACGAGGAACTCCGCAAGGCGGTACACGAGTTCTGCTACGACAAGTGCTACGCTCTCGCCAAGGCCGCGAAGCCGAAGAAGGAGCGTGAGGCCGGATTCAAGGCCATCAAGGAAGAGTTCCTCGCCACCATTCCGGAGGAGGAGCTTGAGGAGAAGACCCCGCTCGTGGAGAGATATTACCACGCCGAGGAGAAGGAGGCTATGCGCAACCTCATCCTCGACGAAGGCATACGTCTGGACGGCCGTGAATGTAATCAGGTGCGTCCTATCTGGTGCGAAGTGGACTATCTGCCTTGCGCCCACGGTTCAGCCATCTTCACCAGAGGCGAGACCCAGTCCCTTGCGACCGTCACCCTCGGCACCAAGATGGATATGAAGGAGATGGACGAGGTGCTGATCCAGGAAGACCAGCAGTTTGTCCTGCACTACAACTTCCCTCCTTTCGCAACCGGCGAAGCCAAGCCTCAGAGAGGTGTGGGCCGCCGCGAAATCGGCCACGGCAACCTTGCGCTGCGTGCGCTCAAGCCGGTCGTTCCGCTCGCTCCGGAGAATCCTTACGCTGTCCGCGTAGTATCTGATATTCTTGAGTCAAACGGCTCTTCTTCAATGGCTTCAGTGTGCGGCGGCTGCCTTGCGCTGATGGATGCCGGCGTCAAGATCAAGAAGCCTGTAGCCGGTGTGGCCATGGGACTCATCACCGACGAGCAGCACCCTAACGACCGCTACGCCATCCTCACCGATATCCTCGGGGACGAGGATCACCTCGGAGATATGGACTTCAAGGTGACGGGTACCGCCGACGGTATCACCGCCACCCAGATGGACATCAAGGTGGACGGACTCTCCTACGACGTGCTTGAGAAGGCTCTCGAGCAGGCCCGTCAGGGAAGAATGCACATTATGGGCGAGATGATGAAGACCATCAGCGAGCCTCGTGAGGACTACAAGCCGTTCGTGCCTCGCATCGAGCAGATCCGCATCGCCGCCGAGTTCATCGGCGCCGTGATCGGCAAGGGAGGCGAGACCATCCAGAAGATCCAGAAGGAGACAGGCACCGTCATCACCATCGACGAACAGCCTATACCTGGGACCAACCTCACCGAGGGCGTTGTGGACGTGGCTTCCGATAACAAGGAGAATATGCAGAAGGCTCTCGAGTGGATCAAGGGCATCTGCGCCGTGCCTGAAGTCGGGACGGTATATCACGGAAAGGTCGTTTCCATCCTCGAGTTCGGCGCATTCGTGGAGATTCTTCCGGGCAAGGAAGGACTTCTGCACGTATCCGAGATCGCGTGGGGCAAGACCGAGAACGTCGAGGACGTACTCAAGGTCGGCGATGAGATCGACGTCAAGCTGCTTGAGGTCGATGCCAAGACCGGCAAGATGCGCCTCTCAATGAGGGCTCTGACCGAGAAGCCGGAAGGCTATGTGGAGCCGGAGCGCAGGCCTCGCGGAGGCAACGGCAGGGGAGACCGCCGCGATGACCGCAGAGGCGGACGCGACGACCGCAGGGGAGACCGCCGCGATGATCGCAGGGGCGGGCGTGACGACCGCAGAGGCGAGCGCCGCGATGACCGTCCTCGCCGCAGCGGAGGCCCTCGCAGCGAAGCCCCGGCACCTCAGGCCGAGGACTACAGGGAGCCTGTAGACGAGATGTTTTAGTGAGTGTTGAGAGGCTCTGACTGAGCCTCTTACGGATAGAGAGACGGCCGCCCGGAAAGGACGGCCGTCTCTGTATATCAGATGTCTCTACCGAATCGGGAAAAGGTAGAACTTGCGCCCCGGCTTGAAGTCCACCATCCACTGGTCGAAGACGATATGGTCATCGACCGCGCTGAGGGACAGCGAGTGCCTGCCGTCGCTCAGCGTGAGCGGAATCTCCACCACAGCCTGCCCGCGCATCACGTTGCGCTTCCACCTCTCGCTGCGGAACGGCTCCTTGATTGAGAAGACCTGTGCCTCTCCGCCGTCCACACTTACCGCGAAGCGTATGTCCCCTCTGTCATTGGCCTGAGTCGGGATAAGCGCGACCCTCAGCACCGCATCTCCGGAGGCGTTGACGCTGAACTCATAGTCCAGCCTGCCTCCCTTCGCCACAGGGACGGCATTGCCGCTGTGCCCGAGATTCTGCACCGGAGTGACCGCGATGCTAGACGCGCTGTAGTCGCAGGCATTGAACGCCGCATAGTCCTCTCCGCTGGAAGCGAGACTCCCGGCCTTCCATTCCGAGGCATACTCTCCCCACTCTCCGCACTCCGCATCGGTGAGCGCTACAGGAAGCAGAGGCGCACGGAAGACGTACAGGTCGCGAGGCCTGTCGGACATCATCCCTCTCCACCTGCCGCCGGCGAGTTCCTCATTATAATAGCGCGTGAGGCTGCGTATCCTCTGGTAGGCGTTCTCGCTGAGGGCTGCGGACGCAAGCATCAGCGTATCGGTGCGCCACGCTCCCGGAGCATAGCTCGTGACCGCCCTCTGACGCGACTTCTGCGCATAGAGCATCTTCTCCGCCATAGCTGCGGTAGCCTCTACCGGATAGACAATCCCGGCGAAATAGGCGTCGCGGCTCCTCTCCGGGACAAGCTCCTCCGCCGCCCGCACCTGTGCGACCAGAGCGCGGAACGAATCGACATATCTCTGAGCCTCGTCGCCGAACTCGCTGAAACTGAACTCCGTATCCGACACCTGCGAAAGCCCTCCGGGGTATCTGTTCTTGTCGGCGAGTTCCACCTGACTCCAGCCCATAAACTCCGGCCTTCTCATCGACGCGAGCCGGTAATACTCCGGCATCACGTCCGCGAGCTTCTGCGCGACCGCGCTTCCGTATTCCCTCTCCAGCCAGGAGACGAGGTGGGAGTTGATGTTGCGCGGCCCGACGAAATCCACGTTCCACGCCATATCCAGGAAGAACTCCAGGTCGTATGCCGCCACCTTCGGGTCGTGTACGTTGACCACCCAGAGTTTGCAGACATTGTGGTCGTATGCCTGAAGCATCTCGTTGTATATCAGTCCGGGCTGGGTGGTGCTGAGCCACAGGCAGTCGTGAGGCCGCCCGGCGTAGCTCAGGTGATAGTACACCCCGGCCCCTCCGCTGCGCTTCTGCTGCTCCGCGTCGCTCAGACGGGTCATATAGCCGTAGTTGTCGTCGCACCATACTATCGTGACGTCCTCCGGCACCCGAAGCCCGTTCTCCATTATCTCCAGCACCTCCTTGTAAGGCATAAACATCTGCGGGATGCGGCTCAGGTCCCTGCCTGCGTATTTGCGCAGCAGCTCCCTCTGGTCGTCGATCACCCTCTGCAGCGCGACGGTCTTCTCCTCGAGCGTCTTCACCCCTTCCATCGAGCCGTCGTGTATGCCGCGCATACCTATGGTATAGAGGCCGTCCCGGCCCTTCATCTCCACCAGGCGCTCCGTCCAATAGTCCTTGACGGCCTGGGTGTTGGTGATATAGTTGTAGCGTCCGCGCTCCTCGACTTTCCACTCGTCGACATTGTTGCGCAGCAGAGGCTCGCAGTGCGAAGTCCCGATGAATATGCCGCAGGAATCGGCCGCCTCCTTCGCCCCCGGCACCTTGAAGAACGCCGTGGTGTTGTTGTGCATCCCCGGCCATAACGTATTGGCCCTCAGGCGCAGCAGCAGGCGGAAAAGCTCGCGGTAGGTATCGGCGCTGATGGTTTCGGGATTCTCCTGAGGGGAGAATGTCATCGTACTCCACGGGCGGAAACTCCAGTCCTCGTCGTTGAGAAAGAACCCCCGATACTCCACCGAAGGGTGCTGGAACGTGCTGAAACCCTCCGGAAGTTCAAGCGAGGAACGCTTCTCCGGGCGGGAATCCCCCCACCATATCCACGGCGAGACTCCGGCGAGGCGGGAAACTTCCAGCGCACCGTATGCGGTGCCGCGTCCGTCCGAACCCACCACCACTATCTGGGAGCCGTGCGTCCCGACATAGAACGCCTCCTTGACGAATCCCAGGGAGTCGGCCACCTCGGAAGGGACTCCGAGCTTGCGCAGATTGGTCCTGTCGCGGTCATATTGGATGATTCTTATCGTGGCGCTGCCGGGAGCTGCCCGGCGCGGGGTCTGGTCGGTCACTTCTCCGAGGTCGGCACTGAGCATATCAACGGCAACGCCGACCACCGGGTCGGCGTTGCGTGATACGGAGATGCTGACAGGAGAAACTCCGTTGAACCATAGGAACGCCAATACTATCAGCGCACCCATATTATGCCACTTTTACCTTGAATATGGCCTTGTGGATCGTACCCTCTCCGATGAGAGGTGCGTGAGCGGTGTCGGTGTCGAAGACGATTTTCTCTCCGGCATTGACGCTGACGGTCTTCCAGTCCTTGTCGCGGTAGAAGAGGATGTCCTTTTCAGTGTTGAATTCTCCGTCGGCCTCGCGGCATTCGCTGCGCGGCTTCACTCCGAAACTCTCGCCCTTGGAGAGCGGCACCTGGATGTCGATATACTTGTCGTGCACCTCAAGCCTTGCCTGCTCGGGGGTCTTCATCTGCGAATCGACGATATTCACGAAGAGATTGTCCGAGTCGATGACGTGCTTCCCGGGTTCGAGCGAATTCAGATCCGTCGCCGCCATATACTCGAGAGCCTTGACGTAGTTTGGGTTTTTCTCGTAATTCATTGTATCAGAAGTTAAAATAATTCTTTGCGTTGTTGTATGAGATGTCCTCCACCATACGGCCTATCGTCTCCATCTCGGAGGACGGGAGCTTGCCGTTCTCCACGTCGGTGCCTATCACGTCGCAGAGTATGCGGCGGAAGTACTCGTGGCGAGGGTAGCTGATGAAGCTGCGGGAGTCGGTGAGCATACCGACGAAACGGCTGAACAGGCCCAGCACGGAGAGCGCGTCCATCTGGCGGCGCATCCCGACCTCCTGATCGAGGAACCACCATCCGGAGCCGAACTGCATCTTGCCCGGGACGGTGCCGTCGTTGAAGTTGTAGGCCATAGTCATCATCACCTCGTTGTCCTTAGGGTTGAGGCAGTAGAGTATGGTCTTCGCGAGCTTGCACTCGGAAGCGAGACGGTCAAAGAACCTGTTGCCCGCGGCGGCGATCTCCTGGTCGTGGATGGCGTCGTATCCGGTGTCCGGACCCACGAGGCCGAACATCCTGGAGTTGTTGTTGCGTATGGCCCCGATGTGGAACTGCTGCGCCCAGCCCGCCTCGGCGTCCATCACGGCCTGGTCGTGCAGGAACGCGCTGCGGAACTTCTCCAGTTCGTCCGCTCCCGGCTTCTTCCCCGCGAGGACCGCCTTGAAGACAGCCTCGATTTCGGACTCCGTATATGGGGCGGAGTAGAAGTTCTCCAGTCCGTGGTCGGAAAGCTTGCATCCCATAGAAGCGAAGAAGTCGTGACGCTTCTTGAGAGCTTCCTGAAGGTCGCGGTAGGACTTGATTTCCATCCCTGCGGCCTCTCCGAGCTTGTCGAGGTATTCCTTGTAGGATGCCGGGTCTTCGATGGCCATAGCCTTGTCAGGCCTCCACGCCGGGATGACCTTGGTGCCGAAAGGATGCCCGGCTATCATCTTGTGCCAGCGCAGGTCGTCGGCAGGGTCGTCGGTGGTGCAGACCGTCTCCACTCCGAACTTGCGGATAAGGGCCTGTCCGCGGAACTCCTCGGTCGCGAGCTTGGCGTTGCACTCCTCGAAAATCTCCCTTGCGGTGGCAGGGCTGAGGAGCTTGTCGATCCCGAACACCCTGCTGAGTTCGAGGTGAGTCCAGTGGTAGAGAGGGTTGCGCATCGTGTAAGGCACGGTCTCCGCCCACTTCTCGAAAGTCTCCCAGGCGCTGTGCTTCCCACCGGTGAGATAGTCTTCCGACACGCCGTTGGCCCTCATCGCCCTCCACTTGTAGTGGTCTCCGTAGTGCCCGTCGACGAGCCAGAGCTGCGTGATGTCGCGGAACTGGATGTTCTCCGCGATCTGCTGAGGCACAAGATGGCAGTGATAGTCGATGATAGGCATCTTTTCGGCGTGCCCGTGATATAGCTTCCGCGCCGTAGCGTTGGAAAGCATAAAGTCTTCATTGATAAATGGCATAATGCAATATGTTTTAAGTCTATAAATTTAGCAATTTCACAAAATATTTTTCATCATTCATAAAGAATACCTCAATAAACCTCCACCGAACCCCCGTCGTTCTTCTGGATTTCGGAGATGGCGAAATACCCTATCTTGGCCCCGATCCAGTCGCCCTCGCGTCCCGTGAACTCCGGTCCGAGAGTCTTGAACTTCTTGCCGTCGAGACTGTAGGAGAACGTGCAGATGCACTGTTTCTCCACCTTCACGCGGACCCACACCGTGTTGAAAGCCTCCTTTGCCAGATCCGCAGAGCAGAGAATCTCCTCCTGCGCCCCCTTGTTGGCGTCGATGCAGTCGCGGCGCACGAGAGAGAGCCTCTCCCCGTCGTAGTTGAGCTCGATGGTGCTGTAGCTGCGTCCGGTCACTATCACCCCGACTCTCTCCCCGGCGTATGACGGACGATATACGAGCTTGGTGGTGAACTCCGTACTAGGCCCTACGACCTTCTGTGCAAGGATGTTGGGCGTGTCGCGCAGATTGCGCCATCCCTCCGGGTTCTTGATGCAGTTGAGCCTCAGGCATCCCAGGGTCGGATTGAGCATATACCAGTAGAACTTAGGATTGGCCTCCCACTGCCAGTTCAGAGGGATGGAGGTACCGGTGAATCCGGTGCTTGTCGCAATGGCGCTTACTCCGTTGAGTTTCACTCCCTTATAGCGCTCGGCCACTGCCGGCCTGCGGTACTTCGCCACAGGTTCACCTATGCCGTCGCCGTTACGGTCTATGCCTATGATGCACCATCCGTCCTCGCTCCAGCTCATCGGCTGCAGATGGCAGATGCGACCCCAGGCATTGCGGTCCTCGAAATGGATGAACCAGTCGTTGCCTGCCACGTCCGTGACCCAGCCGCCCTGATGAGGGCCGTGGATGTCGGTGTCGCCCTGATGAAGCACGGTGCGCTTCTCATACGGCCCATAGACGTTGCGGGAGCGCAGCACGAGCTGCCATCCCTCCTTCACCCCGCCTGAAGGGGCGAAGATATAGTACCAGCCGTCCCTCTTGTAGAACTTCGGGCCTTCGACCGTGTCGTCGCCGGTCTTCTTGCCGTCGAATACCAACACCTGGTCGGAGATGACCCGCTTGCAGTCCTTGTCGAGTTCGCAGACGTTGAGTATGCTCTTGAAGCCGGCGCGGGACCCTGCCCAGGCGTGGACGAGATACACCCGTCCATCATCGTCCCATAGCGGACTCGTGTCGATCATACCTTTGCCTTCCAGCACGAGATGCGGCTTGCTCCACTCCCCGCGCGGGTCCGTGGTGTTGATCTGGAAGATGCCCTTGTCCGGGTCACCCCAGAAAATCCAGTAGCGTCCCTCGTGATAGCGTATGCACGGGGCCCAGACACCGTTGCCGTGGGACGGCGCATCGAATGCCGGACCCATCTCTGGCAGGGCCGCCCCAGCTATCTCCCAGTCCACCAAGTTGGTGGAGTGCAGAATCTGCAATCCGGGGAAACAGGTGAACGACGACGCGGTCATCCAGTAATCATCCCCGACGCGGATCACGTCCGGATCGGAGTAATCCGAAAACAGAATGGGATTGGTATACTTGTCGGCACCCGGAGCAATCATCATCAGCGATGCCAGAAGAGAAATAAGCTGTGTCATTATTATAATTTTAAAAAGGCCCCGTGCCGCGGTTGGATATGCCGCACGGAGCCATCGATATTATGCCTTCAGGCGAGGCCCGGAGGCTATTTGAGTCCGTTCACGATGCCGAACCAGTCCGCAGCCGTCTTGACGTCGCCCTTGGACCAGCACGAACCGAAGTAGTAGGTGAAAGTCTCACCGGACTTGACGCTCCTGACGCACAGACCGTGAGAGCCGTCTTCGGTGACGCTCACACTCTCTGCCCCTGGCACGTACACGCCCACTCCGAGCATTCCGTCCTCAGGCTCGACGCTCTGGTCCGAAGCCTGCTCCCAGAT
The DNA here is from genome assembly GCA_963643135.1 of Alloprevotella sp. Lineage (GTDB taxonomy): Bacteria > Bacteroidota > Bacteroidia > Bacteroidales > UBA932 > Cryptobacteroides. The sequence continues at coordinate 14,415 of CAVIJA010000020.1, read as the reverse complement.
GGCGTAGCGGTCGGCTCCGATGAGTTCGTCCTCGACGGTGTCCTGTCCCGGATGACGGAAGACTCCGGCTGCGACAGACAGCGAATCAGCTCCGTTGAAGGTATAGGTGTCCTCCACCTTGCTGAAATAGCTGTCCGCAGAGACGGTGATCTTCTTGTCGAGCTTCACGCTGACTCCGGAAGCCTGCCACTCGGGATAATGCAGCACAAACACCACCTTGTCGGCGCTCTGTTCGAGCATATCGTAGGAACGCCAGTTGGTGGACGGATACCAGAGTTCGCCGTTGAGGTAAGGCACTGAGGCTCCGCCGCCGAGGCTGACGGCCACCTTGTAGCAGTCCTTCCCGCCGTGGTCGTGGTGGTAGTAGCCAGAGTCGTTCATAGCCGCGGCGTACCATTCGTCCGCCACGAGCTTGCCCGGCAGCTTCACCCAGATGTCGATGCCCGGAGAAGTAGGATTGCCCTCAAGCGCCTTGCCGTAGATGCGGCCCGCGATGAGATTGTTCTCGAACACGAAGTCGTCGGCCCTCTCAGGCACGTAGCGGGCCATCACCTTCTGCTCCGGAGTGGAGTTGCAGGCGCACAGGGCCGCGAGAAGCGCGGCAGCCAAAATGATCTTCTTCATAGCCGTATCGTCATTTCAGGTCCGTGGTCGCGCACCAGTCCATATCGTTGTAGTCGTCGTTCTCGCCGCACATACCCCAGATGAAGGTGTAGTTGCGCGTGGCGCAGGCGGAGTGTATGCTCCACTGCGGAGAGATGACGGCCTGTTCGCCGTGCATCCAGATATGGCGGGTCTCCTGCGGCTCTCCCATAAAGTGGCACACGGCCGCGTCATCAGGGATTTCGAAGTAGAAGTACACCTCCATACGGCGGTCGTGGGTGTGGGCCGGCATAGTGTTCCAGGTGCTGCCCGGAGCGAGTTCGGTCATACCCATCTGGAGCTGGCAGCAAGGCACGACCTCCTTGACGAGAAGACGGTTGATGGTGCGCTCGTTGGACTCTTCCAGGGAACCCAGGTGCATCACCACCGCGTCCTTCTTGGTCACCTTCTTCACTCCGGTCTCGCGGTGAGCCGTGGCGGAGCAGAAGTAGAAGTGCGCCGGCTTGTCGGCGGAGTCGCTCTTGAACACCACGTCACGGTTGCCGCGTCCGACGTAGAGGGCCTCCTTGTATTCGAGATGGTATTCTTCGTCGCCTACGACCACCGTACCCGCGCCCCCGACATTGATGATGCCGAGTTCGCGGCGCTGGGTGAAGTAGTCGGCGCGGAGTATCTCCGGAGCCGAGAGCTTCAGGTCCTCTTTCACAGGGACTGCGCCGCCGGCGATGATGCGGTCAAACATCGAATAGACCATATTGATTTCGTCAGGCACCATCACGTTCTCCACAAGGTACTCCTTGCGGATGCGCTCGGTGTCGTAGTGCTTCGCATCGACGTTGCTCGAAGCCTGACGTACTTGACAATTGAGCTTCATATCGACTATTTAGGCTGTTTTCCGATATATGCGAGGATACCTCCGTCCACATAAAGCACGTGTCCGTTCACAGCGTCGGAAGCGTGTGAGGCGAGGAACACCGCAGGGCCGCCGAGTTCAGAAGGGTCAAGCCAGCGTCCTGCAGGGGTGCGGCTGACGATGAACTGGTCGAAAGGATGACGGCTGCCGTCGGCCTGACGCTCGCGGAGCGGAGCGGTCTGAGGAGTGGCGATGTAGCCCGGTCCGATGGCGTTGCAGTTGATGCCGTACTCGGCGTACTCGGCGCAGATGTTGCGGGTCAGCATCTTGAGACCACCCTTGGCGGCTGCATATGCGGACACGGTCTCGCGTCCGAGTTCGGACATCATGGAGCACATGTTGATGATCTTGCCCTCGTGACGCTCCATCATCTCAGGAAGCACCGCGGCGGATACGATATACGGTCCCACGAGGTCGATGTCGATCACCTGCTGGAACTGTGCGCGGGTCATCTCGTGCATAGGGATGCGCTTGATGATGCCGGCGTTGTTGACGAGGATGTCGATGTTGCCGACCTCAGCGTGGATCTTCTCCACGAGAGCCTTCACGTCGTCTTCCTTGGTCACGTCGCAGACATATCCCTTGACGTTGCTTATTCCGGCTTCCTTGTAGTTGTCGAGGCCCCTCTGGAGGAACTCCTCATTGATGTCGTTGAAGATGATGGTCTTGATACCGGCAGCCACGAAAGCCTTCGCGATGTTGAAGCCGATACCGTAGGAAGCGCCAGTGATCCAGGCGTTCTTCCCTTCAAGAGAAAATGGATTCTTTGTCATAATAGTATGATAATTAATTGAGTGTATAACTTTTTATTTGATTCTTTCCATTTCGAGCGAAGCCCAGATAAACGGCCCGACCCCCTTGGAATCGTTGGGCCTCACCGGCTCGCTCAGATAATACGCATAATCTCCCATACGCATATTTGAGCCGCCGAGTCCTCCGACGGAGCAGCACTTCTCGAGGCTGATGCGGCCCTGTTCGTCGGCGGAGACGAACTCCTTGACCAAGTCCGCATAGAGCTTCTGGGCGTAAGGCAGCAGCTCCGCGTCGAGATATCCCATACGGACACCCTTCAGGAAGGTGTAGCTGAACATTGCGGAACAGGTGGCCTCAAGATAGTTGCCCTCGCGTCCCGGCTGGTCCAGCACCTGATACCACACTCCGCTCTCCGGGTCCGCCCACTTCGGCAGTTCGGCGCAGATGCTCCGCAGCAGGTCTATGAGCTGCCCCCTCCCGGCGAAATCCTGAGGCAGGAAGTCCAGCACATCAACGATGGCCATACAGTACCACCCGAGGGCGCGTCCCCAGCAGTGCTGCGACTGCCCGGTCTGCGGATCGCACCAGAACATCGAGCGGGACTCGTCCCAGGCGTGGCGGTAGAGCTTCGTCGCGGGGTCGTAGGTGTGTTCCGCCGCGATGACGAACTCGTTCACTATCTCCCTATAGGCCTCCAGCCTCTCCTCGCCCTCCAGATAGCGGCTCGCGTACTCCGCATAGAAAGGCTCGGCCATATACACGCCGTCCAGCCATATCTGGTGAGGATATATCTTCTTGTGCCAGAACGCCCCCTCGGATGTCCGGGGCTGAGCGTCTATCTGGGTCTTGATGAGTTCTATGGCCTTGCGGTACTTCTCCTCTCCTGTCTTGTCGTAGAAGTAGAAGAGAGACTTGCCCGGGCAGATGAGGTCCACGTTGTACTTCTCCACGGAGTAGGTCTTGATGCTGCCGTCCGCGTCGACAATGGCGTCGTACCACTTCAGCACGTAGTCGTATATCTCCTTGCCTCCGTAGCGCTCATACACATCCAGGAACGCCTTGAGTTCGAGTCCAGGGGTGTAGCTCCACTTGAGCTTGCCGCCTGCGTAGTCCAGATAAGTGGCCTCCGGGCAGCGGGACATCTGCGAATACACCATCTTCTCGGACATGTGTCCGGTCTTTCCGCAGGATACCAGCGCCGCGAGCGCGAGCAGGGGGAGGATAAGTGTCTTCTTCATAGCGGACTACATATTGGTGAAATTCTTCACTCTCAGCGTCGTGATCTCGTCGCCGCTCTCCGGATAGCACTTCACGTTCTTGAAGGTGATGTCCTGCGAATTGCGGAGCGTGATGCCCTCGTCCGCGCTCAGAGTGCAGTTGCTGACGTTGATGTTGGTCACCGGCATCTCCGGCAGGCCGTTGAAGAGCATCGCCCTGGCGGCTCCGTTGCAGCACACGTCAGTTATATATATGTCTCGGAATTCCGGAGTGGTCTCGTCCACCGGGACGGCCGGCACGTCTATGCTCTCGTCCTTCTCCGCCGCAGCCTCGACCGCGGACTTGCCTCCGTAGAAGAGGTCGAAGAGTATGGCGTCAGCCACGATGTCCTTCATATAGATATTGCTGATATGGATGTTCCTGACCACTCCTCCGCGGCCTCTGGTACTCTTGAACCTGAGTCCCACGTCGGTGCCGAGGAAGCGGCAGTTGGATACCTTTATATTCTCCACCCCTCCGCTCATCTCACTTCCCACCGTGAATCCGCCGTGTCCGTGGAATACGGTGCAGTTGTCCACTATCAGATTGCGGCACGGACGGGCCCTGCGCCTGCCGTCAGCGTCCTTGCCGGACTTGATGCAGATGCCGTCATCTCCCGCGTCGAAGGTGGAATTGACTATCAGGACATTCTCGCAGCTGTCGACGTCTATCGCGTCGCCGTTCTGCGAATAGTACGGGTTGCGAATGTTCACCCTGTTGACTATGAGGTTCTTGCACAGCAGCGGGTGTACGTTCCAGCACGGGGAGTTCTGGAAGGTGCAGTCCTCGAGCAGGACGTTCTCACAGTTGCGCAGCGACACCATATTCGGGCGGAGGAAACTCTTGATCTCGTTCCACTCCTCCTCGCTCTTCAGGCCGCGCGGCACGTTCATATTGCTCATCCTGGAAGCCTTCTCGAATCCCTCGTCCGGATACCAGATGCGCCCGTCCTTGCTGATGAAGCCGCCCGATGCGGTGAGCTTCTTCCATTCCCCTTCGGTGAGCTTGGATTTCTTGACCATCCTCCAGGCCTCTCCGCTGCCGTCTATCACGCCGCCTCCGGTGATGGAGATGTTGCGTGCGCCGTCGGCGTGGATAGGGGATTCGCATCTGCGGGTGTCAAGCCCCTCGAACACGGTCTCGATGATGGGGTAGAGGTCCCTGTCCGGGTTGAATATGATTACGGCATTTGGAGTTATGTGCAGGTCGCAGTTGCTCAGAATCTCTATCGGACCGGTGAGCCAGATGCCGGCAGGCACGTTGAGGTGTCCGCCGCCCTTCCCGGAGAGGTGCTTCATAGCCTTGGCGAAGGCCTCCGAGTTCATCGCAACCCCGTCGCCCACCCCGCCGAAGTCGGTGAGGTCCACGCTGTAGTCGGGGATGACCGGTTTGGAAACCCTGTCCATAGCGAAAGGGAGGTCCTTGTAGAGGTATGCGAATTCGTCTCCGCCGCCCTTCGAACAGGAAGCGCTGAGCATCAGCGCCGCTGCGGCGGGCAGGGCCATGAGGATATTGGTGAGTCTTGTCTTTGTCATCAGCTTATCAAGTATTGGTTATCATCGTATTACGCCAAGTTCCCTGCCGACCTTGATGAAGGCGGCGACGGCCTTGTCGAGCTGTTCTCTCTTATGCGCTGCGGACAGCTGGACGCGGATTCTGGCCTGACCCTTCGGCACCACCGGATAGTAGAACCCGGTCACGAATATGCCCTCGTCCGCCATCCTCGCCGCAAATTCCTGCGAGAGCTTCGCGTCATAGAGCATTACGGCGCAGATGGCCGACTGGGTGGGCTTGATGTCGAAGCCCGCCGCGAGCATCTTGTCGCGAAAATACGCCACATTCTCCTGCTGACGCTCGTGCAGGGAAGTGTCCTCTCCCAGCATCTTGAACATCTCTATGCCCGCCGCGACTATCATCGGTGGCAGCGAATTGGAGAAGAGGTAAGGACGGGACCTCTGGCGGAGCATCTCTATGATCTCCCTTCGTCCCGTGGTGAATCCTCCCACCGTGCCGCCGAAAGCCTTGCCTAGCGTCCCGGTGAATATGTCTATGCGCCCGTAGCAGTCGAACTGCTCGGCCACGCCGTGTCCCGTCTTGCCGACCACTCCGGCGGAATGGCTCTCGTCCACCATCACCAGCGCATCGTACTTCTCCGCGAGCGAGCATATCCTGTCCATCGGGGCCACATTGCCGTCCATCGAGAACACCCCGTCAGTGCAGATGATGCGGAATCTCTGGGCCTGGGCCTCCCGGAGGCAGCGCTCCAGCTCGGCCATGTCGGCATTGGCGTATCTGTATCGTACGGCCTTGCAGAGCCTCACCCCGTCGATGATGGAGGCGTGGTTGAGCGAGTCGGAGATGATGGCGTCCTCCGCGCCGAGCAGCGGCTCGAACACTCCGCCGTTGGCATCGAAGCAGGAGGCGTAGAGTATGGTGTCCTCCGTGTGGAAGAAGTCCGAGACGGCCTTCTCCAGCTCCTTGTGCAGATCCTGCGTGCCGCAGATGAAGCGGACCGAGGACATCCCGAACCCCCGCTCGTGCATCGCCTTCTCCGCGGCCCGTATCAGCCTGGGCGAATCCGCGAGGCCGAGATAGTTGTTGGCGCAGAAGTTCAGGGCCTTGGATCCGTCCTGAAGGGTGATCTCCGCCGATTGCGCGGAGACTATGTTCCTTTCGTCCTTGTACAGGCCGGCTTCCCTGATTGAGGAGAGCTCGTCCCGCAGGTGCTGCTGAAATTTTCCGTACATATGGTTACATAGTGTCAGTCCTACAAAATTACGATTTTTTTGTATATTCGCGACCATATTAATTGACATTTCGAAATGAAAAATATTCTTGTGATCGGCTCGACCGGCCAGATCGGGTCCGAACTCACGATGAAACTTAGACGTATGCTGCCCGAAGGCAACGTCGTGGCGGGATACGTCAGGGGAGCGGAACCCGCGGGAGAACTTCTCGAGAGCGGCCCCTCCGCCGAAGCCGACGTGCTGGACGGGGCGGGCATCGCCGCCATAGTGGACAGATACCGGATAGACACCGTCTACAACCTCGCCGCCCTGCTGTCCGCCGTCGCCGAGAAGAAGCCCCTCCTCGCGTGGAACATCCAGATCAACGGCCTGATGAACATCCTCGAAATCGCGCGCGAGAAGGGCTGCGCGGTCTTCACCCCCAGCTCCATCGGCTCCTTCGGGCCGGAGACCCCCAGGGACAACACCCCGCAGGACACGGTGCAGCGCCCCCGCTCGATGTACGGCGTGACCAAGGTGACGACCGAGCTGCTCAGCGACTACTACCACCTCAAATACGGCGTCGACACCCGTTCCGTCCGCTTCCCGGGCCTTATCTCGCACGTCACCCTGCCGGGAGGAGGTACCACCGACTACGCGGTCAACATCTACTACTCCGCAGTCAGGGGCGAGGAGTTCGTCTGCCCGATCAAGGCGGGGACCTTTATGGATATGATGTATATGCCGGACGCGCTCAAGGCCGCAATCGACATAATGAACGCCGACCCCGACCGTCTCGTGCACCGCAACTCCTTCAACATAGCCTCGATGAGCTTCGACCCGGAGATGCTCCGCGCCAAGATTTGCGAGCATATCCCCTCCTTTCGTATGCGTTACGAGGTCAATCCCGTATGCCAGGCCATAGCGGATTCCTGGCCGGACAGGATGGACGACAGCTGCGCGAGGAGGGAGTGGGACTGGAAGCCGTCCTATGACCTGGAGTCGATGACCGCGGATATGATCTCCGAGCTGAAGAAGAAGCTGCTGTAAGAGCGTGTTTTTCAGGATTATAAGATACCGCCGTCCGCGCCGCGTCCTGCCCGTGACCCCCGAGGTCGAGAGGCTGCGCGAGGCTGCCCGGGCGTATCTTCCGGGCCGCCTCGGCGAGCTTGCGGAGCGCTACGGATTCGAGTTCAACCAAGTCCGCATCAAGCACAACGTCTCCAACTGGGGCAGCTGCTCCTCCAGGCGCAACATCAACCTCAATCTCAACCTTATGCGGCTCCCCGCGCATCTCCAGGACTACGTGATGCTGCACGAACTCTGCCACCTGCGCCATATGAACCACGGCCCGGAGTTCTGCGCCCTGCTGGAGAGCCTCTGCCCCGACTGGAAGGACTGCCGGCGGGAGCTGAAGGGCTACAGACTCATTTAAGAGGCCGGCTGCCTTGCTCTCCTCTGAGAGGCTCGTTTCCCCGGCTCTCCCTGCGGTTTCCGGCGGGCGTCTCCGCATCGGCGCCGGGCGGGAGCATGGCTGCCTTGCCATTCCTGCGGCTTCCGACGGGCTGGGAAATAAATTTTGCCGCCCGCTTGGGAGAGTTTGGCACAGTGTATGCTATAAAGAGTACAGCAAATACCGTTTTGGTAATGATGAAAACAAGCCGTCGAACTTTCGCGAAGGATTTTTGCAGCTTATTTTTCTGAAGTTACTTGATTAAACAATGATAGATACTAACGATGCCGATGCCGCTGCCTGGGAAGGTGGCGGCATCGGAGCATTCCGTCATGCCCGACCCGATCGGGCATCTAATGCTTCCGGCAGGAAGAGATTGCCGGTCGAGCCGGCAATGACGCTTCTTCCGTCATGCCCGACCTGATCGGGCATCTCCAATTTTTTATGGTTCATTTGCAGTTTTTTACCGACCCGGGGGGGGTAAAACTGTGCGAAAATTGTTATCTTTGCGGGACAAGTATATAAGCTTTATACTCTGATTAATTCGGCAATCTGCGGTTCTGAGCCTATAACCATTTGAGAACCAGTTTGTTGCCGGATATTTGGGGAGCTAAAGATATACCCGATATGGACAAGACCTCCGCTTCTTCCGCCTCGCGCGACACTGAACTCGTCTGGTTTGCGATGAGCGCTCCATATCGTAACGAGCTGAAGGTGCAGGCTGCCCTGAAGGACAGATTTTCCATCGAATCATACGTTCCGCTGCGTTGCTGCGTGGTCGAGAGGGGCGGGCGCAAAGTCCGCAGGATGCTGCCCGCAGTGAGCAATCTGCTCTTCGCGCACTCAACCCAGAAGCGGCTCAACGAGGTCAAGCCCTTCATCCCGAGGATGCAGTTCAAGACTCGGACCGTCGGGGAGAGCAACCGCCTGATCATCGTCCCGGACAAGCAGATGGAGGATTTCATCAGGCTCACCGGCACTGCGGACGAGAAGACATCATACCTCCTCCCGGACGAAGTCAATCTGAAGCGTGGCACGCGGGTGAGGATACTCGGCGGTCCGCTGGACGGGGTCGAGGGAGTGTTCATCAAGGTCAAGGGCGTGCGCAACCGGCGCTTTCTCGTCAGCATCCCCGGCCTGCTCTCCGCCGCCACCGACATCAGCCCCGACCTGCTGGAAGTGCTGGAATAAAACCGCCTCCGCCCTGCCGGAAATGCTGAAGCGAAATTGTCCACAATCTGCCGGAGGTATGGAAACAATCCTTGGTCCGCGGAAGGAGGAGATTGCCGGTCAAGCCGGCAATGACGGAGGGATGGGAGTTATGAGAGCTGAACATTGAGTACAATGGAAATAATAAAGACTGATATAGAGGGACTTCTGATAGTCGAGCCGAAAGTGTGGGGAGATGGGAGGGGATATTTCTTCGAGAGTTTCAACGCCCGCGAGTTCGCCGAGAAGACAGGGCTGGACATCACCTTCGTCCAGGACAACGAATCCTGCTCGAGCTTCGGAGTGATGCGGGGCCTGCACTTCCAATATCCCCCGTTCACCCAGAGCAAGCTCGTGCGCTGCGTGAGCGGACGGGTGCTGGACGTGGCCGTCGACATCCGCCGGGGCAGCCCGACCTACGGCCGTCACGTGGCCGTGGAACTCAGCGGGGACAATTACCGCCAGTGCTTCATCCCCAAGGGCTTCGCCCACGGATTCGCGGTGCTCAGCGAGGTAGCCGTATTCCAATACAAGTGCGACAACTTCTACCATCCCGAGGCCGACGGCGGCATCAGCATACTTGACACCAGCCTCGGCATCGACTGGCAGCTGCCATCCGACCGCCTCATCCTCAGCGACAAAGACACCCGCCACCCCCTCCTCCAGGACTTCGAGACCCCGTTCTCCCTATAATCCTCCCTCCGTCATTGCCGACCTGATCGGCAATCCCCCTCATCCCTCCGTCATTGCCGGCTCGACCGGCAATCCCCTCCTTGTCAGCAGTATAAGATACCCGATCAAGTCGGGTATGACGAAAGAGGGAGATGCCCGATCGGGTCGGGCATGACGAAATAACGTCATTGCCGGCTTGACCGGCAATCTCCCAATGAAAATCAAAGGGCCGGAAAGAACAACAAGACATTCTGCAATGAAAGTTTTTGAGACATATCCCGAAGAACGCGGCAAGCACAAGCTTAACCCGGGCCTGCTGTGGGAGTATTCCACAGAGGGTTTCGACTGGCAGAAATACCGCCGCATCGTAGCGGAGCGGGTCATTGCACTGGGCCGCCTGTCCGATTGGTATGCCGCATTCGACCTCTACGGCGGCATTCGCGGCTTCCGCAAGATAGCCCGCGACGAAGTGGTGGATCTGTCACCGCGTGACTTCGCTTTTATGTGCAGAGCACTCAACATCAAGGAGGAAGATACCAGATGCTACAAACAGGCACAGTTGCGGAAAGCACATTTGGGCTTCTGAAACGCTTGCAGGCAGAGCCGCTGCTTGCCAGCTATCCATCATATGACCCTATAATGGCCGAGAAGGTCTACGACATAGCTCCGCTGGTAACTCGACACCGTTGACCCCGACACCCTCTCCGTCATTGCCGGCTTGACCGGCAATCCCCTCCTTGTCAGCAGCATAAGATACCCGATCAGGTCGGGTATGACGAAAGAAGGAGATGCCCGATCGGGTCGGGCATGACGAAATAACGTCATTGCCGGCTTGACCGGCAATCCCTAATAAACAGCATCTAAGATTATCGCTACATTTGATCAGAAATAGACGAGTGATGAATCGGCAAGCGATAATAAAGGAATTGAACAAGTATTTCGGCACTCAACCGGTGTTGAAGGCATGGTTGTTCGGCTCGTTCTCCAGAGGGGAAGAAACGGCTGACAGCGACGTTGACATCATCGTACTTTTGGATAAAAGCCAGCCTGTCGGTTTGAAATATTTCGGTATGTGGAGCGATATTGAGGAACTGCTTGGCCGCAAGGTAGATTTGGTCTCCGAGGGGGCACTCCTCCCTTTCGCCCGCGAATCCGCCAATCGTGACAAAATTCTGATATATGAGAGAACCAGCTAAAGACCTGATTCGACTTCAGCATATCCTTGAAGCTATCTCGAGAATCAAGCGGTACGTAAAGAACTAATCCAATCATCCTCAAACCCCTTGGAAGATGGTGGCCGGTATGAGGAACTATATCGTACATGAATACTTTCAAGTTGACAATACGGTAATTTGGGATGTTGTCATCCATGACCTGCCGGAACTCGAAAAACAGGTGATAGCCTATTTAAAGAAATAAGTCATCCCTCCGTCATTGCCGGCTCGACCGGCAATCCCCCGCCTCTCCTGTTAAAATGAGTAATAAGGCTTGGCGGAAAAAGCTTAAGACAATCAAATTCAAATCACTCTATCAGTTATGAGCAACAAGTACTTCTCTGACGAGCAGATATCGTTCAACGATCTTTACTTTGTCTGCTATATGATAGAGCGTGTCGCAAGGAAAATTCATCAGCGCAACCGTTACGTCGCAGAACGGATTGGGGCGGACGGCCTGCTTCACGAATTGTCGATTGCGCAGACCAATCACTGCCTCAATCCCGAGCAGGTCGAAAGCGAATGGATAGAGACATACGGCCTGAGTGACGGGGACATTGACGTGACCGCCGTGTCTCCCATCTTTACGGACAAGGTGCCTTCTCCGACTCAGATGGGCAAGGTATATGCCCGGCTGATTACCTCTCTGGACATCGATGACAACCTGCCTGAGACTATGCTGCAGGTCTATGCATCTCCAGTTTGCAGCACGATAGACGACTATAATACGGGAGCCTACTACGAACCGAGTTATGTCCAGACCCGTGCCTTCCTCAATGGGGGCTTTTGACGGCGGTGTTTCCATAGAGCAGCGCTAGAGCGACCAGACCCCGACAACCTCCCGTCATTGCCGGCCCGACCAGACTCCGACATCCCCTCCCGTCATTGCCGACCTGATCGGCAATCTCTCATTAGAATCAGTGGATTGGAGAAGTGAACGCTTACTATCTCTTCATTTGCGTTATGACAGGAGAAGCGCCGACTATTGTCTATCACGGGACGAATATTGTGGTAAAAAATTATTCTGAGTTTTTGGTTCTATCTGGAGATGACTCCTCTTGCTGAATACGCAAGAGAAGTATACTTGGAGAAATTGGTGTAATGACAATGACCTTCCAATCTGTTGAATATTTGATATTTCTGCCTATAGTGTTCCTGCTCTATTGGACGTTGTGCAGCGGGAGCAAGACTCGGCAGAATGCCTTGATAGTCCTTGCGAGCCTCGTATTCTACGCGTGGTGGGACTGGAGATGCCTGGGCCTGCTTATACTCACGGCGCTATCAACCTTTGCGGCTGGCGGCCTGATAGGCAAGTCCGAATGTCCGAGCAGTCGCAAGTCACTCTTGATAGGGGTATTGGCGCTCAATCTCGGCATCCTGTTCTTCTTCAAGTACTTCAATTTCTTTGTACAGGCGTTTATCAGCTCGGTATCCCTCTTCGGTGCGGAGATACAAGTATCGACCCTTAAGATTATCCTGCCGGTTGGTATCAGCTTCTATACCTTCACAGCTCTGAGTTATACGATTGATGTCTATCAGCGAAAGATTGAACCCACTCGGGATATTCTGTCATATCTCGCCTATGTAATGTTCTTTCCGAGCATCTTGAGCGGTCCGATAAGCCGGGCACAGAAGCAGTTGCCTCAGTATTTCAAGGCTCGCAGCTTCGATTGTGATGTTGCTTTAAATGCCTGCAAATCAATACTCTTGGGGGGGGTACTGAAGTTGTGCCTTGCAGACCGGCTCGGCATATATGTAGATGCGGTTTATGGAAATATCACACTACATAACGGCACATCGCTACTGCTCGCAAGCATCCTTTACACCTTGCAGATTTATGCCGATTTTGCGGGATACTCGCTGATGGCGATAGGCAGCGGCCGGCTGCTTGGGATAGAATTGCAGACGAATTTCATAAGACCATATTTCGCGCAGACGCTCACTGACTTCTGGCGCAGATGGCACATCTCTCTCACTACTTGGTTTAGAGACTATATTTATTTCCCGCTGGGCGGAAGCCGATGCAGCAAAGCGCGCTGGGCTCTCAATACGATGATAGTCTTCACGGTAAGTGGACTATGGCACGGAGCGGCATACACCTTCATCATATGGGGCGCGATACACGGGGCGTGTATGGTAGTGGAAAGACTGGTATATGGAGACAAACTAAAGCACTTGACAGACAGATTCTCCCTGGCGAGTCTGATACGGATTGCGATTACTTTCTGCATCGTTAATTTCGCCTGGATATTCTTCAGAATCAACAATCTTGAAGAGGTCTGCTTGGTATTCAAGAAGATATTTACGGAGCCGGGAATGCCGTTTATCGACAACAACACCTTGCTGACGGGATTTGTAGCTATAGCTTTGGTCTTTGCTTATGACCTTGTCAAGGAAACAAAGGCAAACATCCATCTCTTAAGTTCCAGACACCTGTCGGTGAGAATCTTGACTGCGTCTTTGCTGATTATCTATATCCTCGGCTTCGGTGTACTCAACGACGGTTCGTTTATCTATTTCCAATTCTGACAAGGCTATGAAGAAAGGAATCAGAAGATTGTGCCTCACGGTACTGGCCGTTCTCGTCGCAGTGACGGTGCTCGACTTTGCAGTAGGGAAAACCCTTGACTGGATGCTCCCGCAGATAAGCAACCAGGGAGATACAGGGAAGACATATTTCTCGCTATATGAAGTGAATACTCCGCTCGTCATTGTCGGCTCTTCACGTGCCGCCTATCACTATGTGACTCAAATGGTCGAAGATTCGTTGAGAATGTCTGCATATAATGTGGGGCGGAGCGGATGTTTTTATGACTACAACTGCTGCGTTGTGAACTCCATTTTTGATAGGTATACGCCGGAGGTGTTGATTTGGGAGTGCGACAGAAACTCTTTTTATAAGGATACGGATGACCCGTTGGAGGGCCTTTATCCATATTATGGGCGCAATCATTGGGCTACGGAAACGATAATGGCAGAAATGCCGTGGACAGAGCAAGCGAGGCTGATGAGTCGGACATATCGCTATAACTCAGCGGTTCTCAGAGTTTTGATGCGCTACTTGAGCAGGAGTTCATTTGAAGAAGACACCCATAAAGGCTATCAGTCGTTAGATTTTTCCACGAGCAAGAAATCTCTTACGCTAGCCACGGAATCGCCATCTGAACGTGAAATAAGCGAGAGCAAAGTAGCTCGCTTCAGATCCATCTTGCAGAGAGCCGAAGAAATGGGAATCAAGATGGTTGTTGCGGATTCTCCGCGTTACGAAATCGCGAGCGGGCCAAATCTGTCTGCAAAGAGAATGAGGGATATGTGCATAGAATATGGTGTGTTGTTTCTTGAGAATACGGAGATGCAATATTTCCTGGACCACCCGGAACTCTTTTATGATGAGGCGCACCTTAACGACAGGGGGGCGAGAATATACACTGAAATGGTAATCAAGCAGATAGGAGCGTTTTGTGGTGGATACTAAATGTCACAAAGAGTCCGATTTCAGATGAACAGGGTCAGAGAATTCTTCAAGAGAGTTTCCCGTGCGGATATCGTAAAGGTCTTCAGCCTGAACGCGGTCAGTACTCTGGTGCGAATGTGTACCGGACTTGTTAGCACGAA
>CAVIJA010000019.1:0-34391 GCA_963643135.1 Alloprevotella sp. | reverse complement strand
GGCCAGTTCCATTATGAATCCCTGTTCGGAGGCCGCCGAGAAGGTGACGTAAGGGATGTAGGTGCTGACGTCAGTGCTGTTGACGGTGCCGAGGTCGGTAATGGTGTTGCGCTTGATTGTAAGGGTGTTTGAGCTCGTCTTTGATTTCTTATAGCCGTCGCTGTCGGTGAAGATGAGCTTGAATCCGCTCTTGAGCGTCGCAGGAAGTGCGGCGATGTAATAGGTGGTGTTCGCCGCGATGTCTCCTGAGACAGATACGCTGTAGGAAGCACCGGAAATGCTGCTGATCGTCGGAGTGCCGTCAGCGAGGCTTATGCTGGCCTCCGTCCCTGCGAGAGCGTCATCGGTGTTGTTGCTGGTGAGGGTGATCTTATTGCAGGCGAAGCCCGGGGTGACCTTGATGTAACCCACGACATTCTTGAACGCGAGAGTCCCGTCCGTCGATTCTGTTGCCACCATCAGTGCGGCAGCAGGGTCGAAAGACCCGGCTACGGCGGACTGCTCGCTGTTGAGCTTTACGCCGCTGATGGTGTTCCTGCCGGAGTTTATGGTAGCCGCGCTCTGATAAGGGTGGAGGGCTACATATTTGTCAGAGGTCTTTGATACCTCTCCTTCGAACGTCCCGGAGGTCTTGTCGGTGCCGTCTGTAAGAGAGAATAGGATGTTGCTGTTGTCCCCGTCGAATACGCTGAGCTTGTCTCCCGCAGACCAGAGAATGGCGGTCTTGTTGTCTGTGGTTTCTCCGATTGCCGCGCGGGTGCCGGCTTCGTTTTCCTGTCCTGCGACGAGGGTCACCTTGAGGCCGTTCCCGTCATTGTGCGTTTCGGATGATGATGAAGGATTGAAGTTTTCCTTGGTGCAGGCTGCGAGTCCCGCCAGGAGAGCGAGCGCGGAGAGAGTGAGTGTAGTTGTCTTCATGGTGCCGTCCTCCTACCAGGTGAAAGTTTCGTTGTCAAGACTGTCGGTAGAAGTTCCCGTGGTGGTGCTTGAAGTAAGCACGGCGCTCTCCATCTCCACCCCGGCTATTTCAATCTCGGGGGGGGTGTAAGGCTTGTAAGTGTTTGATTTCATAATCTTTATGATTTTTGTTTGATGTTATTCTTACTCTTAAAGCGAGGAGGTAATCCCGCTACTGCAAAACGGTGCGTAAGTTACTAATAATCTCCGACTTCTCAAAGCCGGAGATTGCCGGTCGGAGCCGGCAATGACGCTTTTCGTCATGCCCGACTGGATCGGGCATCTAACGCTGCCTGGTTTGCCTAGAAGCCTGCATCAGCAGGCCGGCGCGGTCGCGGGACTTTGCGCCAGCAAAGTCGGAAAGCGTTAGGAAAGCCGCTTCAGCGGCGCGGTGGAGCGTCAGCGAGATGCCTATGCATCGAAGCAGCGGAGCCGCCCGACGTAGTCGGCATGCCCCTGAAAGGGGCTGTCAGCGACAGCTGACTGGGGTTAAAATTTGCGGAAGGCTCTGTGAGCCTTCCGCAGGGGTACGGGGCGAGCCCCATTAGAATATGGATTCTGCTGCCTGGTTTGCCTAGAAGCCTGCATCAGCAGGCCGGCGCGGTCGCGGGACTTTGCGCCAGCAAAGTCGGAAAGCGTTAGGAAAGCCGCTTCAGCGGCGCGGTGGAGCGTCAGCGAGATGCCTATGCATCGAAGCAGCGGAGCCGCCCGACGTAGTCGGCATGCCCCTGAAAGGGGCTGTCAGCGACAGCTGACTGGGGTTAAAATTTGCGGAAGGCTCTGTGAGCCTTCCGCAGGGGTACGGGGCGAGCCCCATTAGAATATGGATTCTGCTGCCTGGTTTGCCTAGAAGCCTGCATCAGCAGGCCGGCGCGGTCGCGGGACTTTGCGCCAGCAAAGTCGGAAAGCGACTTGAGCGCCGCAGGGGTACGGGGCGGCAGCCCCGTTAAAATAAGGTCGGCTCCACTATATTCTCCTCCCCATCTTCAGATGGAAATCCTTGCAGACCCTTCCCGGAGAGGCCGCTTATGGCCTCGGAGAGTTCCGGGTCCTCCGGCATCAGAAGGTTGGCGTCGATTGCCGCCTCGCCCACCGCAGTCACTCCGCCGTTGCCAGCCACCGCAGTCACGCCGCCATCTCCAGCGGCCCCAATCACTCCGGCATCTTCGGCCATATCAGCCGTGCCGCCATCGCCATCCGTATCATCTTCCTTGATCAGGGGCTCGATAAAGCGCACCGCTTTCACCTCGCCCTTCGCCGAGCATTTCTTGCCCTTGGCGGCAAAACCCTTCTTGCCTATCCATTCCTCCGCATCCACTGCCTCCGCCGGCTTGTCCTCCATCTTCCAGATGATTTCGTACTGCGGGTGGAGATCGTCGCTGAGTTCGACGAGATAGGACTTCGGGCTGTCGGAGATGAAGCTCTGCGGTGTGTTGTCGCTGACAGCGAATGAGAAACGCTTGACATAGAAACTCTTTGTCTCGCCGTCCCAGTATAGGGCCGTGAAAGTCTTGTCCGGGCAGAATTTCTCAATCCGCAGCACATCGCCCTGATAGCGGTTCACCAGGTCGAAGGACGTGGTATAGAAAGTGCCGTTGCGGAAGACCGCAAGCACCTTGTCCCCGGACTCGAACTGTCCGAGATACAGTCCGTGCGCCTCATCGTTGAGCTTCTGGATATCGGAGTCGTACCAGATGTCCTTGCCCTCTATCGTGCTGACTCCCTTGCTCTTGAGGGAAATCCTCTGAATGACGTTCTTGCTGACGAGATTGCCTCGTGCCGTCCTGCTCTTGATGGCGAGGGAGGAGAAATCGTATTCGAGTGAAGTCTTCTTGAGCTTCGGACGGGCGCGCAGCTGGATGCGCACGGTCTCGGCCTCGCCGTTGTGGTTGGCGGAGAACCATACTATCTGCGAACCGGCCTCTCCGGTGGTGATGTCGTATTCCTTGTCGCGGGTCACAGACGTGACGGCGAAACGTTTGGCGTAATATATCGAGGTCTTTCCCTCGCGGTAGATCACGTTATATACCGTGCGGCTGTCGCCCCTGTTGAACACGTTCACATAGAGCAGATCCTTGCCGAAGAAGGCCTTGTCCTCCACCTTGGTGATGCGGTATTTGCCGTCCTTCGATATCACTATCACCTCCGAGAGATCGGAACAGTCGCAGACGTATTCGCCGCCGTCATCCTTCTTGAGTCCGATGCCGACGAAGCCCTCGGCGAGATTGGCCTGCAGGCGGGCGTTGTTGTTGACGACCCTGGTGGCGGCGATGGTCTCGAACCCGACAAGCTCGGTGCGGCGCGGATAGTCCTTGCCGTATTTTCTCTTCAGTGACTTGAACCAGTCTATGGTGTAGCGGTCGATGTGGTCGATGTCGTCCTGCACCTTCTTCATTTCCTGCTCGATGGAGAGAATCTTCTCGTCCAGAGCCTTGGTGTCGAACTTGGAAATCTTGCGCACCGGCTTCTCGACCAGCTTCAGGATGTCCTCCATCACGATTTCGCGGCGGAGCAGCTCCTGATATTCCTTCATCCGGGCGAACACGTCGCCTATCTGGCTGTCCCAGTCTTTCTGGTCCTGCTCCAGTACCTTGTATATGCGGTTCTCGAAGAATATGCGCTCAAGTGAACTGTAGTGCCAGTCGTTCTCGAGTTCGCCCATCCTGATATTCAGTTCCTGAAGCAGGATGTCCCTCGTGTGGAAGGTGCTGTATTCGAGAATGTCGTTGACCGTGAGGAACTGCGGCTTGTTGTCCACGATGACGCAGGCGTTCGGCGCGATATTGCATTCGCAGTCCGTGAACGCGTAGAGCGCGTCGATGGTCTTGTCCGGGGAGACGTCGTTCGGGAGATGAATCACGATGTCCACCTTGTCGGTGGTCATATCCTCTATCTTCCGGATCTTGATTTTCCCCTTGTCCTTGGCCCTGAGGATGGAGTCGATAAGGTCCCGGGTGTATTTCCCGTAAGGGATTTCGGTGATGGCAATGGTGTTGCGGTCGATTTTCTCGATTCTGGCGCGCAGCTTGACGTTGCCTCCGCGCTTGCCCTGCATATATTTGCTGCAGTCCGCGAAGCCGCCGGTAGGGAAGTCCGGATAAATCTCATACGGACGGCCTTCGAGTATGGATACCGAGGCGTCGATGAGTTCGTTGAAATTGTGTGGAAGAATCTTGGACGCGAGACCCACTCCGATGCCCTCCGTCCCCTGCGCGAGCAGCAGCGGGAAGCGTACCGGGAGCTCCGTCGGCTCCAGATTGCGCCCGTCGTAGGAGTTCATCCAGCGGGTCACCTTCGGGTCGAACACCACCTCCTTCGCGAACTTGCTCAGGCGGGCTTCGATATATCGCGGGGCGGCGTTGGAGTCGCCGGTGAGGATGTTGCCCCAGTTTCCCTGACAATCTATGGTGAAACCTTTCTGGCCGAGCTGTACGAGGGCCCCGAGTATCGACTGGTCTCCGTGGGGATGGTACTGCATAGCCTGTCCGACGATGTTCGCGACCTTGGTGTAGGCCCCGTCATCCATCCTGAACATAGCGTGCAGAACCCTTCGCTGGACCGGTTTGAGCCCGTCGATGATATGAGGGACCGCGCGGTGCAGAATCACGTACGACGCATAGTCCAGATACCAGTCCTTGAACATGCCGGAGAGTTTGAACTTGTGCGCGTCCCTCTCCAGCAGCCTGTCGTATCTGCCGCTTTCCTGCCCGTTGTCCTCTGCCGGAGCCGCTTCTTCTCCGAGCGTCTCCTCTTCGAGCGTCTCCTCCCCGTAGATGATGTTTTCGTCTTCCATATTCTATTCCTCGTATCCGAATCTTCTCAGTTCCTTCCTGTTTTCCCTCCAGTCGGGGTCTGTCTTCACGTAGATGCTCAGAAAGACCTTCTTCTGGAAGAAATCCTCCATCTCGATGCGTGCCTGCGTGCCTGTACGCTTCAGCGCAGCGCCCTTCTTGCCTATGAGTATGCCCTTCTGGGACTCGCGCATCACGTATATCACGGCTCCGATGTCGTATCTCTCCGCCCCTTCCTTGAAACTCTCTATCACGACCTCGCAGGAATAGGGGATTTCCTCCTTGTAGTTGAGGAGTATCTTCTCGCGGATGATTTCCGATGCGAAGAAGCGCAGGTTCTTGTCCGTGAACGCGTCCTTGTCGAACCACGGAGGACACTCCGGCAGACGCTCCCTGACGGCTTCGAGGACACTCTCAAGATTGAATTTCTCCTGTGCCGAGACCGGAATCACGAGAGAGCGGGGCAGTTTCTCCTGCCAGTACTGCATCAGAGTGTGCACCGCCTCCTGCGAACTGAGGTCTATCTTGTTGATGACCACGATGACGGGACACTCCAGCCGGCTCAGCCGTTCGACATATTCGGCGTTCTTGTCGGCCGTCTCCACCGTGTCCGTGACATAGAGGATGACGTCGGCATCGCCCATCGCCCCGTCCACGAACTTCATCATATTCTCCTGAAGCCTGTAGCCGGGCTTGAGTATGCCGGGAGTGTCGGAGTAGACTATCTGCCAGTCCTCCCCGTTGACTATGCCCATAATCCTATGCCGGGTAGTCTGCGCCTTCGCGGTCACGATGGAGAGCTTCTCGCCCACCAGCGCGTTCATCAGCGTGGACTTCCCGACATTGGGATTGCCTATGATATTTACGAATCCTGAGCGGTGAGCCATTATACGTAAGCCCCCATCTTCAGAATGTTGGCCTCACCTTCGCTGAGGTATCTCCACTCGCCCTTCTTAAGGCCTTTCTTGGTCAGGCCGGCGAAATACACGCGGTCAAGAGCCTTGACGTTGTAGCCGAGAGACTCGAATATGCGGCGGACGACCCTGTTCTTGCCGGAGTGGATCTCGATGCCGAGCTTGCGCCTGTCGTTGGCGTCGATATATTCCAGTTCATCGGCATTGACCTCCCCGTCGGTGAGGGTCACCCCGGCGAGAATCTTGTCGCGGTCGTCCTCGCTCAGTTCCCTGTCGAGGGCCACCTGATATATCTTTTTCTTGTCGTATGCCGGGTGTGTCAGGCGTTCTGCGATCTCACCGTCGTTGGTGAGCATCAGCACGCCCGTGGTGTTCTTGTCGAGCCGTCCCACCGGATAGACCCTTGCCGTGCAGCCCTTGATCAGGTCCACTACGGTCTTCTCCGCGTGAGGGTCACTCGCCGTGGTCACGTAGCCCTTCGGCTTGTTCATCACGAGATAGACCTTCTCTTCGCCCTTGAGCCTCTCTCCGTTGAAACGGATGTCGTCCGTCTGGACATTGACCTTGGTGCCGAGTTCGGTCACGACCTCCCCGTTCACCGTCACGACTCCCGCCTGGATGAGGGTGTCGGCTTCACGCCGCGAGCATACGCCCGAATTGGCTATGAACTTGTTGAGACGAACCACATCCTTTATCGGAGAGCTGAACGTCTCCGCCGTCTCGTTGCCGTTCACTATAGGACGGCGCTCTATCATACGGTTGATGCCTTCGTTGGTTTCCTTATTGAAATGAGGAGCCGGCCTCATACCGCCTTTCCTGCCCGGGCCCTTCGCTCCGAAAGGCTTCCTGCCGAAGTCCCTGCGGTCAGAGCCGAAGCCCGGACGGCCTCCTGCCGGACGCGGCCTGCGCTCGCCTCCGAAGCTCGGACGGCCTTCGCCGTGGCTGTCACCCCCGAACTGACGCGGCCTGCGATCAGAATAGCTGCGGCCCTCGCCGAAGCTCCTGCGTTCGCCGAAACTTCTGCGCTCTCCGCCTTCGCCCTCGGAGCGGCCTTCGCCGTGGAATCCTCCGCGCCTTTCGCCATATCCCCGGTTGTCTCCTCCGAACTGACGAGGCCTGCGCTCGCCATAACCGCGGTTTTCCCCGAACTGGCGCGGTCTGCGCTCACCATAGCCGCGGCTCTCGCCGAAGCCTCTGCGCTCCCCGCCTTCTTCTCCGTTTTCCTTCTTCTCGCCGAAATGAAACTCAACCTTCTCGAAATTGGAATGTTCCTGGCTCTGCGCCACAGCTTTCCTTGGTCTAAGTTTTCGGCCTTCCTTTGTAAACTGGTCCATCACTACTTGAGATTAAAATAATAAGTTATTGTGCCCTCCTGCATTGCAGGCGCATCGCTGCTCATGTTGAAATGAGTTTCCAGCGCCGCCTTCCTTGCGGCCGCGTGGAGAGCCTTGTTCAAAACAGTGGTGCCGTCGCCTCCCGGCACGGCGTTAACCACATTGCCGTAATTGTCTACCCATATGTCTACAACGACTATGCCGCTTTCCTGCACGTTATATGCAGGTCGCGGGATATTGCCCACCGTGTTGCGTCCCCGCAGGTGCGCGTTGGGCTTGCCGTCGGTTCGTCCCTTCCCCGTGTTGCCGTCGCTCTGCCCCGCCTTGTATCCGGCGGAACTTTTCTCAGCTGCGTGCGCCGCGGTGAGGGTGGTGTCTTTCTTCGCCATTCCCGGAAACGACGCCCTCGGGTCGAGTTCCGGTTTCTCCGGAGTTTCGTTCACTCCCACGTCCCCGAAATCGTCCGGTGCCGTCTCCGGAGTCAGATTCTCCCTGTCCGCGGCTTCCGGGGACTCGCTCTTCTGCACAAGATTGACCGGAGTGTCGCGGTCCGGATTCTCCGAGCGCGGGGCCGCGCCATGGTACTCCTGCACAGGTACTTCCATCTCCTCCGAGAAGTCAATCAGCATAGTCTTCTCCTGAGGCGGCGGGTATATGTATTTCAGACCGGAGAATGAGAAGAGCACGAGCGCCGCCGCGTGCATCGTCACCGTCAGGGCTATGCCTGTGAGCTTTGCGCGTCGTTCGTTTCTGTCACTGATTCTCCTGTCCTGTCCCATCATTCGGGCTGGGTTGCAAGTATCACCTTGTAATGGTTGCGTTTGGCTATGTTCATCACCTGCACAATCTCGCCTATCGGCACGCTCTCGTCGGAATATATCGCGAAAGTCGGATCTTCCTCGCTCTGAAGCAGGCCCACGAGTCCGTCTTCCACTTCAGCCAGGGAAACGGGCTTCCGGTCTCCGTTGATGTGGTAGGTGTAGCGGTCGTCCCCCCAGTCCTTGATGGAGACGCTTGCCGTGGCCTTCGCGCCCACCTGTCCGGTGCTCTTCGGAAGAAGCAGCTTCAGGGCGTTGGGGTTCACGAGCGTGGAGGTCACGAGAAAGAATATCAGCAGCAGGAACACGATGTCCGTCATCGAGGACATCGAGAAGCTCGAGTCAGCCTTGGTTATCCTTCTGAGAGCCATTATCTTACCTCCCCGTTGTCACTTGTCTTCTCCTCCACCGGGCCGCTGAGCGCATCCATAAGCTGGATGGTGGCGCTCTCCATGTTGAACACCAGGCCGGATACCTTGGTGGAGAGGAAATTATATCCGAAATATGCGAGAATGCCGACGATAAGACCGCCGACAGTGGTGATCATCGCGGTGTAGATGCCTCCCGAAAGGAGGGTGATGTCGATGTTGTTGCCGGCGTTGGACATATTGAAGAACGCCTCCACCATACCGAGCACGGTACCGAGGAATCCTATCATCGGAGCGCCTCCGGAGATGGTGGCGAGGTAAGGGAGACTCTTCTCAAGCTTGGCGACTTCCATATTGCCGGTGTTCTCGACGGCTATCTGTATGTCGGAGAGCGGCCTGCCGCTGTGGGCGAGTCCCGTCTCCACCATTCTGGCCACCGGAGTGTCGTATTTGCTGCAGAGAGTCTTCGCCGATTTGAGCTTGCCCTCGTGGATATAGTCGCGGATGTCCATCATGAAGTCCTTGTCGATTTTCTCCGCCTGGCGTATCTGCCACCATTTCTTGCCGAAAATGTAGATGGCGATGATGGACAACGCAAGCAGAACCCACATAAGCGAGCCGCCTTTCGCGGCCATCTCGAAGAGGGAATAGGACATCTCCTGCGGCACCGGAACGGCCTCCGCGATATCTGTCTGAAGCAAATTGAAAAGCATTTTGACTACGAATTATAATAACTTGCAAATATACAATTATTTTCCGAAAAGTCGCCTAATTTATGCCTGCCGGGCATCCGTTTCCGGGGTCTTCGCCGCTTGGCGGGTGCGGTCTTCCGCCGTGACGGGCCGGATGTCGCCGGAGGACGTCTCCGGATAGTCTATCCCGGAAAGGAACAGTGCGTGTCCCGGCACGCTCTCTCCCGCGCAGCTGCGCATCGTGCTGCGCTCCCTGCCGGGGTCGGCTTCGAGAATCAGGCTTCCGAAGTCGTCTATTCCGCGCTTCCCCCGTCCCACTTCCAGCAAGGTCCCCACCGTGGCGCGGACCATATTGCGCAGAAACCTGTCGGCGCTTATGCGGAAATACCAGTAGTTCCCCTCCGCGCCCGCGCTTCCGGAAGCCGTGCCGAAGACGGAGACGGTCGGAACGTAGGGCTTCCAATATGCCTCTTTCACGGTGCATATCGAAGTTTTCGTGTCGGTCCCGCTCTTTTCGAAGCAGCGGAAGTCGTGCCGCCCGAGGAGCAGGCCGGCCGCCCGGTTCATAGCCTCGAAATCGAGCCTCGGATAGGTGTAGAGGAAGGAGAAATTCTCCACGAAGGGGTCTTTGACCCTATGCAGAAAATATGTATATTCGCGCTTTGTCGCATCGAATCTGGCGTGGAAGCCGGAAGGGGACGGGCAGACCGAAAGGACCGTAATCTGAACGGGCAGGATGGCATTTAATTTGCAGGCCAGCAGCCCGGCGTCAAGCCCCTCGGCGGCATCGAAATGCGCGATGTAGCCGACGGCGTTCACCCCGGCATCCGTGCGTCCCGCACCGGTGACGGGCACAGGCTGTCGGAGAAGCGTCCCGAGAGCATTTTCGAGGGCCTGCTGGACACTCGGATCGGACGGCTGGATCTGCCATCCGTGAAAGGCCCTGCCGCAGTATGACAGCTTGATACGATAGCGCATAACGAATGCAAAAATAGACAAATAATATGGAAAGTGTAAATATCCGGGAGCTTAACGACCGCATCCAGAAGGAGAGCGGATTCGTGGATATGCTCTCCCTTGAGATGGGCAAGGTGATCATCGGTCAGAAGCACCTGGTGGAGAATCTTATGATTGCTCTCCTCGCCAACGGGCACATCCTTCTGGAAGGCGTGCCCGGCCTCGCGAAGACCCTTGCCATCAGCACCCTTGCCAAGGCGGTGGACGCCAAGTTCAACAGAATCCAGTTCACCCCGGACCTGCTGCCGGCCGACGTGACCGGCACCCTCATCTACTCCCAGAAGAAGGAGCAGTTCGAGGTCCACAAGGGGCCGATTTTCTCCAATTTCGTGCTGGCGGACGAGATTAACCGCGCCCCGGCAAAGGTGCAGTCGGCCCTGCTGGAGGCGATGCAGGAGAGGCAGGTGACGCTCGGGGATGAGACTTACCGTCTGCCGGAGCCGTTTCTCGTGATGGCGACGCAGAACCCTATAGAGCAGGAGGGGACCTACCCTCTGCCGGAAGCGCAGGTGGACCGTTTTATGCTGAAGGTCGTGGTGGATTATCCGAGCCGCGAGGAAGAGAAGCTCATCGTCAGGATGAACAACGGCGGCGAGTTCCCGTCAGCGCGGAAGGTGATAGGGCCGCAGGACATAATCCGTGCCAGGGAGGTGGTGAAGGAAGTGTATATGGACGAGAAGATAGAACGCTATATAGTCGACATCGTCCATGCGACCCGCACCCCGGAAGACTGCGGACTAGCCTCGATAAGGAACTTCATCTCCTACGGGGCTTCGCCGCGTGCGAGCATCAGTCTGTCGATGGCGGCCAAGGCGTATGCCTTCATCAAGCGCCGCGGTTACGTGATTCCGGAGGACGTGCGTGCCGTATGTCCGGAGGTGCTGCGCCACAGGATAGGCCTGAGCTATGAGGCGGAGGCCGAGAACGTGACAGCGGAGCAGATTGTCGAGCAGATCATCAATGCCGTCATTGTCCCATAACAGCGCTTCGGATCTCCTGAAGAAGGTCAGGAAGATCGAGATAAGGACGAAGGCTCTCTCCCACCAGATATTCGCCGGAGAGTACCATTCGGCCTTCAAGGGGCGCGGTATGGCGTTCAGCGAGGTCCGGGAATATCAGTGGGGTGACGACGTGCGTTCTATGGACTGGAACGTCACGGCGCGCCTGCGCACTCCCTACGTCAAGGTCTTCGAGGAGGAGAGGGAGCTGACGGTGGTGCTGCTTGTGGATGTCAGCCGCTCCGGGCTTTTCGGGACGGCTGGGGATACCAAGCGCGAGAGGATAGCGGAGATAGCCGCCGTGCTGACATATAGCGCGATACTCAACAACGACAAGGTCGGGGTGCTCTTCTTCTCCGACCGGGTGGAGAAATTCATCCCGCCGAAGAAGGGGCGCTCGCATCTGCTCCGCGTCATCAGGGAGATGCTCGAACTTCAGCCCTCCTCCGATGGTACTGACATAGGGGAGGCTCTGCGCTATCTTACCAATGCCCTCAAGAAGAAATGTACGGCATTTCTGCTGAGCGATATGCTCGATGTGGACTCCGACGGCAATCCGCGCTATGAGGAAGGCCTCAAGGTGGCCGCCGGCCGCCACGACCTGAGCGTCATCAAGGTACACGACCCCCGGGAGCGGACAATCCCTCCGGTAGGCCTCGTGCATATCAAGGACAGCGAAACCGGCCGCGCATCGTGGATCAATACCGACAGCCGTCGGGTCCGCGAGGCCTACGCCCGCTGGTTCTCTTCCCTTTCTGACAGGGAGAGGTCGCTCTTCAACAAATATGGAATAGACAATGTGGACATTGCCACCGACTCTGACTACGTAAAAGGGCTGATGGCGCTTTTCAATCACAGATGAAGCTGCTGCTTATCATATTGACGGCGATGCTCGACCTGGTGCCGGGAGGACAGGCCTTTCTCAGGCCTCTGACTCCGCGCGACTCCGTACTCGTCGCCGACCAGCTCGAATACGGTTTCCGGCTGGACAGCGTGAAGGCCGGCACGTCGCTTGCCCTGCAGGACTTCAGTTCCGTCTCCAACGACACTCTCACTCTCGTGAGAAACTGGCAGATAGACACGGTGAGAAAGTCCCGCGGCCTGCTCGGCATAGAGGGGAGCATCATTATCGCCCCCTTCGAGGAGGGACACTATCAGCTGCCGCAGATAGCCGTCAGGCGGATGTCCGAGACCGGGGCGGTGGATACGCTGCTCTTCGACGCGCTCGAGATGGACGTGAAGACGATGCCGGTGGACACGGCCACTTTCGTCATCCACGACATCAAGGGGCAGATGCGCTACCCTCTGACCTTCAGGGAGATTCTGCCTTGGATAGCCGCCGCGTTGCTTGCGGTGGCGCTCGGAGTTCTCATAGTCCGCACCGTGCGTAGGCGCCGCCGCTCCGCCGCCGACCCCGCCCATGGCGCCGATCCCGCCCATATCGTGGCTCTGCGCCGGCTGGAGAAGTTCCGCAGCAGTGCGTACTGGACCCCGGAGAAGCAGAAGGCATTCTACTCCGGCATCACCGACACCCTCAAGGACTATATCGGGGAGCGCTTCGGCATCGATGCTCCGGAGATGACCACGGCGGAGCTTTTCTCGGCTCTCAAGAAGGACAGGGATATCACTCCGGAACTTTACGGAGATACTCTCGCTCTCTTTGAACTGGCTGATTTCGTGAAGTTTGCAAAGCATATTGCCACCGACGAGGAGAACGCGTCCGCACTCCCGAAGGCTGTGCGTTTCGTTACGTCCACCTACAGTGTGGAGCCGGAGGAGGGGCGGAAGCAGGATGTTCTTTGAGTATCCGTATCTGCTCTGGCTGCTGCTTGTGCCGCTGCTGCTCGTCGCAAGATATGTCTATGTCGAGCTCAAGGAGCGCAGACCGCATCTGAGGGTCTCCTCTGCACAGCCGTGGATGGCGGCCGGGGTCTCGCCGCTTGCCTATATGAGGCATCTGCCGTTCGCCCTGCGCACTGCCGCGTTGGTGCTGATCGTAGTGGCCATCGCCCGTCCGCGCTCGTCCAACGAAGTCGAGAAGAGGGATACCGAAGGCATCGACATCGTCTTCGCGATGGATGTCTCCACAAGTATGCTTGCAAGGGATTTCACCCCCGACCGCATATCCGCCGCCAAGGACATAGCCATCGAGTTCATCTCGCAGAGGCCCTCCGACAGGATGGGCATAGTGGTCTTCGCGGGGGAGAGCTACACCCAGTGTCCGCTGACGACGGACCGCGCGACTCTGATCAATCTGATGAAGGAGGTGCAGACCGACCTTATCGAGGACGGTACGGCGATAGGCAACGGACTGGCCACGGCGGTGGCGAGGATGATGGACTCCGATGCTCCGAGCAGGGTGGTGATTCTGCTGACGGACGGAGTGAACAACAGCGGAGAGATTGCACCGCAGACGGCGGCGGAGATAGCAAAGACCTACGGGGTGAGAGTCTATACCATAGGAGTCGGGGCCAACGGCACTGCACCGTATCCGGTGATGACGCCCTGGGGAGTGGAAGTGAGGAATATGCGGGTCGAGATAGATGAGGAACTGTTGAAGAGCGTCGCGCAGACTACCGGAGGCAGGTATTTCCGTGCCACCGACAATACCAAGCTGGCGGAGATATACTCGGAAATCAACCGGATGGAGACGGCCCGCACCACGGTTGACAGTTTCCCCGTGTACAAAGAACTTTTCGGGGGATACGCGCTTGCGGCCCTCATATGCCTGCTGCTTGAACTGCTGGCGGGATTGTTGTTTTTCAGGAGATTGCCATAATGCTGTATTTTGCTGAACCGAAATATCTGTGGCTGCTGCTGCTCGTGCCTCTGCTGCTTCTGGGCTATGTCCTGATGCGGCATCTGCGCCGTGTCCGTCTGCGCGCTTTCGGAGACGAGGCCCTGGTGCGGGAACTTATGCCGTCCTTCTCTTCGGCCAAGCTCTGGTGGAGGACGGTGCTTTTCTGCCTTGCATTCGCCTCTTTCGTCATAGGGATTTCCCGACCTCTGCTCGGGGCCAAGCTGGTGGAGAGGGAGACCAGAGGCGCGGAGATAGTGATATGCCTCGACGTGTCCAACTCGATGCTGGCCCAGGACTATTCCCCGGACCGTCTGACAAGGGCCAAGCTTGCGATTTCCAGACTTGTGGACAGGCTTCAGGGCGACCGTATCGGGCTGGTGATATTCGCGGGGACGTCTTTCGTGCAGCTTCCGGTCACCACCGACTACGTGTCCGCGAAAATATTTCTCAACTCCATTGACACCCAGTCCATTCCGGTGCAGGGTACGGCCATCGGCGATGCGATACGTACCGCGGCCAGGAGTTTCAGCGCTCAGAGCGAGAAGAGCCGCGCCATCATTGTGATTACCGACGGGGAGAATCACGAGGACGATGCCGTGGCTGCGGCCGAGGATGCCGCTTCCGCAGGCATCAGGGTCTATACCATCGGAGTCGGCACCCTGAACGGACAGCCGCTCAAGATAGACGGGGAGCTGCTCAAGGACAAGAACGGGGAGATAGTCGTGTCCCGGCTCGACGAGGAGGGCCTCAAGCGCATCGCCGACGCAGGGAACGGGGCGTACGTGCGTGCGGGCAACGAGGAGTTCGGACTCAATCCCATAGTGGACAAAATAAATGAACTTGAAGACGAAAGGTTCAATTCCGTGGTCTTCGAGGAGTATGACGAACAATATATTTACTTCTTCGCCATAGCTCTCGCGCTCTTCGCGCTTGAGATGCTGATAGGGGAGAGGAAGCCGAAAAGGAGGCTGTTCAGATGATTTCTGTGAAGAAATTCCTGCTTGCCGCTGCTCTGATGCTTGCCGTTCTGCCCGTCGCGGGTCAGGCGGACAGGCACGACGTGAGGGAGGGGAACCGCAAGTTCCGCAGGGACAAGTTCAAGGAAGCGGAGATAGATTACCGCAAGGCCGTACTCAAGGACTCGACTTCGATGAAGGCGCAGTACAATCTCGCTTCTGCGCTCTATCGTCAGGAGGATTACGAGGGGGCGAAGAAGGCGCTTGACGCCGTCGCTTCCGAGGTCGCACCCTCTCAGTATCACTACAATGCCGGGAATGTGGCCCTTCAGCGGAAGGATTACGCTTCGGCGGTAAAGAGTTTCAGGGAGGCGCTGCTGCTCTCTCCGGACGATATGGACGCGAAGGAGAACTATGTCTACGCCAAGAAGATGCTTGAGAATCAGCAGAATCAGGGAGGGGGCGGAGATCAGAACCAGGATCAGAATAAAGATCAGAATCAGGATCAAGACAATAGGGATCAGCAGAAGGACGATAGGGACAGCCGGCAGCCACAGCCGCAGGACGGCGGGCAGCAGGAAATATCCCCGCAGCAGGCCCAGCAGATGCTGAATGCGGTGCAGGCCAAGGAGAAGGAGACCCGCGACAAGGTCAATAGGGAGAAGGCGGCCCTGCTGAAATCCAAACAAAAGGAGAAGAATTGGTGATGAGAAGAAGACTGTTTGCAATAATAGTGGCGTCGGCGTTCGCGCTGATTGCCGCCGCGCAGCCCACGGTGAAGGTGCAGGCTCCGAATCTTGTCGGGGTCAACGAGCAGTTCAACGTGACTTTCGTGATTTCGGGCGAGGACGCCCCGTCGGATTTCGAATGGGACGCAGGAGAAGATTTCCAGATAGTGTGGGGGCCGCAAAAGGGGCGGTCGTCTTCCGTGACCATAGTCAACGGTTCGCGCACGAAATCTTCGCAGACCACCTATACCTATGTCCTTCTGCCGAAGCGGACCGGACACTTCAGGCTGCAGGCGGCGAAGGTCACGGTCAAGGGCAGGGAATACAGCTCCGATATGCCGGAGCTTGAGGTCGTCTCGGACAATTCGTCTTCAAATGCCGGCTCGTCGTCATCATCTTCTTCTTCCTCTTCGCAGGGCGGCTCTTCTGTCGCGGGGAGCGTGCCGGCGGAGGATCTGTTCCTCAGGCTGACCCTCAGCAAGCGCTCCGTGATGGTGGGGGAGAGCGTCACAGCCACGCTCAAACTCTATCAGAGGGTGAATATAGCCGGTTTCGAAAATGCCAAGTTCCCGGATTTCAACGGCTTCTGGAGTCAGGAGCTGCAGTCGCCGACCAATATCGAGTTCCGCAGGGAGAGCCTCGACGACAGGATATACAATACCGCCGTGCTGCGGAGCTGGACGCTCATCCCGCAGAAAGCGGGCGAGATACGCATAAGTCCGGCTGAGCTCGTCTGCCTTGTCAATGTCAGGACGAAGCGTGAGCCGAGCGGAAGCATCTTCGACGATTTCTTCCAGGACGACTATCAGACGATACGCAAGCGGATTGCGACCGACCCGCTGACCGTGAAGGTCAGCGCGCTCCCGGCGGGAGCGCCCGCCGGCTTCGGCGGCGGGGTCGGTCAGTTCAAGATGAACGCGGAACTGACCCGCGACTCCCTGTTGACCCACGATGCGGCTTCGCTGAAGGTCACCGTGACGGGAACGGGCAACGTGGCCCTGCTTGAGGCCCCGAAGATATCCTTCCCGCCGGATTTCGAGGCTTATGACGTGAAGACCTCCGAGGTGCAGGGCGGGAAAGTGTTTGAATATCCGTTCATTCCGCGCAGCGCCGGAGACTTCGTCATAGGCCCTGTCGAGTATTCCTATTATGACAACAAGGCCTCCCGCTACGTGACGCTTTCCTCCGGTCCGTTGGAAATCAAGGTCGCCAAGGGCAACAATGCCCAGGCTTCCGCTTCCGGCGAAGTGCAGCTTATGGGCGGCGCAGGCAAGGATGTGCGCAACATAGGCAGCGATATCAGATATATCTCCACCGACCGTCCGTCCTTCCATCGTGCAGGGGTCTTCTTTGCGGGAAGTCCGGCTTTCTTCATCATAGTGGCCGCGCTCGCCCTCATCGGCGCCGGCGTGTACTTCGGCCTGCGCCGTTCGGCGGCTTTGAGAGCCGACGTGGTCGGGAGCAAGAACCGCGCTGCCAACAAGATGGCGCGCAAGCGGCTTGCAAGGGCCGAGGCCTACCTTAAGGACAACCTCTATACTGCATTCTACGAGGAATTGCACAAGACTCTCTTCGGATATGTCTCCGACAAGCTCAATATGGACATCTCCGATATGAGCAAGGAGAACATCAGCTCCAAACTGGAAGAAAACGGTGTCCCGCAGGCTCTCGCCGCGGATTACCTCGCCTTGCTGGATGCTTGCGAGTATGCCCGCTACGCCCCTGCGGACCAGATGCAGGAGCTTGGTGCACAGTATGACAAGGCGGTGCGTGTGATTTCGGAAATTGACAACTGTATGAACAGAAACAGGCATAAGACTCGCGGCGGAGCCGGCGCTGCGCCGCTTGTCGCGGTTCTTCTCGCGATTTTGCCGGCCGTTTCGGCACAGGCCGGAGCTGAAAAGGCTATGGCTGATTCTTTGTGGTCAGCCGGGACAGCAGCCTATGCCGAAGGGGATTGGGCCGCAGCCGGGGATGCCTGGGGGCGGATTGCGGATATGGGCTTGGAGTCCGCAGACCTCTACTACAATATCGGCAACGCCTTTTTCCGTGAGGGCGACATCGCACACTCGATTCTCAATTACGAGCGTGCGCTTCGTCTGAACCCCTCCCATTCCGATGCCCGATTCAATCTCGAATTCGCCCGGGCGGGGCTGCAGGACAAGATAGAGAGTGTGCCAACGTTCTTCCTGAACGTGTGGGTCGGAAACCTGTGCAGGCTTCTGCCGTCCGATGTGTGGGCGGGGACAGGCATCGTTCTTTTCGCCATTGTGATTGCCTTTTTGCTGGTCTTCCTGCTTGGTCGCAGCGTGACCGCCCGCAAGAGCGCTTTCGCCGCAGGGATTGTCTCGCTCCTGCTCTGCGTCCTTTCTGTCTCGATGGCTTTCCGTCAGCGGGCGGACTATTCCCGTGAAGACGGCGCCATTGTGGTCCGTGCCGTCAGCCCGGTCAAGAGCTCACCTTCGTCGGATTCCTCCCGAGACCTGTTCATTCTTCACGAGGGGACGAAGGTCAGGGTAATCGACTCCGTCGGGGATTGGCGCAACATCGAGCTCTCCGACGGCCGCCAGGGCTGGATACGCTCCTCCGACGTAGAAATCATCTGAGAGTGCCGTGCAGCTCTCCCTCGCCGTTGGCGCGGTAGTGCGGGGCGTAGAGGGATTCTATCTCGACGGCAGGGGACTGGAAGCGGCCCTCCTGCGTGACGAAGAACTCTTCGGTGACGCTGGTGTTCTCCTCCGGGTAGCTGTCGAACCAGAACTCCGTCCTGTCGGCGAACACGCTCCTATAGCCTTGCGGTGTAAATCCTATCCAACCACTGACGGAGAGCGGACGTGCCTGCCGGCCGTAGAGGCCGGATTTCTGCTCCACAGGGCGGAATGCCGCGCAGCGCGGGGCGGTAAGCCTTACGAAACTGCGGTTCTCCCCGTTCCATATCAGATATTTCGCCGTGATTTTGTCGCCTACCTGCAGGCTGTCACCCTCGGCGAGGAGCTTCCCGTCGCGCCAGTATTCCCGGCTGACGCTGAAGCCGTTGCCGGTGGCCCTGATTTCGGAGAACGGTTTGCGTACGGAGCCGCTGAGAGCGATGACCTTGGTCTGCAGGGTCGCCTCGCCGCCATTCAGTACAGAAGCTAGGGCTTCGATATAGGCGGGATCGTCCTCCCACTTCTGCGTCTCCTTCTGCACCATAATCCAGAGCCTGATGCCTTCCGCAATTTCGTCGTGACCACATTCCGAAAGCAGGTCGCAGAGCAGGGAGTGGGCATACAGCTCGCTCTCCAGCAGCCCTCTCCACGGCATTACGGCATTAGGATAGTAGATTCCTCCGCTCTTATGCGGCACGGCATATTCCGTAAGCGACAGGATGTCCTTGTCCAGAGACTTGCACATTCTGGCCGCAGAGAAGCCCCGGATTCCGAAGAATGAGGCGAGGCTTGCGCCTCCGTCTTTTTTTGTCAGGGCCTTGAGCGTACTGATGCGGCGTGCCTTGTCGAGTATCCGGGCGTTGAGGCCGCGCTCCCCGGAAGGGACGAGATAAGCCTTGGCGCTCTTGCGGAATTCCTTGAGAGTCTTGGCCGGTATGCCCTTGCTCTCCGGCCGGATGTCAGGGAAGAGGGAGCGGACATAGAGGTACTGCCCGAGGCTGATGCCTCCGCACCATATAGGCCGTCCGGAGTCGGACAGGAATGTGGAGTCGAGGTATCTCACGGCGCTCTCAAGCAGACTGCGGATCTCCTCCGGGCAGGCGGAACCCATCCCGGCGAATCTTTCCAGAACCGTCGCGCTTATTACCGGAGAAGAGCTCATCCCCTTGAACCAGCCGAATCCGCCGTCGGAGTTATGACAGGCGATGATTCTGTCTGTCAGGGCGCTGCGCTCCTCGGGGGTCAGTAGCGTCGCGCCGGGAATCCTGCCCAGCAGGAAGTCGGCATACAGGACTTCGCTCAGGCTGAGAATGTCCTCCCCCTTGGCTTCGAGCCGTGACGGGACAGCTTCCCGTAGCATATCCAGGATACTTATCTCCCTGACGGAGGCCTCGCTACCCGACATATTGACGAACTCTCCCCGCAGGGACTCTATCAGAGCCTCGCGCTCAGCTCCCGCAGGAAGGATGGCGGAGTGAGCCTCGGTGACGGTCTGCGCGGCAGCCGACACGGGGATGCTTACAAATACCGCGTCAGAGCCCAGAGCCGCGTCCTCCGGAGTGAAGCTGACAAGCAGGCCGAGTTCGGAGATGGCCGGAGCGTCAATTCCATACTCGAATTCCGCACTTTCTCCCGCATTGATGCTGAGGCGCCTGCTGCCGGAACTCAGAGACTTGGCGGAGGCGTAGTCGCGGCCCTCGACAAAGCGGACGGAGACCGTTCCGCTGACGCTCGAAGAGCTGCCGTTGGACACGCTCACCCGCGCCACATAGCGGTCGCCCTCGTAGAGATGCTGCGGTTCCACCACAGCGATCTTCACCGGCAGAGTGACCACCATCTCGCGGCGCAGCACGCTGCTGCGCATAGATTTGTCGTGGGCGAAAAGCTGCACGCAGTAGGTCGAGAGCTTGTCCGCGTTGCGGAAACTGAAGCGTATGTCGCCGTTCTCATCGGAGCGCAGGAACGGCTCCCAGGCTATCGTGTTGGCGAAATTCTCACGTATATATCCTCCTTCCTCCGGGCTGTCCGCAGCTGATGAAAGGACAGCGGACTCGTACATTCCTGCCTCCGCGTCATAAAGCGAAGCTGCGGAGAGGTTCTTCGTCATCCTCCCGAATCGCCGCGAGCCGTAGGCAATCACAGGGTACGAATTCCCTCCGTCAACCCCGTCGCTGACGGAGAAGTACACATACGGCTGTGGCTTCCGGTAGGGGCTGACGCCTCTCCAGACATTTGACCGCAGCGTCTCGGTGGCGGTATCGAAAATCGTGGCGGCACATTCGACACCTGCCAAGGTCTTGATGCTGAAGCTGTAATCCCTTCCCGGGGCGGTGGTGTCGAGGAAGCGGGAAAAACTCAGCGGCAGAGCATATTCCCTCCCCGGCAGGGAGAATGAACGCTCATATCTGTAGTCGTTCCTGTCCCTGAACCACAGCACGCTGAGACTGAGTTCGGACGGGTAGTCCGCCTTGCGCTCAAAACGTACCGTCGCAAGCGACCCTTTATCTCCGGGGACTCCGGTCAACTTGACCATCTGCCTGTCCAGCAGCATGTTGCCGTCTCCGTGGAGTTCGGCCACGGCCCACACCGGTCCGCAGCTCGCGCCTATCTGCAGCGAAAGCCCGTCGCCTTCTGTCTCCCTGAAGAAGCTCTCCACCTCATCGTGGAGCGCTTCCGCACCGTCCGGCACATACATTATATTGCAGATGTCGGTCTTCTTATATTCTTTGCCGTTGTCGGCTCTGGCAGAACCTTCGATTTCAAGCGCATAGAGTCCCTCCTGCTTCCCGTTGAGGCTTATCTCCACCCTCTCCCCGACCGAGGCGCTGCCGGAAGCGAGCGTCTCGCCTCCGCGTCTGAGGGTGTAGTTGCAGCGGAATGTCGGGTGAGAAGCCCCGTCCTTGTCATTCCGGGCCTGTGAGACTCTGAAGCGGAGCGGGCCGGTGATGATGACATCCGTGCCTTCCGCGCTGTCCTTAAGCCGGAACGAACCCTTTGCGGTGTCTTCAATCCCGGTGCTGAATTCCAGATTTCCATAGACATTCACGGACTTGGAAAACTCCAGAGTCTCCCCGGTGGCGTCGGTGACCTTTACCGTGACGACGTAGCAGGAGTAGTACCTGTCCTGATTGCTGGACTTGAACGCAATCTCGAAATCGCCCCTCGCGTCTAAGCTCAGAGATCCCTCGTCGCAGATGCTGCCGGATTCCCTGACGCTGTAACTTGCGGTGGCGGAACTTAAGGCGTGTCCGGAATATGACTTCACCTTGCCCCGGACGCTGATTCCGTCCCCGGCGAGGTAGAGCCTCCGGTCCGGAGTCCAGCTCAGGTCAAACGTAGGCGTGACGAATTCGTCCACCAGCACCGATTCTTCGGCGAGATGCTTCCCGTCGCGGGTGATTTCTATGGAATAGAGGCCGCCGCGCGATCCCCTGCTCAGGGTGAATTCCCCTGCTGCGGAGCCGAATTCTCCGGTGCAGAGTTCCTGGGTGGCGATCTCCTTCCCTTCTGCGTCGCTGAGTGTGGCCTTGAGAGTGATTCCCTCTCCGGCAGCCGTGTATTCGTATGTCCCCGTATAGAGGATGACCTTATAGTGCAGGGTCTCCTCCGGATTGAATGCCTTGCGGTCGGTGATGAGCTCGCAGTTCACCCTCTCCTTTTCGTCTGATGACGGTCTGGTGGAGGACGGAACGGACACCGGATGCCTGCGGCTGCTTCTCAGTCTGCCGTCGGCATCCCTGAAGCCGGCCTGGACACAGTAACCCCATTTCCCGGAGGACAGTATGCCCTCGAACGCATCCGGCACGGAGGTGAATCCGTCAATCCGGAAATTCTCCACGCTCTCCACCGGCTTTCCCGTGCTGTCATAGAGCGTGAGGGTGCACTGCTTCACCGGCTCTCCGCTGACATAGTCGGCGACATATACTCCGAGTCCGCCGGAGTTGCGTCTGCCTGCTATGGAGAGGGTATATTTTTCGTATTCAATGTCCTCTGACTCCCCCTCGGAGCGGCACTCGATTTTATATGTGCCGTCGTCTGTCGCATGAAGGTCAAGCGTAAGAGTGTCGGCGAGGTAAAAACTCTTTACCTTATTGCTCAAAGTCTTGTCCATCAGGACGGTATTCCCGCTCTTGAGACGGACTCTCACGCTGCACAGATTCTGCAGCAGGACCGTGAGCTTCCCGTCGGCGGCGCAAGCCTGCAGAAGCTTGGAGTTGAGACAATCCGAGATGACTTTTGCCGTCAGGCAGCAGTCGGCGATGCTTCTCTCGTCCCCGGAGTAAGAGTCTATCCTCTTGATGAGCCTGCCGCAGTCGGCGTCGAGTTTCAGGAAGTCTTCGGAAGTGCCGCCGTCCCTCCCGAGGCGGTCGAACCTGTCCTGGAGGAGAGCTGCTTCGGCGAATACTCCTACCGCATCGCTTCCGTGCCTGGCGGCGAATGCTTTCATCGCCCCGGTGTCCGAAGTGACGGTGACATATTCGTATAAGGCGTCGAATGGATATCTGCCGGCGAAACGCTCCTCCATCAGGGCCGCCGTCACGGAGTGGTTCCTGTCCCGGGCGAAAAGGCTCCAGAGAGTATAGTCGTAGTCGTTGCGCAGCAGTATCCGCAGCACACTGCCGAACCCGAAGCCGTCCATAAGATTGTCATGACGGTAGAATCCCGGGTTGCAGCTTTCTTCCAGTCGGCTTCTGTGTTCTCTCACATAGCCGACAAGCTCGTCGACGTCCCTCCAACGGGTGTCGTAATACACGGCCACCGGTTCTCCGAATGTCTTGATTTCCTTGGATTTGGCTTTTTCGAGGCTGTCGCGGAGCTTCCAGTCCGCCGATGAACGCACCTGGACGTATTTGTCGCAGGCGTCATAGTAATCCCAGGCCAGGCGTTTTCGCGAGGCTTCCTTCTTGATCGATTCGAGAATCGAGGCCTGCCGTTTCGGGAGGTCGTCTTTCTCCGCCTTGTAGTATCGCGCCCAGAGGTCGGTGAGGGTGTGCAGCTGCTCATCCACGGCACAATAAGATGGCGACAGTGTCACGAGCATAAGGACCAGGGCTGAAAGTATGCGTTTCATTTTCAATTGTCGTTTTCCAGATAGGAGATGCATTCGGAAACCACAAAGTTGCTTCCTCCGATATAGACCAGACTGTCCGGCACCCCGGAAGCGTCCTGCAGGGCGGCCCTGACTCCTTCGGCCACACTGCCGTAACTCCGGCGCGAGAGCCCCTCTGTCCGGGCATAGAGTTCATCTGCGGGGAGAGAGCGGCTGATGGCGGGGGCGACGAGATAATATTCCGCCTGCTGCGGCATCAGCGGTCTTATCGAGTCGAAGTCCTTGTCGGCCATCACTCCATATACTATATACAGCGGCCTGCCGCTGTCCGCAAGGCGGGCGAAGTTGATGCGCAGGGCATCCGGATTGTGTCCTATGTCACAAATCGTTTCGGGCTCCTCCCGGAGTTTTTCCCAGCGTCCACGGAAGCCGGTGATGGAGCCGCTGTGCTTCAAGGCTTCCGTATCGGGGCTGATGCCGAGGAGTTCCAGTGCGGCGAGAACGGTATGGAGGTTCTCCCGCTGATACGGGCCCTTGAGATCCAGGCCGAAGTCCGGCTCGTCGAAGTCGTCCGCAAAGAACAGGGGGCAATGCACCTCCGCGGCCTTGCGCTCGAATACGGGGGCTGTCTCCCCGTCGCGCCTTGCCACCAGCGCCGGAACGCCGTACTTGAAGATGCCGGCCTTCTCGAAAGCGATTTTCTCGCGGGTGTCGCCGAGCATCCCGCAGTGGTCGAGTCCTATGCTCGTGATGATGCTGAGCTCCGGGGTGATGATATTGGTGCTGTCCAGCCGCCCGCCGAGTCCCGCCTCTATCACGGCCACGTACGCCTTGCGCGAGGCGAACCAGCTGAATGCCATACCGGTGGTGATTTCGAAGAATGACAAGTCTTCAAGAGGAGCCGAATGCAGAAAGTCCCATACGTATTCCTCGCTCACCATAGCCGCGCCTCCGCCGCTGATGATTTTCATCCTTTCCCGGAAATCGACCAGATGCGGGGAGGTGTAAAGCCCTGCCTCAAGCCCGTCCGCGGAGAGAGCCGCGGCGAGCATCGAACTCACCGAACCCTTGCCGTTGGTCCCGGCCACGTGTATGGTTCTGAATTTCTTCCACGGTTCTCCGAGAGCCTTGTCGAAACGCAGCATCCCTTCCAGTCCCGGTTTGTATGCCCCGGCTGCGAACCCGACACTCTGGACTGACGGATGCCTCTCGAACAGAGCGGCGACAAGCTCCCTGTAACTTTCCTTATCGTATTTCATAATACCTGCAAAGCTCAAGTTTTGCAACTATTGTAACTTGTTGTGTAAATTAAACTTATTTAAGTTTCGCACTTGCGAAACTTAAAGTATAAACTTGTTCTATGACCGATGCCGATTTGCAACAAAGGCCAAATTTAGTTATTTTTGTCAGCGGCGGAAACAAGTCGCCGCAGAATTGGAAAACAATGTCGGAAAAGACATCAGCTCTGTACTCGCAATATGTCATCGATGGCATCCGGCAGGAATTCTCTCCCGCCCGCCTGCTTGAGCCGGTGACCGACAGTATGGCGGCGGACCCGTCCGGGCGGGAAATGCGCCTTATCGTGGACGAAACCGTCGATTCTCCGGCCGGGAACTTCGATATGGGCTCGGCTGACATCGCCTCCGGTCTGGATTCCGTACTTGCCGCCGTCCGCCGTCCGCCGCTCGCTTATCCTGACTCATATACCCGTTTCCGCATCGCTTCGGCCCTTGAGGACGCGCTGTGGAAGAAGGGGAGTTTCCGCCTCGGCGACCTGAAGCTTTCGGCCTCGTGGCGCTGGAACGAAGGCGAGGTCGGCGCTATGGCCGCCTTCTACGAGTCCGTGAGGAACGCCGCCGACTACATCGACGCTCTCGGGCTGCGCTTCTCGGATGTCAGCTATTCCCGCACATCCTCCGTCGGGGAGGTCCGCTTCAAGGCCGTTGCGGGACATTCCGGGGAGGATGACGAAATCTTTGTCCGCGAACCTTTCCGCACAGCCGACCCGCATCTCTGCCCGTCCAGGGCCTGTCCGCAGACTCTCGTGCCTGACCCGCAGAGCTGGGTGATATATATACCTTTCGACACGGCGGATTTCCGTCTCGGAGGCTCTCTCTTCGCGCAGGAAGCCGGCATAGGAGGGGCGCAGGTGCAGATAAACGACGCCGATTGCTTCATCGACTGCTTCGAAGTGGTGCGCGAGTTCGTCGAGGACTCCCTGCCGCTCTGCGGAGCGACTGTTGGGGAGGGCGGTATGATGAAGACGCTGAGCCGCCTGACCGGAGGGGTCTGCGGCATCGAAGCCGACATATCCTCCGTGCTGCATTCCTATCAGGAGAAACACGCGCTGAGGGTGCTTTTCGGCGAGGTTCCCGGAGTCATCATCCAGATACGGGATTCGGACTTTGACTATCTCGATGCCGAACTGCTCCTGCAGGACGTGGCATATTTCCCGCTGGGCCATCCTGATCCCGCCCTTTCCGGGGTGCGGGTGAAGGCTTCGGCCAAGTCGGGGATACAGACAATATTGGAATCCCTGATCCGCAACGCGGAAGGGGAAGACTGAAACTGATAACGGCAGAACTATGGGCAAATCCAAAATCTTCGTCCTCGACACCAACGTGATTCTGCACGACTACCGTGCGATACGGCGTTTCCAGGACAACAACATCGTCATCCCCGTCGCGGTGATAGAGGAACTCGACAAGTTCAAGAAAGGCAACGACGCCCTGGCATTCAACGCCAGAGGCTTCATGCGGGAAATCGACCGCATCACGGAGGGCAGGAATTTCGGCAGGGACGGCCTCCCGATAGGGAAGGGCCTGGGACTGGTAAAGGTGGAGCCGAACCGCCCCTTCTCCGAAGAATTCGCCGGAATATTCGTGGACGACATCCCGGACCACCGCATCCTCGCCACGGCGATGTGGGTCAGGGACAACCATCCCGGCGTATTCGTGGCCCTGGTGACGAAGGACGTCAATCTCCGCCTGAAGGCCAAGGCCGCGGGGATGGAAGTCCAGGATTACCTGACCGACAAGGTGGAGGAGCAGAAGATAGAGAATTCCCAGAAGGAGGTGCAGACCCTTGCGCTCCCGTCGGAACAGATGCAGGCGCTCTGTTACGGGCCGCAGACCTCAATCCCGAGGACAGCGGTGAGCAAGTCTAGGCCGGAGCCCAACCAGCTGTACAAGTTCAGCTGGAAATCCGGTCCGGAGGGGACGAGTTGCGCGAAATACGATGCCGCTTCCGACCGCATGGTGCTGATAAAGTCCCGGACGGCATACGGCATACGCCCCCGCAATGACGAGCAGATGATGGCACTGGACGCCCTGCTCGACCGCAGGATAGAACTCGTGTCCCTGACCGGAGGGGCCGGTACGGGCAAGACCCTCCTCGCCCTGGCCGCCGCACTCGAGCAGGAGAAGGACTACGAACAGATAATCCTCTCCAGGCCGGCAGTGGTGCTGGGCAATCAGGAACTCGGCTTCCTTCCGGGAGACCAGAAGGCCAAGATGACCCCGTTCCTCCAGCCTCTGATGGACAATCTCAACGTCATCAAGGCCCAGTTCCGTCCGAGTTCCAGGGAGGCTCTCCGGATCGAGAGCATGCTCTCGCAGGACAAACTGGTGATAGAACCCCTCGCATATATAAGGGGCAGAAGTCTGGGTCGCTGCTTCTTCATCATCGACGAGGCGCAGAATCTCACCCCTCACGAGATGAAGACCATCATCACCCGGGCCGGAGAGGGCACCAAGATGGTATTCACCGGAGACATCTTCCAGATAGACCAGCCGTATCTGGACCGCTGGTCCAACGGACTGACACATCTCGGAGAGAAGATGGCGGGCCAGAAGCTCTTCCAGCACGTGTTCCTGAAGAAGGGGGAGAGGAGCGCTCTCTCGGATCTGGCCGCAAAGCTGCTGTGAGCCGAATATTTGTGGGAGTGGCGAAGAATTCCTAAATTTGTGGGCTATAACCGAAATATCTAATCAATAGTATCAATATGTTTGAAACGAAGAAAAGAGTCTATTGCTTCGGCGGCAAGACGGCCGAAGGCGATGGCTCGATGCGTGAGCTCCTCGGTGGAAAGGGAGCCAATCTGGCCGAGATGAGCAGACTCGGCATGCCGGTTCCGGCAGGATTTACGATTACGACAGAGTGCTGCGCCGAATATTATGAGCTTGGCGGCGGCTACACGGAAGACCTCAAGATGGAGGTCAAGGCCGCGCTCAACGCGACCGAAAAGCTTATGGGCAAGAAATTCGGCGACCCTAACGACCCGCTTCTCGTGAGCTGCCGTTCCGGTGCGAGAAGTTCCATGCCGGGAATGATGGACACGATCCTCAATATCGGACTCTGCTCCGAGACGCTTCCGGGGCTGATAGCCAAGACCGGCAATCCGCGTTTCGTCTATGATGCGTACAGGCGTCTGATCATGATGTATTCGGATGTTGTGATGGAGAAGGCCGAAGGCATCGAGCCTGCGGACGGACAGGGTATCCGCCAGCAGCTCGACAGGATGATGTCCGAACTCAAGGAGAAGAAGGGCTATGCCTCCGACACCGAGATAAGCGCCGAAGAACTCAAGGACCTCTGCGAGAAGTTCAAGCTCAAGGTCAAGGAAGTGCTCGGCGTGGAATTCCCTGACACCGCCAAGGATCAGCTCTGGGGCTCCATCGGCGGAGTGTTCAAGTCCTGGAACGGCAAGAGGGCCATCGCCTATCGCCGTATAGAGAAGATTCCTGATGACTGGGGCACGGCCGTCAACGTACAGTCGATGGTATTCGGAAATATGGGCGACACTTCCGCCACCGGCGTGGCGTTCTCGCGCAACCCGGCATCGGGAGACAACAAGTTCTACGGTGAATGGCTCATCAACGCCCAGGGTGAGGATGTCGTGGCCGGTATCCGCACTCCTAACCCGCTCAACGAAGCCACCAAGAACGAACACAACAAGAAACTTCCTTCCCTTGAGAAGGCGATGCCGGAAGTGTATGCCGAGCTTGACGAAATCCGCAAGAAGCTCGAGTCCCACTTCCGCGATATGCAGGATATAGAATTCACCATTCAGGAGGGCAAGCTCTGGATGCTCCAGTGCCGCATCGGCAAGCGTACCGGACTCGCCGCCCTGCAGATGGCGATGGATATGCTCTCCGAGGGGATGATCGACGAGAAGACCGCCGTGATGAGGGTTTCCCCTTCACAGCTCGATGAGATCCTCCATCCGGTGCTCAATGCGGCTTCGGAGAAGGCGGCGAAGATGGTGGCGCGCGGACTCCCTGCATCTCCGGGCGGAGCCGTGGGCACGCTCGTGTTCTCCTCCGAAGCGGCTATGGCCGCCGCGGACGCAGGCAAGAAGGTGATTCTCGTCCGCGAAGAGACTTCTCCTGAGGACATCCAGGGTATGAGGGCTTCGGCCGGTATCCTTACCGCCCGCGGAGGTATGACCTCCCACGCCGCGCTCGTCGCCAGAGGCTGGGGCAAGTGCTGCATCGTGGGCTGCGAATCCATGGTCATCGACCTTGAGAAGAAGACCGTGAAGTTCGGCTCCGACCCTAAGGTGTACAAGGAGGGCGACTGGTTCTCGCTCAACGGCTCCAAGGGTGTCGTATATGCCTCCCGTGTGGAGACTATGGACGCGAGCGAGAATCCGCTCTTCATCCAGTTCATGAACATCGTCGACAAATACCGCCGTCTCGGCGTGCGTGCCAATGCCGACACTCCTGAGGACGCCCAGAAGGCCCTTCAGTTCGGTGCCGAGGGCATAGGCCTCTTCCGTATCGAGCATATGTTCTACGGCAAGAACTCCGAAGTCCCTCTCGCCAAGCTGCGCAAGATGATACTCTGCAATACCGACGAAGAGCGCAAGGCCGCCCTTGAGGAGCTGGAGCCGTTCATCAAGGCTTCAGTCAAGAGCACTCTCCGCGTGATGGACGGCAAGCCTGTGGTATTCCGTCTGCTCGACCCGCCTCTCCACGAGTTCGTCCCTAAGACCGAGGAGAAGGAGGAGGAGATTGCCAAGGAACTTGGCATCACCGTATCCGAGGTCATCAAGAGAGGGGAGAGCCTGCACGAGGTCAACCCTATGA
This sequence comes from Alloprevotella sp., assembly GCA_963643135.1. Classification (GTDB taxonomy): domain Bacteria; phylum Bacteroidota; class Bacteroidia; order Bacteroidales; family UBA932; genus Cryptobacteroides. The sequence continues at coordinate 5,231 of CAVIJA010000019.1, read as the reverse complement.
TGGGTCTGCGCGGAGTGCGTCTGCACGTGACCTATCCGCTCATCGCCGAGACCCAGTACAGGGCCATCTTCACCGCCGTGGCGGAACTCCAGAAGGAGGGCTTCCACCCGCAGCCGGAAATAATGATTCCGGTGACGGTGTCAGCCAGGGAGCTCAGCTTCCAGAAGGCCATCTGCGACCGCATCAAGGCCGAAGTCGAGGCGCATACGGAACAGGCGATCACATATCATTTCGGAACCATGATCGAGATCCCTCGCGCCGCGCTGACGGGAGAGAGGATGGCGCGTGCCGCCGAGTTCTTCTCATTCGGCACCAACGACCTCACCCAGATGACTCTCGGATTCTCCCGTGACGACGTGGGCACCTTTATGGGCAACTATCTCGGGCATAAGATTCTCGATGCCGATCCGTTCCAGACCATCGATACCAAGGGCGTAGGCAAGCTTGTGGAGTACGGCGTGCAGTCGGGCCGCGCAAGGCGCGCCGACCTCAAATGCGGGGTCTGCGGCGAACACGGCGGCGATCCGGATTCCATCAAGTTCTTCAGCAAGATAGGCATCGACTATGTGAGCTGCTCTCCGTTCCGCGTGCCTATCGCGCGGCTCGCATCCGCTCAGGCCGCCATCGAGCAGAGCATCTGACAAGCCCTTTGAACAGGGTGCCACAAGAGAATGCCTCCGAGTCCGCTCGGAGGCATTCTTCGTTGAAAGGCAGGTGGGTAGATTGCCGGCCCTTTCACAGGCCGAAATACCGGTCGAAGAAGGCCTGGAGTCTTTCGATGACGGACTTCTTCTTCTCCGCTCTGTTGCCGCCGCCGAAGCGGGACATGGGCGGGAGTATCCTGTCGATGTCCGTCCCGGTGGTTCTCACCGCTCCGTCCCGGAAACTGTTCTCGACAAAGGCCCTTGTCTCCTGCGGCTTGAGATGCTCGCCGACTATGATTTCTTCCAGGTCTTCGCTCCTCCGCCGCTCGACAAAGTCCTTCCAGCTCCTCTCCACATCGGTGCCGGCATTCACGCTGCTGATGAAGTCCTCGATGAGTTCCTTCTTGCTGCGGAGCTGAAGGCTTGAGCCTATGGCCTTGGAGATGCCGACAAGCAGCTCCTTGTCCGTGCAGTTGCTCTCGTGGTATTTCCGGACGAGAAGGAGGATGTAGTCTATATTGACCTCCACCTGACGGATAAGCTCGGTCTCGAACACGAGGTCGTCATTTATGTCCTCCCTGTCGCCGCTTCTCTTCCGTCTCCACTTCTCCCGGAGGTCGAGGTAATCGCTCTGGTAGTCCTGCAACTGCCTGTCGGAGAGTATCTTCATCCCCTCGAAGCGGTCAAAGGAGGAAAGGACATTGATGGATTTGAGAAGGCTTCCGAACAGGGCCACGAAGCGTCTCTCCGCCTCTTCTCCCACGATGGGACGGTCATCCGGGAACTCGCTTTGAAGCTGTTCCACAAGCTCCCTGTAACCATAGCAGTGCTTCCCCTTCTCCGTGTCGTATCCTTCATAATAGGAGCGGAAGTCCTTCAGCACCACGATGCTGCTTGCATCCTTGTCCCCGAAGAGGGCGATGGCGTCGTCCGTGGCCTGCTGGAGATTCCGGAAGCAGACTATGTTGCCGAAGACCTTGACGGAGTTCAATATCCTGTTCGTCCTTGAAAACGCCTGTATCAGTCCGTGCTGCCTGAGGTTCTTGTCCACGAAGAGGGTGTTGAGCGTGGTGGCGTCAAAGCCCGTGAGGAACATATTCACCACTATCAGCAGGTCCACCTGCCGGTTCTTCATCCTCAGCGAGAGGTCCTTATAGTAATTCTGGAACTTGTCGGAGGAGGTGTCGTAGTTGGTGGAGAACATACGGTTGTAGTCCCCGATGGCCTCTTCGAGGAAATCCCTCGACTGCCGGTCGAGCCGGGTGGTGCTCTCCGGGTCCTCCTCCGCGAGCATCCCGTCGATCTCCTCTTCATTCGCCCCGTAACTGTAGATGGTGGCGACTTTCAGTCTCTGCGCTTCCGGAAGGTCGGCCTGCTGCCTTTTGAACTCATTGTAATAGGCCTTCGCCATAGGGATGGACGCCACTGCAAACATGGCGTTGAAGCCGCAGAGCTTCTGCTCCGTCTTGTGTTCGGAGACCTCAGCCCCCTTCCTCGCGCTTGCCACCTTGTGGATGTCATCCAGCACGCGGAACGAATAATACGAACTCCTCCTGGTCTTCTGATCGAAGTGTTCGAGGATATACTTCACGTTGTTCGCTATCCTTTCCGTGGAGGCCATTGCCCGCTCACGGTCTATGGCCGGGATCTGCTCGTCGCTGATGCCGTCCTTCTCCTTGACGGTGTTGACGTAGTCAATCCGGAACGGGAGGACGTTCTCGTCGTTGATGGCATCCACTATCGTGTAGGTGTGGAGCTTGTCCCCGAAGGCCTGCTCGGTGGTCTTGAGCTGCACGTTCCCGCCTGCCAGCGCATTCTGCGCGAAGATCGGGGTGCCGGTGAAGCCGAAGAGATTGTATTTCCTGAAGTTCCTGGTGATGGCAGTGTGCATCTGCCCGAAGTTGCTCCTGTGACACTCGTCGAATATTATCACCACCCTCTGCTGAAATACAGGGTGGTTCTTGTTCTTCTGCACGAAGATGGAGAGCTTCTGTATGGTGGTGATGATAATCCTGTAATCGTGATAAGCGCCATTCTTATCCTTATTCTCCAGCTGCCTCTGGAGCACCGCCGTGGAAGTGTTCCCGTCAGCCGCTCCCTCCTCGAAGCGGTTGTACTCCTTCATTGTCTGGTAGTCAAGGTCTTTGCGGTCCACGACGAAGAGGACCTTGTCTATGTAGGGGAGTCTTGACGCCAGTTGCGCGGTTTTGAAGGACGTGAGCGTCTTGCCGGAGCCGGTGGTGTGCCAGACGTAACCCCCGCCCTTGATACTGCCGTAGAGCTTGTAGTTCTCGGCGACATTGATTCTCTGGATAATCCTTTCCGTGGCGGCTATCTGGTATGGTCTCATCACCATAAGCATCTTCTCGCTGGTGAAGACGCAATATTTTGTGAGGATGCTGAGCAGGGTGTGCCTGGAGAAGAACGTCCTGGTGAAGTCCAGAAGGTCCGTGATGACCCTGTTGCTGCTGTCCGCCCAGAATGACGAGAACTCGAATGAGTTGCTGGTCTTCCTCGACCTGTTTCTGCCGCCCGCCTCCTGCTCTCTGATGTGGCTGGCGCGGGTGGTGTTGGAGTAGTATTTGGTGTTTGTGCCGTTGCTGATGACGAATATCTGCACATACTCATACAGTCCGCATCCTGCCCAGAAGCTGTCCCGCTGGTATCTGTTTATCTGGTTGAATGCCTCCTTGAGCTGGACGCCCCGCCTTTTGAGCTCGATATGCACAAGCGGAAGCCCGTTGACAAGGATGGAGACGTCGTATCGGCTGTCGTAGTTCCCGCTCTCCTCGACATACTGGTTGATGACCTGGAGGAAGTTGTTGTGGATGTTGTCCTTGTCGAGAAGTCTGATGTTCAGGCTTTCTCCCGTGTCCCTTTTGAGGACCTGGATATAGTCGTCCTGGATTTTCTGCGTCTTGGCTACGATGTCATCGTTCCTGTTGGCTATGCATTCGCCGAAGAAACGCTCCCATTCGCTGTCCGTGAAGCTGTAGGAGTTGAGCTTTTCCAGCTGCGTGCGAAGGTTGGAGATGAGCTCGGCTTCCGAATGGATGGGGAGATACTCATAGCCCTGCTCCCCGAGGAGGCGTATGAATTCTTTCTCCAGTTCGGCTTCGCTCTGGTAGCTTTCCGCAGGAGTCGCCGCGCGCTCATATTCGGCGACCACGGTGTATTCCTGACTCTCAGCGATGATGTTGTACATATAGATTCAGCATTTATACGTTACTCCAGTTCTTCCATTTTCAGGAAGTCTTTCAAGGTAATGTGCCTGACGGTGCTTGTGGAATAGTCAATCTCGTCAGTGGTGATGATTATCTTCCGATAGGTCTGATCCAGCTTGTTGAACAGGGCGAATTCTCTGGCGTATGTTGCGTCATCGGCAATGGAATAAGCCACCTGAACAAGATAGCTTTTACCTTTTTTTGTGGCCATGAAATCAATTTCCTGCGAGTCAATCCGAAAAACGGACAGTTCGTACCCCATATAAACAAGTTCGTTGTACACTACATTCTCAAGGTTATGGGTAAGGTCATATCTGTTTTCTGGCTGGCGAATACTGTTGAAAGCGACATCCTCATCATATATCTTGGAGAAGAACCTCAGTTCACGTTTCGCTTTTGTCTCATACTGCGGTATTGAACGGATGATGAATGCCTCTTCCAGATATTGCAGGTATTTCATAACAGTGTTGACGGATGCAGTGAAACCTTGGCCCTTAAGCATTTTCAGCACAGAACTGGCACTGAATATGCGGCTGTTTGAGCGCAGTATGAAATTGACAAGCCTCTCAAACAAAACATCTTTGCGGATATGGTATCTGTTTATGAGGTCGTTTTGTACGATTTGCCTGTCCAGTTCGTTGAGGTATGTCAATATGGCGTTCTTATCTGAGAATTCAAGCGTCTTGGGGAATCCGCCATAAATCAGATAATCTGTAATTGAGCGCGGGTTGCCCGTCTGTCGGGCATATTCGCAAATCTCCCTGTAGATGAACGGGCGGATTTCGAAACTGACATATCTTCCGGAGAAGGCTTTGGTCAACTCTTTGGAAAGTACTTTTGAGTTGCTGCCCGTTATGAACAGCGACAGATTTTCAAGCCGCAATGACCGGCAGGCGATATTCCAGTTCTCGACAATCTGCACCTCGTCCAGAAACACATAGGTTTTCTCCTGGCCCAGATGGGCGGTGACGTATGCGGCCAAATCATCCGCACTGCTGATTTCCCCGCTTATCGAGAGCTTTTCGAAATCGAGCGAAAGAGTAGGTTTACCCATCTTGCGCAGTTCCTCTTCTATCTGGTCTTTGATTACCGATTTGCCGCAGCGCCGCACTCCGGTAATGATTTTTATGAGGTCGCTGTCGTAAAAAGGACGTATTTTCGCCAAATAGTGTTCTCGAATAATCATAGTGTCAATTAGTTGTTTTGTACTGAAAACTTTTCACTGTATCACCAAAACCTTTCAGTACTACTGAAAACTTTTGCAAAAATACGAAAAGTTTTCAGTTAAGTAAAGAGGGCACCGTCAAAACCGATGCCCTCTTGAGGGTTCTACCGGAATTTTACATTGGGACAGAAGACCTTG